>NZ_JARVTD010000001.1:0-185174 GCF_030208835.1 Variovorax sp. efr-133-TYG-130 | reverse complement strand
CGCCGCTGAACGAACGCAGCCAGTCGTCCACCGCCTTGCTCGCAGCCGCGACGTCCTCCTTCACGATCGTGTTCAGCGGCGCCACCGCCGTCTGGGGTTCGCGCTCGGTTGCCTGCGGCTTCGATGCCGCTTCCTGTTCTGCCATTTTTCTTTTTCTCTCGCGCTCTCGTTTCAGGTTCGATGGCCCCGCGGGCGGCCGGGCAGGGTCAGCCTGCGAAGCCCGGCGTTCTGCCGGTGGAGGCAGGGTTCGCAGCTGCCGTGGCGATGCCCGGCGGCTTGATTCCGCCGGAAGCAACGCCGCTCATCACGCCGGTGATCGGCACGCCCATCGGGCCGAGCTTGGCGCCCGCCGCCTGGATCGCCATGCCGGTCGCCGCCTGGCTCGCCTGGCCGAGCAGCGCCTTGGCACCGCCCTGCTGGATCGCCTGCGCCGCGCCCACGGCCTGCTGCGCGACACCGGCCGCTTGCGTGACCTGGCTCAGCGCGCTCGCCGCTTTGCTGCCCATGCCGGCCACGCCTGCGAGGGCGCCTGCGGCACCGCCTGCAGAGCCAGCCAATCCGGCGGCGTTGCCCACGAGGCCGGAGATGCCCGAAATGCCTGATACGCCTCCGCCCGCTCCGCCTGCGGCCGCGCCGGTCGCCGCTTTCGCCTTCCAGTCCTCGGGCGTTCCGTAGTAGCTGCCTTCGTCCCACGGGTCGCGCGGGTCCTTGCCGAACGTGACCTTGGCGGTGCCGATGGGCAGGCCCGACACGGTCGCGAAGCCGTTGCGGTCGAAGGTGCCAGCGTGCGTGCCGCCTTCCGAATCGACCACCGTGAAGTCGCCCTGCGCCACGCCCTGGCGCTTTTCGCCGGTCGGCTTGATGTACTGGTGATAGAGGTCGAGCTGCCCCTTGGGCAGCGGCGGCGGATTGGGCAGCGCGGGCTTGCCATCGTTGGCCGGCCCGACGAGGCTGTGCACCGAAGCGTGCTCGCGCCAGGTGCCGGCCGTGCCGTGCTCGATCCCGCCGGAGCTCCAGCGGCTGTAGCTGGAGCCGCCGTTGATGACCACTTCTTCCTTCGCGTGGATGGTGATCTTGTTGGCCGTCTGCGTGATGTTGAGCTTGGCCAGCACGTTGACGCTGTCCTTCAGCGCCTTGATGTCGATGTCGGCACCGGCCGCCACGAGCCGCATACCGGCCTTGGAGGCGAACATGCGGATCGCGCTCTGCACGCTCACCAGAAGGCTCTTGCCCGCGCTCACGCTCGTGTGGCCGCCGCTGGTGAGCGCGGTGTGCTCGTTGCTCACGATGTGGGTCGAGCCCTGCGCCACGGTCTGCAGGCCCTTGGCGCTGGCCAGGGTCATGTGCGCTTCCTGGAACTCGGGGAACTCGCCCTGCTCGCGGTTGCCGCCCTGTCCCTTGATGGCGTCGTTCTGCTCCTTGAGGCTCGCGGTGACTTCGTCCTGGTCGCCGGTTTCATGAGCCTGCGCGCCCTGCGCAACGCCGCTCAGGCCCTCGTGCAGATCGCGCGCCTGCGTGAGGCGGCCCACCGTCTCGCTCATGTCAGTGGAATGTGCCTGGGCATTCGGGCGCGCCTCGGTGGTGACCAGCAGCCCCTTGCCCGAGCGGACCACGCCATGCCCGTCGGTCCGCAGTTCGAACCCCTGCCCTCGCGGCTCCTTGCGCCCGGCGGTGTCCTCGATGCGCCCGATGTGCCCCACGCTCAGCTGGCTGGCCTGGTGGTCGCTTCGCAGCTGCGCCTGGATCTTGCCCTGCGTGTCGTCCAGCACGAGATGGTTGCCGCGCCCGCCTCCGAGCTCGCGGCTCCTGATGCCCGACAGGTGCTTCTGCCCCGGCAGTTCCCACGAGGGCATGGTGTCGGCGTTGTGCACGCAACCGGTGACGATCGGGTAGTCGGGGTCGCCGTTGAGGAAGTCGACGATGACCTCCATGCCGACGCGCGGCACGCTGGTCATGCCGAAAGTGGCGCCCGCCCACGCGGTGGACACGCGCACCCAGCAGCTCGAATGCTCGTTCTCCTGGCCGAGGCGGTCCCAGTGGAACTGCACCTTGATGCGCCCGTACTTGTCGGTCCAGATCTCCTCGCCTGCCGGGCCCGCCACCATCGCGGTCTGCGGGCCGCGCGTACGCGGCTTGGTTGTGGTGCGCACGGGGCGCCAGGGGTAGCTGGTGGGCTGAGCGTCGAAGGCGAACAGCTGTACCGAGCCCTCGGCACCCTCGGCGCCCTCGCTCGCCTGGAGGTTCTCCCGCAGGTGGTAGCTCACGCTCAACAGCAGGTATTGGCGGTTCTGGTCGGCGCGCGGATGGCCGGTGAGTCGCAGCGTGTGGCCGGTGGCCAGCTCGCGCAGGTTGGCGCGGCCGGTCACGCGGTTGCGCTGGCTCAGTTGCTCTTCATTGCGGATGCGGGCGTAGGTTTCGCCGTCTCCGTGCTGCGTGAAGCCGCCGGGCCATTCGTAGTTCTCGTAGCTGTCGTGGTCGTGCCCGGGCGGCATCTGCCGCAGGTGGGACAACTCGGCCTTGGGCTTCTCGAAGTCGTAGTCGTCGTTGTAGTGGTGGCCGGAGCGCACTTCCTCGGCGATCTCCCACGCGTAGATGCGCTCGCGCTGGCCCATGCCCGACTTTTCCAGCGGGTGGTAGCGAACTTCTTCGCCGCCCGGCAGCGGGCCGTGCGATCCGGCGATGTCGTCTGCGAACACCAGCACATGCTGCGAGGCCTCGTGCCTGAAGTAGTAGTAGATGCCTTCGAGCTCGCACAGCCGCGAGATGAAGTCGAAGTCGCTCTCGTGGTACTGCACGCAGTAGTCCCAGCGCCGGTAGTCTCCGCGCGCGAGCTTCTGCTCCACGGGGTAGCCATAAGACCCCAGGACCTCTCCGATGATGTCGGGCACGCTCTTGGCCTGGAAGATCCGGAAGTCGCTGCGCCGCGTGGCCAGCCACAGCCACGGACGCAGGCGCAGCCGGTAGAACGAATGGCGGGCGTCTTCCTGCTGCAGGCCGAATCGGGTGGCGATGCCGCCGAGATGGCGCACGCCGCCTTCGGTTTCCACGACCACTGTCGCAGGCTTGCCCAGGAGCGCCTTGGCATCGACCGCGTTGCTGGTGCCGAACAGGTCGACGTCGAACGCATAGAGCTGGCTCAATGCCTCGCGGCCCACCAGTTGGTGGAACTGCAATGCATCGCCGGCTGGAGTCTGGATGGTGACGCGGCGGCTGCTCATTGCGGCGCCGCGTAGAGGCTATAAGCCGAATCGCCTAACTGCAATTCGTCTAATAAGAATATCGTTAACAAATTGAACATCAAATACACCTCCCCTTGCACGATTTGCTCTTATTTTAATTGCGGAGCCAGCGGCAGAGGCAATTGAAAAGTCTTCAATTCATAAAACCGGGAAATTGTTCTTCGAAGAATTCGAAAAGAATGCGAATAACGGGATGCAGGTAAATAAATGGTTTCAACGGCGGCTGACGAGCATCGCCCTCTCCACCCGCATCACGGCCAACAGCGCCATGCGCAAGGACCGGAGTCCAACGCACGGCGCCGCATTTCAGCTCAGCCCGGCGTGCGTGCCGTGAGCCATTGCGAAGATGCGAGGGCCGAAGCCACCACGCGCACTTCGCCGATGTTCCCGAAGAAGCCATCGGCGCGGGCTCCATCCCACGAACCACCGCCCACCACCCACGCAGAGGTGGCCGACAACGTCGCCAGCCCCCGCGCCGCGGTCGCATTGCGCAGCACCGGCGCTCCTTCCACGTACATCGTGGTGTCGTGGGACACCGGGTCGTTCACGATCGCGATGTGCACCCAGCGGTCTGCGATCACCTCGCCAGACCAGTTGGTCTTGGGGTCGGGAGGCGCGCTCGGGCTCGGCACGACTTCCCATTGCACTTCGCGCAGGCTCGATATGGCAAACAGCATCGGGGGCGACTCGCCATCGCCCGCCGTGAAGCCCGGCAGATCGCCGCGGCGGCCGTCGCGCGTCATGATGTTCATCCACGCCTGGTTGTTGCTGGTCCAGCTCTTGTCGATCTTGATGAACGCCTCGATGGTGTATCCGTTGTCCAGCGTCTGGGCATTGATCGGCGCCGCCGCGTCGGTCAGAAAGTAACTGAGCCTTGGGGTGTTCTTGTTGGTGTTGAGGAATCGCACCGACCCTGGCGCAGCCGACAGGTAGTGCCGGTCTTCCGTCCAGACGATGTCGCCGTCCGCGGCTCCCACTACGCCGCCCTGGTTGAGCGCATCGCGATGCAGCGGGTTGTTGCCCGTGACGTCGGGCACCACGGTACCCGGCAGCACCGGCTGGTTGACGGTGCCGCCAAAGAAGCGCCAGTGCGCCAGCGTGTTCGCCACTTTCGGATAGTCCTCCGAGTTCGCAGCGGGCCGCTGCTCCACGGTGGCAGGTTCCTTGTAGTTGGCAAGAATCATCGCGCGAGCCTTGTCGACCAGGGAACCGTCGACGGTGGCGCTGCCTGTGCCGAAGCTCTTGTTGAACCCGCCGAAGCGTTGTGCGAAATCCATGTCGATCTCGAAGGCCTCGTTGGGCGTGGTGAGCACCGCCTGGTCGAAGGCGTTCAACGTGGCTGCGGGCTTCTGCGGCACCCAGGGCGAGAACGACAGCACCTTGATCTTCTTGTTCGTCAGGTCGAACTCGTAGAGACGCATCAGGCCATTGCCGCCCTGGTAGGCCATCTGGTAGTCGACCACCATCTCCTCGACCTTGCGGCCGAAGTTGTTGATCTTGGTGAGATGCGCGGCACCGTGGTGGTGGCCGTTGAGCGTCATGAAGATCTGGTCGTTGTCGCGGATGAGCTTTTCCCACAGCATCTTGCCGTAGTCGGTTTCAAGCGGGCTGGTGCCGTCAGGTGCGATGTTGAGCAGTTGGTGGTTGACCAGGATCACAGGCAGCGTCGGGTTCTTCGCGATCATCTGGCGGGCCCAGGCAATGCCTGCGTCGGAGATGCGCCATGACAAAGACAGCACCATGAACTTCTGGCCTTGCGCCTCGAACACGTGGTATTCGTGGAAGCCGCTCGGGTCGCGCGCGCCGAAGGTGGCCTGCTTCTTCGCGCGCTCGGCGCCGAACCACTGGATGTAGGGCTCGTTGGCGGGAGTGCGGTTGGCGTCGGTGCCGCCCACGGGGTCGATGCTGTAGTCGATGTCTCTGAGCACGTCGTGGTTGCCGGCCAGCACGCTGTAGGGCAGCTTTGCGTCTTCGAGCACCTTCATGGCGGCATCGGCCACCTTCCACTGATCGGGCTTTCCGACCTGGTCGACCACGTCGCCAAGATGGACGGTGAATGGAATGTTCAGAGCCTTCGCATTGGCGGCGATCCATTTCGTCTGTGCGGCGAAGGGAGCGCTGCCAAAGCGCTTGTCGTATTGGTCGCTCTCGGCCGCGGTGGCGTAGCGCGCGTAGAACTGCGTGTCGGGCATCACGGCGAGCGCGAAGCTGGATATCTTGGCTGCGGCAGCCGGTGGCGGCGGTGCAGGCGCGGGAGCCGGCGCTGGAGCAGGCGCGGGCAGCGGACCGAGAACAGGTGCCCCGCCACCGCCGCCACCACAGGCCGCGAGCAAGGCACCGCTGCCGCCGACGGTCAGAAGCGACGCGCCGAGCTTGAGCACCTGGCGGCGCGGCGGAGTGCTGCTGGCATTGCCCTGTTCTTGGGAATTCGACTCGACAGGCGGAAGGATGCGCGGTGCGCGCGCACCGCGCGATTCATCGGAAGCGGACATGGGAAATTGGGAGAAAAGATGACGAAGCGCGCAGCGTAGAAATCTGCAGTGACGCGGGCATGTAAGGCCCATGACACTTTCCAGCGCGGTCAGCTCACACCCGGCCCGCGCGCTCCACCCGTTCCAGCGTTACCACGCGCCACGCACACAAACTGCCGAGCACCGCCAGCGCGGCCGCTGCGGTGAACATCGTGCGATAGCCGAAGGCCTGCGCGACCGCGCCGCCGAGCAGCACGCCCAGCACGCCGCCGAAGCCATAGCCGATCACCGTGAACAGCGCCTGTCCGCGCCCGCGCAGCTGGCCGGGAAAGCGGCGCGACACCACCGCGATGCAGGTCGTGTGATGCGCCGCGAAGCTCAGCGCATGCAGCCACTGCGCCACGATCAGCGCCGCGACGAAGCCGCCCAGCCCCGCGGTAAGGCCCAGCCGCGCGACGGCGGCAATGCCGCACACCAGCATCCAGCGCGGCATCGGCAGCAGGCCGATCAGCCGGCCCTGCAGGAAGAACCACACGATCTCCGCCACCACCGACAGCGCCCACAGCAGGCCGATGGTGCTCTTGCTGTAGCCGATGGAGTCGAGGTAGAGCGAGAAGAACGCGTACACCGAGAAGTGCGACATCACCTGGAAGAACAGCGCCGCGAAGAACCACCGCACCGCGGGGTTGCGCAGCACCGGGCCGATGGGCACCTTGACGGCGTCGTGCGCGGCGGGCGGCTCGCGCAGGTCGGGCAGCTTCATCGTCGCGATCAGCACGATGGCCAGCGTGCCGGCGGCCCACGCCGGAAAGTGCTTCATGCCGAAGCGCTCGAACCACTCGCCGGCAAAGAACACGGTGACCAGGAAGCCGGCCGAGCCGCACAGCCGGATGCGCCCGTAGCGGCCCCAGTCGCCCGCCACGAGCTGTGCCATTGCGGCCTCGGTGAGCGACATCATCGAGCTGGTGTGCGTGAACATCACGAGCAGCACCAGCGCGAGCCACCAGGCACCGCCGTGCCACCAGAGCCCGAAAGAGCTGGCCAGCGCCACCGCCGCGCTGAAGCGAAGCAGCTTCACGCGCTGCCCGGTGTGGTCGCTCAGCGCACCCCAGGCATAGGGCGCGAAGACCCGGGTGATCGACTGCACCGAGGCCAGCAGGCTGATGGTGAAGATCGGCAGCCCCAGGTCCTTGAGCCACAGCGGCAGGTAGGGATTGAAGAAACCGATGTGCGCGAAATAGCTGGCCGACAGGCCAGCGAACGCCAGCAGATGGCCGCGCCCGGCGGCCACGGACGCCGGCGCGGACACTAGAGGAAGGACGCCTTGGGCGAAGAGGCTTCCGTCTTCTCGGCCGCGTTCTGCTGTTGAAGTTCCACGTCGCCGCACTGCGCACGGTTGCGCAGCACGTGCTCCATCACCACCAGCGCCAGCAGCGACTCGGCGATGGGCGTCGCGCGGATGCCCACGCACGGGTCGTGGCGGCCCTTGGTGACGACCTCGACCGGGTTGTTGTGGATGTCGATGGACTGACGCGGGCTGATGATCGAGCTGGTGGGCTTGATGGCAATGCTGACTTCCAGGTCTTGCCCGGAGCTGATGCCGCCAAGAATGCCGCCTGCGTTGTTGCTCAGGAAACCGGTGGGCGTGATGGAGTCGCCGTGCGTGGTGCCGCGCTGCACGACGCTGTCGAAGCCGGCGCCGATCTCGACCGCCTTCACCGCATTGAGGCCCATCATCGCGTAGGCGATTTCGGCGTCGAGCTTGTCGTACAGCGGCTCGCCCAGGCCCACGGGCACCTTGGTGGCCGTAACGCGGATGCGCGCGCCGCAGGAATCGCCGGCCTTGCGCAGGCGGTCCATGTAGTCCTCCAGCGCGCTCACGTCGGCGACAGGCGCGAAGAAGGGATTGTTGGGCACGTGGTCCCAGCTCTCGAACGGGATGGCGATTTCGCCGATCTGCGTCATGCAGCCGCGGAAGACCATGCCGTACTTCTCGGCCAGCCACTTCTTGGCGACCGCGCCGGCGGCTACGGTGGGCGCGGTCAGCCGGGCCGATGAGCGCCCGCCGCCGCGCGGGTCGCGGATGCCGTACTTCTTCCAGTAGGTGTAGTCGGCGTGGCCGGGGCGGAACTGCTGGGCGATCTGCCCGTAGTCCTTGCTGCGCTGGTCGGTGTTCTGGATCAGCAGCGCGATGGGCGTGCCGGTGGTCTTGCCTTCGTAGACGCCCGAGAGGATCTGCACTGCGTCAGGCTCGTTGCGCTGTGTGACGTGGCGGCTGGTGCCGGGGCGGCGGCGGTCCAGGTCGGCCTGGATGTCGGCCTCGCTGAGTTCCATGCCCGGGGGGCAGCCATCGATGACGCAGCCGATGGCCGGGCCATGCGACTCGCCGAAATTGGTGACCGCGAAGAGTGTTCCGAAGGTGTTGCCGCTCATGGCTGGGATTATCCCTACAAAGCGGCGCTTCCTCAGCCGGTCGTGCTTTCGGGCGTGTTTTCCATGCGCTTGCTGAGCGCGCCCAATTGCAGCTCGATGGAGAACAGCCGCTCGTTCAGCACCGCCGTCTGGAGCCGGATCGCCTCGATGATGGCCCGGGTCTGCGGGTCGGGGGCGTTGTCGCAGAGTTCGGCCAGGTCATGCAGCTTCTTGCGCAGTTCATTGCTCATGGAAGGCTCCGGTGATCGATCGATCGCGTCGTGGGAGTCGCCAGTATGGGGTTTCGTCAACGCTCCGGCAAACTACTTTCGCGCCGAAGTGCTTTCAGACCGAAAGGTCCACATCACCACATCGTCCTTCTTCAAGACAAGGCGAGTGACTTGCTGTTTCGCATCTTTTTGGGTAGCGCCTGCTCCCGATGTCTCCACGACCATCTGAGCGCCGATTCGGGAGCGAATCGTGACATCCCGGAGGATGCCGACGGAATCCGATGAAGAGGTCGAGCAACGCAAGTTACTCGAGGAGGTCATTGGCAGCGAACGGCACACGTCGCCCTTGACCAAAAGGTCTACGTTCTTCATTTCGCCGAAACCAAGCGCTCGAATAGTGCTTGTTGGAATTTCAAAGAAATTCCCTGTGAGTAACGTCAATGCCAAGAGCGTCACTGCAGCAGCGACTGGTGCGAAGAGCCATGTCTGCTTCACAGACAAACGAGCCGTGGCTAAATTTAACCCGATTAGCAGAAACACCCAAGCTGCGACCATGAGGAAAATCAGCCATGAAGGATGATCGCTGCCCACAAAAAAACGCAGTGCTACTTGAAGTGCCGTGAATATGCCGACTATCCACGCGTACGCGCTAAAACTAAGTAGGAAAATTGTCTCTAGCCCAGCAACTCCATCGACTTTAGCTTCGGCAAGATCTTTCGAGTTTCCGCGAGCTCTGCTCAATTTAAAAACTCGCCAAACCACGGCAGCTACAGGCACCGCAAAAGATATCGGGATTGCGTAGTTGACAAAGGATGCAACTTTATCCTCCCGCATCAAAACAAGGACGACGAAGATAGGGAACAGGACTCCCGTAGCAGCAACAGTTGCAAGAGTCCAATTGTCTGGCAGCAACTTCGAATTATGCAATGCGTACCGGGTCGCCACCCCTGGCAACACAGCCATGAACACAAACGCAGTGACTGTTGCGAGACCGACCAGCGCAACCGCTGATAGCAGAGCCGTCGAACTAGCCAAGTCCACATCCGGCATGAATCCGATGCGAACGAAAAAAGCGAGGATGAATAACCCGCCAATCGTCAGGACAGCAGTAGCGAAAGTCTTGATCGGATTCGCAAAAACGAAATCCCGAAACGGTTTTTTCTCGGTGGTCATTGGGCAATAGACAGGCAGTTCTTACCCGACGATACCCGCTTGAGCACCCAAGTCAGTCAGCCATTCGTTTCAAGCTACTCGCTCAACTCGGCACTTGCGCGCCAAATCGGCTTGCGTGCCCCGCTCAGCCACACAACCACCAAAGTGCCCACCATCATCAGCACTGGCCCCTCATCGGACTCATTCGTCGGCGATGCGGCGACGGTATCCCATGCGCTATTTCCACGCGGTTTTTCCATGACTCTCAGGCGGCTAGGTCCAGCCAGTTTTCGAGCTTTACCAGGGCTTCGCTCCAGCCATGGTGGTGCGCGTCGCGCGCGGCTTCGTCGAAGAACTGCTCGTGCAGCAGCAGGAGCTCGCAGCCTTCGGCATCGGGCTCGATGCGCACCGTGACACGCGACTCGCGTTCCGGCGTGCTGCGCCAGGCCCAACTGAAAACCAGCTTGCGGTTGGGCACCACCTCGAGATAAGTGCCGCTCACGTCGTACGTCTCGCCGTCGTCGGCAAGCATCTGCACGCGGAAGCGGCCGCCCACGTGCAGGTCGACCTCGGCGACAGGCACTGCGACGATCTCGTCCGGCCCGAGCAACAGCTTCAGCGCTTGCGGGTCCGTCCAGGCACACCCGACGCATCGAGGCGCCCGCTCCAGAATCTTTCGTACCGCGACAACCACACGGCGGCCTCCTGCATGGGCCGGGGCGACAGCTCGCAGCGCACGATGCGGCCCTCTTTCGCGCGAGAGATGAGACCGGCGTCTTCGAGCACGCGCAAATGCTTCATGAAGCCGGTGAGCGACATGCCGTGCGGCTCGGCCAGTTCGGTGACGCTGAGGCTGCGCTCGCCCAGGGTCTCGAGCACGGTGCGGCGCGCGGCGTCGGAGAGCGCGGCAAACACCGCGTCGAGGGTGCCGGGGTCGGAATCCGCGGTTGAGTGAACCATGCGGTTGAGTATCTGGAAGGCCCCGGAGACCGGTCAAGCAGCACGGATCGCCATGCGGCGGGCACGCAGGCCGCGCAGGCCAAGTACCGGGCGATATGCTCGCCTTCGACACACCGGCACCCGACGAAGGAGAACCATCGATGCCCGACCTGCGCCAGCTGTATCCCCCGATCGAACCCTACGAGAGCGGCATGCTCGATGTGGGCGACGGCCACCGCATCCGCTACGAGCGCGTGGGCACGCCCAGCGCCAAGCCGGCGGTGTTCCTGCACGGCGGGCCCGGCGGCGGCATCTCGCCCGACCATCGGCGGCTGTTCGATCCCGCGCGCTACGACCTGATGCTGTTCGACCAGCGCGGCTGCGGCCTGTCGCAACCGCACGCCGGCCTGGAAGCCAACACCACCTGGCACCTGGTGGCCGACATCGAGCGCCTGCGCGAACGCGCGGGTGTCGACAGCTGGCTCGTGTTCGGCGGCTCCTGGGGCTCCACGCTCGCCCTCGCCTATGCACAGAAGCACCCCGAGCGCGTGAGCGAACTGGTGCTGCGCGGCATCTACACCGTGACCCGCGCCGAGCTGAACTGGTACTACCAGTTCGGCGTGTCGGAGATGTTCCCCGACAAGTGGGAGAAGTTCCAGGCCCCCATTCCCGAGGCCGAGCGCGGCGACATGATCGCGGCCTATCGCAAGCGGCTCACCGGCGACGACGCGGCGGCGCGCCTGGAGGCGGCGCGTGCCTGGAGCGTGTGGGAAGGCGAGACCATCACGCTGCTGCCGAGCTCGGCGCTCGCCGAAACGCATGCTGGCGATCATTTCGCGCTGGCCTTCGCGCGGCTGGAGAACCACTACTTCGTGCACGACGCCTGGCTCGAAGAAGGCCAGTTGCTGCGCGATGCGCACCGGCTGCACGGCATTCCCGGCGTGATCGTGCACGGCCGCTACGACATGCCCTGCCCCGCGCGCTTCGCCTGGGCGCTGCACAAGGCATGGCCGCAGGCCGAGTTCCACCTGGTCGAAGGCGCGGGGCATGCGTACTGGGAGCCCGGCATCCTCGACCGGCTGGTGCGCGCGACCGACGGCTTCGCGGCGCGCTGAGCCCGGCTTGGCGGGAACGCTTTATGCGTGCTGCGGCGCAGCATCATCACCCCTGCGAAGGAGCGCCCCATGCTGGACCGTACCGCCACCCAGTTCTCCCACGTCAAGCCCGGTGACACCGAGTTCGTCTCGGGCGGCTTGCGCGACTTCTTCCTCTACCGCGACCTGGGCATTGCCGAGGCCACCAACGGCAAGGTGATCGCGCACCTCGTCAAGGCCAACATGGCACCGGAAACGGGCACCGGCTGGCACCGCCACGAAGCGGACTTCCAGATCGTGATCATGGTCAAGGGCTGGGCCCGCTTCATGTACGAGGACAAGGAAACGCTGGTCGAGGCCGGCGACGTGGTGCACCAGCGCCCGGGCATCCGGCACTTTCTGTTCGACTACTCGCCCGACATGGAGTACCTGGAAATCGTCTCGCCGGCCGACTTCAAGAGCATCGACGTCGAGCCGGTCTGCGAGATCCCGCCGCCGACGCCCTGGAAGTAGCGACAGCGCCGGCGGCCCCACCGCCGGCCGAAGGAAAGCTGTCTTCCACCTGACCTGCAACGTAAAGAAATCCGGCTGTATCGCGCGCCAAACACCTTGCCAACAACTCCTTCAAATAAGATTCATTCGCGGTAAGAATTTCCATCGGTGGTGCTTTTGTTTGCGCCACATCGGCCCGGCCCGTGTCGCCCGCGCCCCCTTTCGGAAAGCTCGCAATGAATCGTCTCTCGTCTTCGACACGCCGCCGCACGCCTGTTGCGCTCGCACTTGTCGGCCTTGTTTCCTCGCTGCCCGCCGCGTTCGCGCAGCAGGCCCCGCAACCGGCGGCGCCGAGCAGCACCGCGAGTTCGCCTGCCCCGGGCACATCGGTGCCGACCACGCTGCGCGAAGTCCAGGTGCAGGGCGCGCAGGACAGGACCGGCTTCGGCGCCAACCCCGCGACCATCAGCCGCCTGCCGGCCGACCTGCGCGATGCGCCGCAATCCGTCACCGTGATCAACCAGGCCGTGATGCAGTCGCAGGCCGCGACTTCGCTGGCCAGCGCACTGCGCAACGTGCCGGGCCTGACCATCGGCGGCGCCGAGGGCGGGCAGATCGGCACCAACATCAACCTCAACGGCTTCTCGGCCCGCACCGACCTGTACCTGGACGGCGCGCGCGACCGCGCCCAGTACTACCGCGACACCTTCGCGCTCGAATCGGTCGAGGTGCTCATGGGCCCCTCGTCGATGCTGTTCGGCCGCGGTTCCACCGGCGGCATCATCAACCAGGTGACCAAGAAGCCGTCGCTCACGCCGGCGGGCGAAGTGTCGGTGTCTGCCAGCACCACGGGCTTGGTGCGCTCGACCGTCGACGTCAACCGCCCGCTGTCCGACACCTCCGCCTTCCGCATCGCGGCCATGGGCCAGCAGGGTGACGCCAGCACGCGCGAGCAGACGAAGCTGAAGGACTTCGGCCTGGACGCGTCGCTCAAGTTCGGCATCAACACGCCGACGCAGGTCACGCTGTCGGCGCTGGTGCAGCACAACCGCGACCAGCCCGACTACGGCGTGCCGCCGCTCAACGGCCATCCGGCCAAGGTCGACCGCGACCAGGCCTACGGCTTCAGCGACGACCGCACGATCTCCGACATCCAGGCCTTCGGTGCCCTGGTGCAGCACAAGATCACGGCCGACACCTCGATCCGCAACCAGACGCAGTACAACGACGTGACCACCGACGCACGCGAGACCGCGCCGCAGTCCATCGGCACGCTGTCGTCGAAGAACGTGTTCACGCCCTTCTCCACCGGCACCACGGCCGTGCCGGCGGCCGCCTTCTCGTCGCTGCCGCTGAGCACGCTGTGGGTGCGCCAGCAGAGCCATGACCGCACGATCCACGACAAGTCGCTGTTCAACCTGACCGAGCTCAGTACCAGGTTCAATACCGGCTCCGTCAAGCATTCGCTGCTCGTTGGCCTCGAGCTGGGCCACGACACCTACGAGAACCAGGCCTACTACCGCAACGGCACGTGCAACGGCGTGGCATTGAACCCGGCGGGCGGCACCAGCGGCTATGCCGCCTGCTCGCCGCTGCTGGCGCCCTACCAGGGCAACACGCCGAGCACCGCGCCCAGCCTGCGCGGCAACCTCGCCAACGCCAGCGCCACCACGGTGGCCGGCTACGTGAACGACACGATCGAGCTCAGCCCGAAGTGGAAGCTGGTGGCCGGCGTGCGCCAGGACCACTACCGCGCCAGCATCTCCAACAGCATTCCCACCGCGACCACGCTGGCCTCCGAGAGCCAGACGGTCGACTTCACCAGCGTGCGTGCGGGCGCCATCTGGCAGCCCACGCCCGAGCAGTCGTACTACGTGTCTTACAGCACTTCGTTCAACCCCTCGCTCGAGCAGCTCGTGGCCACCACGGGCGCCACGCAGCCGCTGCCGCCCGAGAAGAACAAGGCCTACGAACTCGGCGGCAAGTGGGACCTGAACGACGGCAACCTCTCGCTCACGGCCGCCGCGTTCCAGATCACGCAGACCAACGCCCGCGCGCAGAACAACGACGGCACCTACAGCGCGACCGGCACGATCCGCGTGAACGGCGCGCGCGCCGGCGTGGCCGGCCGCGTGACCGACAAGCTGCAGCTGTTCGGCGCCTACACGCACCTGGACGCGACCATCGTCGACGGCATCGCCCCCGGCACACTCGGCAAGGTGCCCGCCAACACGCCGAAAGACGCGGCCAGCCTGTGGGCCACCTACGCCATCACGCCCGAATGGGAAGTCGGCGGCGGCACCACCTACAGCGCGAAGCGCTACGCCAACAACACCGACCTGGTGGAGGTCGGCGGCTACGTCCGGCTCGATGCGATGCTGGCTTACCATCAGCCCAAGTACGACATCCGGCTGAACCTGTTCAACCTGGCCAACCGCCACTACTACGACGCGCTGATCCCCTCGGACGGCGGGCGCGCGGTGCCGGGCTCGGGCCGGGCCGCCACGCTGACCTTCACCTACCGCCTCTGAGCCTGCAACCGAAGAAAGAAGCCACGCCATGCTGGTCTGCATCCCCGGTGTCCTCGACCGCGACGCGCTCGCCGCGGTTCGCGCGCGCCTCGATGCGGCCGGCGACGCCTGGGTCGATGGCCGCGTGACGGCGGGCCACCAGGGCGCGCCGGTCAAGTTCAACCAGCAGATCGACGAGGGCTCGGCAGTGGCGCACGAGTGCCAGTCGATCATCGCCAGCGCGCTCGAGCGCCATCCCACGTTCATCAGCGCGGCGCTGCCCAACCTGCTGTATCCGCCGATGTTCAACCGCTACAGCGAAGGCATGCGCTTTGGCCTGCACGTGGACGGCGGCGTGCGCATCGACCCGCGCACCGGCCGCAAGCTGCGCACCGACCTGTCGGCCACGCTGTTCCTGTCGGAGGCCGACAGCTACGACGGCGGCGAGCTGCAGATGGAAGACACGCACGGCATGCAGACCGTGAAGCTCGCGGCCGGCGACATGGTGCTCTACCCCGCCACCAGCCTGCACCAGGTGACGCCCATCACGCGCGGCGTGCGCGTGGCCTGCTTCTTCTGGGTGCAGAGCCTCGTGCGCGACGCCGGCGACCGCGCACTGCTGTTCGACATGGACAACGCGATCCAGCGGCTGAACCAGAGCGGCGCCGACGAATCGGCGCGCCGCACGCTGGTGGGCACGTATCACAACCTGCTGAGGAAGTGGAGCGACACCTAGCCGTTGGCTGTCAGCGTCCGATGAAGCGCGGCGCCCGCTTCGCCATGAATGCGGCCACGCCTTCGCGCGCATCCGCGCTGCCGGCACGCTCGCGCAGGAGCTTCCGCTCCATCGCCAGGTGCTCTTCAAAGGGCCGGCCCGGCGCGCCGGCGCACAGGGCCTTGATGCCGGCAAACGACGCACTCGCACCCTGGGCCAGCCGTGCGACGAGCGCCTCGCTGGCGGCGGCGAGTTCAGCATCGGCGTGCACCGCATCGACCGCGCCCCATGCAAGGCAGCGCTGGCTGTCGACGGCGTCGCTCAGCATCAGCAGTTGTTGCGCGCGAAGGGGCCCGACGCGGCGGGAGAGAAAGTAGGAAGCCCCGGCGTCAGGCGACAGCCCGATGGCCGCATAGCCGGTTCGCAGCTTCATCGATTCGGCCGCGAGCACGAAGTCGCCGCACAAGGCGAGCCCCACGCCTGCGCCGCCCGCCGGTCCGTTCACCGCCACAACCAATGGTGCCGGGTTCGTCGAGAGCCGCAGCAGCGCGGGGTGCAAAGGTTCGAGGATGTCGTCCACCAAGTCCGGCAGCCCTTCTCCCGCTGCCACGAACTCCTCGATGTCGCCACCCGCGCAGAACACGCGTCCTTCGCCGGTCAGCAGGATTGCGCGCGGCTTGTGCTGCAGCACGTCTTCGATGGCATGCACGAGAGCACGGCTGCTCTTCAGTCCCAGCGCATTCGCGCGCTCCGGGCGCTTGAGAACGATGCGGGCTATGTCGTCTGCTACTTCCCAGCCGATGCCTTCTTCTGTGTTCATTTCTGTTGCTCCAGGTTTGGTTTGCTTGTGTTCGGGGTGAGTGCACAGGCCACCGGGTACTCCCCTCCGCGAATGTCCCCCGGGCTTCGCCCTCCTCCTTTATTTCGCTGCGGGGAGCACCCGGCGCCCTGTGCACGACGGGCGCTCTGCTCTTGTGCTGGCTGGTCAACAAGTGCTCTGGACGCTCACGCTGGCGGGGTACCTTGCGCAGCGAAATAAAGGAGGAGGCCGAAGGCCGGGGGACATTCGCGGAGCAAGGTACCCCGTCGGCGTGAGCGCACCCCGAAAAAAACCAGCAAAGATCAAATCCCCGTAAGCCCCCCCGTACACATCAGAGTCTGCCCACTCACATAGTCCGACTCAGGCGCGCAAAGAAGATACACAGCCCCCGCAGCCTCTTCAGGCGTACCGCCGCGCCCCAGAGGAATCGACTGCTCCATCATCGACAGCAACCCCGGGTTGATGCCCACCTTGATCTCGCGCCCCTCGATGTTCGCAGTCGTCGCTTCGGCCGTGCTCGCGGTCAGCCGCGTCTGAATGAAACCGAAGGCCACGCAATTGACGGTCACGTTCATGCGCCCCCACTCCTTGGCCAGCGTCTGCGTCATGCCCACGATGCCAGCCTTGGCCGTCGAATAGTTGGCCTGCCCCGCATTGCCGAAGAGCCCCGCCACCGACGAGATGTTGACCACCTTGCGCACCACGCGCCGGCCCGCTTCCGTCTCGGACTTCGACAGCGCGCGGATCACCGGCTGCGCCGCGCGCAGGATGCGGAACGGCGCCGTCAGGTGCACGTCGATCATGGCGTACCACTGCTCGTCGGTCATCTTCTGCACCACGCTGTCCCAGGTGTAGCCGGCGTTGTTGACGACGACGTCCAGTCCCTTGTATACGTTCACCGCCATGCCGATGAAGCGCTCGGCAAAATCCGGCGCGGCCACGCTGCCGACGCAGGCCACGGCCTCGCCACCCGCCGCGCGGATGGCCTGCACGGTCTCTTCCGCCGGGGCCTCGTCAAGATCGTTGACGACGATGCGCGCGCCTTCCGATGCCAGCTTGAGCGCGATGGCCCGGCCGATGCCGCGGCCCGAACCCGTGATGAGGGCGACCTTGCCGCCGAGCTTGGGTGTCATGTCTCTGGTCCTTCTTCGGTTGATCTCAGCGCAGCGCGACGAGCGCCTCGCCCGCGATGCGCGTCTGGCCGTACTGGTTGGCGCTGAGCACCTCGACGCGCACGCAGCGCTCGCCGTCATGCTCCAGCTTCTCGACCACGCGCCCGCTGCACCGCACCGCGTGCCCCAGGTGCGTGATGCCCTGGAAGCGCACATCGAAGCGGCGCAGCTGCGATTGCGGCGCCCACTGCGTGATCAAGCGGCCGAGCCAGGCCATGCCCAGCATGCCTTGGGCGAACACGTCGGGCATGCCGGACTTGCGCGCGAAGTCGGTGTCGATGTGAATCGGGTTGTGATCGCCCGAGGCGCCCGCGAACAGCGCGAGCGTGGTGCGGGTCACCGGCGGCAGTTGCAGCGCGGGCAGCTCGTCGCCGATGTTCACGGCGTCGTAGGTGGGTGCGGTCATGGGCGCGGGCTCCCTCATCAATGGCGGCAGACGATCACGGTGCGCAGCTCGGCCACCAGCTCGTCGCGCTGGTTGGTGGCGCGCGAGGTCTTGATGACGAATTCGAGCGCGCCGTTCTTCTTGTCGTAGATGTCGGTGATGGTGGAGCGCACCGTCACCGTGTCGCCCACGCAGGCCGGCCGGTGGTAGCTGAAGCCCTGCTCGCCGTGCAGCAGCTTCGACAGCGGAATCCCCAGGTCGGCCAGCAACCGGTCGGATGCGCCGGAGTCCAGTTCGGCCGCGAAAAGGAAGGTCGGCGGCGCGGGCAGGTCGGGGTAGCCAGCATCGCGCGCGGCGGCGGCATCGGTGTAGACGGGGTTGGTCTCGCCGATGGCCTTGGCGAAGAACTGCAGGCGGGTGCGCTCGATCGGCAGCACCGATGCGGGCAGCTGGTGGCCGATCCATTTCTTGTCGATCATCGCCAGGCCTTTCAAACGCGCTCGTAGAGCGTCACCACGCAGGCGCCGCCCAGGCCGAGGTTGTGCTGCAGCGCCAGCCGTGCGCCTTCCACCTGCCGCTTGTCCGCCGTGCCGCGCAACTGCTGGACCAGCTCCGTGCATTGCGCGAGCCCGGTCGCGCCGAGCGGATGCCCTTTCGACAGCAGTCCGCCCGAGGGGTTGGTGACGACCTTGCCGCCGTAGGTGTTGTCGCCGTCGAGCACGAATTTCTCCGCGCCGCCCACCGGGCACAGGCCCAGCGCCTCGTAGCTGATGAGTTCGTTGTGCGCGAAGCAGTCGTGCAGCTCGACCACGTCGACATCCTGCGGGCCGACGCCGGCCGAGTCGTACACCTTCTGTGCGGCTTCCTGCGCCATGCTGAAGCCGACCACCTCGCGCATGTCGCGGCTCTCGAAGGTGATGGGCCGGTCGGTGGTCATGGCCTGCGCCTTGATGCGCACGCTGCGGTCCAGCCCGTGGCGCTCGGCGAAGCACGCCGAGCACACGATGGCCGCCGCCGCGCCGCAGGTGGGCGGGCAGGCCATCAGCCGCGTCATCACGCCGGGCCACATGACGGGCGCGGCCATCACCTCGTCTTCGGTGACCACCGTTCGGAACAGCGCCACCGGATTGTTCGACGCATGGCGGCTGGCCTTGGCGCGGATCTTCGCGAAGGTGGACATCTGCGTGCCGTACTGCTGCATGTGCGCCAGGCCCGCGCCGCCGAAGTAGCGCAGCGCGAGCGGCACCTGCTCGTTGCCGACCAGTTCGTCGGTGATGTTCTCGAAGTGGTCGAATGGGCTGGGCCGGTCGTTGAACACCGCACCGAGCGCACCGGGGCTCATGTGCTCGAAGCCCAAAGCCAGCACGCAGTCGGCGGCGCCGCTGGCCACTGCCTGGCGCGCCAGGAACAGCGCGGTCGACCCCGTGGAGCAGTTGTTGTTGACGTTGACGACGGGAATGCCGGTCATGCCCACCTCGTAGAGCGCGCGCTGGCCGGCGGTGGAGTCGCCGTAGACGTAGCCCACGTAGGCCTGCTGCACCAGCTCGTAGCCGATGCCAGCGTCTTTCAGGGCGGCATTGGCGGCGTGGCTGGCCATCTGCGGGTACGGCTGGTTCGCGCCGGGCTTGGTGAAGGGGATCATGCCGACCCCGGCTACATGGACGTCCTGACTCATGGGAGGCTCCTGGAAATTGATGGATTGAATGGAAGAAGGCCGGGTTCAGGCCACGCCGCGCTGGCGCCCCTGCCAGAAGGGTTCGCGCAGCTTGGTCTTGAGCACCTTGCCGGCGCCCGACAGCGGCAGCGCGTCGAGCACGGCCACGCTGCGCGGGCACTTGTAGCTGGCGATCAGCGTCTTGCAGTGGGCGATCAGTTCTTCCGGCCGTATGCCCTGGCCCGGCTTGAGCACCAGCGCCGCATGCACGGCCTCGCCCCACTCCTCGCTCGGTATGCCGATGACCGCGCAGGCCGCCACGGCCGGATGCTGGTTGATGGCGTTCTCCACTTCGGCCGAGTACACGTTCTCCCCGCCGCTGATGATCATGTCCTTGAGCCGGTCGACCACGAAGATGTAGCCGTCGTCGTCCATGTAGGCGCCGTCGCCGGTGTGCATCCAGCCGTCGCGCACGGCGGCGGCCGTCTGCTCCGGCTTGTTCCAGTAGCCCTGCATCACGTTGGGGCCGCGCACGGCCACTTCGCCGACGGTGCCGCGCGGCACTTCGGCGCCGTCCGCATCGACGATGCGCACTTCCATGCAATAGCTCGCGCGCCCGGCCGAGCGCAGCTTGCCGCGCTTGCGCCCTTCGGCCGTGTGGTTGCAAGGCGGGTTGATGGTGGCGATGGGCGACAGCTCGGTCATGCCGTAGGCCTGCGCGAACTCCACGCCCGGAAAAGCCTCCATCGCGCGGTTCAGCACCGCCTCGGAGATCGGCGAGGCACCGTAGGTGATGCAGCGCAGGCTGCCCAGGTCGCGCGGCTCGCGCATTGAGGGGTGGTCGACCAGCATCTGGATCATCGTCGGCACCAGCAGCGCATGGGTGACGCGGTCGGCGGCAATGGCGTTGAGCACGGCTTCCGGGCTGAACGCCGGCACGATGGCATGGGTGCTGCCCTGGAACCAGTGCGGCGTGGCCAGGCCCATGTCCGCCAGGTGGAACATCGGCGCGGCGTGCAGGTAGCACGAGCCCGGCGGCGCCAGTCCTTCGCCGAGCGCAGCGAAGCCGGAGGCGCAGATGTTGGCGTGGCTCAGCATCACGCCCTTGGGAAAGCCGGTGGTGCCGCCGGTGTAGAAGATGCCGGCCAGGTCTTCGTCGCGGCGCGCAGCATCGGGCACCGGCGCGGCGGCGTCGATCAGCGCCTCGTAGCCGTGCATGCCGGCGGGTTGCGCGCCGTCGCCGCAATAGATCACCTCGCGCAGGCTGGTGGCCTGGCCGCGCATCTGCTCGACCAGGGCGCGGAAGGTCTCGTCGACCAGCAGGATGGTGGAGCCGGAGTCTTCCAGCGAATACAGGATCTCCGCGGCCGACCAGCGGATGTTGCAGGGGTTGAGCACGCCGCCGCCCCACGGCACGGCCATCTGGTATTCGAGGTAGCGCCCGGAGTTGAGCGCCAGCATGGCCACGCGGTCGCCAGGCTGCATGCCCAGCCGCTGCAGGGCGCCCGCCAGGCGTGCCACCCGGTCTGCGTACTCGCGGAAGCTGCGGGTGCGGCCGGCAAAGCGCACGGCCACCTTGTCGGGATGCTGCTGCACGCTGCGGTGCAGGGACTGGGTCAGGTACATGGCGAGTGTCTCCGTCTCTTTCTTGTGTGGCCGCATCGTAGGAAGCCGGCCGCGCCGCGGCGATTGCCTTTCGCTTCGATCGCATTGCAGAAAACGTCAATCGACACGGTGGCATGCTTGGGGCCTGATCGCTGCGCCCATGCTGCAACCGCCAGTCACCATTCCGATCGCCTTCGTCCAGGGCATGCTCTCGGGCATCCGTGCCCGGGGCCAGGCCGCGCCCGTCGATGCGAACGCGGCGCTGGAAGACGCGGGCATCGCGCCCGCGCTGCTCGACGCGCCGGGCGCGCGCGTCACTGCCGAGCAATACGTGGCGCTGTTCGCGCTGCTGATGGAGCGGCTCGACGACGAGGCGCTGGGCTTCCTCTCGCGCCGCCTGAAGCGCGGCAGCTTCGCGCTGATGACGCGCGCCACCCTGGGCGCGCCCAACTTCGAAGTGGCGCTGCGCCGCGTGGCCCATACCTTCGGCCTGCTGCAGGACGACCTGACGCTGGTGCTGCTGCGCGAAGGGCCGCTGGCGGGCTTCGGGCTGCGGCTGAACGATCGCGCTGCGGTGCAGCAGAACTTCCTGCACGAGCTGATGCTGCGCGTGTACTGGCGGCTGCTCGCCTGGTTGCATGGCGGCCGGCTGGCGGCGCGGCGCTTCGATTTCGGCTTCGAGCTGCCGCCCTATGCGGACGGCTACGCCAAGGTGTTCCCGGGGCTGCTGCAGTTCGGCCAGTCCTGCACCGCCGTGTGGTTCGACGCCGGCGCGCTGCAGACGCCGGTGCATCGCGACACCCAGGCCATGAACGTGTTCCTCGCGGCGGCGCCGGCCAACGTGATACTGCCCCGGCTGGCGGAACAGGCGGTGAGCGCGCGGGTGCGCTCCGTGCTGCAGCAGAACCGGCCGGCATGGGCCGACCTCGCGACGGCCGCGAGCAGCCTGCACATGTCGGTCAGCACGCTGCAGCGGCACCTGGCGACCGAAGGCACCTCGTTCCAGTCGCTGAAGGACCAGCTGCGGCGCGACCTCGCCATCGTGCGGCTCAACACCAGCACGGTGCCGCTCGCGGCGCTGGCGGAAGAGCTGGGCTTCGCGGACAGCGCCGCGTTCCAGCGGGCCTTCAAGGCCTGGACGGGCGGCGCGCCGGGCTCGTACCGGCGGCGCCGCTAAGCGGGCTCCGACGAGTAGCCCGCTTCATCGCGCGATTCAGCCCCGGGCCTTTACCACTTCACCCGCACGCCCAGCGAACCGTTGATGCCGCTCCTGACCTTGGTGTCGCCACCCGAAGACCACAGCTTGCCGATTTCGCCATAGAGGCTGGTGGACTGGTTCAGCGTCAGCGTGAAGCCGCCCGCCAGTTCGGTGCTGGTGCCGCCGATCGGCGCCGCGATGTCGGTAGAGGTCGCGCCGTTGACGAAGCGCGCCACGTCCGTGCCACGGGAAGTCTTGTAGACGTTCACGCGGCCGTACGGCTGCAGCATGCCCATGCCGGTATCGATCTCGCCCTTGACCCGCACGCCCGCACGGGCGAGCCAGCCGCTGTCGACCTGGGGCTGGACCACAGCGCCCAGGATGGCCGAGTTGCTCAGGTCCATGTGCTGGTGGATCAATTGCAATTGCGGCTCGACGGTCCAGCCGCTGGCGCCGATCGGGAAAGCCTGGCCCACTTCGATAGAGCCCAGCAGGCTGTTGCCCTTGCCGGCCGCGCCGATGCCCATCAGCGGCTCGACCGTGTAGCGATGGCGGCCCGACTGCACCACGGCGTCGACATAGAAGCCGCTGTCGCTGGTGTAGGTGCCGTACACGCCCACGTACTGGCTGCGCAGGTCATTGCGGCCCACGCTCAGGTTGCTCACGCCGCTGGCATAGCCGCTGACACGCGCATCGCCGTCGAGCTGGCCGACGTAGATGCCGGCGCGCCAGTTGGGCGTGGCGAGCAGGTCGGTGCCGGCCTGGAAGCCGGTGAGGCGGCCCTTGCTGGTGGGCGAGACGGTGCCGCCCTGCTGGATGTCGATGTCGGTCGACAGCACGCGGGCCCAGGCACGGCGCTCGGAGCCGGTCGCGCTGGGCGCGGTGCCCTTCACGTCGTCGTCGCCCACGCGCTTGCGCACGTCGCCCAGCATCGCGAGGCTGCCCTGGCGCAGCTGGTTGGGCAGCGCGGCGTAGAGCGAGGTCTCGGGGCGGTAGTAGGTCACGCCCTTCTGCGCCGAGCGCAGATACCAGTTCTCGCCCTGGCCGAGCGCGTCGGCGGCATACAGGCGGTACTCGAACGCGCCGGCATCCACATGGCCGCCCGCGAGCGAGAACGCGTCCTTGGTGGTTTGCGCGGTGGTCTTCGCGCCGTTCTGCGCGGTGATCACCTCGATGCCGTTGCCGTTGGTCAGCGCGCCCAGGCCGCCGATGTTGGTGATCTGCACCGTGGTGTTGCCGCTGGCCGAAGCGGCGGGGCCGTTGAGGATCAGCCGGTCCGAGGGCGGGCCGTTGAAGTACAGCGTGGTGCCGAGCTTGAGCACGCCGCCGTTGCCCACGTACGCGCCGTTCACCGTCAGCGTGGTGCCGGGCACGGTGCCCACCAGCGACACGGTGCCGCTGTTGCTCAGCGAAGCCACGGTCTGGCTGTAGCCCGCCAGGTCCAGCGTCGCGCCCGCGGCCACGTTGTGCGCCGAAGCGGCGCTGAAGGTGTTGGCCGCGCCTGCACGCAGCGTGCCCTGCGCCACGTCGGTCGCGCCGGTGTAGCTGTTGGCGCCCGACAGCGTCAGCGTGCCGGTGCCGATCTTGGTGATGAAGCCCGCGCCGCTGATGGCGCCGCTCAGGCCGGCGTCGAAGGCGCCCGTGTCGATGATCGGGTCGCTGTTGCCGGTGAAGCGGATCGCGTTGGCAATCGTCATGCCGGGCGCGGTGAAGCCGATCGCGGTGCCGTCGTCCATCGCCAGTTCGCCGGTGCCCAGCGCCTGCGCGTTGCCGAGGTTCAGGCGCCCCTTGAGCAGCGCGGTGCCGCCGGTGTAGGTGTTGGCGCCGGACAGCGTGAGCGTGCCCGTGCCTTCCTTCACCAGCGAGCCGCCGACGCCCGAGATCACGCCCGAGATTTCGGTGCTGGTGTTCAGGCCGCCCGTGGTCAGCGTCTTGTTGCCCAGCAGCACGCGGCCGCCGCCTTCCAGCGAGCCGATCGAAGTGCCGGCCGTGGTGAGGCCGCGGATGTTGACCACCGCGCCCGTCTTGTTGACCACCGTGGCCTGCGCGGCCGTGGCACGGTCGCGGATGTCGAGCGAAGCGGTCGCCTCGTTGACGATGGTCGCGCGGCCGGCCGAGCCGTCGTCCCAGATGTTGGTCGAGCCGCCCGCCGAGTTGACGATGCGTGCATTGCCCGCGGTGGCGTTGTTCCACACCGTGACGCTGCCGCCGCGGTTGTCGAACACGGCATCGCCAGCCGTCGAATTGCCGGCGAAGGTGACGCTGCCGCCCTTGTAGTTCAGGAAGCTCGCGCGCTCGGCCGAGGTGTCGTCCCTGAACTCGATGGTGCCGCCGTTGATGCCGGGGCTGGCGGCGGCGGTGGTGAAGCGCAGGTCGCCCGCGCCGGCATTGCCGGTGAAGGCCAGGTAGCCGCTGGCATTGACGTTCACCGGGCCGGTGCCCAGCGCGCCGCTGACGCTCGCGCTCACGCTGCCGGCGTCGATGCTGGTGCCGCCGGAGTAGGTGTTGGCGGTTGCCAGCACCAGGTCGCCGGTGCCGATCTTGCGCAGGCTGCCCGAGCCGCTCATCGTGCCGCCGAAGGTGCCGTCGGTCGACTGGTCGAAGGTGACGTTGGCGTTGTTGACGATCTCGCCCTGCAGGCTGGTGGTGTTGCCCTGCAGCACGCCGGCTGCCACGACGGTGCCGCCGGTGTAGTTGTTGGCGCCGGTCAGCACCAGCGTGCCGTAGTCGTCCTTGGTCAGGCCGCCCGCGCCGGTGAGCTGCGAGGCGATGGTCGCCGTCATGGAAGCGCCCGAGCGCGTGCCGTCGCCCACCTTGATGACGGTGTGCGCGTTGCCCAGCGTCAGCGCATCGCCCTGCACCACGTAGCCGTCGGAGAAGAACTGCGCGCCGCCGATGCTGATGTCGCCGCCGCTGTTGTCCACCGTGACGGTGCCGGCGGTGCCGCCGAACATGGCGAACTGGTTGGGCTTCCAGGTGGCGTTGTAGCCGCCTTCGCTGTTGGTCCAGGTGTCGTTGGGGCTGCCGGGGCTGCCGATGCGCCAGGTGCCCGAGCCGCCGCCCACGTTGCCGTTGTTGACCGTGTCGCCGCCGTCCCAGAAGCCGAGCTGCACGCCGGTGCTGTTGATCAGGTTGACTTCCTTGGCCACGCTGGTCTGCACGTACAGGTCGCCGGCCGTGACCGGGGTGTTGCCGATGTTCAGGCCGTTGTCGGTCAGCGAACCGGTGTACTTGACGAGGCGGTACAGCCCCGGGCCGAAGCTGCCGCCGGCCGTCTCGGTGACGTTCAGCGTGCCGCCGAGCACCAGGTTGCCGTTGACCTGGACCAGGTCGTTGAGCGGGTCTTCGCCGACGGCGCCGAGGTGGTAGTTCAGGAACGAGCCCTTGTCCATGCTCAGGTCGCCGATCGTCAGGGTGCCGGGGCTGTTGCCCGGCGCGAGCGAACCGCCGCTGGCCACGTTGACCGCGCCGCTGATGGTGCCGCCGCCGGCCAGCGTGGCGCCGGCGCCGACCTGCACGCTGCCGCTGCCGGTCGCGCTGCCGCTGGTGTTGTTCACCCGCAGCGTGCCGCCGTTCACCGATGTGTTGCCGGTGTAGGTGTTGGCGCCGGTGATCTCGAGTTCGCCCGCGCCGTTCTTGGTCAGGCTGCCCGCGCCGCCGACGGTGCCGGTGAAGCTCGAGTCGTCGGAGCGGTCGAAGACCAGGTTGCCGTTGGCCGTGACCGCGCCCGAGAGCGTGCCGCTCTTGCCGCCGTTGCCGACCTGCAGCGTCGCGCCCTTGCCGATGGTGGTGCCGCCGCTGTAGCTGTTGGTGCCGGCCAGGATCAGCGTGCCGGTGCCGTTGTCGCTCAGGCTGCCGGTGCCGCCGATGTCGCCGGCCACGGTGTAGCTGTCGGAGCGGTTGAACACCAGCGCGGCGTTGTTGGTGATGTTGCCGGCGATGCTGCCCTTGGTGCCGCCGTTGCCGACCTGCAGCGTGCCCGCGTCGATGGTGGTGCCGCCGCCGTAAGTGCTGGTGCCGGTGAGCGTGAGCTTGCCGGCGCCCGACTTCGTCAGGCTGCCGGTGCCGGTGATGCCGCCGGCATATGCGATGTCGTCGAAGCGGTTGAACTGCAGCACGCCGTTGTCGACGATGTCGCCGCTGATGCTGCCGGTGGTGCCGCCGTTGCCGACCTGCAGCGTGCCCGCGTCGATGGTGGTGCCGCCGCCGTAGGTGTTGGTGCCGGTCAGCGTCAGCGTGCCGGCGCCGCTCTTCACCAGGTTGCCCGCGCCCGCGATGGCGCCGCCGAACAGGCCGCTTGCGATCGTGGTGGCCTGCGCGCTCTTGAAGCCGGTCTGCAGCGTGCCGGCGCCCTGGATGTTGCGGATGGAGACGTTCTGGCCGTTCAGGTCGAGCGTGGCGCCGCCGTTCACGGTGGTCGAGGCGATGTTGCCGAGGACTGTGCTCATCAGCGGCCCGTTGCCCACGCGCAACGTGCCTCCGGCAACGACCACGGCGGCGCTGCTGTCCACCGTGGCGCTGTTGCTGGCAACGTTGACGACGCCGGTCTCGGTGGCGCTGCCGAAGGTGGCGGTGGCGTTCGCCCCCAGGTTCAGCGCGCCGCCCAGCGTCAGCGTGCGGTTGGTGGCGGCGGCGACGGTGCTGGCCGTTCCGGCCGCGAAGCTCACGCCGTTCGAGAGGGTCATGGTCGACGTCGCGGCCAGCTTGCCGCCGGCCATCGTCAGGCCGCCGCTTCCGAGCGCATTGGCCGCCGCAACCTGCAGCGTGCCGCTGTTGACCCTGGTGCCGCCGCCATACGTGTTGGCGCCCGAGAGCGTGAGCGTGCCCGTGCCGCTCTGGGTCACGCTGCCGCTGCCGCTGATGGTGCGCGTGAAGTTCGTCGCATTGGAGCGGTTGAACACGAGCGCCGCGTTGTTGGTGATGTTGCTGTTGTCGATGCTGCCGGTGGTGCCGCCGTCGCCCAGTTGCAGCGTGCCGCCGCTGATGGTGGTGTTGCCGGTGTAGCTGTTGGCGCCGCTCAGCACCAGCGTGCCCGCCGTCGTCTTCACGAGCTGGCCGGTGCCGGTGATGGAGCCCGAGAAGTTGCCCGACTGCACCGTGGTGGTCTGCGCGGGGAAGTTGCCGGTCCGGGTCTTCAGCGTTCCGGCGCCCTGCAGGTTGCCGATGGTGACGTTGTAGCCGTTCAGGTCCAGCGTGGCTCCGGTGTTGACCGTGGTGGAGGCGACGTTGGGGAAGATCGTCGCGGCGCGGGTGGCGTCCGCCACCTGCAGCGTGCCGCCGGCCACGACGACCGCCGCGGTGCTGGAGACGATGGTGGTGCCATCGTCCAGGCGGACGGTGCCGGTTTCGGTCGTGCTGCCGAAGACGGCGGTCGCACTGCCGTTCAAGGCCAGGTTGCCATCGATGTCGAGCGTCCGGCCGGTAGCGGCGGCCACGGTGCTGCGCTGGCCGGCCGCGAAAGCCAGGTTGTTGGTCAGGCTGAGGCTCGACGTGGCGGCGAGCTTGCCGCCGTCGAGCGTGACCGTGCCGGAGCCGAGCGCGCCGGCCGTGCCGATCTGCACCGTGGTGCCGTTCCTGATGGTGGTGCCGCCGGCGTAGGTGTTGGTGGCGCCCAGCGCCAGCGTGCCGCCGCCGTCCGCCGTGAGGCTGCCGGCGCCGGAGATGACGCCGTTCATGGTGAGCTGCGCAGGCGTGCCGTCCACGTTGACCGCGAGGTTGCCCGTGGGCTGGAACTTGCCCGTCAGCGTCCACTTGCTGCCGCTGGCGGCATTGATGCTCGAGAAGCCCTGGAACGCGGCGTCCTCTGTATTCGTGCCTTCCAGGAACAGCTTGTTGCCGGTGCCTTGGGCGACCACGCCGCCGTTGAGCACCGAGCCGGCCTTGAGAGTGAGCGAGTTGTTGCCGCCGCCCAGCTGGATCGAATTGGCGCGGGTGGACTTGTCGCCAGCCAGGCCGCCGGAAATGGTGCCGCTGTTGACGATGGTGAGATTGCTGCCGACGATGCCGGCCCCGCCCTGCGCATACGCGCCCAGTTGCGTGCCGCCCAGCGCGCCGCCTTCGCCATTGCCGCCCGCGCCGCCGTAGACCGTCGCCCTGGTGACGGGGTGGGTTCCCCGGGTCGCCAGGCCCGTGCCGCCGTTTCCGCCCGTGATGGTGCCGGCGTTGGTGATCGTCACGCCGCCCACGGGCACCACCAGCACGCCCGCGCCGCCCCCGCCGCCGGCACCGGTCAGCGACGATGTGTTCGCGACCACGCCGCCGCCGTTGCCGCCATTGCCGCCAACGAGCGACCCCGTCGCCTTGACCTCGAACGACTGGGTGGCGAGCACGCTGCCGCCGCCGCCACCACCGCCGCCGCCGCCCGGGTTCGAGCGGTTGTAGCCGCCGGTGCCGCCGTTACCGCCGTTGCCGGCCGTGATCGTGGCGGTGACAGGAACGAAGCCGGTCCGGGCGGAACCGCCGCCGCCGCCGCCGCTGCCGTCCAGCCTGTCCGGGGTGAAGCCGCTCGCCGCCGAAGTGCCGTTGGCTCCGTTGGTGCCGAGGGCGCCGCCGACGGCGCCTGCGGCCGACTGATCGCCCTGCCCTCCGTGACCGCCCACCCCGGTCGTGCTGCTGCCCGCCGTTTGTCCCGCGCCGGAGCTGCCGTTGACGAGGAAGCCACCGCCACCGCCGTCACCCCCTGCGAACGAAGGCCCCGCCAGCATCAGCAGAGATGCCGCACCCGCCGCCAGCGCCACCGCGCGTTGGCTCTTCTTGCCGCGGGCATGGGTGTTCTCCGAAACAGCCACCCAGGCGCCGAGCGCCGAGTTCCAGATGCTGCGATGAGCCTTGTTCATTGTTCTTTAACCTTTGAAAGGGGTTGCTGATGCACCAACGAAGTGCAAGTGGTCAGTGATTGTTTATTTTTGTTAACTAACTGCTTCCTGGATATAACCAATATTGGTTATTTGTTAACCTTTCGTGCTTCCGAAGTTTTCGGAAACTTCCGGAAATACAGCACGGCCCGGCGCGACAATCCGGCCCATGGCCACCTCTTCAGACCTCCCGCCCCTCAACCGCCAGTTCGTCGCCCACTTCGGCGAAATGGGCAGCAAATGGGGCATCAACCGCACCGTCGGGCAGATCTACGCGCTGATCTTTCTGTCCGAGCGCGCGCTCAACGCCGACGAAATTGCCGAGCTGCTCGAGTTCTCGCGCTCGAACGTCAGCATGGGCCTGAAGGAACTGCAGGCCTGGCGGCTGGTGCACCTGCGCCACCACGCGGGCGACCGGCGCGAATACTTCGAGGCGCCTTCGGACGTGTGGGAAATCTTCCGCGTGCTGGCCGAGGAACGGCGCCGCCGCGAGATCGAGCCCACGCTGTCGATGCTGCGCAACGCCCTGCTCGAATCGCCCACGAGCGATGCCGAGCGCCACGCGCAGGAGCGCATGCGCGAGATGCACGACCTGATCGACAGGCTGATGAAGTGGTTCGACGACGTTCAGCGGCTCGCGCCCGAGACCGCCATGAAACTCATGGGCATGGGCGCGACGGTGACGAAGGTGCTGACGCTCAAGGACCGCATCACGGGCGGCGGCGCGTCGAAAAAGAAAAATCCCGCGGCCGACTGAAGCCGTCGGGACCGCGGGATCTGCTGTGTAAGGGCGGCCCTGCCGCCCCGGGCGTTAGAGCCGCTCCTGTCCTTGCGACGATTCAGGCGTCTCGAGCTTGGCCTTGCGAACGGCATCGTCGTCCATGAGTTCGTACCACATGGCATTGAGCACGGCGAAAGCGGCTGCCAGCGGCAGGCCGAGGATCCAGGCGAAGTACCACATCTTTTTTCCTCCGTTCGTTCAGTAGGCGTGTCCGCTCTCGTCGCGGATGGCTTGTTCGTCGACCTTGCCCCAGAGCACGTGATAGACCCAGCTGGTGTAGGCCACGATGATGGGAATGAAGAAGGCCGTGACCACCAGCATGATGAACAGCGTGAGGTGGCTCGACGACGAGTCCCACACCGTGAGGCTGGCGCGCGGGTCGATCGACGACGGCAGGATGAACGGGAACATCGACGCGCCCACGCTCAGGATGATGCCGGCGATGCCAAGCGCCGCCGTCAGCAGCGCGAACACCGGGCGGCGCAGCGCGAGGCCGAGCAAAGCGCCCAGCGCGCCGACGAAGCCGGCCGCCGGAGCCGCCAGCGTCCACGGATACGCCGCGTAGTTGGCGGTCCATGCGCCGGCATGCAGTTCGACCGTCTTGAGCATCGGGTTGGACGGCCCCACCGCATCGACCACGCTGCTGATGCGATAGCCGCCGATGCTCGTGGCCAGCAGCACGCCGCCCAGCGCATACAGCGCGACGGTGAGCACAGAAGCAACCATGCCGTAGCTGCGCGCACGCTCGGCCACCGGCCCCGCCGTCTTCAGCAGCAGCCACGCCGCGCCGTGCATCACCAGCATGGCCACCGACACGAGCCCGCACAAGATGGCGAACGGATTCAGCAGGCCGAAGAAGCCGCCGTCGTAGAAGATGTGCATGTCGGCGTTGAAGCGGAACGGCACGCCCTGCAGCACGTTGCCCACGGCCACGCCGCAGATCAGCGCGGGCACGAAGCCGCTGAAGAACAGCACCCAGTCCCAGCGCGCGCGCCACTGCGGCGACTCGCGCTTGCTGCGGAACTTGAAGGCCACCGGCCGCAGGATCAGCGCCGTGAGAATCACGAACATCGCCAGGTAGAAGCCCGAGAACGACACGGCGTACAGCTGAGGCCACGCCGCGAAGACCGCGCCGCCGCCCAGGATCAGCCACACCTGGTTGCCTTCCCATACCGGACCCACGCTGTTGATGACGACGCGCCGCTCGATGTCGTTGCGCGCCGCAAAAGGCAGCAGCATGCCGCTGCCCAGGTCGAAGCCGTCGGTCACGGCGAAGCCCACCAGCAGCACGCCGATCAGCAGCCACCAGATGAAGCGCAGGGTGTCGTAGTCGAGGAGTGTGTGGAGAGTCATGCTGCGCTCCCTGCGGAAGGAGAAGGAATGGCCGCGCCCGCGTGGGCCGGCGGAATGTGCGAGAGCGTGTCGCCCTCATCGGGCGCATGCTCGGCCTCGGGCCCCTTGCGGATGGCCTTGAGCATCAGCTTCATCTCGATGACGAGCAGCGTGGTGTAGATCGCGATGAAGCCCGCGAGCGTGAGCAGCAGCGTCTTCACGCCGAGGTTCGACACGGCCACCGCGGTCGGCAGCACGCCTTCGATCACCCACGGCTGGCGCCCGAACTCCGCCACCAGCCAGCCCGACTCGATGGCGATCCACGGCAGCGGAATCGCGAACACCGCGAGCTTCAGCAGCCAGCGGTGGCTGTCGAGCTTGCGGCACGCCGAGAGCACGAAGAAGGTGCCCGTCAGCAGGATCAGCAGCATGCCGATGCCCACCATCACACGGAACAGCCAGAACAGCGGCGCCACCTGCGGCACGGTGTCCCACGCCGCCTTGGCGATCTGCTCGTCGGTGGCCTGGCGCGGGTCGTCCACGTAGCGCTTGAGCAGCAGCGCATAGCCCATGTTGATGCCGTTGTCCTCGAAGTCCCCGCGCACGCCCTGCGTCACCTTGCCGGTGCCGCCCGCCTCGCGGATCTTCTGCAGCGCGTCGTAGGCCTTCAGGCCCTGCCGGATGCGGACCTCGGCGCGCTTCACGAGTTCGTCGATGCCTGGCATCACCGTGTCGAGAGAGCGTGTGCCGATCAGCCCCATCACCCCGGGGATGTGGATGGCGTAGTGCGTCTCGCGCGCCTCCTGGTCGGGGAAGCCGATGACCGTGAAGGCGGCTGGCGCGGGTTGCGTTTCCCACATGGCCTCGATGGCGGCGAGCTTCATCTTCTGGTGTTCGCCCGAGAGGTAGCCGCTCTCGTCTCCGAGCACCGCCACCGACAGCGCGGCGGCCAGGCCGAACGAAGCCGCGACCGTCATCGAGCGCTTGGCCAGTTCGAGGTGACGGCCCTTGAGCACGTACCAAGCCGACACGCCCAGCACGAACACGGCCGCGCACACATACCCCGCCGACACGGTGTGCACGAACTTGGCCTGCGCCACGGGGTTGGTCAGCACGGCGGCGAAGTCGGTCACTTCCATGCGCATGGTCTGCGGGTTGAAGGCAGCGCCCACCGGGTTCTGCATCCAGCCGTTGGCGATGAGAATCCACAGCGCCGAGAAGTTGGAGCCGATGGCCACGGCCCAGGTGGCGATCAGGTGGCCCACCTTCGAGAGCTTGTCCCAGCCGAAGAAGAACAGCCCGACGAAGGTCGCCTCCATGAAGAAGGCCATGAGCCCCTCGATGGCCAGCGGCGCGCCGAAGATGTCGCCGACGTAGTGGCTGTAGTAGCTCCAGTTCATGCCGAACTGGAACTCCATCACGATGCCGGTGGCCACGCCCATCGCGAAGTTGATGCCGAACAGCACGCCCCAGAATTTGGTCATGTCGCGCCAGATCACGCGTCCGGTCATCACGTAGACCGTCTCCATGATGGCGATGATGATCGAAAGCCCGAGCGTCAGCGGCACGAACAGGAAGTGATACAGCGCCGTGACGGCGAACTGCAGGCGCGATAGCGCAACGATGTCGAGGTCCATGAGATCTTCCTTTGTGTTCCCTGTTTTCTGTTTTTCTTCGGTTCAATCCGGGCGCAGGCCGCGCAGCACCGCATCGAAGGCATCGCTTCCGCGGCGCAGGTCGGCAACGATGCGGCCGTGCCGCATGCACACGAGCCGGTCGGCCAGCGCGGCCTCGCGGCGCAGGTGCGTGGCGATCAGCAGGGTGCGCGCTCCGGCGTGTTGCGCAAGGCGCTGCAGCACGTCGTGCGCGACGGCTGCGTCGAGCGCCTCGGTCGGTTCGTCGAGCAGCCACAGCGGCACGGGGCGCAGCAGCAGGCGCGCCAGCGCGAGCCGGCGCGACTGGCCGCCGGAAAGGCCCAGGCCGCCTTCGCCCAGACGGGTGTCGAGGCCGGTCGAGAGGGCGCGCACATCGGCGTCGAGGCCGGCGGCTTGCAGCACGGCCCACAGGCGCGCGTCGCTTGCGGCGGGGTCGGCCAGGCGGAGGTTGTCGCGCAGGCTGTCCTGGAAGAGTTCGGTGCGCTGGGTCAGCAGACAGGCCGGCTGCGCGCTCACATGGCCGGCTTGCGGCGTGAGTTCGGCGGCGACGGCGGCCAGCAAGGTCGACTTGCCAGCGCCGCTCGCGCCGACAACAGCGACGCGCTCGCCGGCGCGCAAGGTCAGCGACACGTCGCTCAAGACCTCCGTGCGGCTGCCGGGGTGCGCGACGCTGACGTTCTTCAGTTGCAGCGCGAAGGGCGCATCGCCTTCGGGCTTCGTCGTCGCCGCATCGTCTTCTGAAGACGCCATGCGCGGTGCGAGGCGCCGCACCGCAAGCCAGGTGCGCCCGGCATCGAGCGCGCCACGGCGCAGCGCCGCGAAAGGCTCGGTCGCCGTGAGCGCCACCAGCAATGCCAGCGCTGCGGCCGGTGCGCCGATCAGGCCCTCGCCGACGAGCGCTCCGACGATGAGCAGCACCCCAACGAGGGTCAGCGTGCCCGCGCTGCCGTAGGCGAAGCCGGAAGCGGCCTCCAGCCGGTTCAATGCGAGATCGGCCTTGGCGAGTTGCGCATCGGCGCGCATCAGCGCCTCGCGCTGCGCGTCGATGCGGCCTGCCATCACCAGGTCGGTCTGGCCCGCGACGAGATCGACCGCTCGAGCGCGCAAGGCTTCGATGGCGCGCGCGCGCCGAACGGCAGGCCGACGAGCGCGCCGCGCCACGAGCAAGGCAATGCCCCAGCCGCTGATCACCAGCCACAGCGCCAGCGCGGCGCCCAGCGCCGCATGCATGAAGCCGAGCACCACGCCCGCGAGCAACGCAGCGCCCAGCGCCGCGGCAGCAGGCACCAGCAGGCGCAGGTAAAGCGATTCGAGCGCATCGATGTCGGACGTCAGGCGGAACAGCAGCCGCGCCGGACGCATCAGCAATGCGCGCGCAGCCTCCGGCCTGGCCCAGCCGCGGAACAGGCGCACGCGCAGCGCCGCAAGCGCGCCGAAGGTCGCGTCGTGCGTGACGAGCCGCTCGCCGTAGCGCGAAGCCGTGCGGCCCAGTGCGAGCAGCCGGATGCCGGCCGAGGGCATGAACACATCGAAGGTGAAAGCCGTGGCCGCATGCAGGCCGGCCAGCGCGGTGGCCGTGATGAACCAGCCGGAAAGGCCGAGCAGCGCCGTCCCCGCAAGCACCGTGACGGCGGCAAGCAGGCCACCCAGCAGCAGCGCGCGCGGCTGTTCGGCGAAGAAGGGGCGCATCACCAGCCGCAGTTCGCGCCATTGCGCAGTGTTGGTTCTGCGGGCGCTCATGCGGCCTTCTCCATGGCTTCGGCGCCGAGGCTCACCACGCGGTCCATGCGCGACGCGAGCGCGGGGTCGTGCGTGGCGACGATCAGCGTCTTGCCGCGTGCCAGTTCGACCAGGGCGTCTGCCACCCGGACGGCGGTATCGGAATCGAGGTGCGCGGTCGGCTCGTCGACCAGCAGAAGGTCGGCGTGCGGATGCACAGCGATGCGGGCCAGCGCGAGCCGCACGGCCTCGCCGCCGGAAAGGCCGCGCCCGCCTTCACCCAGCGCCGTGCCGGGATGCGCCTGCGCCACGGCGTCGAGCGAGGCGAAGCGCATGGCCTCGGCCACGCGGGGCGTGCCGACGTCCTCGCGGCCCAAGGCCACGTTAGCCTCTACCGATCCGGCGAAGACGTGCGGCGCCTGTCCCATCCACGCCATGCGCTGGCGCAGCGCGGCAACCGTGTGATCGGTGAGCGCGATGCCGCCGATCGAGATCTCGCCGCGCGCCGCCGGCACGAGGCCCGCGAGCAGCGACAGCAAAGCCGTCTTGCCCGAGCCGCTGGGCCCGGCCAGCGCGATGTGTTCACCGGCCGCAACGCGAAGCTCCAGGCCGTCGAAGACCGAAGTCGGTTCCCCCGGCCAGGAGAAATGCAGGCCGTGGACGGCGACGGCGGGTGCGGCGCCGGCGGCGCCCGTGGCCGCACGCTTCAGCGACGCGCTCGCGCCGGGCAATGGCAGCGTCTTTTGCTGCAGCCCATCGAGCGCCTGGAGTGCCGCCTCGCCCGCCGCCCGGTCGTGCCACACCGCGGACAACTCGCGCAGCGGCTCGAAGAACGCCGGCGCCAGCAGCAGGACGAACAGCCCCTCGCCGAGGCTCAGCGTTCGCCCCCAGGTCCCGAAGCCGAGCGAGCCCAGCAGGTGGAAGCCGACATATGCCGCCACCATCGCCACGCCCAGGGCCGAGAAAAGCTCCAGCACGGCCGACGAGAGAAATGCGATGCGCAGCACCGACATCGTCCGCACGCGCAGCGACTGCGCGGCATCGCCGAGCCGTTGCGCCGTGGCGTCGACGGCATCGAGCGCGCGCAGGGTCGCCAGGCCGCGCAGGCGGTCGAGCAGGAAGGCGTTCATGCTGCCCATCTCGACCATCTGCGCTTCGCTCGCGGCCTTGGCGCGCCAGCCGACGATGGCCATGAAGATCGGGATCAGCGGCGCCGCGACCAGCAGCACCAGCGCAGCCACCCACGAGAAGCAGGCCACCGCGCCAAGAATGAAGGCCGGCACGACCGTCGCGCGCCAACGCGCCGGCTGGTAGCGCACGAGGTAAGGCACCAGCGCCTCCGCCTGTTCCGCAAGCACGCTGGCGGCCTGGCCCGAAGGCGCGCGGCCTCGGTCCAGCGGAGATCCGTCGGCCAATGCCTCGGCCGTCTGCGCGCGCAGTGCGCTGAGCCGGGCCCGTGCGCGGCCGAAGGTCCGGCGTGCGCCCCAGGCCTCGCAGGCGGCGCGCAACAAGCCCAGCAGCAGGATCGCGCCGGCCGGCAGCCACACCGCGCGAAGGCCCTGCCCCGACGCCAGCCCCTGCACCGCCATCGCCAGCAGGGCCGCCTGCGGCAGCCAAAGCAGCGCGGCAGCGCCTTGCACCACCCCGCCGACGTCGGGCGACGCGAAAGCCTTCAACGGCGATCGGGGGTGCGAGTGCTGGGCCATTCCTTGTTTTCTTGGATTTTCAGTATTTACTGAAATTTCCACAATCATACCGGAGACGGGAGCCACTGACGAGCCCGCAGACTGCACGGTCCGGCGCTCGAACGCAACACGTTCGGGAAGATTCAGCCCGGGCGCCCGCGCGGAGCGCCCCGGGGCTAGTAAGAAACAGCTATTCCGCTGACCAGCAACGCGGCAAAAAGCATGAACACGCCGCGCCACGAGGCCGGGCGCGACTCGACCCAGCGGTACAGGAGCGCCGCCGCTGCGATCGACAGGGCAAAGGTCGCGACCAGGCCGGCCGCATCGAACCATGCGCCGTGCGGCCCGGCATTCGCCACCGCCGCGTTCATGGCGAGCAGCACCGGAAAGTGGATCAGGAACAGCGAATAAGACATGCGCCCCAGCCGCTGCAGCGGCACGGCCAGCGCCGGCCAATGCGCCGGCGACAACCAGTGCCGGCGCTGCGCGACCGCGATCAGCAGCGCCGTCACCAGGGCGGTGGCGATGCGGCTGCGCCAGTCGATGGCGAGCGCGCCCGCCCCCACCAGGGCCAGCAGCGCGACCGCGCCCTGCCAGGTGCTGAAGCGCGTGGCGCGGCCGATCCAGAACACCAGCATGCCCAGGCCGTAGGTGCCGAAGAAATAGAAAGCGGTGTCGTCCAGCCCCGCGTTGCGGTTGAACAGCGCGAGCGATGCCACGGCCAGCCCCAGCACCAGCGCCACGGGCAACCAGCGCGCCGACAGGCTCGCATGCACCGCGCCGGCGGGACGCTGCAGCAGCGTGGGCAGCCCGACCAGCGCAAGCGCGAGCGCGAACAGCTGGAAGTCGATGGCCACGTACCAGACACCGGTCGACAGCGACTCATAGCCCAGCAAGTCCTGCAGCAGCAGCCCGTGCGCCACCAGTTGCCCGAAGGTGGGCGCGGCGGGTACCACTTCCTCATCGAGCCACGGCCGCACGACCGCCGCAACGAGCACGCACACGGTGAGCGCGGCCAGGTACGGCATCACCAGCCGCCCGTAGCGCTGCAGGATCCGCGCTACCGGCCGGTCGACGCGCAGCATGCCGTCGGGCGCGAGGCTCGCCGCGGCCAGGAAGCCGGCGATCACCAGGAACACCTGCACCGCCAGCCGCCCCTCGTTGGACAGCCAGGCGAAGAAATCGGGCGCGAGCGCATACGCGCCGGCCGGCATGGGGCCGTAGCGCGACAGGTGGTGCCCGACGATCACGGCGCACGCAATGCCCTTTGCCGCATCGAGCAGCGGCATGCGTCCCGCCGATGGCGACGGCGCCGGGGCGACGGGCGCCGCGCCGTTCGCGACGGCGGTCAAAGCGCCAACCGCTGCCTTGCTTCCTGGTACTCGCGCTTGAGCTTCTCGATGAAGGCCGCGGCGCTGGCCACTTCGGTCACGGCGCCGATGCCCTGGCCCGAGCCCCAGATGTCTTTCCAGGCCTTGGCCTTGCTGCCGTCTTCGGTCGCGAAATTCATCGTCTTGAGGTCGCCTTCGGGCAGGTTGGCCGGGTCCATGCCCGCCTTGACGATGCTCGGGGCGAGGTAGTTGCCGTGCACGCCGGTGAACAGGTTCGAATAGACGATGTCGTCGGAATTGCCGTCGACGATGGCCTGCTTGTATTCGTCGCTCGCGCGGGCTTCCTCGGTCGCGATGAAGGCCGTGCCGATGTAGGCGAAGTCGGCACCCATGGCCTGCGCCGCGAGCACCGCGCCGCCGGTGGCGATGGAACCCGACAGCGCGATCGGGCCGTCGAACCACTGGCGAATCTCCTGCACCAGCGCGAACGGGCTCTTCACGCCCGCGTGGCCGCCGGCACCGGCAGCCACGGCGATGATGCCGTCGGCGCCCTTCTCCACCGCCTTCTGCGCGAACTTGTTGTTGATGATGTCGTGCAGGGTGACGCCGCCGTAGCTGTGCACCGCGTCGTTCACGTCGGTGCGCGCGCCCAGCGAGGTGATGACGATCGGCACCTTGTACTTCACGACCATCTCCATGTCGTGCTCGAGCCGGTCGTTGCTCTTGTGCACGATCTGGTTGATGGCGAAGGGCGCCGCGGGCTTGTCGGGGTTGGCCTTGTTGTAGGCAGCCAGTTCTTCGGTGATCTCGATCAGCCACTCTTCGAGCTGCGCCGCGGGGCGCGCGTTGAGCGCGGGCATCGAGCCGACCACGCCCGCCTTGCATTGCGCAATCACGAGCTTGGGGTTGCTGATGATGAACAGCGGCGAGCCGATGATCGGCAGCGGCAGGTTCGCGAGTACGGGGGGCAGCTTGGACATGTCGTCTCCGGGAATGGGTTCGGTTTTATAAGAGAGAGAGGCCGCTGCAGCCCGTCAGATGGGCGACAGCGGCCGCGCGCGTCAGAACGCGTCGAGCGCGAGTGCCGTGACGCTCTCGGCGCCGTCGACGATGCTGTCGCGCATGCCCGGCACCTTGTTCAGGATGTGCTCGGCGTAGAAGCGCGCGGTGGCTACCTTGGCCAGCATGAAGTCGGTGTCGAAGCTGCGCGAGGCCAGGTCCTGCGCAATGATCAGCGAGCGCGCAAGCTGCCAGCCGGCCACCAGGTTGCCCGCGAGCATCAGGTAGGGCACGCTGCCGGCGAACACGGCGTTCGGCGATGCCTTGGTCTGCCCGGCCACGAAGTCGACCACTTCGACGAACGCCAGGCGCGCGGCCTTCAGGCGCTTGAGCACGGCAACCGCGGCGGGGTTGTCGCTCTTGGCCAGCTCGGCTTCGGTCTTCTCGATCTGCGCGGCAATCGCCTTGGCGGTCTGGCCGCCGTCGCGCGCGGTCTTGCGGCCCACGAGGTCGTTGGCCTGGATGGCGGTGGTGCCTTCGTAGATGGTGAGGATCTTCGCGTCGCGGTAGTACTGCGCGGCGCCGGTCTCCTCGATGAAGCCCATGCCGCCGTGCACCTGCACGCCGAGCGATGTCACTTCCAGGCTCATCTCGGTGCTGTAGCCCTTGACCAGCGGCACCATGAACTCATAGAAGGCCTGGTTCTGCTTGCGCGCCTCGGCGTCGGGATGGTGGTGCGCGGCGTCGTAGGCGGCGGCGGCCACGCTGGCCATCGCGCGGCAGCCTTCGGTGTAGGCGCGCATCGTCATCAGCATGCGCTTGACGTCAGGGTGGTGAATGATCGGTGCGCTGGCGTTGATGGAGCCGTCGACCGGGCGGCTCTGCACGCGGTCTTTCGCGTAGGCCACGGCGTGCTGGTAGGCGCGCTCGGCAATCGCGATGCCCTGCATGCCCACGGCGTAGCGCGCGGAGTTCATCATGATGAACATGTACTCGAGGCCGCGGTTCTCCTGGCCCACGAGGTAGCCGACGGCACCGCCGTTGTCGCCGTACTGCAGCACGGCGGTGGGCGATGCCTTGATGCCCATCTTGTGCTCGATGCTCACGCAGTGCACGTCGTTGCGCTCGCCCAGGGAGCCGTCCTTGTCCACGAGGAACTTGGGCACCACGAACAGGCTGATGCCCTTCACGCCTTCGGGCGCGCCGGTCACGCGCGCGAGCACCAGGTGCACGATGTTCTCGGCCATGTCGTGCTCACCGTAGGTGATGAAGATCTTGGTGCCGAACACCTTGTAGGTGCCGTCGGGCTGCGGCTCCGCGCGGCTGCGCACCATGGCCAGGTCGCTGCCGGCCTGCGGCTCGGTGAGGTTCATCGTGCCGGTCCACTGGCCGCTCACGAGCTTTTCGAGATACACCGCCTTCAGCTCGTCGGAGCCGGCCGTGAGCAGCGCCTCGATGGCGCCGTCGCTCAGCAGCGGACACAGCGCGAAGCTCATGTTGGCCGAGTTCAGCATCTCGCCGCAGGCCGCGCCGATGGTCTTGGGCAGGCCCTGGCCGCCGAAGTCCGAAGGATGCTGCAGGCCCTGCCAGCCGCCCGACACGTACTGCGCAAAGGCTTCCTTGAAGCCCGGCGTGGTGGTGACGGCACCATCCTTGAACGACGAGGGGTTGCGGTCGCCCGCGATGTTCAGCGGCGCCACCACGTCCTGGTTGAAACGGGCGCACTCCTCGAGCACGGCCTGCGCGGTTTCGAGGCCGGCGTCCTCGAAGCCGGGCAGCTTGGCGATCTCGCCGATGTTGGCCAGATGCTCGATGTCGAACAGCATGTCCTTGATGGGGGCGGTGTAGCTCATGTCTTGTCTCCAGATACAGCGGATACGAAAAGGGCATCGCGAACGATGCCCTCTGGCTCAGTGCGGCAATGCGATCAGAGCGCTTTCACCAGTTCCGGCACGGCCGTGAACAGGTCGGCCACCAGGCCGTAGTCGGCCACCGAGAAGATCGGTGCCTCTTCGTCCTTGTTGATCGCGACGATGACCTTCGAGTCCTTCATGCCGGCCAAGTGCTGGATCGCGCCCGAGATGCCCGCCGCGATGTACAGCTGCGGCGCGACGATCTTGCCCGTCTGGCCCACTTGCCAGTCGTTCGGTGCGTAGCCTGCGTCGACGGCCGCGCGGCTGGCGCCCAGGCCCGCGTTCAGCTTGTCGGCCAGCGGCGTCATCACTTCGGTGAACTTCTCTGCGCTGCCCAGCGCACGGCCACCGGAGACGATGATCTTGGCGGCCGTCAGCTCGGGGCGGTCGCTCTTGGTCACTTCACGGCCCACGAAGCTGCTCTTGCCGCTGTCTGCGACGCCTTCAGCGGTTTCGACGGTTGCGCTGCCACCGGTGGCGGCTGCGGCGTCGAAGCCGGTCGTGCGCACGGTGATCACCTTGGTGGCGTCGCTGCTCTGCACCGTGGCAATCGCATTGCCTGCGTAGATCGGGCGCTCGAAGGTGTCGGGGCTGTCGACCTTGGTGATGTCGCTGATCTGGGCCACGTCCAGCTTGGCGGCCACGCGCGGCGCGACGTTCTTGCCGTTGGCGGTCGAGGGGAACAGGATGTGGCTGTAGTTGCCGGCGATCGCCAGCACCTGGGCTGCGACGTTCTCGGCGAGGTTCTCGGCCAGGCTGGGGCTGTCTGCGGCGATGACCTTGGTCACGCCTGCGATCTGGGCGGCGGCCTTGGCCGCTTCGGCGGCATTGGCGCCGGCCACCAGCACGTGCACTTCACCGCCGCAAGCCAGGGCTGCGGTTACGGTGTTGAGGGTCGCCGGCTTGATGCTGGCGTGGTCGTGTTCTGCAATGACGAGTGCGGTCATGTTCGTTTTCTTCCTCAGATCACTTTGGCTTCGTTCTTCAGCTTGTCCACCAGGGTGGCGACGTCGGGCACCTTGATGCCGGCACCGCGCTTCGGCGGCTCCGCGACCTTCAGCGTCTTCAGGCGCGGCTTCACATCGACGCCCAGGTCCTCGGGCTTGACCGTGTCCAGTTGCTTCTTCTTGGCCTTCATGATGTTGGGCAGCGTCACATAGCGCGGCTCATTCAGGCGCAGGTCGGTGGTGATGACTGCGGGCAGGCTCAGGGAGATGGTCTCCAGGCCGCCGTCGACTTCGCGCGTCACGGTGGCCTTGTCGCCTGCGACTTCGACCTTGGAGGCGAAGGTGGCCTGCGGCAGGTCGGCCAGCGCAGCCAGCATCTGGCCGGTCTGGTTGGCGTCGTCGTCGATGGCCTGCTTGCCCAGGATGATCAGCTGGGGCTGTTCCTTGTCGACCAGCGCCTTCAGCAGCTTGGCAACGGCCAGCGGCTGCAGCTCTTCGGTGGTCTCGACCAGGATGCCGCGGTCGGCGCCGATGGCCATCGCGGTGCGCAGGGTTTCCTGGCACTTGGCGTCGCCGCAGGAGACGGCGATCACTTCGGTGACCACGCCCTTTTCCTTCAGCCGCACGGCCTCTTCGACAGCGATCTCGTCGAAGGGGTTCATGCTCATCTTGACGTTGGCAATGTCCACCCCGGTGCCGTCGCTCTTCACGCGCACCTTCACGTTGTAATCGACGACCCGTTTGACAGGTACCAGAACCTTCATTGACTTGACTCCATTGGATTGCAAAAAGGGGGCTTCGAGGGCAAACCGGTCATTCTAGGGCGCGACCTTTGCCGCCTCTCCATTCTTCCTGCCGGCGCTGGCACCAGAAAAAGAACGATCGTGCTTTTTACAGATTATAAGGCAGCGCTTCAGCACCCGGCCTCTCGACCGACAAGTATTTGAACCGCCCCCCGAGCGCGCGGCCCGCACGGAAATCGATATCCGTGCCCGCTCGCGGTGCATTCACGGCCTGCAGACAGCGCCATCTGCCGCCATTTCCCGGGTTTTCGCCGATATCTGGGCTGGCACGCAACCTGCAAGATGAATACTGTCGACAGCTGACTGTCGATCTTCGGAGATTCAAATGGAAACAGCAGAACGCAGCCTCCCGGAAGTTCGCGGCAACGCCCGCCCACCCATGACGCCCGCGGAGCGGCAGATGCGGCAGGACCTTGCCGCCGCCTACCGGCTCGTCGCCCTGTACGGCATGGACGACAGCATCTACACCCATATCTCCGCCCGCGTGCCCGGCACTACAGACCAGTTCCTGATCAACCCGTTCGGGATGCTATTTCGCGACATCACGGCGTCCTCGCTCGTGAAGATCGACCTGGAAGGCAACGTCGTCGAGCCCACCGACCACGACGTGAACCCGGCCGGCTTCACGATCCACAGCGCGGTGCACGCCGCGCGCCATGACGCCGTCTGCGTGCTGCACACCCACACCGTCGCCGGCGTGGCGGTGTCCTCGCTGGCGGGCGGGCTGCAGCCCTGCAACCAGTGGGCGCTGCAGTTCCACAACCGCGTGACGTATCACGAGTTCGAGGGGATCGCGCTCAACCACGAGGAACGCGAGCGCCTGGTGGCCGACCTGGGGCCGGCCTCCCGCGCGCTGATCCTGCGCAACCACGGCCTGGTCACGCTCGGCCGCAGCGTGGCCGAGGCCTTCATCCTCATGCACAACCTGGAGCGGGCCTGCCGCGTGCAGGTCGCCATCCAGGGCACCGGGCAGCCGGTGCACCCGGTGCCCGAGGAGGTCCGCGAGCTGACCGCGCGGCAGTACGAAAGCGGCGACACCAACCGCCTCGCCTCCATGCCCGACGACCCGTATGCCCGCGAATGGCGCGCGCTGCTGCAGCGGCTCGCGCCGCCCACCGCGGCTTCCTTCCGCGACTGAGATTCACCCGTTCTTCACCGCCCTCCCCACTCTGAAAGGTCCGCTCCGATGAAACGCCGCAACCTGATCCAAGCCGGCTCCGCCGCCCTCGGCCTGTCCATTGCCGGGGTGCCCCTGCACAGCTTGGCGCAAGCGAAGAAAGGGGTAGTCAACGTGCTGGTCCAGCCCGAACCGCCCGGGCTCATGATGGGCATCGTGCAGAACGGCCCCACCCAGCTGATCGCCGGCAACATCTACGAAGGCCTGCTGCGCTACAACGAGAAGCTCGAGCCGCAGCCGCAGCTCGCCACCTCCTGGACCGTGAGCGCGGACAGCAAGACCTACGTCTTCAAGCTCAAGCCCAACGTCAAGTGGCACGACGGCAAGCCCTTCACCGCCGACGACGTGGTGTTCTCCTGCGACGTGTTCCTGCGCAAGACGCACGCGCGCTTCCGCGCCAGCCTGGCGCAGGTGGAATCGATCAAGGCGCTCGATCCGCTCACCGTGGAGTTCAAGCTCAAGCAACCGTTCGGCCCCTTCATGGGCATCTTCGAGAACGGCACCATGCCCATGGTGCCCAAGCACATCTACGAAGGCACCGACTTCGCGACCAACCCCGCCAACGCCACGCCCATCGGCACGGGCCCGCTCAAGTTCAAGGAATGGGTCAAGGGCTCCTACATCAACCTCGTGGCCAACGAGAACTACCACCAGCCGGGCGTCGTGAGCGTGGAGAGCGTGTATTTCCACGTGATCCCCGACGCCGCCGCGCGCGCCGCCGCGTTCGAGTCGGGCAAGGTCGACATCGCACCGGGCGGCACGGTGGAGTACTTCGACGTGTCCCGCCTGTCCAAGCTGCCGGGCGCGGCGGTGACCACCAAGGGCTGGGAATTCTTCGCGCCGCACAGCTGGCTGTGGATGAACAACCGCACGGCCCCCATGAACAACGTGAAGTTCCGCCAGGCCGTGTGGACCGCCATCGACCGCGAGGCCATGGCCAAGGTCGCCTGGTACGGCTACGCCAAGCCGGCCACGGGCCCCTTCAACAGCCACATCGCCTACGCCAGCGACGACGTGACCAAGTACCCGCGCGACATCGCCAAGGCCAAGAAGCTGGTGTCAGAATCGGGCTACAAGGGCGAGACGCTGCGCCTGCTGCCGCTGCCCTACGGCGAATCGTGGCAGCGCCAGGCCGAGATCGTGCGCCAGAACCTCACGCAGGTTGGCATCAAGGTCGAGATGGTCGCCACCGACGTGGCCGGCTGGAACCAGCGCAACAGCGAGTGGGACTACGACCTGGCCTTCACCTACGTCTACCAGTACGGCGACCCGGCGCTCGGCGTGGCGCGCAACTACACCAGCGACAACATCGCCAAGGGCTCGCCGTTCAACAACGTGGCGGGCTACGTGAACCCGAAGGTCGACGAGCTGTTCGCCGCCGGCGCGCGCGAGAGCGATCCGGCCAAGCGCCGCGCGATCTACCTGGAAGTGCAGAAGCTGCTGGTCGACGAAGTGCCCGTGGCCTGGCTGCACGAGATCAACTTCCCGACGCTGTACCGCACCAGGATCCAGAACGTGGTGTCTTCCGGCATCGGCCTGAACGACAGCCTGGGCCGCGTCAAGCTGGCCTGAGCTTCATCCCCCGCGTGCCCGAATCGAGCTTGCTATGAAACGACTGCAGTTCATGTCCGTGCGCCTGCTGCAGGGCCTGCTGGCCCTGCTGGTGATCGCCACTGTCAACTTCCTGCTGGTTCGCGCGGCACCGGGTGATCCGGTCTCCGTCATGGCCGGCGAGGCCGGCGCATCCGACGCGCAGTTCGTGGCCCAGTTGCGCGAGCAGTTCGGCCTCGACCAGCCGCTGCCCGTGCAGCTCGGCAACTACCTGGGCCACGTGCTCAAGCTCGACCTGGGCTTCTCGTATCGCCAGCAGCAGCCGGTGGTCGACCTGATCCTGCAGCGCATGCCGGCCACGCTGCTGCTGACGGGCACGGCTTTCGGGCTTTCGCTGCTGTTCGGCATCGTGCTCGGCGCGCTGGCCAGCCGCAACGCGGGCAAATGGCAGGACAGCCTCATCACCGTGGTCGCGCTGGTGTTCTACGCCACGCCGCTGTACTGGCTGGCGATGATGGCGGTGCTGCTGTTCACGGTGCAGCTCGACCTGCTGCCCGCCTTCGGCTTCTTCACCGTGGGCGCGGACCTCACGGACATCGACAAGGCGGTGGACATCGCCAAACACCTGATCCTGCCTTCGCTCACGCTGGCGCTGTTCTACATGGCGGTCTATGCGCGCATGACGCGCGCCTCCATGCTCGAGGTCGCGCAGATGGACTTCGTGAAGACCGCGCGCGCCAAGGGCGTGTCGCCCGGGCGCATCCAGCGCAAGCACATCCTGCGCAACGCGCTGCTGCCGGTGGTCACGCTGGCCGGCATCCAGGCCGGCGGCATGATCGGCGGCGCCGTGCTGACAGAGACGGTGTTCGCCTGGCCCGGCATCGGCCGGCTCATGTTCGACGCCCTGCTGCAGCGCGACTACAACCTGCTGCTCGGCTGCTTCCTGTTCACCGCGGCCATGGCCGTGCTGTTCAACCTCATCACCGATTTCGTCTACACGCTCGTCGATCCCCGCATCGAGCTGAGCTGAGGAGCCGTTCATGAAAAGCAAATTCTGGCGGCGCTTCAGCCGCAACAAGGGCGCGGTCTTCGGCCTGATCGTGCTGATGCTGGTGGCGCTGGTCACGGCACTGGGCCCCTTCATCGCGCAGAACAACCCCTGGGACATGGTCGGCACGCCCTTCGCGGCACCCATGGCGGAACAGGGCCTGCTGCTGGGCACCGACACCATGGGCCGCGACATCCTGTCGGGCATCGTCACCGGCGCGCGCGTGTCGCTGCTGATCGGCGTGGTCTCCACCGTGGTCTCGCTGCTGATCGGCGTGTCCATCGGTGCCGTCTCGGGTTACTTCGGCGGCTGGATCGACGCCACGCTGATGCGCTTCACCGAGCTGTTCCAGGCCATTCCCAGCTTCGCGCTGGCCATCGTGCTGGTGGCCATCTTCCAGCCCTCGGTGCAGTCCATCGTCACGGCCATCGCGATCGTGTCGTGGCCGCCCGTGGCGCGGCTGGTGCGCAGCGAATTCCTGACGCTGCGCCAGCGCGACTTCGTGGCGGCAGCCCAGCTGGCTGGCCAGTCCACGCCGCGCATCATCCTCACGCAGATCCTGCCCAACGCCGCCTCGCCCATCGTGGTGATGGCCTCGCTGATGGTGGCCACGGCCATCCTGCTGGAGTCCAGCCTGAGCTTCCTGGGCCTGGGCGACCCGAACCAGATGAGCTGGGGCTACATGGTCGGCTCGGCGCGCACCGTGCTGCGGCAGGCGTGGTGGATGGCGGTGTTCCCGGGCGTGGCCATCCTGCTCACGGTGCTCGCGCTGAACCTGGTGGGCGAAGGCCTGAACGACGGGCTCAACGCGCGCGCCGACGGGAGGGGCAGATGAAAATGGAAAAGATCGCTTCGCTCGTTCCACCCGTGCTGGACATCCGGGGCCTGGACATCCGCCTGCCCCAGGGCGCGGACCGCGACCTGGCGGTCCGGGGCGCGTCGCTGCAACTGCTGCCGGGCCAGACGCTGTGCGTGGTCGGCGAATCGGGCTCGGGCAAGTCCATGATCGCCAACGCCATCATGGGCCTGCTGCCGCGCCCGCACGTGGAACCGGTGGCAGGCCGCATCCTGTTCGACGGACAGGACCTGCTGAAGCTCGACGAGGCGCAGCTTCGCACGCTGCGCGGCCGGCGCATCGGCATGGTGTTCCAGGAACCCATGACGGCGCTGAACCCGGTCATGCGCATCGGCGAGCAGATCGCCGAAGTGTTCGACGCCCATGTGAACCTGTCGGCCGCGCAGAAGCGCCAGCGCATCCTCGCGGCACTGGCCGACGTCGGCCTGCCCGAGCCCGAAGTGCTGATCGACAGCTACCCGTTTCGCCTCTCCGGAGGGCAGCGCCAGCGCGTGATGATCGCCTGCGCGCTCGCGCTGGAGCCGGCCCTGCTGATCTGCGACGAGCCCACGACCGCGCTGGACGTGACCACGCAGGCGCAGATCCTGAAGCTCATCCGCGAGCTGCAGCAGCGCAAGGGCACGGCGGTGCTGTTCATCACGCACGATTTCGGCGTGGTCTCCGAGATCGCCGACCAGGTGGTGGTGATGCAGACCGGCGATGTGGTCGAGGCCGGCCCAGCCGCCGCCGTGCTGGCGCGGCCCCAGCATGCCTACACGCGCAAGCTCATCGCGGCCATACCGGACGGGCGGGTGCGCGCGCCGGCCGACGAGCGCCCCATCGAGCACGTGCTGCAGGTGCAGGAACTGCGCAAGACCTACGTGACCGGCGGCGGCCTGTTCAGCAAGGGCCGGCGCGTGGAAGCGGCCAAGGGCCTGTCGTTCGACCTGCGCCGCGGCGAGACGCTGGGGCTGGTCGGCGAATCGGGTTCGGGCAAGTCCACCGTGGGCCGCTGCATCGTGGGCCTGTCGCCGTTCGACAGCGGCCGCGTGCTGTTCAAGGGCCGTGCGCTGCAGTCGGGCGCGCAGTTCCGGGCGCAGTCGCAGGGCAAGATCCAGATGGTGTTCCAGGACCCCTATGCCTCGCTGAACCCGCGCCACCGCATCGGCCCGGCCATCGCGGCCGGCCCCATCGCGCAGGGCGTGCCCAAGGCGCAGGCCATGGCCCGCGCGATGGAGCTGCTGGAGCTGGTGGGCCTGAAGCCCGACGCGGCGGAGCGCTTTCCGCACGAGTTCTCCGGCGGCCAGCGCCAGCGCATCGGCATCGCGCGCGCTCTGGCCATGGAGCCGCAGCTGCTGGTGGCGGACGAGCCGGTTTCCGCGCTCGACGTGTCGGTGCAGGCACAGGTGCTCAAGCTGTTCGCGGAGGTGCGCGAACGCTTCCAGCTGGCCATGGTGTTCATCACGCACGACCTGCGCGTGGCCGGCGAAATGTGCGACCACATCGCCGTGATGCAGCGCGGCCAGATCGTCGAATACGGCGAAACCGCCAAGGTGCTGGCGAACCCGCAGCACGACTACACCCGCACGCTGATCGAGGCGCAGCCGAGGCTGTCGGCGGCGGCCGCGCAACAGGCGGTGGCCGCATGACGCTCAACATCGCACTGGTCTCCGACCAGATCGCCATGGACTACCTGCAACCCGCCTTCAGGGAACGCTTTCCGCACGCGCGGCTGCACCGCATCGACACCGAGGTCCAGGAGCTGGACGCGCTCGGCGAGATCGACACCGTGGTCTGCTGGTCGCCGCCGCCGGGGCTGCTCGCGCGCATGCCACGCCTGCGCCTGGTGCAGTCCGTGGGCGCGGGCACCGACCACATCACGCGCGACCCCGCGCTTCCCGACGTGCCGGTCCGCCGTATCGTCGACCCCGACATGGCCGACGGCATGAACGCGTACGTGGCATGGGCCGTGGTGCACGGCCAGCGCCACATGGGCGCCTATCTCGACAGCCAGCGCCGCGCGGCCTGGGAGGAAGCGCCCATCGAGCCCCCGGGCCGGCACAGCGTGGGCATCGCGGGCCTGGGCGTGCTGGGCCAGTCGGTCGCGCGCGCGCTGCTTGCCATCGGCTACCGCGTGCGCGGCTGGAGCCGCAGCCCCAAGGACGAACTGCCCGCGGGCATCAAGGCCTTCCACGGCGACGCGGCGCGCGGCGAGTTCCTGTCCGGCTGCGACACCCTGGTCTGCCTGCTGCCGCTGACCGACGACACGCGCGGCATCCTGGATGCCGCGTTGTTCGCCCAACTGCCGCGCGGCGCGCGGCTCGTCAACGCCGGCCGCGGCGCCCACCTCGTGCAGGAAGACCTGCTCGCGGCGCTGCAAAGCGGCCAGCTCGCCAGCGCCGTGCTGGACGCCTTCGTCGAGGAACCGCTGCCGGCCGGCCACCCCTTCTGGAGCCATCCGCGCATCGTCGTCACGCCGCACATCGCGACGCGCACGCGGCCCGAGGCCATTGCGCGGCAGACCCACGACAACCTGGCGCTCCTGTAGCCACTTTTTCCAGCGCCCTACATACAAAGAGGAACCCCATGGCAGAACCCCTCGGCACCGGCGACAAGGACGTCGCCACCCACCTGCATTCGTACACCAACCTGGCCGCGCTGCCGCAGACGCCGCCGCTGGTCATCGTGAAAGGCGACGGCATCCACGTCGTCGACGAGCGCGGCACGCGCTACCTGGAAGCCATGTCGGGCCTGTGGTGCGCCTCGCTGGGCTTCTCCAACAAGCGCCTGGCCGCAGCCGGTGCCCGTGCACTCGACACCCTGCCCTACTACCACACCTTCAACCAGCGCACCAACGTCGCGGTGGCCGACCTGGCAGAGCGGCTGCTGGCGCTGGCGCCCGCGCCCATGGCGCGCGTGTTCTTCGCAAACTCGGGTTCCGAGGCCAACGACAGCGCGGTGAAAATGGTCTGGTACTACCACAACGCCATCGGCCAGCCGCAGCGCAAGAAGATCATCGCGCGGCGCAACGCGTACCACGGCGTGACCGTGGCGGCCGCCAGCATGGGCGGGCTCGACGGCAACCACCGCGACTTCGACCTGCCGATCGCGACGGCGCCCGCGCGCTTCCTGCACGTGGACTGCCCGCACCACTACCGCTACGCCGAACCCCGCGAGACCGAGCAGGACTTCTCCAGCCGCCTCGCGCAACAGCTGGAGCAGACCATCCTGGCCGAAGGCCCGCACACCGTGGCCGCCTTCATCGCCGAGCCGGTGATGGGCGCGGGCGGCGTGCTGGTGCCGCCGGCCGGCTACTTCGAGAAAGTGCAGGCCGTGCTGCGCAAGTACGGCGTGCTGATGATCGCCGACGAGGTGATCTGCGGATTCGGCCGCACGGGCAACATGTTCGGCTCGACCACCTTCGGCATCCAGCCCGACATCCTGAGCTGCGCCAAGGCGCTGTCCTCGGGCTACGTGCCGATCTCGGCGGTCATGGTCAACGACAAGGTGCACAGCGCCATCGCCGCCAACAGCGGCAAGCTCGGCAGCTTCGGCCACGGCTACACCTACTCGGGCCACCCCGTCGCCTGCGCGGTGGCGCTGGAGACGCTCAAGGTCTACGAGGACGAGCGCATCCTCGAGCACGTGCGCGAGATCGCACCCGCCTTCCAGGCCGGGCTGCGCGCCTTCGCCGGGCGCCCCTGGGTGGGCAACGTGCGCGGCGTGGGCCTGATCGGCGCCATCGAACTCATGGCAGACAAGGCCGCGCGCACGCCGTTCGCCGCCGAGCGCAAGGCCGGCTACCGCTTCGCGGCGCTGGCGCTGGAAGAAGGGCTGATCGTGCGCGCCATGGGCGACAGCATCGGCCTGTGTCCGCCGCTGATCATCACGCGGGCCGAGCTCGACGACCTGTTCGCGCGGCTGGCCCGCGCCATGGACCGCTTCGACCAGGAAACGAAGGCCTGACGAGCATGCAGGCCTTCTTCAGCGACGACCAGCTGCTGCACGACCCGCAGCAGTTCATGCGGCTGGGCCGCATCTGCAAGCCCACCGACCTGCCCACGCGCGCCGAGGCGCTGATGAGCACGCTGGCCGCGCGCGGCATCGCGGTCGGTGCGCCGCCGGAGGCCGGCCGCGCCGCGCTGGAGCTCGTGCACAGCATCGACTACCTGGACTTCCTGGAGAGCGCCTACGCGCGCTGGCAGAAGCTCGGCGGCCCGGGCCTGGAGCCGGGCATCGAGGTGCTGCCCAACCTGTCGCCGCACGGCGTGCGGTCCGGGCCCTGCCCCTCGCCGTCGGTGGTGGCGCAGGCCGGCTGGTACATCGGCGACCTGGCCTGTCCCATAGGGCCGCACACCTGGCGCTCGGTGCTGCGGTCGGCCCACGCGGCGCAGGCCGCGGCCGAGACGGTGCTCGACGGCGGCGGCATCGCCTACGCGCTGTGCAGGCCATCGGGCCACCACGCACAGCATGCGCGCGCGGGAGGCTTCTGCTACGTGAACAACAGCGCCATCGCGGCCGCCACGCTGCGCCGCCGCCATGCGCGCGTGGCGGTGCTCGACATCGACGCCCACCACGGCGACGGCACGCAGCAGATCTTCTACAGGCGCGGCGACGTGCTGACCGTCTCCACGCACGCCGACCCGTCCGGCTACTACCCCTGGTACACGGGCTACGCGCACGAGCGCGGCACCGGCGAAGGAGAAGGCTGCAACCTGAACCTGCCGCTGGCGCACGGCAGCGGCAACGCCGAGTTCGCCGAGGCCCTGGACACGGCCGTCGCCGCCATCGAGCGCTTCCAGCCGCAGGCGCTGGTGCTGCCGCTGGGCTTCGACACCTACAAGGACGACCCGATCAGCGTGCTCAAGTTCGACATGGAAGCCTTCCGCCTCGCGGGCGAGCGCGTGCGCGCGCTGGGCCTGCCCACGGTGGTGGTGCAGGAAGGCGGCTACATGGTCGAGGCCATCGGCGCCGCGCTCGATGCGTTCCTGGAGGGCTTGCAGGCATGAACTTGCCTATCGACGGCCACCGCTGCGGCGGCGCCCCATGAGCAGCGCGGTGCAAGCCTCGGCCCCCATGGCACGACGCGACAGCGCGGGCTCGGGCATCGCGTTGTTCCTCTGCGCACTGGTGCTGTTCGCGGCGTACGACGCCTTCGCCAAGCAGATGGTGGCAAGCCATGCGCCGGCGGTCGTCAACCTGGGCCGCTACACCGCCATAGGCGCCATCGCCTTGGTGCTGCTGCTGCGCCACGGCGACCTGCGCCTGTGGCGCCAGCCGCACCAGAAGCTGCTGGCCGCGCGCAGCGTGGCGCTGGCCGTCGTGGCGACCTGCTTCATGACGGCACTCGTCACCATGCCGCTGGCCGAGGCCACGGCCATCTATTTCACGGCCCCGCTGATCATGGTCGCGCTGTCGCCCTGGCTGCTCGGCGAGCGCGTGGGCCGCGCGCAGTGGACGGCGGTGCTGCTGGGCTTCGCGGGCATGCTGTGCATCGTGCGCCCGGGCGGCAGCCTGCCGCTGGCGGGCACGCTGCTGATGGCCGTGTCCGCCGTCTGCTATGCGCTCTTCCAGGTGCTCACGCGCCGGCTCTCGGGGCTGGTGCCGGCGCCGGTGCAGTTCGCGCACATGGCGCTGGCCTGCCTGGTCATCACGAACCTGCCCGTGCTGTTCATGCCGCACGTCACGCTGCCGCCCTGGCCGGAAATGGCCTTGCTGGTGGCCGGCGGCGCGGTCAGCGGGAGCGCCCAGCTGTTGCTGCTGGCCGCGTTCCGCCGCGTCGGCGCGGCCACGCTGGCACCGCTGAACTACGTGCAGCTGCTGCTGGCAGTGCTGATCAGCACGCTGTGGTTCCAGCGCCCGCCCGATGCGACGGCCCTGGCGGGCATGGCGCTGATCGCCGTGGCGGGCGTGTATCTGGCGCGCGCCGGCGGCGGCAGCGCCCAGGCGGCCGGCATGATACGCACAAGAGATCGAGACAAGGAATTCAGATGACCATCAGCCGCACCGAAGCCGCCACCCCTCCCGCTTTCTCGTCGATCCAGGTGCCAGACCTGGTCGGCGTGGTGGAGGCGCAGTTGCAGCAAGCCATCCTGTCGGGCCGCATCGCGCCCGGCGAGCGCATCGTCGAGGCCGAGATGGCCCGGCAGATGGGCGTGAGCCGCGCGCCCGTGCGGGAAGCCGCGCGCCGGCTGGAAAGCCTGGGCCTGCTGATATCGCGCCCGCGCCACGGCTTCGCGGTGCGCACGGTTTCGCCCAAGCAGGTCACAGACCTGTACGAGGTGCGCATCCAGCTCGAACTGCTGGGCGCCTCGCTGGCCTGCACGCACGCCACCGATGCCGAGCTGGCCCAGCTCGACGCGCGCGTGGACGACATGGTGGAACGCGCGGAGATCCTGTCATCGCCCGAACGCGTGGCGCTCGACCTGGATTTCCACTTCGCCATCAGCGCGCTGTCGGGCAACCACTATCTCCACCGCCTGTTCGACAACATGCAGACCGAGGTGCGCATGTTCCTCGCGCTCAGCGAAGACAGCTATGGCGACCTGAAGGCGCTGGCCGAGACGCACAGGCCCATCGCCAAGGCCATGGCAGCGCGCGACGTCGACGCCGCGCAGCACGCGCTGCGCTACCACCTCGAAACCGCCAAGGCGCACGTCCGCGGCCTCTTCTCCAAGGCATGAGATGAAGGCCGCGCCCCGCGTCGCCATGGTCAGCGGGGGCAACCGCGGCATCGGCCTGGCCATCGTGCGCGAACTGCTCGCGCATGGCTGGCGCGTGAGCGTGGGCACGCGCGCAGCCACCGATGCCTTCGACGGCCACGACCCGGCGCAGGTGCGCACCTACCGCTTCGACGCCGAGGACGCGCGCAGCGAGACCGACTGGGTGGCCGCGACCGTGCGCGATTTCGGCGGCATCGATGCGCTGGTGCACAACGCCGGCATCCTCAGCACCCGCTCGGTCGTCTATGCGGACGACGCGGAGGTCGACCGCCTGCTCGAGGTCAACGTCAAGTCACCGTTGCGGCTCACGCGCAAGGCCTGGACGCACCTGCTGGCGGCCGACGAAGGCAAGGTGCTGGTGATGGCCTCGCTCGCCGCCAAGCGGGTGCGCACGGCCGATGCCTCGCTCTATGCGCTGAGCAAGGCGGCGGTGCTGTCGCTGGCGCACGGCATCCGGCACTGCGGCGCCGAATCGAGCGTGCGCTGCACCGCGCTGTGCCCCGGCTTCGTCGCCACCGACATGGCAGCCGCCCTGCCGCCCGAGCAGCAGCGGCAGGCCACGCGGCCAGAGGACGTGGCCCGCATCGCGCGGACCGTGCTCGAGCTGCCGGCCTCGGCCAGCGTCGCGGAGATCCCGATCAGCTGGACCGTCGAACCCCAATACTGAAAGCCCGACATGAAAGTCATCTACAGCGACCAGCACACAGGCCACGACCCGCAGCAGTTCATCGTGCGCGGACGCATGAAGCGCAGCAACGAGCAGCCCGAGCGGGGCACGCTGCTGCTGAACGCCGCGCGCGCGCAGGGCCACGACATCGTCGCGCCCCAGGACCACGGCCCGGGCCCGCGCGCCGCCATCCACACGCCGCAGTACCTGCGCTTCCTGGAAACCGCCTGGGAACGCTGGCAGCAGCTCGAAGGCGCCTCCGAGGAAGTCATGCCCAACGTGCATCCGTTCCCGGGCCAGCCCTTCACCTACCCCGACAGCCTCGTGGGCCAGGCCGGCTACCACATGGGCGACATGGCCTGCTCCATCGGGCGCCACACCTGGCATGCCGCGACGTGGTCTGCCCACGTGGCCACGCATGCCGCGCAGCTCGTGCTCGACGGGGAACGCGCGGCCTATGCGCTGTGCCGGCCGCCCGGCCACCACGCCTATGCCGACCGCGCTAACGGCTTCACCTACCTCAACAATGCGGCAATCGCGGCCCAGCACCTGCGCGGCCGGCACGACCGAGTGGCGATCCTCGACATCGACGTGCACCACGGCAACGGCACGCAGGGCATCTTCTGGCGCCGCAAGGACGTGCTGACGATCTCGCTGCACGGCGACCCGCATTTCTGCACGCCCTTCTTCACGGGCCATGCGCACGAGACCGGCGAAGGCGAAGGCCTGGGCTACAACCTGAACCTGCCGCTGGCGCGCGGCACGCAGGACGAGGGCTTCCTCGCCGCGCTGGCGACGGCGAACGCCACCATCCGCGCCTTCGCGCCCGGCGCGCTGGTCGTGGCCCTTGGCTTGGACGCGCACGAGAACGACCCCTACCAGGCGCTGGCCGTGAGCACGCCGGGCTTCGGCCGCATCCTCGGCGAAATCGCGCGCCTGGGGCTGCCCACGGTGCTGGTGCAGGAAGGCGGCTACCTGTCGGAGGACCTGGGCCTCAACCTGGCCAGCGCGCTCGGCGGCTTCGAGAAGGCGGCGTGATGACGCAGGAACTCGACGATGCCATCCGCGCGGCCCTGCCCGAGGCCGCGGTGCTGACCGCGCCGCCCGCCCCCGTCGAAACCGGCTGGGCCGCCGACCTGCTGCAGCGCCTGTACGGCAAGCAAGGCAGGCTCAAGCCGCTCACGGGCGAACGCGACGCCAACTTCCTGCTGGAGCCGGACGACGGCGGCGCGCGCTGCATGCTCAAGCTCTCGCACCCGGACGAAGATCCGCTGGTCGCCGACTTCCAGACCCAGGCGCTGCTGCACCTGGCACGCACCGACCCCGGCCTGCCGGTGCAGCGCCTGCTGCCGGACCGCGACGGCGCGGCCTCGGTGCAGATCGAGGACGCCGAGGGCCGCACGCGCGTGGCGCGCCTGTTCAGCTACCTCGAGGGCACGCCCATGCCGCAGGCGCCGCGCTCGGCGGCGCAGCGCACCTGCGTCGCCCGCATGCTCGCGCGGCTGGACCTCGCGCTGGCCGGCTTCGAACACCCCGCCGGGGCCCGCGAACTGCCCTGGGACATCCAGCGCGCCGACCGCGTGCGCGCCCTGCTGGTACACGTGGCCGACCCTGCCCGCCGCGCACTGGCCGAGGCCGCGCTCGACGGCTTCGTGCAGCGCACCAAGCCGCGGCTGGCCCTGCTGCGCCGCCAGCCCATCCACAACGACTTCAATCTCTACAACCTGCTGGTGGAGCCTGACGAACCGGCGCGCGTGGCCGGCATCCTCGACTTCGGCGACATGGTGCATGCGCCGCTCGTGGACGACCTCGCCGTCGCGGCCTCGTACCACATCGACGAGCAGGGCGACGCGCTGGCGACGATCGCGCGCTTCGCGGCCGAATATCACGCCGTCTCGCCGCTGACCGACGGCGAAACCCACGCGCTGCTCGACCTGGTGCGCGCACGGCTGGCGATGGTGGTCGCCATCAGCGGCTGGCGCGCGGCTCGCCAGCCCGGCAACGCCGCCTATCTCATGCGCAACAACGCTGTTTCCTGGGCGCGGCTGCAGGCCTGCGCCGCGCTGACACCCAACCAGGTGCAGGAAGCCATCCGGGCCGCCTGCCAAGCCACGGAACGCACGGAACCAACGGAACCGATCCATGACTGAGAAACACACCGCCGAGCTGCTCGAGCGCCGCGCCCGCCTGCTCGGGCCGGCCTACCGGCTCTTCTACGACGAGCCTTTCCACCCCGTGCGCGGCGAAGGCGTCTGGCTCTACGACGCCGCCGGCACGCCCTGGCTGGACGCCTACAACAACGTGGTGCCGCTGGGCCATGCGCGGCCCGAGGTGGTCGAGGCCATCGCGCGCCAGGCGTCCGTGCTCAACACGCACACGCGCTATCTGCACGAAGGCATCCTCGACTACGCGGAGCGGCTGCTGGCCACGATGCCGCCCGAGCTGGGCCATGCGACCTTCACCTGCACCGGCAGCGAGGCCAACGACCTGGCCATGCGCATCGCCACGGCGCACACCGGCGGCACCGGCCTCATCGTCACGCGCTTCGCGTACCACGGCGTGACCTCGGCCATCGCCTGCGCCTCGCCCTCGCTGGGGCAGTACGTGCGCCTGGGCGATCATGTGCGGCTGGTGGATGCGCCAGAGGGAGGAGATGCAGAGACGGGCAAACGCTTCGCCGACGGCGTGCGCGCGGCCATCGCCGACCTGAAGGCGCACGGCATCGCGCCCGCCGCGCTGCTCGTGGACACGGTGTTCTCCAGCGACGGCGTGTTCACGGCGCCGGCCGGCTTCCTGCGCGAGGCGGTGGAAGCGATCCATGCGGCCGGCGGCGTGTTCATCGCCGACGAGGTGCAGCCCGGTTTCGGCCGCACGGGCGAGGCCTTCTGGGGCTTCATGCGCCACGGCGTGGTGCCCGACATGGTGAGCATGGGCAAGCCCATGGGCAACGGCCACCCGGTCGCGGGCCTGGCGGTGCGGCCGGAGGTCATGAAGGCCTTCGGCCAGGCCAGCCGCTACTTCAACACCTTCGGCGGCAACCCGGTCTCGATGGCGGCTGCCTCCGCCGTGCTCGACGTGATCCAGCAGAACGGCCTGCAGGACAACGCACTGAATGTCGGCGGCTACCTGCGCGAGCGCCTGGCCGCGCTCGGCCAGCGCCATGCGCTGGTCGGCGAGGTGCGCGGCGCGGGGCTCTTCATCGGGCTGGAACTCGTGGCCGACCGCGCGACGCGCGCGCCCGCCACGGCGCAGGCCGCCAAGGTGGTCAACGGGCTGCGGCAGCGGCAGGTGCTGCTGAGCGCGACCGGGCCGCAGGCCAACGTGCTCAAGATCAGGCCGCCGCTGGTATTCGAGCGCCAACACGCCGACCTGCTGGTCGAGCGGCTCGACGAGGTGCTGGCCACGCTGGAATAGCGCGCCGGGGCCTACTTTTCCGCGGGCTCGCCCGCGGGGACCGTGCCGGCCGGGAGCGACTCCACCCGCACCACGCGCTGCGGATAGGGAATGTCGATGCCCGCGCCGCGCAGGCCGTCGAGGATCGCGATGTTGATGGCCGAGCGCAGGTTGTCCTTGCCCTTGTCGGGATCGGCCACCCAGAAGTTGAGCGTGAACTCCAGCCCGTCGGGCGCGAAGTTCATGAGAAAGGCCACCGGCGCGGGGTCGCTCATCACGCGCGACTGGGCCTTGGCCGCCTCGCACAGGATGGACTGCACCTGCGCCACGTCGCTCTCGTAGCCCACCACGATGGTGGTCGTGATGTTGAACTTGCGGTCGGCCAGCGAGAGGTTCTCCACCCGGCTGGTGATGAGCGATTCGTTCGGCACGATGGCCTCGCGCCCGTTGCCCGCGCGAATGAGCGTGTAGCGCGTCTTGATGTCGGTGATGCGGCCTTCGAAGGTGTCGACCTTCACGTTGTCGCCGATGCGGATCGAGCGCTCCAGCAGAATCACGAAGCCGCTCACGTAGTTGGACGCCAGCTTCTGCAGCCCGAAACCCAGCCCCACGCCGAGCGCGCCGCCCAGCACCGACAGCGCCGTCAGGTCCACCCCCACCGCCGACAGCGCGAACAGCATGCCGATCAGCAGCAGGAAGGCGCGCACTGCGTTCGACGCCACCTTGCGCATCGACAGGTCGGTGACGGCCTCGCGCAGGATGCGCTTCTCGACCGTGCTCGAAATCCACAGCGCGATCATCATCACCAGCCCGGCCGACAGCGCGCCCTGGATGATGGTCTGCAGGCTCACGCGCGTCTTGCCGAAGGCCAGGGTGATGTCGTCGAGCTCGGCCAGCACCGGCGGCAGCAGGCCGACGATCCACAGCACCGCCGCGATCCAGGCCAGCCACGACACCGTGCGCTCCAGCAGCCGCACCATGTTGGAGGCCGGGAACACCGCGCGCAGCACGCGCGCGAAGAGCCGGATCACCGCCAGCGACAGGAACATCGACACCGCGATGCGCAGCACCAGCACGGTCTGGAAATCGCCCACCACGCGCCGGGCAAGGTCGGTGAGCACCAGCGCGAGCAGCGGGAACAGCACGCCGTCGAAGGTGCGTTCGCCGAACCAGATCGAGTCCTTGGGCTGGTCGCGCCCGAACCATTTGCACACGCCCCAGGCCAGCGCGACGCAGGCCACCAGCACGGCCAGTTCGATGCCGATGCCGCGTGCATCGACCTGGCTCAGGCGTTGGGTGAAGTCGTTGAAATTCATCGGTTCAAAAAAACATGGGCGCCGCTGGCGCCGCCTGCACTACAGGTCGGCCAGCACGCGGATGTGGGCTTCCACGCTGCGCGCCAGGGCGTCGAGGTTGTAGCCGCCTTCGAGCATCGAGACGATGCGGCCCTTGGCGTGGCGCCGGGCCACGTCGTGCACGCGCCCGGTGATCCAGGCGAAGTCGTTCTCGTTGAGCCCGAGCTGCCCCAGGTCGTCTTCGCGATGGGCGTCGAAGCCCGCGCTGATGAAGATCATCTGCGGCTTGAATTCCTCCAGCCGCGGCATCCACACGGCCTCGATCATCTCGCGCACGTCCATGCCCTTGGTGTAGGCCGGGATCGGCATGTTCAGCATGTTCGGCGCCGGATGGTCGGTGCCGCTGTACGGATAGAACGGGTGCTGGAAGAAGCCGACCATCAGCACGCGCGGATCGTTCGAGAGGATGTTCTCGGTGCCGTTGCCGTGGTGCACGTCGAAATCGACGATGGCCACGCGCTGGATGCCGTGCACCTCGATGGCGTGCCGCGCGGCAATGGCGATGTTGTTGAAGAAGCAGAAGCCCATTGCCTGGTCCCGGCAGGCATGGTGGCCGGGCGGGCGCACCGAGCAGAAGGCGTTTTCCAGCTCGCCGGCCACCACCGCGTCGGTGGCGGCAATGGCGGCCCCGGCGGCACGGCGCGCGGCCAGCAGGGTGAAGCGGGTGAGCACGGTGTCGGGGTCGACCTGCGCATGGTCGGGGCCGCCGGCGGGCTCGTCGGCCACCAGGCGCTGGTGCAGTTCCTCGAGATGCTCGACGTGCGCGGCGCTGTGCGCCCGGGTGAGCTGCTGCAGCGTGGCCAGCGGCACGTCGCGGTGCTCGAGCGCGTCGCCCACGCCGGTCAGCAGCAGGCGGTCTTCGATGGCATCCAGGCGGCCCGGGCATTCGGGATGGCCGCCGCCCATGTCGTGCTTCCAGAAGTCGCGATGTGTGAAGTAGCCTGTCTTGCCCATGTCTCTCGCGTGTAGACCTCACGCGGCATGGGGCCGCATGGTCTTACGGTATCGTTTGCATATGGATACAAATATGGACGTTGCTGCAAAGCTAGCCACTTTGTTAAGTCAGCTTAACACGGTGATCGTGGGCAAAGAGGCCCAGGTGCGCGACTGCGTGGCCTGCCTGCTGGCGGGCGGCCACCTGCTGATCGAAGACGTGCCGGGGGTCGGCAAGACCACCCTCGCCCATGCGCTGTCGCACACATTCGGCCTGCAGTTCTCGCGCGTGCAGTTCACCGCCGACCTGATGCCGGGCGACCTGTCGGGCGTGGCCATCTACGACCGGGGGCAGCAGGCTTTCGTGTTCCACCCCGGGCCGATCTTCGCGCAGGTGCTGCTGGCCGACGAAATCAACCGCGCCAGCCCCAAGACGCAGAGCGCGCTGCTCGAGGCGATGGAAGAAAAGCAGGTCACGGTCGAGGGCGAGACCCGCCCGCTGCCCACGCCCTTCTTCGTGATCGCCACACAGAACCCGCAGGACCAGCTCGGCACCTTCGCGCTGCCCGAGTCGCAGCTCGACCGCTTCCTGATGCGCATCTCGCTCGGCTACCCCGACCGCGCGGCCGAACGCCAGCTGCTCGCGGGCACCGACCGCCGCGAAATGCTGGCCAGCCTGCCCGCCCTGCTGACCGCCGGCGAGCTGACCGCCATCCAGCAGCGCGTGCAGCAGGTGCATGCGGCCGACCCGCTGCTGAACTACGTGCAGGACCTGATCGCCGCCACCCGCTCGGGCCGCTGGTTCCTGCAGGGCCTGTCGCCGCGCGCCGGCATCGCCGTGCTGCGCGCGGCCAAGGCGCAGGCGCTGCTGGCCAACCGCAACTACGTCGCGCCGGACGACGTGCAGGCCGTGCTGCCGCAGACCATCGCGCACCGCCTCACGCCGGTGGGCGACGCGGGCCGGGGCGCCGTCGAGCAGGTGCGCGCCATGATCGCCGCTGTGCCCTTGCCGTGAGCCTGCGCTCGCGCATCGACGGCTGGTTCCTGTCGCGCCGGCCGCCGTCGGACACGCTGGAGCTGACCCAGCGCAACGTCTACATCGTGCCCACGCGGGCCGGCTGGACGCTGGCCGCCACGCTGCTGGTGCTGCTGGTCGCGTCGATCAACTACCAGCTCAACCTGGGCTACCTGCTGACCTTCCTGCTGGCCGGCAGCGTGGCGGTGGGCATGCACGTATGCCACGGCACGCTGCGCGGGCTGTCGATGCACATGGTGGCGCCCGATGCGCACTACGCGGGCGCGGCGGCCGTCTTCAAGGTGGTGCTGCACAACACGCGGCGCAGCGTTCGCTACGGCATCGGCATGGCGGTGCGCGGCAGCGGCCAGTGGGCCTGGACCGACGTGCCGGCCGAAGGCACCGCCACCGTCGAGATCGCGTTCCAGCCCGAGCGGCGCGGCCTGCACCCGGTGCCGCCGCTCACCGCCGAGACGCGCTTTCCGCTCGGCACCTTCCGCGTGTGGACGGTGTGGCGGCCGGCGGCGCGGATGCTGGTCTACCCCACGCCCGAAGCCCATCCGCCGCCGCTGCCGCCGGGCGAGCCGCTGTCCGGCCCGGCCGCCGCGTCGGCCGCATTGCGCGCCGCCGGCTCCGGCGAATACGACGGCGTGCGCGCCTACCGGCGCGGCGACCCGCTGAAGCTCGTGGTCTGGAAGAAGGCCGCGCGCGCCCAGGCCGCCGGCTCAGAAGACCTGGTGAGCCGCGACACCCAGCAGACGCAGCGCGAGGAACTCTGGCTCGACGCCCAGTCCGCCGGCCTCCCCGACGCCGAAGCCCGCATCTCGCGACTGTGCGCCTGGGTGCTGATGGCCGACCGGCTGGGCGTGGACTACGGCATGCGCGTGGCGGGCCGGGTGGTGAAACCCTCGCAGGGCGAGGCGCACCGGCGCGCCTGCCTCGAAGCCCTGGCCCTGTGCTGAACGAGGGACCACGACCATGAACAAGCTCATGACGCGTCTGGCCACCCTGCCCCGCGATGCCCGGGACACGCTGTTCCTGCTCGCGGTGATCGCGCTGATCGTGCTGCCGCAGGTCGAGAACATTCCCTGGTGGTGCACCGCCATCACGGCCATGGTGCTGCTGTGGCGCGGGATGCTCGCGGTGCAGGCACGCCCGCTGCCAGGCAGATGGTGGCGCGCCGCGCTGCTGGCGCTCACGCTGGCCGCCACCTTCGCCACGCACCGCACGCTGCTGGGCCGCGACGCGGGCGTCACGCTCATCGTGATCCTGCTGGCGCTGAAGACGCTGGAGCTGCGCGCCCGGCGCGACGCCTTCGTCATCTTCTTCCTGGGCTTCTTCGCGATGCTCACGAACTTCTTCTATTCGCAGTCGCTGCTGACCGCGTTCACCATGCTGCTCGCGCTGCTGGGCCTGTTCACCGCGCTGGTCAACGCGCACATGCCGGTAGGCCGGCCGCCGCTGTGGCAGGCCGCGCGCACCGCCGGCTGGATGTCGCTGGCCGGCGCGCCGATCATGCTCGCGCTGTTCTTGCTGTTCCCGCGCTTCGCGCCGCTGTGGGGCACTCCCAGCGACGCCATGGTGGGACGCAGCGGCCTGTCGAACGTCATGCGTGTCGGCACCATCGCCGAACTGGCGCTGGACGACAGCATCGCCGCGCGGGTGCGCTTCGAGACCGGCAAGGTGCCGCCGCAAAGCCAGCTCTACTTCCGCGGCCCGGTGCTCGCGCAGTTCGACGGCCGCGAATGGACCGCGCTGCCGTCATGGGCGCGCGGCACCCAGTGGACGCCGAACCTGCGCGTGAGCGGCGAGCCGGTGCGCTACGAGGTCACGCTCGAGCCCAGCAACCGCCCGCTGCTGCTGACGCTCGATGCCGCGCCGCGCGCGCCCGAGGCTCCGGGCTTCGAGGTGACGGGCACGCCCGACCTGCAATGGCTGGCGAACCGGCCGCTCAACGACCTGGTGCGCTACCGCGCCGAGAGCTACACGCAGTTCCACAGCGGCCCGCTCAAGCGCGCGGGCGGCCAGCTGCAGGCCTACCTGGCGCTGCCGCCCGGCACCAATCCGCGCACCGCCGCACTGGCCGCCGAGATGCGCGCCGACCCCGCGCTGGCCGGTGCCGATACGCCGGCTTTCGTGCAGGCCGCGCTCGCACGGCTGCGCACCGGCGGCTACAGCTACACGCTGGAGCCCGGCGTGTACGGCGACAACACCGCCGACGAGTTCTGGTTCGACCGCAAGGAAGGCTTCTGCGAACACATCGCCTCGGCCTTCGTGGTGCTGATGCGCAACCTGGGCGTGCCGTCGCGCATCGTCACCGGCTACCAGGGCGGCGACCTCAACACGGTCGACAACTACTGGATCATTCGCCAGAGCGACGCGCATGCCTGGGCCGAGGTCTGGCAGGAAGGCACGGGCTGGGTGCGCGTCGATCCCACGGGTTCCGTCGCGCCGGGCCGCATCGGCCAGTTCCAGCGGCTGGTGCCGCAGCCGGGGCTGTTCGCGGGCGCCATCGGCGCGATGAGCCCCACGCTCGCGCAGAACATCCGCGCCGCCTGGGAGGCGGTGAACAACGGCTGGAACCAGTGGGTGCTCAACTACACGCAGAGCCGCCAGCTGAACCTGCTGAAGAACATCGGCTTCGAGGCGCCGAGCCTGGAAGACCTCGCCTATGTGCTGCTCTATCTGCTGGTGGGCGCGAGCCTTGCCGGCGCCGCCTGGACGCTGTGGGAGCGCAACCGCCACGACCCGTGGCTGCGCCTGCTGGGCCAGGCCCGCGCGCGGCTCGCCAGGGCCGGCCTGCAGCTGCCCGACACCGCGCCGCCGCGCCAGATGGCCCAGGCCGCCGACGCGCGCTTCGGCCCCGCCGCGCAGGCGGTGCGCGACTGGCTGCTGAAGCTGGAGGCACAACGCTACGCACCGGCCACGCCGGATTCCCTTTCCACCCTGCGCGCCGAATTCCGGCGCCTCGCCTGGCCCGCCGCGAACCCGCGCGGCTGAAACCACATGTGTCCCTGAAAGGGGTCCGTGCGGGCGGGCGGCACAATCGACCCATGCGATTCTTTCTCCCCACGCCGTCCCGCGCCGCCGCGGCAGCCGCTCTTCTCGCCGCCTGCTGCGCATGGTCCACGGGGGCTGCAGCACAGAAGTCCTCCAGCGGCCGTGCCGCCGCCGCGGTCAATCCGGTGCGCGGCAGCACGCCCTACGCCACGCGCGACGACGCCATGCAGTTCGCCGACGAAGTGGCGGCCCGCCGGGGCCTGGACCGCGAATGGGTTCGCGCCACCATCGGCAGCGCCCGCTTCCTGCCCAACGTGCCGCGGCTCATGCTGCCGGGCCCGGTGGGCACCGTGAAGAACTGGCAGACCTATCGCAGCCGCTTCATCGACCCGGTGCGCATCGCGGCCGGCGTGCGCTTCTGGCGCGCCAATGCCGACACGCTGGCGCGCGCCCAGCAGGTGTACGGCGTGCCGCCGGAAATCATCGTCGGCATCATCGGCGTGGAAACCATCTACGGCCGCAACATGGGCAGCTTCCGCGTGATCGACGCGCTGGCCACGCTGTCCTTCGATTTTCCCCAGGGACACCCGCGAGCGGCCGAGCGCGAGGCCTTCTTCCGCGGCGAGCTTGAGAGCTTCCTGAGCACCGAGAGCCGCACCGCCGACGATCCGCTGACCCCGCTGGGCAGCTACGCCGGCGCCATGGGCATGCCGCAGTTCATGCCCAGCAGCATCGCCAAGTACGCGGTCGACTTCGACGGCGACGGCCGCATCGACCTGGTCAACAACCCGGCCGACGTGATCGGCTCCGTGGCCAGCTACTTCAAGGCCTTCGGCTGGCAGCCGGGCATGCCCGCCATCTTTCCGGTGCACTTCGAGGAAGCGCGGCTGCAGAAGGCGCTGCTGCTGGCGCCAGACATCCTGCCGACCTTCAGCGCCGACAGCTTCGTGGCCGCGGGCGCGGTGCCCGAGGGCGACGGCATCCGCCACAAGGGCCTGCTCGCGCTGGTCGAGCTGCAGAACGGCGCCGACGCACCGCCCACTTACGTGGCCGGCACGCGCAACTTCTATGTGATCACGCGCTACAACTGGAGCAGCTACTACGCCATGTCCGTGCTCGACCTCGGGCAAGAGGTCAAGGCCGCAATGGAGCAATAGGCACCATGTCGCCCGAGGCACTGCGAGCGAACTGGAACGCGGCCTGGCATGCGCTGGGCGTGGCGGCACCCGACGAGGCGCTGTGCGCCGAGCTGCAGCGGCGCTACGCCGAACCCCAGCGCCACTATCACACGATGCAGCACCTGGGCGAATGCCTCGCGTGGTTCGAGCGCGAACAGGCGCTGGCAGAACACCCCGCGGAAGTCGCCCTCGCGCTGTGGTTCCACGACGCGATCTACGACGTGCATGCACACGACAACGAAGCACGCAGCGCCGACTGGGCGCGGCAGGCCTTGCTGGCTGCTGGCGTCGACGCGCAAGCGGCCGAACGCGTGCACGCGCTCGTCATGGCCACGCGCCACGACGCGGTGCCCGAAGGCCGCGACGCCGAACTGCTGATCGACATCGACCTGTCGATCCTGGGTGCCGGGCGCGAGCGCTTCGACGAATACGAGCGCCAGGTGCACGCCGAATACGGCTTCGTGCCAGAGGAAGTGCGCCTGCCGCGCCGGCGCGCCATCCTGCAGCGCTTTCTCGATCGCAAGGCCATCTACGCCACGCCGCGCATGCATGCGCAGCTCGAGGCGCAGGCACGCATCAACCTGCAGCGCTCGATCTCGGGCTGACCCGCGGCCTCAGGCCGGCATCAGCCGCCACCATTCGGTACGCGGCGGCTCGCCCCCGTGCGCTTCTTCGACGGTGCCCAACAGCAGGCCGCCGCTTGACGCGCCCAGCTTCGACAACGCCAGCAGGCGCTGCGGATCGCGGCACAGCATGAAGCTCGCATCGCCTTGCCATTCCAGGCACCGCCCGACCTCGGCCAGCATCAGCGCGGGCTGGCTCTGCATGAAGGTGAAAGGCATCGGCATGCCCGTGTCGAGCTGCGAAAGCCCCGCCTGCGTGGCCTCCCGTGCGCCGCGCAGGCTGGCCACGCGCAGGCGGGCATCGGCAGGCAGCGCGGTCTCGCCGGCCGCGTCCAGGCAGCAGCGCGCGCCGTACATCGCAAGCTCCGTCCACAAGCCGACGCGGCGCGGACGACGGCCGATGCGCCGCGCGAGGTCGTCGCGCCACTCCTGCGGCGGCGGATGCGCGAGGAAGTGCGCAGCGGTGCGCCAAGCCGTCATGCCGAGCAGTCCTTCAGCACCAGCGAGGCATGACCGCCGCCGAAGCCCACCAGATTGAGCAGCATGTGGCGCAGCCTCCGCGGCGCGTGCGCGCACAGCGAGATGCCGAGCGTCTCGTCGAGCGGATAGTCCACCACCGGCCACGCACCGCCTTCGATGCAGCCCACCAGCAGCGCCAGTTCGGCCGCTCCCGCGGCGCCCAGCGTGTGGCCGATCACCGACTTGAGCGACACCAGCGGCGGCAGCGGATCGAACACCTGCTTGAGCGCCTCCACCTCGATCGCGTCGTTGACCGGGCTGCCGGCGGCCTGCACCTTGACGAGGTCGATGTCGGCCGGCCGCAGGCCGCTCTGCGCCAGCGCGCCGTGGCACATCGCAAGCACCGCGCTGGCTTCGGTGCCAGAGGGGTTGCGCCCGTCGACCACGTTGGCACCGCCCATGAGCTGCCAGCGCGCGGCGCGCGACTGCAGCCGCAGCGCAGCCACCGCCTCGCCGAGCACCAGCCCCTTGCGTCCGGCGCCGAAGGGCCTTGCGCGATCGGGCGCCAGCAGTTGCATCGCGCCGAAGCCGGCGACGGTGAAGCGGTTGTCCAGTTCGGCGCCGATCACCAGCGCCTCTTGCGCCTCGCCGCCGCGGATCATGTCGCAGGCCGTCAGCACAGCATTCAGCGACGATGTGCAGGCGGTCGACACCGTGAACACCGGTCCTTGCCAGTCCAGCGCACCGGCCACGATATCGGCGAAGTCCTGCAGATCGCCGCCGAGCCGCCGGGACGCTTCCATGTGTTCCATGAACCCGATGTCGAGCGACGACGAGGCCACGAACAGCGGCGCGGTGCGCGCACCCCAGTCGCCGGTCTTCGCGGCCACGTTGCACACGGTGCGGCGCAGGCGCTCGGTCCAGTCGCCCTCCGCCTGCGGCAGCGCATGCACGGGCCAGCACACGTCATCGGCAATGGACACCGGCACCGGCGGCACATCGCCGCGCCCCAAGGAAGCCAGTGCGCGCGGCATGTCTTCCCCCAGCGCGCAGGCCAGCCCGACGCCGGCCAGGAAGACCTGGCTCATGCCTTGCCCGCTTGAGCGAGATGCTGCGCCAGATGCGCGATGGACGTGAGCGCCCGGCGCGTCTCCTTGCTGTCGGGCATGCGCACGCCGAAGCGCTGCTGGATCGCCATCGACACCTGTAGCGCATCGAGCGAGTCGAGGTCGAGCCGCGCCTCGGGGCCGAACAGCGGCTCGTCGTCGCCGAGGCCGCCCGAGGGCGTCGTCTTCTCGACGGCTTCGAGCACCATGGCCTTGAGGCTGTCAATGAATTCAGGGGTGACGGTGTCAAGGGTGCTCATGGTGCTCATGGTGCGCGCCTGCGAAACAGAAATACGGCGATGAGGAACATCATCGCCGCGAACACGGCCAGCCGGCCGATCTGCGGCAGCGCGTCGGCCACGCTGCCGCCGCGCAGCAGCACGGTGAGCAGGGCCTCGAGCCCCCAGTTCATCGGCGAGATCTCGACCAGCCGCTGCATGAAGCCCGGCATCACGAACTTGGGCACCATGATGCCGCCGGCAGCCGCCATCAGCACGTTGACCATCGGCCCGATGGTGGCCGCCTGTGCATGGCTGCGCACCAGGCAGGCCAGCGCGAGAGACAAGCTGACCGCCGCCAGGCTCACCGCCCCGAGCGACAACAGCAGCGCGCCCCAGTGGATGCCCGCGAGCGACAGCGCGTCGCCGCCGATCAGCGGCATGAACCAGATGCCGGCCGCCAGCATGAGGACCGCCTGCAGCGCGTTCACGCCAAGGTAGGGCAAGGCCTTGGACGCCAGCAGCGTGAAGCGCGAGACGCCCAGGCTCTGCAGCCGGCCGAGCGCGCCCGAACTGCGCTCCTGCACGAACAGGCTGGACAGCGACGCGACCACGAAGAACATGCCGAAGACCAGCCATGCAGGCACGTTCTGCTGCACCGAGGTCGGGCGGGGCCCAGCGGCGGAGAAGCGCTCGGCGCGCACCATCGCCTGGATCGACGCATCGGGCGCCGGGCTGGCCGTGCCGGGCACCGCCAGCGCGAGCCGCGCCTTGAGCTCGCCCGACGCACCGACCAGTTCGGCGCGCAGCGCGTTGAACAGGTTGGCGTCGATGCCGGGCTCGGTCAGCAGGTGGATGCGCGCCTGGGTCGAGAGCGCGGCCGACTCCAGCTCTTGCGACAGCCCCGGCTCCATCACGATCACGTACTTGAGCGAGCCGTTGCGCAGCCGCGCCTGCCAGTCGTCGCCCAGCGGCTGCGGCGTGCCGTGGTTGCGCTGCCAGAGCTGCTTGAGCCACTGCGCCGGCGTGGCGGTGTCGCGCATGTCGATGGCATAGGCCAGCTCGGCGAGCGGCGGGCGGTAGATGTCTTTCAGCGTGAGCGACATCAGCACGATGAAGACCATCGGCATCACGAACAGCGCGGCCAACCCGTGCATGTCGCGCACGAGGGCGAGCAGTTCTTTCCTGATGAGCGCGAGGAGCATGGGAACGCCGGTCAGTCGCGCAGCGAGCGATGGGTGAGCGCCATGAAGAGCTGCTCCAGGTCATGGCGGCCGAACTCGGCGTGGCGCACCTCGATGCCCTGCGCTTCCAGCGATGCCAGCACGGGGCCGGGGCCGATGCCTCTGTCCAGGTGGATGCGCCAGTGCACGCCGCCCTCTTCCACCGTGCCGAAGCGCGAGAGCATGCCCGCATCGAGCCCGTCGGCCGCGAGCGTGAGCAGCATCGCGCTCTTCGAGAGCAGCTCGTCGAGCGCGCCTTCGCGCAGCACATGGCCCCGGTCGAGGATGACGACGCGATCGGCAATCGCCTCGATCTCTTCCATGTAGTGCGAGGCGTAGATCACCGCCGCGCCCTGCTGCGCGAGGCTCTTGATGGCGTCGAGGATGAAGGCGCGCGACTGCGGATCGACACCGACGGTGGGCTCGTCGAAGAGCATCAGCTCGGGTTCGGGCAGCAACGCAATGGCGAGGTTGAGGCGCCGCTTGAGGCCACCGGAGAGTCTTTCAGCGCGCACGCCAGAGAACTGTTCGAGTTGCGCAAACTCCGTGCAGGCGGCGATGCGCTCCTTCTTCTTCGCGCCCGACAGGCCACCCGCCGCTGCGAAGCATGCGAGGTTCTCGGCCACGGTCAGCATGGGATAGAAGGCATGCTCCTGAGGCGCGACGGCAATCCTTGTTGGCGTCCTTGCACGCAGCTGCTGCAGCGGTTGACCGTCGATCCGGATCTCGCCCGACTGCACGGCCAGCGCGCCCGACAGGTGCGAGATGAGCGTGGTCTTGCCTGCGCCGTTCGGGCCCAGAAGACCGAGCACGCAAGCTCTCGGCACTGCGAGCGATACGTCGGCCAGTGCGGCCGCGTCGGCATGCGGATACCGGTAGCTGAGGCTCTTCAGCTCTAGCATCGGTTTGCCATCTGCGTGTTGTTCGGGGCATGTGCACAGGCCATCGGGTACTCCCCTCCGCGAATGTCCCCCGGCCTGCGGCCTCCTCCTTTATTTCGCTGCGGGGAGCACCCGATGCCCTGTGCACAAGGCACGCCGCTGGTGTACGGCCGATATACCGACGCCTTGTCGAACGATCACGTCGGCGGGGTGCCTTGCGCAGCGAAATAAAGGAGGAGCCCGAAGGGCGGGGGACATTCGCGGAGCAAGGTACCCCGTCGACGTGATCGCACCCCGAACGACTCGAAACCAAAGGAGTCATCAGGCGACGGCAGCCTTGAGATCGCGGAAGAAGCTTTCTTCCTGCTGCGCCTGCTCACGCAGCTTCGCGGCAAGCGCTGCGGGGTCCACCGCCTCGCGCCCCTTCACCATGCGCGCGGCCTTGAGTGCGAAGGCGCGCCAACCGTCGCCGATGGCGATCAGCCGCTCCGACATCTGCTGCAGTTGCGGCTTGTCGAGCAGGTGCGCGGCCTCTTGCAGGAAGCCCGCGTAGATGAAGCGGAAGCCCGCCCCGCCCGTGCCGATTTCTTCCTGCATGCGCACCACGTGGCCGATGAAGTCGACGCTGCGCGGGTCGGTCGGCGACAGCGCCTGCATGCGCCTGGCCAGCGTGCGCATGCCGCGCACGCCGACGATCGGAATCGGGGCGAGCATGTTGCGCACCGTCTTGCGGATGGCCTTGACGACGCTGGCCGCGTCGACCGCCTTGCGGTCGATGGCCTGCGGGTAGTACATGAGCCCCTTGGGCGCGAGCACGCCCTTGGCGAATCGCGCGCGAGCCAGGTCGCTGCTGGCGCAGCGCACGGGCTCCTCGAAAACGGGGTCGCTGATCAGGTAGTCGTCGCCGTCCTTGCCGTAGACCAGCAGGTTGTGCGCGTTGAAGTGAAAGCGCATGTTCGGCGGGAAGTACGGCAGCCAATACACCGAAGTCTGCAGTCCCACCAGCTGGCCGTCGGCGAGCAAGGCGTCGAGCCGCTGCTGGCCGGCCTCGGGGCTGCGGAAGGTCTCGAAGCGAAAGCGTGCGGCCATCGGCGCCAGCAGGCCTTTGATGATGGCCTTGGGCGGCATGCGGTACGAAATGAGCGGCAGGCCCGACAGCTTGATGAACGGCAGGTACGCGAACGACAGCGCCGATGAAAGCCCCAGCGCCATGCTCTCGCTCATCGGCGCGCCGTGGTGGCGCATCAGGCTGGAGATGACGCCGCTCTCGCAGTGCGCCGCCTGTTGGTGTTGGAACTTCACGGCAGGCCTTGCAGAGTGGAAACGGGCAGCCCCAGCGCTTCGCTGTAGCGTGCGAGTTGCGCTTCGGACAGCGCGGCGAAATGGCGCGGCTGAAGGTGGCGCCGCACGCGCCACTGCCAGAAGCCGCTGGTCTGCGAGAGCAGCGCCACGTCCATGCGGCGCTCGTACATCCAGTATTCGAGCGGCGAGGCCTGGCCCGCCTTCACGCGTTCCCTTGCGGCCTGCGCCTGTTCGACGAGCACGTCGACGGCGTGGCTGGTGACGATCTCTTCGGCCTCCCAGCCGCGCGAGGTGGCGGTGACGACGCGGCCCTGCGCGTCGCGCGCGTACATCAGCTTGGAATGGCCGTCGAGGGTCGCATTGCCCTCCTGCGGTACCGCGTCGAGGTCCATGGCTACACCGCCTCCATGTAGATGAAGCCGCTGGAGAAGCGACCGCTTTCGGGCACGAACATCAAGAGCTTCTGCCCGCGCTTGATGCGGCCCGAGCGGAACAGTTCGTCGAGCATGATGTAAGGCGACGCCGAGCCCGTGTTGCCCTTGCTCGCGAGGTTGCTGAACCAGCGCTCGCGCGGAATGTGCAGGCCCAGCGACTCGAGGCACTGGCTCACCGGTTCGACGAAATAGTGCGATGAGAGATGCGGCAGGAACCAGTCGATGTCCGCCGACTTCAGCCCGCGCCGCTCGATGATGGCCGCGAGCGGCTCGCCCAGCGTGGCGCGCACGATGTTGTCGTTGAGCAGGCGCACGTCCTGCTTGACGGCGAAGGTCGACTCGCGCTGCCAGTCTTCGGGCGACTTTCGGGCCCAGCCGTCGAGGCCGCCTTCGGCGTTTTTCTCGGCGCCTGCGTACATGCACACCGGCAGTTCGTTCGCGGCCGACGACAGGTCGATCCAGTCGATGCGCAGCGACAGCGGCCCGCGCGGCTCGCGCTCCAGCAGCACCGCGCCGGCGCCGTCGGACAGCATCCAGCGCAGGAAGTCTTTCTCGAAGGCCAGCTCGGGCCGGGCCTCGAGCGCTTCGAGCTTGTGCTCCAGCTCGGCCTCGAAGCGCGAACCCCGCATCACGGCCGAGGCCAGCTCCGAACCGGTGGCCACCGCACGCCGCGCGTCGCCCGCGCGCACCGACAGCCACGCATGCTTCAGCGCCGTTGCGCCGGCAAGGCAGATGCCCGCGCAGGCCACCACTTCGAGGCGCGGCCAGCCGAGTTCGCCGTGCACCATCACCGCATGGTTGGGCATGAGCTGGTCGGGCAGCGAGGTGCCGGTGGCAAGGCAGTCGACGGGCCCCACGTCGTCGCCCAGCGCGCGGATGGCCGAGGCGGTGAGCTGCGCGTTGGTCATGGCCAGTTCGCCGGTGGCGCGGTCGATGGCGTAGTGGCGCGACTGGATGCCGTTGCTGCGAAGAATGAGCCGCCGCGCGCGCGAAGCCTTGCCGCCGATGCGGCCGAGCACGTCTTCGATGTCGTCGTTGCCGACCGGGGAAAAGGGCAGGAAGGCGGCGGTACGGGTCAGGAAGACATCAGTCGTCATAGAGATGGGAGCGGTCCGTGGCGGAGCCCGACGGGCACTCGAACTCGGCGGTCATTCTAGTCAGCCACCCCCGGAACAAAGGCCGCAGCAGCGCCTGGAGCGTGAGGCTCACGGGCACTACCGTGATGATCAGTACCAGCAGGAACAGCACGTACAGCAGCAGCAGCGGCTTGCGCTGCCATGCGCCGGGGCGGCCGGCCGCCATGATGAGCTTGCCCCACAGGTAGAAGCTGCGGGTGCCGGCCTTCTCGCTGACGAGCAGCCGGGCATCGGCGCGCACCGCGCCCAGGCCGGCCAGCAGCGGCCGTGTGCCGCGTTCGAGGCCGGCGTGCAGCGCATCGCGAAGCGCGCGGCCGAAGCGACCGCTGCCGCGGATCTGTTCGGCGCTGAGCCCCGCGTCGGGCATGCCCCAGAAGCCGCGCTTGCGGCCCCAGATCAGCCAGGCCGGCGTGGTGAAGAAGGTGGCGAGCGTGGGGCCGGGATCGGTCAGCACCACGTTGTCGATCAGGCGCGCGCCCACGTCGTCCAGCATGCCCTTGAGCTTCTCGTGCGCCAGCAACCACATGTTGCGGCAGGCGATGACCGTGACCACCGGCTTCCCCTCGAGCAGGCGCGCGGCCACCGGATGCTTGAGGAACGCCGCGACCGGCTGCGAAGGTGCCAGGAACCACACCTGGTAAGGCAGCACTATGAGGTCGAAGTCTTCATCGCCGCCAAGCGACAGCGGCGCCAGCGGCCGCGGCATCATGTGGGCCGACTCCGGGAAGGCGTCGAAGAAGGTCAGGAAGGGCCAGGGAAAGGGAAACGGCTGCAGCGGCCGCAACACTTCTTCATGCACCTGGATCGACGGGTCGGCGCGCAGCGGCGCCACGATCTGCTCGGCCACTTGGTCGAGCTGGCCGGACTGCGAGTAGCGGAGAACCAGGACCCGCTTGGGGACGTTGTTGCGAGGCGCGGCGACGGGGCTGGAGAGACTGGAAAGGCTGGAGATCACTGGCGGTGGCTTTCGGGGGCCGTCGAATGTACGCGAAGCAAGCGCCAAAAGCATCTGCCATCAGTCATGTCTACGACTGCCGATGGTTGGGGTGGCCAGCCCCTGCGCCAGGCCTGCGCCGGGCCTCAGCCGCGCCTGGGATTGGCCTGCAGCCAGCGCGCAACCTGTTCGCGCTGCGCGGGCGTGTAGTGCAGCCCCAGCTTGGACCTGCGCCAGAGCACGTCGTCGGCGGTCACGGCCCACTCGTTGTCCTGCAGGAAGCGCAGTTCGCGCTCGAACAGGCCGGGTGCCACTTCGGCGCCCAGGCCGGCGAAGGATTTCGCATCGCCCAGGACGTCGGCGATGCGCGCGCCGTAAGCCCGCGCCAGCCGCCGCGCGAGATGGCCGTAGAGCCAGGGGTGCTTTGCCTGCACGGCCGACACGAAGCGCTCGAAGTCGTCGTCGGGACGCTTCGCGGCGCCGATCCAGCCCGACAGGTCGCCGCCCGCGAGGAAGGCGCCGTCGGTCCAGGCCGGGCGCTGCGCGCTCGACTGGCCCAGCATTTTGCCGACCTCGTCGGCCGCGTCCTCGGCCAGCTTGCGGAAGGTGGTGATCTTGCCGCCCCACACCGACAGCAGCGGCGCGGCGGTGGTGTTCGACTCGAGCAGGTAGTCGCGCGTGACGGCGGACGGATCGCCCGACGCGTCGTCCAGCAGCGGGCGCACGCCGGAATAGGTCCACACCACGTCGCTCGGCACGATGGGCTTGTCGAAGTAGCGGCTGGCCTGGGTGCAGAGGTAGTCGATCTCTTCCTGCGCGATGCGCGCCGCACCGGGGTCGTCGCCGTTCAGTTCGATGTCGGTGGTGCCGATCAGCGTGAACTCGTCCTGGTAGGGAATGGCGAAGATGATCCGCTTGTCGGGGTTCTGGAAGATGTAGGCATGGTCGTGCTCGAACAGGCGCGGCACCACGATGTGGCTGCCCTTGACGAGCCGCAGGCTCTTGGTGGCCAGCGCCTCGCCCTTGGCCGACTGCGCCACGCCGCGCAGGAAGGACTCGGCCCACGGCCCCGCCGCGTTGACCACGGCGCGCGCGCGCAGCGTGCGCCTGTTGCCGTCGGCGCCTTCCAGCGTGGCGGTCCAGGCGTCGGCGTCGCGCTGGGCGTGCACGCAGCGCGTGCGGGTCAGCACCTCGGCGCCGCGCGCGCGCGCGTCCAGCGCGTTGAGCACCACGAGCCGCGCATCGTCGACCCAGCCGTCGGAATAGACGAAGCCGCGCTTGTACTGCTCCTTCAGCGGCTTGCCGGCGGCATGCCGGCGCAGGTCGACGCTGCGCGAGCCCGGCAGCACCTCGCGCCTGGCGAGGTGGTCGTACATGAACAGGCCGATGCGGATCATCCAGGCCGGGCGCATCGACGGGTCGTGCGGCATCACGAAGCGAAGCGGCCACATGATGTGGGGCGCGCTCTTGAGCAGCACTTCGCGCTCCTGCAGCGCCTTGCGCACCAGCGAGAACTCGTAGTACTCGAGGTAGCGCAACCCGCCGTGGATCAGCTTGGTCGAGGAAGAAGAGGTGTGCGAGGCAAGGTCGTCTTTTTCGCAAAGCACCACGCGCCAGCCGCGGCCGGCCAGGTCGCGTGCGATGCCGCAGCCGTTGATGCCGCCGCCGACAATGAGAACGTCGCAATCGGTGGCGGGCGCAGGCGGATTCGAGGAAAAATCGCTCACAGCAGATGGATCCGTTGGTTCATGGCTTGGGTTCGCTGACGGAAGCCATTGTATTTTCGAATTCTTTCAATTTCATTCCTTTGAGCGCGATTTTCCCCGAAAATTCCCTCAATCTGGATTCGCTTTCTTTCGTTTTAAATTGACGCGCACTGTAACCTTGCCGCAGTCTTCCTGCCCTTCGCGACGCCCCTGTGAACTCCAATCCCCGACAGATCAATCTCCTGGAAACCGTGCGCACGCGCGGCTCCGTCACCGTCGAAGAACTGGCCGAAATGCTCGGCGTCACGCTGCAGACGGTCCGCCGGGACGTGCAGCGGCTGGCCGACGAGGGATTGCTGACCCGCTTCCACGGCGGCGTGCGGGTGCCGAGCTCCACCACCGAGAACATCGGCTACCAGCAGCGTGAGACCCTGCACGCCGAGGGCAAGGCGCGCATCGCCCGCCGCGTGGCGGAGCTGGTGCCCAACGACTGTTCCCTGATCCTGAACATCGGCACCACCACCGAGGCCGTCGCCAAGGCGCTGCTGCGCCACACCGGCCTGCGCGTGATCACCAACAACCTGAACGTGGCCACCATCCTGAGCGGCAACAGCTCGTGCGAGGTGATCGTGGCCGGCGGCTCGGTGCGCCCGCGCGACCGCGCCATCGTGGGCGAGGCCACCATCGACTTCATCCGCCAGTTCAAGGTGGACATCGCGCTGATCGGCGTGTCGAGCATCGAGGCCGACGGCTCGCTGCGCGACTTCGACCTGCGCGAGGTGAAGGTGGCGCAGACCATCATCGCGCAGGCGCGCGAGGTCTGGCTCGCGGCCGACGCCAGCAAGTTCAACCGGCCCGCGATGATCCAGCTGGGCACGCTCTCGCAGATCGACCGGCTGTTCACCGACGCCGAGCCGCCGCCGCCCTTCCCCGACCTGCTGCTCGCGGCGCAGGTCCGGCTGGAGATCGCGCGCGACAACTGAAGAACAAAGAAACACGGAGACGACATGACGACCTACCTGCTGGCCCTGGACCAGGGTACTTCCAGCTCGCGCAGCATCGTGTTCGACCGCGAAGGCCGCATCGTGGCCATCGCGCAGAAAGAGCTCACGCAGATCTATCCGCAGCCCGGCTGGGTCGAGCACGACCCGATGGAAATCTGGCACAGCCAGCTCGCCACCGCGCGCGAGGTGCTTGCAAAGGCAGGGCTGCAGGCCACCGACATCCACGCCATCGGCATCACCAACCAGCGCGAGACCACCGTGCTGTGGAACCGCAAGACGGGCCAGCCGGTGCACCATGCCATCGTCTGGCAGGACCGCCGCGCCGAGCCGCTGTGCGCGCAACTGCGCGAAGAAGGCATGAGCGACACCATCCGCCGGAAGACCGGCCTGGTGATCGACGCGTACTTCTCCGGCACCAAGCTGCGCTGGCTGCTCGACAACGTGCCCGGCGCGCGCGCGCAGGCGCAGAGCGGCGAACTGGCCTTCGGCACGATCGACAGCTGGCTCATCTGGCAGCTCACCGGCGGCAAGGCCCACGTGACCGACGTGAGCAACGCCTCGCGCACCATGCTCTTCAACGTGCACGACAACGCGTGGGACGCCGAGCTGCTGAAAGCGCTGGACATTCCCCCCGCGCTGATGCCGAAGGTGCAGCCATCGAGCTCGCACTTCGCCGATACCGACACCACGCTGCTGGGCCACACGCTGCCCATCGGCGGCGTGGCCGGCGACCAGCAGAGCGCCCTCTTCGGCCAGGCCTGCTTCGAGGCCGGCATGGCCAAGAACACCTACGGCACCGGCTGCTTCCTGCTGATGCACACCGGCGGCGCGTTCCAGCCCTCGCACAACGGCCTGCTCGTGACCAGCGCCGCGCAGACCGATGCGACGCCGCAGTACGCCATGGAAGGCAGCGTGTTCGTGGGCGGCGCGGTGGTGCAGTGGCTGCGCGACGGGCTCAAGGCCATCAAGGGCAGCGCCGAAGTGCAGTCGCTGGCCGAGAGCGTGCCCGACGCGGGCGGCGTGATGATGGTGCCGGCCTTCACCGGCCTCGGAGCGCCCTACTGGGACGCGGACGCGCGCGGCACGATCACCGGCCTCACGCGCGGGACCACGGTCGCGCACATCGCGCGCGCCGCGCTGGAAAGCATCGCCTACCAGAGCGCCGCGCTGCTGCAGGCCATGAGCCGCGACGCGGTGGCCGCCGGCGGCAAGCCGGTGGCCGAACTGCGCGTGGACGGCGGCGCCAGCGTGAACGACCTGCTGATGCAGTTCCAGGCCGACCTGCTGGGCATTCCGGTGGTGCGGCCCGAAGTGGTCGAGACCACCGCGCTGGGCGCCGCCTACCTGGCGGGCCTGTCGACCGGCTTCTACAGCGACGCGCGCGAGCTTTCCAAGCTGTGGAAGGTGGAGCGCCGCTTCCTGCCGACCATGGGCCGCGCGCAGGCCGAGGAATCGATGGCGCGCTGGGAACGCGCGGTGCGCCAGGCCACCGCGACCTGAACGGCGGCCCGGCGCACGTCGCCGCCTACCAGCCCCAGGTCAGGCGCTTCTGGACCCAGCCGGTGGCGCCGCCTTCGTGCCGCACCTTGATCCAGTCGCCCCTGCGCTCGATGGTTCGCAGCACGTCGCCGTAGCCGGCCTTCTTCAACACGGGGCTGCGGGTGCTCGGCGCGCGCCGCAGGTTGGCGACCTTCGCCTTCACGACGTGGTGCGGCGTCTTGCTGGTCATGGGCCGGTAGACCCAGGCCTTGTCGTTCTCGAAGTCGCTGACCCTCAGCCAGTCGCCTTTCCTGCCGATCACGCGGAAGGGGTAGCCCTTGCTCACTGTCCAATGCGTCTCGTAGCGCTGTCCGGGGCCGGTGCGCATGTTGAGCGTGGGAACGGCGGCACTGACCATCTGCGAGGACGGCGCCGCCGCGAACACGGACGGCGCGGCCACCCATGCGAGGAAGAATGCGAGCAGGAGCGCGGGCCATCGACTGAATCTATCCATGGAGCTGGGGTTCCTTTCTATCGAACGTAAGGAGTGAATGTCCGGCGGAGCCGGGCGAGCCCGTCTGGGCGCCCTCGGCTCAATAAGTTCCGCGGGGATTTCCCCGACACCCCCCCTCGCCCACCTCTCCCCCAGCGAGCCCTGCGGCCTCATAGCCCCCTGCGCAGCCGGGGAGACTGCGGTACCCTGCGCTTCGGGCGGGGCAGAATCCGCCCCGCCCATTCCTGTTCGCGCTGCCGGCGCTGCCCGCTTGACCTCCCTCCCCGCTGCCCCACCCCAGCCCCGCCACGGCGCATGGCTTGCCTGCGGCGTGGTCGGCGCCACCCTGCTGGCGCTGATCGCGCTGGGCCACGACGGCCGGCGCATCGCGCAGCTCGCGGTGCTGGCATTGCCGATGGTGCTGTGGCTCGCATGGCCGCTGCGCAGCGCGCGCGTGCGTCGGCTGCGCACGGTGCTGGTCTGGCTCTGGGCCATGGGCTTCGCGCTGGACGCCACAGTGCGGGCCTACCTCCTCGACACCTATCAAGCCGCGCCCGACGGCGCGATGGTGCTGGGCGCGGCAGCCAACACCAACGCGCGCGAGAGCACGGAGTACCTGTGGATGCACTGGCGCTCGGCGGCCGTGTGGGGCGCCTTGCTGGTCGCCTCGGGCCTGCTGGTGGGCATGTTCGCGCGGCGCGGCGCGGTGGCCCCGACAGCAGCGCGCCCCGCCCGCTGGATCACCGCACTGCTGGCGCTGGCGCTGCTGGTGTCCTGCGTGGCCTATGCGAGCAAGCCGTGGAGGCGGCTGCATCCCGCGATCTTCTGGACCCAGTGGGCCCAGTCGCTGCGCACGCTGCAGGCCGCCTGGGCCGACCAGCAGCAGCAACGCGACCGCCTGACGGCGCAGGCCAAGGCCATTGCGCCCGTCATCACGCAGGCCGGGCCTTCCACCGTGGTGCTGGTCATCACCGACAGCATCAACCGCGACAACATGGGCCTGTACGGCTACGGCCGCCCGACCACGCCGCGCCTGCAGGCGCACAAGGCGCAGACCGGCGAGCAGATGGCGGTGCTGAAGAACGCATGGTCGGTGGACGCAAGCACCCTGCCCGCCTTGCGCAACATGTTCCGCTTCGGCCTGCCTGACAGCGAGAACCCGCCGCACGTGCTGGCGCTGGCGCGCGCCGCGGGCTACAAGGTCTGGTGGATCAGCAACCACGACGACCTGGCCATCGAGCAGCAGCATGCGCGCTTCGCCGACGTGGTCGACATGGTCAACCGCACGCCGGGCCGCGCCAGCGCCTCGCTGGACGGCGAGGTGCTCGACTGCGTGCAGGAAGCGCTGGCCGACACCAGCACCGAGCGCAAGCTGATCGTGGTCCACCTGATGGGCGCGCATCCGCACTACAGCCTGCGCTTTCCGGCAAACGCCAACCCCTTCGACGACGACATCGACGCGGTGGAAAACGGCCTGGTGAAGAACGGCCGCTCCTCATGGGTGCGGCGCTTCCGCCAGGAGTACGACGCGGCGCTGCTGTATCACGACTTCGTGGTGTCCGAGCTGCTGCAGCAGACGCGCAGCGCGGGCAAGCCGCAGGACTACCGCGCATGGATGTACCTGTCGGACCACGGGCAGGAAGTGGGCCATGTGAGCGACCGGGCGGGCCACAGCCCCTCGACCGCGTCGGGCTACCGCATTCCGGCCGTGGTGTGGCGCAACCAGCAGCCGCTGCCGGCCAGCGAGATGCAGCAGCCGTTTCGCGCGGACTGGACCGGCTGGACCCTGATGGACCTGCTCCACATCCAGTGGAACGGGCAGAAGCCCGAGCGCGACGTGCTGGGCGGCGCCTACCGCTGGCAGGCGCCGGAGATTCCGGTGGCGGTGGAGTCGTTCTCGCGGTAACTCGTAAGCTGCACAAGCACTTGACGCATCAGAAGCTCGTGTTGAGATTGAAGCCCAGCGTGACCTTCGCGGTGCGATAGCCCTCCGGCTTGCTGATCGGCGCGCCGACGAAGAAGTCGTAGCTCAGCTTGCTCCACTGGCCGCGTACGCCGATGACGGCGCCGGCCAGGCTGCGGCCGAGCAGGTCGACCGTCGAACGGCCGCCGACGTGGCCATAGTCGGCACCGACGTACAGCTCCGCCCCGCTTTTACCCACGGCCCATCCGATGTCGTTGCGGATGAGCCAGCCGCGCTCCCCCATCAGGCTCGTCTCGCCATCGAAGCCGCGCACCGTGTAGCGTCCGCCGATGGCGAAGCGGTCCTGCGGTGTCAACGCCGTGCGGTTCCATTGGGCGCGGATCAGGCCGGAGTAGCGCAGCTTCTGCTCGCCGACTTTGAACGGCGCGTTGAGCGTGACATCGGCCGTGTACAGCTTCAGCCGCGAGGTGCCCTCGCCGAACTCTTCTTCCGGCGCGGCGCGCGAACCGAAGCCGCCGGTGCCGCGCTTGTAGGCCAGCGTGCCTTCGAGCGTCGCCTCGCCGATGTATTCCTTGTGATTGAGGCTGAGCTCCCAGCCACCGACCACGCGGTGCTGCACCTCGACCTCGGTGTCGTCCACGAAGTTGCGCGACTCGCGGCGCCAGCCCTTGATCGCAATGCTTGTCTTGCGGCTCTGGTCGCGGTAGACGAGGCGCGAAAGCTTGACCTCGGCATTGTTGGACTTGCCGGCGTAGACGTAATCCTGGTTCAGGCCGGCCACGCTCTGGTGGTACTGGCTGTTGGAGGCCGTGAGGCCCAGCAGCCAGTAGCCATAAGGCAGCGAGTAGTGAACGGTCTGGCCTTCGGTGCCCTTGGCCGGATCGCTGAACACGTGGTTGTTGACGTTGTGGTTGGCGCTGACGTAGAACAGGTCGTTCAAGCCGAAGGGGTTGTCCAGGGACAGGGTGGCGCCGGACTGATAGCGGCCGGTGGCTTCGGTGCCGCTGTCGTCGAGGTTCAGGGTGACGCGCCATTTCTTGACCTGGACGTACTTGACGACGAGGTCGCTGTCGCCGGGCTTGGCGTTGGGCGCGGTCGAAGGCTCGATCTGGATATCGGCTTCGACGGTGGGGGCGCGCTTGAGGTTTTCTAGGCCTTGTTCGATGTCGCGCAGGTTCAGGAGATCGCCTGGGCGCACAGGAATGGCCGTGGCCAGCAAAGCAGAACTGCCGAGCAGCGTGGACGAAGAGTCTGGCGTCGTCCGAATGGCGGCGATGCGGCCGGGCACCAGTGTGAGAGTCAGCGTGCCGGTGGACAAGTCCTGCGACGCGGCCAGTACACGAGTGGTGACGTAGCCGCGTGCAATGACGGCCTGCTGCGCACGGGCGAGAACTACGTTGACACCAGCCGTGCCCAGACAACGGCCAACGGGTGAATCGTTGCCCTCAGGGCCGGACAGATCAGCAACGGCCCATTGGAAAGACTCAGACTGCTCTCCAACGAGCAGCACGCGCTCGATGCGAAAACACGGGGACTCCGCTTCAGGAATGCGCTGTACTGGCGCTGGCGGCGCAGCCTGCGGGCGCTGGTCGACGGTGCGCTCATTCTGCTCGCGCAGGGCGCGCTCGCGCTCCTGCTGGCGTTGCTGCTCGACGAAGGGCTGTGGCGTTGTCGGAGACTGCTGAGCCAGTGCCGCCAGCGGTGATACGACAAGGGCTGCGGCAACGGCCATGCGCGTGCGCAGATGCACGCCAACGGGATGGATCATGATCAGCGCTTGAACTCGACCGTGCGGACAGCGGACGGCTTGCCGGAGAAACCGCTCACGGCGCCATCGGCGCCAAAGAGGATGTCCACCGGCTCATCTTCCTGGGTCGTCCAGTAGCGCCAAGTGTTGCCGTCCAGGTCCTTGGTGTCGTTGCGCGAGGGATAGCTCAGCGACATCAGCACCTGAGGCCGCGTCATGCCGACGACGACCCTGGCAGAGTAAACGGCCTTCTGCACGTCGGGGCTCCAAGTGACGAGCGTCAACTTTGGGTCTGTCGGAACGACGATTTGGCGCATCCAGCGCTGCATGTCCTCCTTGCTGCGGGCCGTGTCGTCGCGCAGAGAGACGTAATCGCCGCCAATCATTCCGTATGCGTACTTGTCACGCTTCACGGTGTCGATCACGGCAGACTCGCCGGCCGGCACGATGGCTCCGCCCAGCATGTTGGTGCTGGAGACCCATCCGTAGTCGGGGCGCAGGTTGCAGCAGGTGTAGCCGGTGATGGGCTGTGTGAGTTTGGTGGCGCAGCCGGACAGCAGGAGAAAGCCACCAACGAAGGCGAAGACAGCGAAAATGCGATGAAGGCGAAGGGTATGGAGCAGCGACATATTTATCTGTGAATTGACAGGCCACAAGCGGCATTGAAGACAAGACGATGAGCTTGGCGATTCATGGTTGGATTGCTACTGAAATCGACAGTTGTTTGCGCCTGTTCTACCGACGCTGCGGGCTGATTTGGCTTGAATTGAAAAGGAGCGCAGGACATGGCTGCGCGAGATCGCAAATGGTCTTCCAAGTCCAGCAGCAGGGGTGTGAACTTCGTGCGACACACTCAAGGCGGCATACATCAAGCGCTGACCAGCGCCACCAGATCACGCATGCCCGGCGCTACCTCAGGTTTGCCCAAGAAATAGCGCTGCTTGAGCATTGCAAGGTTCAGACGCAGCAGAGGCCAGCTTGTGGGGCTGATGTCTTCACCTCGGCGCGCGGCTTCACGCGCCACCTCGCCAGTCCTAAGCAGTAGAGTTGGGTGACGGATTTCATCGAACAGGCTGTCGAAGTGAGCCACCAACGCTGAGTCGGGTGCAACGGTTTGACCTGTGGGCAGCGCCGCCAACTGATCGATCAGGCTGCGTGCCCACTCGGCATAGCGCTGGGTCCATTTAAAGGAGCGGCGCATCTTGATGATGGACTGAGCCATGTCCAGGCGGCCCCACGCAGCCGCAGTCAGAGCGCATTCGATCAATGCCGATTGGCTCATCTCGTCCCAAAAACTGTTCTTGAGGGCCGCCACTTCTTCGGCACAGCCTTGCAGTGCCTCGAAGTGACACGGCTCCAGCACGAAGGCCTCGCCAAGCAGGCAGCGGCTGAACAAGTCGCCCCGTTGGAAGTTGAACCAGCGCCGAGCCTTCCATTCGTTGCCCCAACCGCCAAGCCCATCGCGCTCCCAGCGCTGGGGCTCGGTTTTGGCGCGTTCGATTTTTTGACGGACCCACCCCAAATAAGTGTTTGCAAGTTCGGTCTGCTCAGGTGCGCCGCAAAGTATGTCGATCCCGCAATTTAGATCGAAAGACATGAACGGTTCTCTCGAACGCGACCAATCCAAAAAAAGACCTTCGCGCTCGACTCGTTTGACTACATCAAATAATCCTTGAGGTCCCATCCGCCGCGTCAGTTGGGCCTTCCATTCTTCGTTGATTGTGCTCATGGATCAATTTTTAGGATTCTGGGAAGAACAATAACGCTGGTGGCCGAAGTTCTCCCGCCTGTTGCGCTGCGCAGTGCGTCTAGGGCCGCCTGCGGCGGATTGGATGTGGGGCCAAGGAAGAGTTGGGTCTGAAAAGTTAGGTTATCAATCTGTTGCATAGCGACGCGCCTAGCATCTTCCGGAATCGTTGCATCACTCTCAATCTTGGCCCGCAACTGCGCCAAATTCTTATTGAGTTGCGCCTCTCCCCTAGACCCTTCCCCAAACGCCGTCAGCTTGCCCACGGTCCCCGACTTATCTTCCACGATGACCAACTGGTAGCCGCCATCGGCATTTTGCTTGATGTACGAGGGATCGAAGCCATTGCCATTGGACAGCCGCGCATCGACGACGGTAACCACATTCTCCGTGGCCTGGGCGTAAGAGATGGCCGCGCGCTCATGGTCGACGCTTTGCGACCCAATGAGGTTGTTCGGATCAGTTGGCCCCCAGCTATACGCATTGCTGGCAAACACCACGGGAATGGAGGTTCCGCTGGAGTCGCGCGTCACCGCAATCACGGAGCCCGGTGACGTGTTCGCAACGCCAACAGCTGTGCTGGTTGGCGCGGGCAGTTGGGGCGCGGGCTCGTAGTTGCCGGTTTTGGCGTTGTAGGTCAGCACCGTGCCATTGCGCTCGATGATCTGGACGTCGGCATAACCGACCCGGATGACTGCCGGCGGCGTATTGGTCGCCGCCGCTTGACCGGCGGCCACCGCAGCCTCCCCCATGGCCCCATAGACCCGCATCGCCGCCATGCCGGCACCCGAGGTTGCAAACGCGCAGTTGGTTCCCGCCACGCAACTGCCCATCGCTTGTGCCTCGCCCAGCAACTGCTGACCCACAAGAACCAGCGCCTTCAGATCGTTGCCGGTGGCGCCGTCCTGTAATTTTCGAAGGGCGTTGTAGTTATCGCTAATGCACTGCGTCGTGCCGCAACTCAGCGCCTGGTTGATGGCGCTGCTGACGTTGTCGCTGGTCGGCCCCGTGGTGTTTTGCAGATACTGCTTGAACTGGCCGTTCGCGACGTTCAGCGCAATCTGGTTGGCCACTCGGATGCCATCTTTATTTTGCAGATCCTGGATGGTGTTGACCGCCACGTTGGTGGTCATGCCGAAAGCGCCGCCCGCATACTTGGCCAGTTGGGTGTTGCTTGCCCAGAGGGCGTCGCTGCCCTCCTGGATGGTCTTGGCCAGTTGGTCGCAGTTCTCCTTGCAGTTGAGGAAGGCGGCGCTTTGCACTGCGCTGATGCCGGCGTAGCTGTTAAGGATTGCGTTGCGCTGGTCCTGGTTGCTGGCACCCGCCAGCGCGGCCATCATGTCCTTGACTTGTGTGCTGGTCAGATAGTTGTTGGTGGTGGCATCGAATGCACTGGCTGCGCCGGCACCACCGCCCGTGGCCGCACCGAGTGCTGTGCTGACGGCCGTGACAAGCCCATCTTGCACAGACTGCGGCAGATTCAACTGACCCATGACATTGGCGATGGTGGTGATGGACGCTTGGCTGACGCCTGCTCCCACCGCACCGCCGACGCCACCGCCAAGCGCGCCAACCACCATATGCATGGCTACACGGTTGGAGCCACCTTCTGCCCAATCATTGGCCTGCTGCTGCCACTGGTCGGCTGTTTGCCCGCCGTAGGTTCCATCGGCCGAGTTGGCCGCCAAGGCCGCGTTCGTCATGGCCGTCCTGTATTTGTCGTTGGCATAGACACCTACGGCTTGACCCGCTTGCTGCTGGAACTGCTGTGTCAGTTGCGCCTGGGCCTGAACGTTCTGGACGATGGCTTGGGTATTCCAGTCCTTGACCAAAATTCCCGCACTGGCGGTGCTTCCGGTTCTGACCGTCTGGTCCCCCGCAACGCCACTGATCCCGCTGCCCGTCGTGCTGCTCTGGTTGTTGCCGCTGTAGTTGCCCACGCCCGCGCCGCCAGGCTTGATGCCCGGCTGTGACAGCCGGTCTTGCGCGGCCTGCTGCTGCGGCGTGGCATTCGGGTTTGTGGTCTGGCCCACGCTCAAACTCCCCCCCACCGAATAGCTACTTCCGCTGGACTGGCTCACGTTCTGCAAGTCCACCATGCTGAGCGTGCCACCCGTCTGGAAGCTGTTCTTGCCCGCGTCGATGGCCGCCTGGGTGCTCTCGATCACTGCCCCCGTAAGGTTCGTGTTGCCCTTGACGTTCACGTCAAAGCCGCCATCCCCCGCCTTGATGCCCGCCTGGGTGTTCGGACTGATGAAGACGCCATCCGCTTTGGCACTGGCTGCATTGCCGCTGACCGTGGCCACTGCCCCGTAACAGATCGGTGGAACGCAGATGCTCACGCCGAAGCCACTGCTGGACTGGCGGCTCGCGCCCACACTCACGTCCTGCAAGGTGGTGATGTTCAGGTCGCCCCCAACGTCCGCCATCACGCGGCTGCCTTCGATAGTCGCTCCATTGAGCGTGAGGTTGCGACCACTAGAGACGTTCACGGCGTTGCCGCCAGAAACCTGGGTGGCGTTGTAGGTCGTCTCGTTCTGGTTGTCGCTGCCCTTGCCGTTTTGAACGCCCAACTGGATGCTGAAGCCGGTCTGCGCGCCGGCACCGAAGGTCACCCCGACGCTGCTGCCGTGGCTGGAGTTCTGGCCCACCGTCAAGCTGGTGTTCTTGCTGGCCTCGAGCAGGATGTCGTTGTCTGCCGCCAGGTTGACGGTGTTGCCCGCCGCGATGGTGGAGCCCACAGCATGGATGTTTGAGTTGGCGCCCGAGCCCGTGGCCACGATGTTGACGTTGTTGGCCCCCGTCACGCTGGAACCCACGGCCGTGGTATTGGTCGTGACGCTGGTGCCCTGACTGGTATTGCGGCTCGCGCTCACGCTCACGCCGTAGCTGAGCTGACCCATGTTGCTCAAATCGGTCAGGCTGGGGCCACTGCCGCTCAAAGCGCCAGCGAGCGTGCTGCCCGCGCCGTAGGCTTGCCGGCCCGCCATAGCCAGATTCAGCGCACCCAGGGCTTGCATACGGCCATTGCCTCGGGTGTCTTCCATCGCCCGCACGGTGCTTTGGGCATTTCGCAGGCTGTCGGTGCTCACCCCCATGAAGCTGGCGCTGCCACCGAGCTTGCTGCTGGAACTGCGCTGCATGCTGACCGTTTGCTCAGTGTTGTACGCCTCGTTGATGGTGACGTTCTTGGCAAGGATGTTGACATCTCCACCCACCGAGGGGCCTCCTTGCCCCGCAGCCAGGACGCTGCTGGCGGTCTGGCGGTACTCGTTGCCAGCCACCAATGTCACGTTGCCCGTGAGACTGGCCGCCTGGCTGGATTGCTGAGTGGTGCGGATGGTCGCCTGGGCGCCGAAGTCCTTGATGTTTCCCAATCCAGGTTGCGCCCAGGAGCCGATGAAGCCGCTCTTGCCGTTGGCCGAGGAACTGCTGCTGAGTTCGGTGTTCTGGGCGCTCTCGATGGTGAGATTGCGCCCGGCCATCATGGTGATGTCCTTGTCAGCCACGACGATGGCCGCTTGCAAGGTCGTATCGCGCCCGCTGATGGTCTGCAGGCTGCCCGCCGAGATGGTAGTGCCGATAGCCTGGGTCTTGATGTCGGCGCTGGCGCTGTTCCCAGAGAACTGGCGATTGCCATAGCCGCCGACTGGACCTCCGGCATCCGAGGCAACAGCCCACGCTTTGGAAAACCCCGTGCTGCTGCTGCGCTGCTGGCTGGCGTGCAAGTCTTGAGTGGTCCGATTGGCGGTCGTGAGGTTGATATCGCGCCCGGCCGACAGGCTCATCGCGTCCTGCGAACTCAGTTGCGCAGCCTGGGCGTTGATGTCGTTGCCGGCGGCCAGGGCCACGGTCTTGCCGCTCAGACTGCTGGACAGCACATCCACGGTGCTGGTGCTGTCCAAGGTGCTGGAGTTGTTGCTCCTGAACAGGGATTTGGACGACCGGTGCGTGGCTGCGGCCACGCTGCTCGTCTCCTGGCCTGCGGTGATATTGATGTCGTTGCCGGCCGTGGCGACCAATGCGCCATCAGCGCTGGCGACTGCGCCGGCACGGATGTTCAGATTGTTGCCGGCAGCGAGACGCACGTTGTCCTGCCCTTGGATGACAGAACCCACCTCCCGACTCTCCGAAGAAACACCCGCAATGTTCTTGTTTGCGAACGAGATGGTGTATCCCTCGGTCACGGTGCCGAGGTTGACATCGTGCCCAGCGGCAACGGATGCCGAGCCCGCGCTGACCAGGACTGCGCCAACCAGGTTGACGTCGCGCCCGGCCGAGGCAATCAGCGTGCCGCCCGGATTGGTGACATAGACCCCGGCCACACGGTCGATGGCAGTAGTCGTGCCACGGGATCGCGTAGTGGTTTCTATGTTGATGTCGCCACCGGCCGTCAGGACTGCGGCATCTCTCGCCGTGATGCTGGCTCCGATGTTGTTGATATTGTTGCGCGCATCGATACCGACATTGCCACCCGCGATCCGCCCGCCATCGAGGTTGTTGACGTTGTCGGCGGTGATAGACACCAGAGAGCGACCAGCAATGGTGCCGGTATTGACGACATCCCCCGAACTCTTGATAACAGTCGCATCGGCACTCAGGAGCGCCCCGGAGCCATCGATGTCGCCAGGGCGCACACGCACATAGACCTGAGGCACGAGGACGCGCTGGGTGCTGCCATCTGGCAACGTCACCGTCTGCTCCACGAGCCAAACTATGTCGCTGGTCAACTGCGCCATCTGCGCCGCGCTCAAAGCTACGCCTGGGCGCAGGCCGTACTGTTTCGCGAAGGTCGCTCCTGCATCCATCAACGCGGCGTACTGATCGTCGTCGTTGCTGTACCCATCCAGATAGCGATACCCCGTAAGCTGGGCAACCTGCTCGCGAATAAGCTTCTGCTCGTAGAAGCCGTCGCCTAAGCGTTTGAGGATGTTGTTGGGGTCCAGACCAAGGCTGTTCAGCAGGTATTCGCTGCTGAGCCAATTGCGGTAGTTGGCAAAGCGCGGATCCGTCTCGACCAGGTAGCTTCCGCCCGCACGGATGCTGAACAGGCTGGCCGTGGGTATGCCGATGCTCGGCGTGCTGGTGCGCACGACCATCGGCACGGTCCGGCTCGCACCCGCTTGGGCCGACGAATCTGCCCCCTGTGCTGAGCCGTTCGCGGCAACGTTCGTGGTGCCTGCACCAGTACTCGTCCCCGTCGTCCCTCCTGGCCCGCTGGCGCCCGACGCGCCACTCGCGCGCTGGCCGTCAGCCCTGATCAAGTCTCCTACATTGGCAGCAACTTCGACGATGACGCCAGGGCCGCTACTCCCATTCACACCACCGGCGCCGCCTGCATTGCCCGTTGCACCGCCGACGGGCGCGACCCCGGCGTTATAGCCTTGGCTGGCGTTGATGTGCTCCTGGTACTTGTAGGCGCCCAGGGAAACCGAGGTCGGTGCTGCAAAGAGGGGGATGTTCACCCCCTGCACTGCGCCTTGGTTGTCGATGACGTTTGCGAGGCCAGTGACCGTGCGCTGGCCATTCAACTGGCTCGATTGGTAGCTGTTCGCCGTGATCGTTCCGCCGGCCAGCACTTGGCTGTTCTCGTTGTAGAGACGGCCATTGACGCTCAAGTTGCCGCCTGCGACAAGGCGAGCAGGGTCGATGTTGATCGCGGTGTCTTCAGTAGTCGTGAGGTTGTTGGTCCAGACGGCATAGCCACCGATACCGACGAGTTCGCCGGTGTCTTTCCGGAACACGGAGCCGCTGGCCGGATCGACATTGACTTCGTTCAAGGGGTAAGTCGTGGTCCTGCCTACACCGCTGCCCACGAGCGTCTTGGGGGCGATGCCGGTCAGCACTTCGGACGTCACCTTCGGCGTACCCATCTGAATGTGCACGTCCCTGTTGTTGACGTTGGCCATCGATATGGTCATGTCGCCCAGAGATTCGATGTCGGCGCTCAGGTTATCGAGCGTGCCGCCTTGACCGGTTGCCTGACGGGCTGCATTGAGCCCCCCGCCAATGAACATGTTCCCGGCGCTGAAAATGAGCGCGTGATTGCGGTTGGCGATGGTGCCAGCGCCGATGCTCAAACTACTGCGCGCCGCGATGGATCCTGCCTTGGTAACGCCGTTGGCTGTTTCGGCATCGTTCTCGAGCGCGCCCACGCCAATGGAAATTGCGTCGCCGTAAATTCGACCCGTGCCGATGTTCTTCAGCGTGCCGGCATTGATCTGCGTTGCACCTCGGCTGTCGATCAGGCCTCGATTGGTCAGCGTACCGCTGGCATTGACCACGGTATTCGGACCGGACATCTCGGCATTGACCGTGTTGTCGACGTTGTTGCCGCCTACCGTGAGGGTTTGGCCGGCCAGCAGCTTGCCGTTGTTGGTGAAGTTGCCTGTGGTGGTGTAGCTCAGGTTTCCATTGGCACTCACCTCGCCGTTGTTGACGATGTCCTGCGTGAGCGCAATGCTCAGGTTCTTGCCCGACACAGCCTTGCCGTCGCCGCTGAAGGTGGCCGCATCGATCTTCAGGCTCTTGTCGGCCACCAACGTGCCGTTGGTGTTCACGAGGTTCAGCGTCTTGGCACCGGGATTCGCGGCATTCGGATCGACGACAGCCAGCGTATCGCCGGCCGAGACCAGCCCGCTCTTGTTGCTGACAGTTCCTCCGCTGGTGATGGTGGCGTTGACATCGGCGCGGATCGCCCCCGCGTCGTTGTTCAGCGCACCGGTGCCGATGACGACGTTCTTGCCTTCAATGCCTTGGTCGGTGCCCTGGGCATTGGTGTTGACGATGGAGCCGGCATTCAGCGTCGTCGTGGCCAGCGAGCGCACAAGGCCGCTCGAGTTCTGGATGTCTGAAGCATTGATCGAGACATTGCCCGCTGCCTGTGTTTTACCGCCGTTGTTCTTGTAGCTCGCGCCATGCGTGTTGATGGACACCGCGGACTGGCCAAGCACCAGGCCACCGCCGGTGCTGGTGAATGCCAGTGTGTCGGCGGTCAGCGCATTCTTCGAGCCGACGAAGCCGGCTGTGTTGTTCAGCGCGCCCGTCTTCAGGTCGAGTGTGTCCGCGCTGGTGATGCCGCCCTGCTGGTTGCTGTAGCTCGACGCATTGGTGTTGCTCAGGCTCTGACCATTCGTGTTGATGGTCATCGCACTACCCGACTGAATCAGCCCGGCGTCATTGGTCAGAGAGCCGGAGCTGATGGCCACCGTCGTGGTCGCGGCAATCGTGCCGCTCGCACCGTTGTCCAGCGCGTTGCCGTGGGTGTCCACGCTCAGGCTGGCACCGAACACCTTGCCTGATCGGTTCAGCAGGCCCCCATTGCTCAAGGTGGTGATGCCGCCTGCTTGCAGGGTGCCGCTGTTGTTGATCGTCTGGCCCATCGTCGTGACAGCCAGCTTGCCGTTGACTGCGGCGGTAGTTCCCGCGCTGTTGTCCAGGCTGGCGGCGCCAACCGTGGTGTTGCCGTTGGCCGCGAGCGTGCCACCGACGTTCGTTGCAGTGCCTGCGATGGTGGCGCCGAGGTCACCGACCGCAGTTACGCTGCCAGCGTTGTTGTTGAGGCTGCCTGCTGCGATCGTGGTGTTGCCGCCTGCGCCGATCACACCCTTGCTGCTGTTGTCGAGAAGGCCGCCGACGTTCAGGTCGAGGCTGGAAGCCTCCGCGGCGCGAATGGAGCCGCCTCGATTCAACAAGCCGCCTGCGCGAATGCTTATCTTGCCGTTGCTGGCAATGACACCCGCGTTGCTGTTGTCCAGCGCACCGACCACGGTGATGCGCGTCGCATCGCTGCCGGTCTGGACAATCTGTCCACCGCGATTGCTCAGCGAGGCTGCGTCGATGGTGATTTGTTTGGCGCTGGTTGCTGCCTTGCTACCGTCCTGGTTGAAGGCCCCTGACATGGCGACGACCAGCGCACTGTTCGTCGTAATCTGGCCGTTGGCGCCATCGAAGCTGCCGCCTGCGATGGTCAAGGTGCCGTTGCCCGCATGCTCGATCCTGCCGGCGTTGTTCGTCGCCGCCCCCACCTGCAGAGTCAGGTCCTGACCATTGCTGGCAATGCGCGAACCATCGTTGTTCAACGTGCCGCTCACGGCGATGGTGGTCGCGCCCGCGCCGGTCTGCACAATCTCGCCAGCATTCGTATTGGCGATGTTCGACGCGCTGATCTGGAGTTGACGCGCGTTGAGCTGACCAACCTCGTTGACAAGGGTTTGCGCAGAGTTGCCGGTGGCGGTGATCACCAGCACGCCGGGGGTAAACACCTTGGCCTTGCTGGTGATGACATCGCCCTGCGTGGCCGTGACCACAATGTTCGCGGCACTGGTCTGGCTGGTCGACAGATCGACGCTCGCGCCTTGCAAGGTGGTGTTGCCGGCCGCGAGATTCGTTCCCATCGCCACGAGCGCGCCGCTGGCGCTCACGCGGAGGTCCCCCGTTGCGCCGAGCTTGCCATCGCTCTCGATGCCAGCCCCCATCACACCCGAACTGCCGCCTTGCACACTGCCAGCTGCGACGCTGGTGTTGCGTCTCGCGGTGATGCTGCCATCGTTGGCCAGTTGCCCGTCCACCAACAAGCTGGCGTCATTGCCACCGCGCAGGCTCCCTGCATTGGAGAGGCTGCCTGCCTTGACCGTCAGATCGGTTGCTGCTGCGACATAGCCAGAGGCATTGGCCAGCGCGCCGCTCACATTCAATTTCGCTGCGGCCTGGGTCGACTGGATCGAGCCCTTGTCGTTGCCAAGAGAGCCCGCACCGAGCACAAGCGCTTGGTTGGCGACCAGCGTACCCGTCGTATTCTTCACGGCGCCTTGAACTTGGGCCGTCAGCGTGTTCAGCGCGGAAACGGTGCCGCCCGTGTTGTCCAGGCTTGCGGCAGTCAGCGTGGTGCTGCGGTTCGCGGCAACGGTGCCGCCTTGGTTGCTGGTCGCTTCGCTCGTGGTGCTCGACACATCCCCCGCAGCCGTGAGGCGGCCCGCATCGTTGTCGAGGCTGCCCGCCTTAAGCGCGGCGTTGCCGCCGGCGCTCATCTCGCCTTGGCGGTTGTCCACCAGGCCTGATACCGTCACCGTCAGGTCCGACGTCTGGGCCGCGCGAAGAGTGCCGCCCTTGTTGGTCAGGCTGGCAGCGGCGAGGTCGAGGCCGCCATTGCTCGCCAGCGTTGCACCGCTGTTGTCGATGGCCCCTGATGTCACGATGCGGGTGATGCCGGCGCCTGTCTGCACGATCTCGCCGCTGCCGTTGTTGGCGATGTTCGAGACGCTCAGGTTGAGCTGGCCGGCGTTGAGTTGGCCGCCCTCGTTGACCAGCGTCTGGCCGGGCTGGGCATTGGCGGTGATGCTCAAGGTACCTGGCGTGACGACGGAGGCCTTGCTCGTCACGACATTGCCCTGCGTCGCAGTGACCACGACATCGGCGGCGCTGGTCTGGCTCCTCGATAGATCGACGCTTGCGCCCTGCAGCGTGGCGTTGCCCGCCGCGAGGTTGGTGCCGTTGGCAACCAATGCGCCGCTGACGGTCATGCGCAGGTCGCCAGTACCGCCGAGCTTCCCGTCGTTCTGCACGCCCGCGCCGAACACGCTGGCCGAGCCCCCTTGAACGCTCCCTGCGGTAATTGTCGTGTTGCGGCCCGCTGTGACATTGCCGTCGTTGGTCAGCGCCGTACCGACCGCGATGTTCGCGTCGTTAGCACCGCGCATGCTGCCGCTGTTGGCGAGCGAACCGGCCTGGACGTTCACGTCGGTGGCCGCATCGATGCTGCCCCCGCTACCGTTGCTCAGCACGCTGGTCACGCCAAGTTGAACGCTGGACTGCGCCGACTGAATGCTGCCCTGAGTGTTCTGCAGCGAGCCGGCGTTCAGCGTCAGCGCCAGATTGGACGTCAGAGTGCCGCTGTTGTTGATGCTGGCCCCCGCGACCTTCGCGCTCATCGCACCCGCGGCCGATAGCGAGCCGCGTGTGTTCTCGAGCATGCCGCCGACCGTGAGGCCGGTATCGGTTGCACTGCTCAACACGCCGTCGGTATTGAGCAGATCGCCGGAGGTGGCGATGTTCAGACTGCCCGCATTGAGCTTGCCACCCGTGTTGTCGAACGTACCGACGTTCGCCCCGAAGCTTTGGCTGACATTGAGCGTACCGCCCGCATTGCTGAAACTCGGCCCCGCGACAGCCATCGTCGCCACATTGAGCGAGCCCCCCGCATTGTTGACCTGCGGCGTGTTGAGCGTGATGGGACCGCCCGCGTAGATCTTGCCCCCTTCGTTGGAGATGGTGCCGCCTGCGGCGATCAGGCCTGGTGCGGGTGGTGTGTAAGCCGCCGGGGTGGAACTACCCCCGGTGCTGGTGCCGCCTGCGTCCGTTGTCGATGGTGTGGCCGTGCCCCCACCGCTGCTCGGCATCGAGGTGCCTGGAGTTGCTGTTACCCCGCCGCTTGCACCGCTACTCACAGGCTCGGCGCCAATCACGCCGCCATCGGCATTGCTCAGGACCGGCGAAGCAATCGTCAGGCCCGCCGAACTGCCCTGCCGGATCGTGCCTCCACGGTTGGAGATGTCACCAGGCGTGGTCAGTTCCACGCGCTGCCCTTCCATCGTGCCGATGTTCTCGAGGCGGCCCGCTGCCGTAACGACCAGCCCACCGGCACCGGCTCCGATGTTTCCCGCGTTGCGCACGCCCAGGCCCGCTTCGCTTCCGATCAGGACGATCTTGTTTGCGTACATGCCGCCCAAGGCAGCGACGTCGAGCGCAAAGGTCGGCGCAGTGCCAGTACCTGTCGTGGGCGTGATCTGGCTATGGTCCGCGCTGATCTGGTTCGCGCCGGTCACCACCTTGAGCTCGCTCGCCCAGATGCTCGCGTTGGCCTGCACGGCGCGCGCAAGAATGGCCGCATAGTCGGTCTTGCTGGCATCGAGGCCCGCGCCGTCGATGGTGACGGTGCCGCCACGAACCAGGAAACTGTCGAGACCGCCGACGGCGTTGAACTGCGGCGTGCCGGTGGTGAGCGTGGCGCGGCTGGCATTGATGAAGCCGCCGCCGTCGACGCTGATGCCCGCCGGGTTCGCGATGATCACTTCCGCGCGCTGCCCACCCACTTCGATGTAGCCGCGCAGATGGCTGGGCGTTCCGCCGTTGACCTCGTTGAGGATGATGCGCGCCGGGCCTGTGGCCAGATTGGGATTGCCCTGAACGAACCCACCCAGTTGGGTCTGCACGTTCACCCGGCTGTTGTTCAGGATGGCGCCGTTCGCGCCTACGCTGAACTGGTTGTAGACGTTGCGCGAAACGCCCGCGGCGGAAGGCGTCTGGATGTTGACCAGCGGCACGCCATTGGGCGCAGTCAGAACGGTCGGGCGAAGGTTGCCGGGGACGTTCGGGGCTCCGGCGATCTGGGCCTGTGCGGCACCTGCGATCAGTGCACCAGCGAGCGCTGCAACACCTGCGGCGGTCGTCGCCCTGCTAGCGCCCTTCCCAGTACTGGTGGCCGTTTCCTGGACCACCATGCGCATCCCTCTGGCCGCGTTGAATACCACGCGGTGCAAGTGCCGATTCATCGCTCACGCTCCCTCACAGTTGTCATAGCCCAGCATCATTTGTGACCAAATGAAAACTGAGGACCGCGATTATGGGAGGGCAGCGCGTGTTTACAAGGTATTAATGCACGCTTTTAAACGCCTGAAAAACATCAAATCAGGCGAGTTAATTCATATTGTTTACTTTTGACGTTGCCGATGTCGTTGCGTCAACAATTGTCAAAACTCTGCTCCGAACGGAGCGGGCGTCATCTCCCTCAAGAGAGATGACGCTTTCACGATTTTCAATGCGCAGGAACCAGGAAGTCCTGGCTGATCCGCCCGCCCAGCTCGTTCACGCGGTCGAGGAACTGCGTGAGATACGCGTGCAACCCCGTCGCAAGAATCTCGTCGACCCGCGCGTACTGCAGGTCGGCCAGCAGCTTGCCGGCGCGGCGCTGGGTTTCGGCGCTCTGCTCGTTCTGCACCTTCGCAAGGTTGTTGACCACCTCGACCAGGCTCGCATGCAGCGAGCGCGGCATGTCGGCGCGAAGGATCAGCAGTTCGGCCACGCGCTCGGGCTTGATGACGTCGCGGTACACCTTGCGGTAGACCTCGAAGGCCGAGACGCTGCGAAGAATGGCGCTCCAGTGATAGAAGTCGTACTCCTGGTCTTCCTCGGTGGCGGCGCCGAAGAACTCGCTGTTGAGCGCGTGGAACTTCACGTCGACCAGCCGCGCGGTGTTGTCGGCGCGTTCGAGGAAGGTGCCCAGGCGCGAGAAGTAGAAGGCCTCGTCCTGCAGCATGGTGCCCAGCGTGACGCCGCGCGACAGGTGCGAGCGGAACTTCACCCACTCGAAGAACTGGCCCGGGTCGCGCTCGAAGTCGCCCGCGCGCAGCATGCGGTTCACTTCGAGCCAGGTGGTGTTCTGCGTTTCCCAGGCTTCGGTGGTGAGCGCGCCGCGCACGGCACGTGCGTTCTCGCGCGCGGCCTTGAGGCACGACACGATGGACGAGGCATTGCTCTCGTCCTTGACCATGAACTCCATCACTTCCTTGGGCGCGATCTGGTCGTACTTCTGGTTGTACCAGGGCAGCAGCTCGCTGATGGAGAGCACGCCCTGCCAGCCGTACTTGGCGACTTCGGCGGATTGAGGCAGCAGCGAAGTCTGGTAGTTGACGTCGAGCATGCGCGCCGTGTTCTCGGCGCGCTCGGTGTAGCGGGACATCCAGTAGAGATGGTCGGCGGTACGTGACAGCATCTTCGTCGTGCTCCTACAGCGATTGGCTTTGCGACTGCGCGGGCGCCGCCTTGGGCTTGGGCGCGCGGTCGGCTTCGAGAATCCAGGTGTCCTTGGTGCCGCCGCCCTGCGACGAGTTGACCACCAGCGAGCCTTCTTTCAGCGCCACGCGCGTGAGGCCGCCGGGCACCATCTGCACCTCGCTGCCCGAGAGCACGAAGGGCCGCAGGTCGATGTGGCGCGGCGCGATGCCTGCGTCCACGAAGGTGGGCGAGGTCGACAGGCTCAGCGTGGGCTGGGCGATGTAGCCGTCGGGCTTGGCGATCACGGCTTTCTTGAAGTCCTCGATCTCGGCCTGCGTGGCGGCCGGGCCGATCAGCATGCCGTAGCCGCCCGCGCCGTGCACTTCCTTGACGACCAGGTCCTTCATGTTGTCGAGCGTGTATTGCAGCTCGTCCTTGTTGCGGCACATGTAGGTGGGCACGTTCTTCAGGATCGGCTTCTCGCCGAGGTAGAACTCCACCATCTTCGGCACGTAGGGGTAGATCGACTTGTCGTCGGCCACGCCGGTGCCCACCGCATTGCAGATGACGACGTTGCCTTCGCGGTACGCGCGCATCAGGCCCGCGCAGCCCAGCGTGGACGTGGGGCGGAACACCTCGGGGTCGAGGAAGTCGTCGTCCACGCGGCGGTAGATGACGTCGACGCGCTTCGGCCCGCGCGTGGTACGCATGTAGACGAAGTTGTCCTTGACGAACAGGTCCTGCCCTTCGACCAGCTCCACGCCCATCTGCTGCGCGAGGAAGGCGTGCTCGAAATAGGCGCTGTTGTACATGCCGGGCGTGAGCACCACCACCGTGGGCTCGGCCGTGGCCGGCGGCGCGCTGGCGCGAAGCGTCTCCAGCAGCAGGTCGGGGTAGTGCGCGACCGGCGCGATGCGGTTCTGGTTGAACAGCTCCGGGAAGAGCCGCATCATCATCTTGCGGTTCTCGAGCATGTAGCTCACGCCGCTGGGCACGCGCAGGTTGTCTTCGAGCACGTAGTACTCGCCGTTGCCCTCGGCATCGGGGGCGCGGACGATGTCGATGCCCGAGATGTTCGAGTAGACGTTGTGCGGCACGTTGACGCCCATCATCTCGGGGCGGAACTGCGCGTTGTTCAGGATCTGCTCGGCCGGGATGATGCCGGCCTTGATGATTTCCTGGTCGTGGTAGACGTCATGCAGGAAGCGGTTGAGCGCCGTGACGCGCTGCACCAGCCCCTTCTCCATGCTGTCCCACTCGTTGGCCGGAATGATCCGCGGCAGCAGGTCGAACGGGATGAGCCGCTCGGTGCCGGAACCGTCTTCGTCCTTCGCGCCGTACACGGCAAAGGTAATACCGACCCGGCGGAAAATCATTTCCGCCTCTTCACGCCGCGAACGCATCACCTCACCGGGTTGCTTCGCGAGCCATTGGTCGTAGCGCTTGTAATGCTGTCGGATCGCAGCCCCCGCATAGGGCAACTGCTCATACATCTCGTCGAATTTGTGCATGGAACGACCAATCTCCTTGAGCCGTAGCTTAGCAAGTTCGAGGCCAGTAGAACCCCTTATGCGGCGGCCGGAGACGGGGCGAAGCTCTTTTTTTTCGGGCTACCGCACCGGGGTTTCGGCCGGCGGCTGCTGCTTCTTGCGCGGCGAGAGGAATTCCTTGATGCGCTCCCCGCTCTCGTCGCCGTAGAGGCTGGCAACGGAAGATTCGCGCTCGGCATCGAGCTGTTCCCGCCGGCTGCGGCCCCGGGCAGAGTGCACGAGCTGCTTGATGCGCGCCTGCACTTCGAACGGCCCGCGGGAAAGCTCCTGCGCCCATTCGAGCGCCGTGGCGCAGGCACTGCCGCGCGGCACCACCTTGTTGACCACGCCCCAGTCGTGCAGCCGCCTGGCGCTGCAGGGCTTGCCGTCGAGCAGCATCTCCAGGGCCGCCTGCGGCGGCAGCGAACGCACCAGCGAATCGGAACCTCCGCCGTCGGGCGTGAGCCCCAGGTTAACGTAAGACATGGCGAACCTGGCGTCTTCCGCCGCCACGATGAGGTCGCAGGCCAGGCACAGCGAAAAACCGCCCGCCACGGCCGCACCTTCGACCGCCGCGATGACGGGCTGGGGCGCTTCCTGGATCGCCATGATCCACTCGTTCAGCGCCTCCAGGTGGCCGTGCTGCTCGGCCTCGGGCAACTTGCGCTGCCGCGCCAGCCGCCGCAGGTCGCCGCCGCCGCTGAAGTGCTCGCCCTCCCCGCACAGCACGATGGCGCGCACCGTGCGAAAGCCCGAGGTGGCCCGCAGCGCCTTGGCCGCCGCGCGGTAGACCGCCGGGTTGACCGCGTTGCGCGCGGCCGGGTTGCTCAGGGTCAGCACCAGCACCGGACCCTCGCGGTGCGTCTTGAGCCGCGCGCCGGTCGTGGCCGTCGCGCTCGCGCTGGTGATGGTCGGGACGGCGGTGGTCATGGCGCGGGCCCGGAAAACCGGCCCCACCGGCAACTGCTGCGATCTTGCATGGCATTCCCTTTGCGTTGTTTCAGGACCGTATAACGCACGCGACCACCCGCCGGCGTTACCTCAGTGATGAGTACTTTACGTTTAATTTGACAATTAATTCACGATTTCAGCGCGTTCAGGCACACGATGCCGCCAGTAGCGCCCATGGCGCTCGCGCTCGCAGGCGACATCGTCAGGCTGCGTGCTGCGCCAGTGGGCGGCACCGCAGCGGGGGCTGTCGACCAGCCGTACCCCGTGGGCCGCGTACCGCGCCGCCACCTCGGGCGCCGGGTGGCCGAAGCGGTTGCGATAGCCCGCCTGGACCAGTGCAATGCGCGGCTGCACGGCGTCGAGGAAGGTTTCGCTCGACGAGGTCTTGCTGCCATGGTGCGGCACCAGCAGCACGTCGGCGCGCAACTCCGGCGCGCGCGCGACCAGCGCGGCCTCCTGCATGCGCTCGACATCGCCCACCAGCAGCGCGGCGGCACGGCCGTTGCCGATGCGCAGCACGCACGACACGGCATTGGGCTTGGCGGTGAAGGCCTGGTAGTCGTCCGCCGCGGGGTGCAGCACCTCGAAATCCACGCCGTCCCATGTCCAGCGCTGGCCGGCCTCGCAGCGCCGCGCCGGACGCAGGGCCTGCAGCGGATGCGTGGCTTCGATCGAACTGCGCAAGTCCGCTTGCGGCTGCATCGCGAGCACGGCCTGCGCTCCGCCCGTGTGGTCGGTGTCGCGATGGCTCAGCACCAGCATGTCGAGGCGCTCGACATAGGCGCGCAGCAGCGGCACGAGCACGCGGTGGCCGGCATCGCTTTCGAGGCTGTAGCGCGGACCGGTGTCGTATAGCAGGCTGTGCGTGGCGGTGCGAACCAGCACCGCGTTGCCCTGCCCGATGTCGGCGGCCAGCAACTCGAACTCTCCCGCCGCGGGACGCGGCGCCTGCCACAGCAAAACCGGCAGCAGGAACGGCAGGCCGAGCACGCGCAGCGACCACGGCAGGCGCATCGTGAGCAACACGCCGCCAGCCACGCCGCAAGCCGCCATCCACAGCGGCGGCGCGGCCATCGACAGCGTGGCGAGCGGCAAGCCGGCGCACCATTGCAGCAGCACCGAAAGCGCATGCACCGCCCACGCGGCCGCGTCCCACAGCGGCGCGATGGCCACGCCCAGCATCGCCAGCGGCGTGACGACCAGCGTGACCCACGGGATCGCGACCGCATTGGCCAGCAACCCGACCAGCGACACCTGCTGGAACAGCAGCAGGCTCAGCGGCGCGAGCGCCAGCGTGATGACCCATTGCTCGCGAAAGAAACCCAGCAGCCGTGCCGAAGCCCGCGCGCGCGGCTCGCCGGGCACCGACGCATCGGTGGCGAACAGCACGCCCACCGCCACGAAGCTGAGCCAGAAGCCGGCCTGCATCAGCGCCCATGGGTCGAGCGCCACCACCACCGCCGCGGTCAGCAGCCACACATGCGGCCAAGGCCAGCGCCGCCCGGTGAGCCGCAGCGTGGCGACTGTCGCGAGCATCCACACCGTTCGCTGCGACGGCACGCCCCAGCCGCTGAAGAGCGCATAGAGCCCCGCCAGCAACACGCCGCCGACCAGCGCGGCCTGTTGCGCGGGCAGGCCCAGCATCAGGCGCGGGCAGCGCCGCCACAGCCAGCCAACGGCATGGGCCGCCAGCCACGCAAACATCGTGACGTGGAGGCCCGAGATCGACATGAGATGCGCCACGCCGGTGGCACGGAACACATCCCAGCCCGCGCGGTCGATGGCCTGCTGGTCGCCCGTGACCAGCGCCGCGATCACGCCGGCCCGCGCGCGGTCGGGCACGCGCTCGAAGATCGCGTCGCGCACGGCTTCGCGCGCATGCTCGACCGGATGCCGCCAGGTGACGGCGATGCGCTTCGGCGCGGCATCTCGCGCACCGGTGCGCACATAGCCATTGGCCTGGATGCCCTGCTCCCAGGCCCACAGCTCCCCGTCGAAGCCGAAGGGATTGACGTTGCCGTGCGGCGCCTTGAGGCGCACGGCAAGGCGCCATCGCTCGCCGGCGTGCACGGAAGCGACCGGGCTCGCGGACGCGGCCTTATCCCCGGAAGAGCGCCCCCACAGCCCCGTGTTCTCCGCATACCAGCCGAGGGAGACGTGGCCCGGAACCGCCAATGGCTCGCCGACGGACGCATCGGCCCAGCGCGCGGACTCCACATCGAGCCGAAACCGCGTCCCGGCTTCGTTGCGTTGCGGCATCTCCGCGATCACGCCCGTGACCACGAGGTCGCGCCCTTCCAGCGCCGGTGCCAGCGCGCCGCCCGCGTAGACCACCGCGCGCCAGCCCGCCAGCCCCGCCCCGGCCATGGCTCCGCAAAGCAGTGCGAGCACCATGGCCGGCACGCGCCGCTCGATGAAAAAAAAAGGCCGGCGCCATCGCCCGAGACCCGCCACGGCCGCCAGCAGCAAGACGGCATAGACCCATGCGGGCCAGAGCGACGGCTGCTGCAATTGCAGGGCCGCGCCCAGCAGCGATCCGCCCAATGCGGCGAAGCCTCGCGACCCGCCCACGGCATTGCCCGACGCGTGAAATCGCGTCATGAAAGAACGTCCGGACACATGATGCAAACCCTCCCCGACTCACGCTCAGTGGCGCGTTAATTGCTAAGCATCTCGGCTAGTATGCGTCTCACCAGAGACATCTTTCCGATGCAATCTGCCAGTACTGCACACAAAAACGCATGTCTATCCACGCCGCTCTACACCACGTCACCCATTACAAATACGACCGCCTGGTGCAGTTGGGCCCTCAGGTCGTGCGCTTGCGTCCCGCGCCGCATTGCCGCAGCAACGTCATCTCGTATTCGCTGCGGGTCGAACCCGCGGAGCACTTCGTCAACTGGATGCAGGACCCGTTCGCCAACTACCAGGCGCGGCTCGTGTTTCCCGAGAAGACACGCGAGTTCAAGGTCACTGTCGACCTCGTGGTCGAAATGGCGGTCTACAACCCCTTCGACTTCTTCCTTGAGCCGCAGGCGGAGAACTTCCCCTTCAAGTACACGGCCTCGCAGGCCGAGGAACTCGCGCCCTACCTCGTGGCCGACCCGGTCACGCCGCTGCTGGAGGCCTACCTCGACAAGGTCGAGCGCAAGGAACAGCGCACAATCGACTTCCTGGTCGGCATCAACCAGCAGGTGCAGAAAGACGTCAACTACCTGATCCGCATGGAGCCCGGCGTGCAGACGCCGGAAGAAACGCTGGCCAACGGCAGCGGCTCCTGCCGCGACTCGGGCTGGCTGCTGGTTCAGCTGCTGCGCCACTGCGGACTGGCCGCGCGTTTCGTCTCGGGCTACCTGATCCAGCTCACCCCCGACGTGAAGGCGCTCGACGGCCCGAGCGGCACCACGGTCGACTTCACCGACCTGCACGCCTGGTGCGAGGTGTTCCTGCCGGGCGCTGGCTGGATCGGCCTCGACGCCACTTCGGGCCTCTTGGCCGGCGAAGGCCACATTCCGCTGGCCTGCACGCCCACGCCATCGAGCGCCGCGCCCATCGAGGGCGGCGTGGACGAATCCGAGGTCGAGTTCGGTCACGAGATGAAGGTCACGCGCATCTACGAATCGCCGCGCGTCACCAAGCCCTACACCGAAGAGCAATGGGCCGAGGTGCTGACCCTCGGCGACGCGGTCGATGCGCGCCTGAAGGCCGGCGACGTGCGCCTCACCATGGGCGGCGAGCCGACCTACGTGGCCACCAGCGACCGCGACGCGCCCGAGTGGAATACCGACGCCCTCGGCCCCACCAAGCGCGGCTACGCCACCGAGCTCGTGCACAAGCTGCGCGCCGAGTACGGCAAGGGCGGCTTCCTGCACTTCGGCCAGGGCAAGTGGTATCCGGGCGAGCAGCTGCCACGCTGGGCGCTGTCGATCTTCTGGCGCGCCGACGGCCAGACGCTGTGGCACGACCCCGAGCTGTTCGCCGACGAACGCTTTCCCACCCACTACACCAGCGAAGACGCACGCCGCTTCACCACCGTGCTGGCGCACAAGCTCGGCCTGACCGAGCGCTACATCCAGCCCGGCTACGAAGACATCTACTACTACCTCTGGCGCGAACGCCGCCTGCCGGTGAATGTCGACCCCTTCGACTCGAAGCTCGACGACGAACTCGAACGCGTTCGCCTGCGCCGCGTGTTCACGCAGAAGCTCGACGCGGTGATCGGCTACATGCTGCCCATCGAGCCCGGCAATGCGAACAGCGACGCTCCCGCGCTGGCGGGCCCGGCCTGGAAGACCGGCCCCTGGTTCCTGCGCGACGACCGGCTCTACCTGATTCCCGGCGACTCGCCGATGGGCTACCGCCTGCCGCTCGACTCCCAGCCTTGGGCCAGCAAGGGCGACTACCCCTACCTGATCGAGCGCGACCCGACCGCGCCGCGCGGCGCACTTCCGAGCGCGGCCGACTACCGCGCGCGCTACACGACGGGCGCCGCCGGAGCTGGTGCCGCCGGCCTCGGTGACGTGCCCTACACCTTCGGCACGCCGCCCGTGGTGCCCGCCTCGCTGCGCATGCAAAGCCCCGGCGATGCGGCAAGCGGCGATGCATCGGCAACCGACGACGCCACCGACAAGTCCACCACACGCCAGCCGCTGCGCGGCGAATCCGCCCACTGGGTCACGCGCACCGCGCTGTGCGTCGAAGTGCGCGACCCGCGCCGCGCCAACGGCCCGGTGGCCGAGAAGAAGGGCAACGCCTCGGGCGTGCTCTACGTCTTCATGCCGCCGCTCGCGCGCCTGGAGGACTACCTCGACCTCGTCGCCGCCGTGGAAGCCACCGCGCGCGACCTGGGCGTGCGCATCGTGATGGAAGGCTATCCGCCGCCGCGCGACCCGCGCCTGAAGATGCTGGCCGTCACGCCCGACCCCGGCGTGATCGAGGTCAACATCCACCCGGCCCACAACTGGAAGGAACTGGTCGCCCACACCGAGTTCCTCTACAACGCCGCGTTCGAAACCCGCCTGTCGGCCGAGAAGTTCATGACCGACGGCCGCCACACCGGCACCGGCGGCGGCAACCACTTCGTGATGGGCGGCGCCACGCCCGCCGACAGCCCCTTCCTGCGCCGGCCCGAGCTGCTGGCCAGCCTGCTGCTCTACTGGCACAACCATCCGTCGCTGAGCTACCTGTTCTCGGGCATGTTCATCGGCCCGACCAGCCAGGCGCCGCGCGTGGACGAGGCCCGCAACGACCAGGTCTACGAGCTCGAAATCGCCCTGAAAGAGATCGCCAAGAACCGCGAGATCTACGGCCAGAACATGCCCGCATGGCTGGTCGACCGCACGCTGCGCAACATCCTGATCGACGTGTCGGGCAACACGCACCGCAGCGAGTTCTGCATCGACAAGCTGTATTCGCCCGACTCCAGCACCGGCCGCCTCGGCCTGCTGGAGCTGCGCGCGTTCGAGATGCCGCCGCATGCGCGCATGAGCATTGCGCAGCAGCTGCTCATTCGCGCGCTGGTAGCCCGCTTCTGGGATGAGCCCTACAAGGCACCCGTCACCCGCTGGGGCACCGAGCTGCACGACCGCTTCCTGCTGCCGACCTTCGTCAAGATGGACTTCGACGACGTCATCAGCGAGATGCGCCAGGCCGGCTTCGCCTTCGACCCCGACTGGTTCGCGCCGCACTTCGAGTTCCGCTTCCCGCTTGTGGGCCAGATGCAGGCCATGGGCGTGGAGCTGTCGCTGCGCAACGCGCTGGAGCCCTGGCACGTGATGGGCGAGGAAGGCTCGGCCGGCGGCACGGTGCGCTATGTCGATTCCTCGCTGGAGCGCATCGAGGTGCGCGTGACCGGGCTGAACGAAAGCCGCCACGTCGTCACCGTCAACGGCAAGGTGCTGCCGCTGCAGCCCACGGGCGTGACGGGCGAATTCGTGGCCGGCGTGCGCTACAAGGCCTGGAACCCGCCTTCGGCGCTGCACCCCAGCATCAAGGCCCACGCCCCGCTGACCTTCGACCTGGTCGACACCTGGATGAAGCGCTCGCTGGGCGGCTGCCAGTATTTCGTCGCCCACCCGGGCGGCCGCAACTACGACACCTTCCCCGTCAACGCCTACGAGGCCGAGAGCCGCCGCCATTCGCGCTTCACGCGCACCGGCCATACGCCCGGCCTCATGCGCACGCCGCCGGCCACCATCGAGCTGCCGGGCAGCCGCGAGTTCCCGTTCACGCTCGACCTGCGGCGCTGAAGGGGTGCCTACCACACTGCCGAAGCGGCCGGGCCGTGACGGCGGTGTGACAATCCCCCTCCTGTGGAACCCTTGAACGAATCCCTGTTCGGCGCCCAGGCACTGGAATTTCCAGCGGCCCTGGCGTCGGCGCTCGCCCCGGCCGCCCAGCCCGGACACTTCGACGAATTGCGCGGGCAGGCCACCCCGGTGACGGCCCCTCGGCCGGCGGGTGGCGCGGCCGCGCCCGCCGCGGCCCCGCTGCTTTACGACGCCGCCGCGGAGCAGCGGCCGGCGGCTTCGCAGTCGCCTTCGCCTTCTCAGTCGCAATCTCAGTCCCAGACGCAGTCACAGTCCCAGTCCCAGTCCCAGGAACCTTCCGGCGAGCAACCGCCGCTCACGCCCGCCTGGCACGACTTCTTCGAACAGCTCGGCCCGGGCGGCTTCAACGACCTGCCCCGGCGCGCCGTCAGCCTGGAGCGGCAGATCCGCGACAACGGCGTCACCTACAACGTCTACGCCGACGCCAACGGCCCGCAGCGCCCCTGGTCGCTCGACCTGTTCCCGCTGATCGTCTCGCCCGAGAGCTGGAGCCAGATCGAGGCCGGCGTGCTGCAGCGCGTGCGGGTGCTCGACCGGGTGATGGCCGACGTCTACGGCCCGCAGCAGCTGCTGGCCGAGGGGCTCATTCCCCCGGCGCTGGTGCGCGGCCACCCCGGCTACCTGCGCGCCCTGCACGGCGTGAAGCCGCCGGGCGACACCTGGCTGCACATCGCCGCCTTCGACCTCGCGCGCGGCCCCGACGGCAACTGGTGGGTGGTGTCGCAGCGCACCCAGGCGCCCTCGGGCCTGGGCTACCTGCTGGAAAACCGGCTGGCCATCACGCGGCAGTTTCCGCAGGCCTTCGAGGCGCTGCAGGTGCAGCGCCTGGCCGCCACCTACAGCGCCATGATGGAAGGCCTGCAGCGCATGTGCCCGGCCGGCGTGCCGCCGCACATCGCGCTGCTCACGCCCGGCCCGTACAACGAAACCTACTTCGAGCACGCCTACCTCGCGCGCTACCTGGGCATCACGCTGGTCGAGGGCAGCGACCTCACCGTGCGCGACCAGCGGCTCTACCTCAAGACGCTGCAGGGCCTGCGCCCGGTGCACGGCCTCATCAAGCGGCTGGACGACCAGTTCCTCGACCCGCTGGAGCTGCGGCCCGACTCCACGCTCGGCGTGCCCGGCCTGCTGCAGGCCATTCGCGCGGGCAACGTGCTGGTGGCCAACATGCCGGGCTCGGCCTTCCTCGAATCGCCGGCGCTGCTCGGTTTCCTGCCGGGGCTGGCGCGCCGCCTGATCGGCGAGAAGCTCAAGCTGCCCGCGCTGCCCACCTGGTGGTGCGGCGAGCGCGCCGCGCTCGAAGCCGTGCTGCCGCAACTGGCCGACTGCGCCATCAAGCCCACCTACCCCGGGTTCGAAGGCCGCGCCAGCTTCGACGCGGTGCTCGGCAGCCAGCTCGGCCGGCGCGAGCTCGACGAGTGGGCCGGCCGCATCGTGCGCGAGGGCGACGTCCACACCGTGCAGGGCTACCAGCCGCTGTCGCAGATGCCCACTTGGGCCAACGACCTGGGCCCGGGCCACATCGCGCCGCGCGCGGTGATGCTGCGCGTGTTCGCGGTGAGCGACGGCGCGCAGTCGTGGCGCGTGCTGCCCGGCGGCCTGGCCCGGCTCGCGGGGCCCGACGCACAGATCGCCTCCATGCAGCGCGGCGGCAGCAGCGCCGACGTGTGGGTGCAGACGCTCGGCGAAGTCGACCGCACCACGCTGCTGCAGCCGCATGCCACGCCGGCATCGCTGGCACGGCACCGCGCGCCGGTCACCAGCCGCGCCGCCGAGAACATGTTCTGGCTCGGCCGCTACACCGAGCGCGCCGAGAACGCGGTGCGCATGGCGCGCCTCACGCTCAACCTGCTGGGCGGCGAAGACCAGTCGTCGCGCCCGCTGCTCGATTGGCTGCACCGCGTGGCGCTGCGCAATGCGCTGGTGCCGGCCGAGGCGCCCAGCGCGCCGAAGTCGCGCCGCGTGTTCGAGCGCGCGCTGATCGCCGAGCTGGGCGACGTCGACCGGGGCGGCAGCGTGGGCTTCAGCCTGCGGTGCATACGGCAGGCCGCGGCCGCCGTACGCGAGCGGCTGTCGCAGGACAACTGGAACCAGATCGTTCGCGCCGAGACCGAATTCCTGCGCCGCGCCGCCGAGCAGGCCGGCGAAGGCAGCTTCGCCTCCAGCGCCGCGCTGCGCGCGCTCGAATCCGCCAGCACCGCGCTGGCCGCCATGACCGGCGCGCAGACCGACCGCATGACGCGCGACGACGCCTGGCGGCTGCTTTCGATCGGCCGCCACATCGAGCGCCTGGGCTTTTTGTCGAACGCGCTGCAGGCCGGCTTCGAGAACGGCGCGGTGCACGAGGTGAGCGGCTTCGAGGCGATGGTGGCCCTCTTCGACAGCACCATCACCTTCCATGCGCGCTACCAGCAGCGCCGCGACGTCGCCACCATGGTCGACCTGCTGGTGCTCGACGCCGAGAACCCGCGCTCGCTCGCCTGGGTCACGCAGACGCTGCGCGGACGCATCGCGCGGCTGGCCGGCAGCGCGCCGGGCAAGCTCACCGCCCTGTCGTACGAGCTGCCCGACCCTGCCGGCTGGACGCTCGAACACCTCTGCGCCGCCGGCCCGGACGCCAACTACCCGGCCCTCGCCGAACTGCTGGCCAACTGCGAGTCGGCCGCGTACCACGTGTCCGACGCCATCGGCACGCGCTACTTCACCCTCACTTCGGAATCGCTGCGCTCGGTCGGCGCGTGAACTCGCTCTCCCCCATGCTTCGCGCACTTCGTGTCGCTTCGCACTCCCCCTCACCGGGGGCAACGCCCGCGGCCCGGCAAAGCCGGTTCCGCGGCGTTTCCCGACAGATCCAGGAGACATCCATGCCCAGCAACATCATCAACCGCCGCTTCGCACTCACCGCCGCCGCGCTGCTCACGGCCCTGGCCATTGCAGGCTGCGGCAAGCAGGAAGCAGCCACGCCCGCCGCCTCCGCCAGCGCGCCTCCATCGCCACCGCCGGCCGCCGCCCGCGTGCTGGTGGTCGGCACCGACGCCGCCTACACGCCTTTCGAGTCGCAGAACGACAAGGGCGACATCGTGGGCTTCGACATCGACGTGGTGAAGGCCGTCGCGCAGAAGGCCGGCATCGAAGTCAAGTTCGTCAACACGCCGTGGGAAGGCATCTTCAACTCGCTCGACCAGGGTGACCGCGACCTGCTGGTGTCGGCCATCACCATCACCGACGAGCGCCGCCAGACGATGGACTTCTCGCAGCCGTACTTCGACGCCAAGCAGCTGATCGCAGTCAAGAGCGATTCGCCCGTGGCCAGGTTCGAGGACATCAAGAACCTGAAGGTCGGCGTGCAGAACGGCACCACCGGCGACGAGGTGGTCGGCAAGCTGCTCGGCAAGTCGAGCACCGCCATCAAGCGCTTCGAGTCGACCCCGCTCGCGCTGAAGGAACTTGAAGCCGGCGGCGTGCAAGCCGTGGTGGCCGACAACGGCGTGGTCGTGCACTACCTCGCGAACAACGCGGCGGGCGGCTTCAAGACGGTGAGCGACGCCAGCTTCCCGGTCGAGAAGTACGGCATTGCCGTGAAGAAGGGCAACGCCGAGTTGCTCGCCAGGATCAACCAGGGCCTCGAGGCAATTCGCACCGACGGCACCTACGCCAGGATCTACGCCTCGCACTTCGGCACCGAGCCGAAGCAAGCGGGCAAGTAGCCAACGAGCCGGGGCCAACGCCATGCTGCTGCACGTCACGCACGAAACCCGCTACGAATACTCCCCGCCGGTCGAGACGGCACAGCACCTGGCCCACCTGAGGCCGCTGGCCACCGACTCGCAGCGCCTGGTGAGCCACAAGCTCTCCATCGAGCCGACGCCCGCGCAGCGCAACGAAACGCCCGACCTCTACGGCAACACCCGCGCCTTCTTCGCGCTCGAGGCCACGCACGACAAGCTGGTCGTCACCGCCGAGAGCGTGGTCGAGACCTCGGTGCCCGTGCTCTCGCCGGCCATCGCGCGCGAGCTGCCCTGGGAGGCGGTGCGCGAGCGTTTCCGCTTCCGCAAGGACGCCACCTTCGACGCCGCCTCGGAGTTCGTCTTTCCGTCGCCCTACGTGCCGCGGCACGACGACTTCACCGCCTATGCGCGCGCCAGCTTCGTGCCCGGGCGGCCCGCCTTCGACGTGGCGATGGACCTCACCGTGCGCATGTACGAAGACTTCGACTACGACGCCGACAGCACCGAGATCAACACCCCCGCCGTCGAGGCCCTCGCGCAGCGCAAGGGCGTGTGCCAGGACTTCGCCCACATCATGATCGCGTGCTTCCGCACCATGGGCCTGCCGGCGCGCTACGTGAGCGGCTACCTGCTCACGCAGCCGCCGCCCGGCCAGCCCCGGCTGGTGGGCGCCGACGCTTCGCATGCGTGGGTGTCGGTGTACCTGCCCGGCAAGAGCGGGGACGGCGGCAACAGCCCCGGCGGCTGGGCCGACTTCGACCCCACCAACGGCCGCCAGCCCGGCGAGGACTACGTCACGCTGGCCATCGGCCGCGACTACTCCGACGTGTCGCCGATGCGCGGCGTACTCCATGGCGGCGCAAGGCACACGCTGCGCGTCGGCGTGACCGTGCAGCCGGTGGGGGAAGTGCTCGAGGCGGTACCGCAAACACAGACACAATCGCAATCCCAAGACAAGGAGTCTCCATGAGCGTTTACGACAAACTTTCCAGCCTCGGTATCACCCTGCCCCCGGTCGCCGCCCCCGCCGCCGCCTACGTGCCCTTCGTGCAGACCGGCAACCTCGTGTTCCTCTCGGGCCACATCGCCAAGAAGGACGGCAAGGTCTGGGCCGGCCAGCTGGGCGCCAACATCGGCACCGAGGAAGGCAAGCAGGCCGCACGCGCCATCGCCATCGACCTGCTGGGCACGCTGCACGCCGCCGTGGGCGACCTGAACAAGGTCAAGCGCATCGTCAAGGTGATGAGCCTCGTGAACTCGGTCGGCACCTTCACCGAGCAGCATCTCGTGACCAACGGCGCGAGCGAGTTCTTCGCCGAAGTCTTCGGCCCCGAAAAGGGCGCGCATGCACGCAGCGCCTTCGGCGTGGCGCAGATCCCGATGGGCGCCTGCGTGGAAATCGAACTGATCGCCGAGATCGGCTGATCGCCTTGGCGCTGACGCCCGACGACCTCATCGCGCAGGCGATGCGGGACCCCGTCAATGCGGCGCTCGCAAAACGCCTCCCCCGCCTCGGCCTGAAACAGGGCTTCCTCACCGCCGGCTGCCTGTTCCAGGCCACCTGGAACCACACCGCCGGCCGGCCACCAGGCTGGGGCGTGAAGGACTACGACGTCTTCTACTTCGACGACAGCGACCTGTCATGGGAGGCTGAAGACGCCGTCATCCGCCGCGTGCACGAAGCCGTCGCCGACCTGGGCGCGACCGTCGAGGTCAAGAACCAGGCGCGCGTGCACCTCTGGTACGAACAGCGCTTCAAGGCGCCATACCCGCGCCTGCGGTCCGCGCGCGACGGCATCGACCGCTACCTCATCGCCTGCACCCGCGTGGGCATCGACCTGGCCGACGGCTCGCTCTACGCGCCCGACGGGCTCGATGACCTGGCCGCCGGCATCCTGCGCATGAATCCGCTGCTGCCGATGCCGGAGATGTTCAACGCGAAGGCGCGCGACTACCAGTCGCGCTGGCCCTGGCTGCGCATCGCTACTTGCGCTTCCAGCTCGACACCGTGATGAACACGCCGGTTTCCTTCGCATCGCGCAGCCGCACGGTGTAGCGGCCCGCGCCGTCGGTGCCGCTGAACACGGCCTCGCGCTCGCTGTTGCCGGCTTCCAGGGTCGCGCCCTTGGCCAGTTCGCGGTAGGTGGCGACCAGGTCGTCGAATGCCGCGTAGCTGCGCAGCGTCACTTCGGCATCGGGCCAGCGGGCGCCCTTGAGCTCGGCGTTCTCGCGGTCGGTGTACATCGGCTTGCCGGCCAGCCCCTTCGGTATCACGATCTTGCCGGCGCTGGCGGTGCTGTTCACCTCCCCCGCCTGCACGAGCAGCGGCTTCAACGAAGCCGGAAAACCCGCCGGGAGCTCCGAATCGCGCCAGCCCGGCGCCGTCGGCTGGCCCGCGATGTATTCGACGGTGGCGATCTTCTGCGCAGCCGCTGCTTCGGCGGGGTCATCGCTCTCGGCCATGAGCGCGTGGTACGAAGGCAGTGTCCTGGCCCATGCGATCAGCGGCTCGGCATCCGACGGCCTGGCGTCGGCGGGATGGAAGATCGTCAGCACGGCCTGGGGGTCGGGGTTGCACACCTTGGGCTCGTCGCGCTTGGTGGAATCGCGGCAGTGGCCGTTGACCAGGCCGATCGCCAGCAGGCGACCTTCGCCGTCGAGCAGCAGCGCGGAGCGCTCCTCGCCGTGGCCTTCGCCGCTCACCGACGCGATCACCGTGCGCCCGTCGGGCCACACGGTGCGCGTGACGTCGAAGCGCGAGCGCATGCCGTCCAGCACCTGCGCCGCGATGAGCCTGTCGCCATCGGTGTAGCTGCCGCGCGCATAGCCGACCATGGCAGTCACGGCGCTGCGGATCTTGGGTTGTTCGCTGAGCTTCAGCCGGGGCGGAGGCAGCTCGGTGGTGACGGGCGCCGCGTGCACGGAGGCGCCGAGCGTGCAGGCGAGCAGCAGCGAGGCCAGTGCCTTCCCTGGAAACAGCGCGCTCATTCGGCGATCTCGATTTCGATGTTGGTGATGGCCGGCATGTCGCGCGGCACCTTGGCGTTGACGGAGAAGGCGGTGCCCTTGAGGCTGCCGAGCACATAGCCTGAACGCTCGTCCGCTTCAGACTGCATGCCCTCGAGCGGCGGCGACAGCTTCCTGTAGAAGTCGAGCACCTGCGCCACGGTGTCGACGGTCTGCAGGCGCAGCACGCGCCTGGCCTTCGCGTCGCTCAGGGCGTCCTGTCCGGTGTAGTGCAGCACAGCCCTCGGATACAGCGGCACGGACTGCGAAAAGCCCTTCGGCCGCGCGACCGGCCGGGCGTTGGTGTGCGCGGCGTCCATGGTCGTGTACTCGGTCTTCTCGAACTTCTCTTCCTTGCCGGAGTCCAGGTCTTCCTTCGGCACCGTGCGGCTCCAGTCGACCAGTGGCTGCGCCTGTGCGCGATCGACGCCGGGGCGCAGGAAGATCGACAGCACTGCGTGCTGGTCGTCGCGGCAACCGGTGGACGACGACTTCACACCGCATTCGCGGTGCGCCAGCGCGGCAGCGAGCACCTCGCCGCTTCGGTCGTCCACCAGCAGGGCCGAGCGCTCGCTGCCGCCGTTGGGCAAGCGGTACGACGACAGCAGACGCTTGCCGTCCGGCAGCGCCTGCTGCTGCCGGTGGCGCCGCGATGCCAGTCCGGCGATCAGCTGTTCTGCCAGCAGGCCTTCAGGCCTTCAGGCCAGTAGTAGGAGCCGGAGGCCAGGCCGGCGAAATCGGTCACGGCGCGGTCGAGCGCCGGAACCTGTGAAGCTTGCGTCGCCCGCTCGGACTCGGATTCGGGCACGCGCACGAGCTGAGGCGTGGATGCGGCGCAGACGGTGGCAGCGGACAGGGTAAGAAAAAAGGAAGAAAGAGCGAGTCGGAATCTGGAAGGCATTAAAAGGGAAAAAAACGTGAGGAGGAGCGTTGCGCTCCGGGCGAGCCGCATGCGGCCGCAAGAAGAAATGCGAGGACGATTCTAGAAGGCGTTCGATGGGCCGCGCGGTGTTCGGCATACTGCAACCCGGTCCTTCATTCGTCTCCATGAATCGACACACTCAGCCCCCACCCGCACCCGAAAGCGCACTGCGCGCGCTCGAAGAAAAACTGGGCGCCGCCCTGCCCCCGATCCTGCGAAGCCGCTATGCCGCGTCCAACGGCGGCAGCTTCGGCGACCCGCGCAAACGCGATGCCGAGTGGCAGCTGCATCCGGTCTTCGACGCCAGCGACCGCAAGCAGATGAAGCGCACCGCCGAAGATGTTCTCCACTACACACGGCTCGCGCTGCAGGACGCGCGCTTTCCGCGCGACGGCATCAGCATTGCGCACGACTACTCGATGTACCGCCAGCTCTTCGTGCGCCGCGACCCCGCGAGCGGCAACATCGCCGAAGACATCCTGCTGTTCGACGTGCACACCGGTGAATTTTCTGCGCCGTATGCCTGCGACCTGCAGGCGGCCATCGACCAGGCCCGCGTGCCGGAGGCCGTGCAGCCCGACCCCGCGCGTGCACTGCCCGTGTTCCGCTACTACGCCGATCCGTTCGAATCGGGCGTGATGCGTACGTCCGGCGAAACCTGCCAGTGCTGCGGCCAGGCCACCGGCTACATCTACGGCGGCAGCTTCTACGCCATCGGCGACGAATCGCACTTCTGCCCTTGGTGCATCGCCGACGGCTCGGCCGCGGCGAAGTTCGACGGCGAATTCAACGACGCGGCCGGCGTGGGCATGGGCGAGGTCGAGCTGCCAATGCGCATCATCGAAGAAGTGTCGCAACGCACGCCCAGCTTCTTCAGCTGGCAGCAGGAGCGATGGTGGGCGCACTGCAACGACGCCGGCCGCTTCCTCGGCGAGATCGAGCACGTCGACCGCGCGCTGCTGGCGTCGGAGCCGGCCGCCGACTTCGTGCGCGAGACCTGCGACGACGCGCACCTCGATGCCGGCGAAGGCTGGCAATGGCTGCTCGACACGCCGTCGCGCGAGCGCAGCTTCGCGGTGTTCGTGTTCGGCTGCCTGCACTGCGGCAAGCTGGGCGGCTACGTCGACCTGAGCTGAGCGGCGCGCACGGCCGTCAGGGCATCACCTGCCCGCCGTTGACCTCGATGACCTGCCCGGTCACATAACCGCTGGCCGCCTCGCTCGCCAGGAACAGGAAGGCGCCGACGCACTCTTGGGCCGTGCCCAGCCGCCCCATGGGAATGGCATTGGCAAAGTTCTGCAGCACCTCGGGGCTCGAATGCCCGTCGTGAAAAGGCGTCTCGATCACGCCCGGCGCCACCGCATTGACGCGGATCTTCTCCTTCACCAGTTCCTTGGCCATGGTGCGCGTGATGGTCGACACGAAGCCCTTGCAAGCCGCGTAGAGCCCCGCGCCCGGCCCGCCGCCGGTGCGCGCGGCCTGCGTGGTCACGTTGATGATCGCGCCGCCGCCACTGGCGGCCATCAGCGGAATCACGCGGCGGCTCACCGCCACCACGGAGCGCGCATTGAGGCGGAACACCGCGTCGATGTAGTCGTCGTCCGCATCGACGATGGGCGAGCGCTTCACGAAGCCGCCCGCGTTGTTGACCAGTACGTCGATGCGGCCGAACTCGGCATGCACCGTCTTCACCATGCGGTCGACGGCGGCGGTGTCGGCCACGTCGGCCTGCACCAGCAGCGCGCGGCCGCCGGCGGCCTCGATGTCGCGCGCCACGTTGCGCGCCTCGTCTGCGCTGCCCCGGTAGTGCACCGCCACCCGCGCGCCGGCCTGCCCCAGCGCGCGCGCCACCGCCGCGCCTATGCCCGTGCTCGCGCCCGTGACCAGTACCGCCTTGTCCTTCAGATCGTTCATGTCGTCGTGTCTCCTTGGGTTGAAAAACGGGCGCACCCGCCACCCGCGTTCACACGGCGGCGGCTGCGATCTCCAGCTGGGTCAGCCGGCGCGCCATGCGGCCGACGAAGTTCTGCGTCACGTGCGGCAGCACCCGCTGCGACGGCACCACGATGCCGACCTGCAGCTGGTCGAGCGCCGGCAGCTCGAAGGGCCGCCAGATCAGGTCGCCGCGCTTCAGGTCTTCGATGAAGGCGATCTTCGAGAAGCACGAGATGCCCTTGCCGGCCATGATCAGCCGCTTGAGCATGGGCGTGGAATTGCAGGTGGCGGCCGGCTCCATGTCGTCCCAGAACGCGGCGAACTCGGGCGACAGCGCGGCGCTGATGACCGGGTGCGAGCTCGATCGCAGGAACGGATAGCGCGCGCACTCCTTCAGCGACACGCGCGCGTGGTTGGCCAGCGGATGGCCCGGCGGCATCACCACGCCGATCGGCAGGTTGGCCAGCGCCACCGCTGCCACGCCGCCGGGTAGCCGGCTCACGAAGGTCATGCCCACGTCGACCTGGCCCGACATCACCATCTGGGGCACGTCCATCGGCTGCACCGCGGTGATGGTGTACGTGACGGCCGGGAACACCTGCAGGAAGTCTTCCACCGCCGAAGGCAGCAGCTCCTCGAAGAACGAGTCCATGGCCGCCACCTTCACGTGGCCGGTGCGCTCGCCCTTGAGCGCGTCGAGCTCGGTGCGCATCACCTGGTACTGGTGCAGCGTTTCCTGCGCGTGCTTGAGCAGGCGCTCGCCGGCCGCGTTCAGGCGCAGGCCGTTGGGCATGCGGTCGAACAGCTCCACGCCCAGCTCGTCTTCCAGCTTGTGGATCTGCCGGTTGACCGCGCTCGCCGCGACGTAGAGCCGCTCCGAAGCCTTGCGCACCGAGCCGCAGCTCGCCACTTCGATGAAGTATTTGAGGATGCTGGCGTGCATCAGCCGGCCCTTCCTCGCGCGCAGGCCTCATCCGGCCGGCCTCGCGCGCTCCAGGGCGATGCCGGGGTGGTCGCAGGCCACCGGCCCGGTGTCGGCCGCCCCGCCGGGCGAGCCCAGCCCGCTGACGCCGGCCGCGAAGAACTCGCGGTTGATGGCCGTGAAATGTGCCATTTCGGGCGGCAGCCGAAGGTCTTCGTAGATCGCCTGCGTGGGGCAGGCGGACACGCAAATGCCGCAGTCGATGCATTCATCCGGGTGAATGTACAGAGTGCGCTCGCCTTCGTAGATGCAATCGACCGGACAGCACTTGACGCACGCGCCGTCCTTGATGTCGATGCAGGCGCCGGTGATGACGTGGGGCATGGCACGTACCTTCGCTGACGCGGCCGGCCTAGCGGCCCAGCCACTGCGGCTTGCGCTTCTGCTGGAAGGCCAGCACGCCCTCGTCGGCATCCTGCGACTGCAGTGCCGCCACCAGCGCCGGCAGCCGCACGCGGTGCGCCTCGGCCGGCGCCAGCGTGCCGGTGCGGCGCACCACCTGCTTGATGGCCTTGAGCGACAGCGGCGCGCAGGCCAGCATCTGCTGCACCCAGCGGTTGACGGCCGTGTCGAGCTCGGCGCGCGGCACCACCTCGTTGACCAGGCCCATTTCCAGCGCGCGCTGCGCCTTCACGCGCTGGCCGGTGAGCATCATGCCCATGGCCTGGCGGTAGGGAATCTGGCGCTGCAGCAGCAGCATGCCGCCGTCCAGCGGGAGCCGTCCGACCAATGGCTCGGGCAGTCCGAAGCTGGCCTCCTCGCAGGCCACGACGATGTCGCAGCCCAGCACCATCTCGAAGCCGCCGCCCAGCGCGAGGCCGTTGACGCGTGCGATCACCGGCACGTCGAGCGTCTCGCGCAGCGCGATGCCGCCGAAGCCGCCTGGCCGCGCCGCCGCCCAGTAGTCCACGCCCTTGAGGTTGGAGGTGTTCTTCAGGTCGGCGCCGGCGCAGAACGAACGCTCGCCCGCGCCGGTCAGCACCACGGCGCGGATGTCGCTGCGCGACTCGATGTCGCTCCAGATGCGCTGCAATTCGGCCTCGGTCGGCAGGTCGACCGCGTTGAGCACATCCGGCCGGTCGATGGTGACCGTGGCGACGTGGTCGATGACTTCGTAGAGCACGCTCATGCATCGGCCTCCTCGATCAGCGCGCGGGCCTCGGCCAGCACCTCGGCCGTGTGCTGCCCGAGCTTGGGCGGCGCGCGGCGCAGGCCGGCCCTGGCGCCCGACATGTGGATGGGGCTGGCAATGAACTTCAGCGCACGGCCCGACGGCGTGCCGCCCTCGAGGATCATCGCGTTGTGCAGCGTCTGAGGATCGACCAGCGCCTCGCGCATGTCGCGCACGGGGGCTGAGAGCAGGTCCTGCTCTTCGAGCTTCGCAAGCCAGTGCTCGCGCGTGTTGCTCGCAAAGCGCTCGTGGAAGATCGCGTGCAGCGCCGCCTTGTTGGCGAACTGCGCCGACAGCGTGGCGTAGCGCGCGTCGAGCGACAGGTCTTCGATGCCCAGCGCGGTGCAGATGTCGCGCAGCGGGTTGGCCTTGAAAGCGCCCACCAGCACCAGCGGCCCGGTCTGCGTGTCGAACACGCCCGACAGCGGCATGGCGGCCCAGTTCACCTCGGAGTCTTCCATCATCACCATGGCCGCCTCCTGCATCTGCATGGCCAGCATGGAGTTGTAGAGCGACACCGAGATCTTCTGCCCTTCGCCCGTGCGCTCGCGCTGCAGCAGCGCCAGCAGAATGCCCTGCACCATGTGCATGCCGGCGGTGTAGTCGGCCAGCGCAGTCGGGTAGATCGACACCGGCACCGAGGCGTCGGCGCGCCGCGCCATCACGCCGGTGAGCGCCTGGGCCAGCACGTCCTGGCCGCCCTTGTGGGCGTAGGGGCCGGTCTCGCCGAAGCCGGTGCCCACCGCGTAGATGATGCGCGGGTTGAGCCGCTTGCAGTCTTCGTAGCCCAGGCCCAGCCGCTCCATCACGCCGGCGCGGAAATTGTTGGTGACCACGTCGGCGCTGGCGATCAGCGCCTTCACCAGTTCCATCTGCGCCGCGTCGCGCAGGTCGATTTCCACGCTGCGCTTGTTGCGGTTGAGGCTGCAGAAGATCGGGTTGTCTTCACCCGCCACCGGCGCGAAGGTCGAGCGGCTCAGGTCACCCGCGCCCTTGCGCTCGACCTTGATCACGTCGGCGCCGTGGTCGGCCAGCATCTGCGTGCAGACCGGGCCCATCATGACCTGCGTGAAGTCGATCACGCGGATGCCGTCCAGCGGCAGTGCATCGGCAGCGGTCGTCATGCGGCCTCCTTCGCGAAAGAACGGGCGATGGCCGGCACGTCGGCGTTCGGCCCCTTCTGGTCGCCGGGGTCGGCGCCCTGGGCGCGCAGCGTCTTCTGCAGCTTCGCGATGTCGACCTCGCGCACCGTCACGCCGGCATTCAGGGCCAGCGCCGCGGCGGTGCCGGTGGCCTCGCCCATCGCCATGCAGGGCGGAATCTCGCGCGAGATCTTCTGCGCCGCCGAGGTGGCCGAGTAGTGGCGCCCGGCCACCAGCAGGTTCTCGACGCTGCGCGGCAGCAGCGTGCGGTAGGGGTAGTAGTAGTCGCGTCCGCGCGCCACGCTGTCCTCGAAGCGCGTGCGCTGGGCCACGTCTTCCTTGGTCATCACGTAGGCGCCTTCGAGCAGGCGGGTCTGGCGGATGCCGGTCTGCGGTGCCATGTCGATCAGCACGCACTTCGAGAAGCCCGGCAGATGGGCACGCACGAACTCGATCACCTTGTGGATGGTGGCGCGGCCCTGCACCTCGGCGCGCGTCAGGTCGCTCACCTTCAGGCCGTCGAGGCCCGGCATGTGCGGGCAGTTGCACCACACCACGCCCGGCAGCGGCGTCTTGAGCCACCACGCTTCCCAGGCGCCGCCGAGCATGTGCTTGATCTCGCGGTCCAGCGCCTGCCAGGCCACGGGCTCCTCGCGCTCGAAGCGTTCGGCTTCTTCCGTGTCGACGCCGCCGAGGCGGAACACCGTCGTCACGATGTAGCTGCCGCTGATGTGCGGCGCACCGGCCGATGCCGCCACGTCGAGGTCGCCGGTGGTGTCGATCACCACCTTGCCCAAAATGGCTTCGCGCCCGCCCTTGGTTTCGCAGACCACGCCCCTGACCTTGCCGTCTTCCACCAGCGTGCGCGAGAACCAGGAGTGCAGCCGCAGGTCGATGCCGGCCTGCAGCACCATCTCCAGCGACGTGCGCTTCCACGCATCGGGGTCGAAGGCGGCGGCGAAGCAGATGGGGTGCGGCTTCTCCTTGCTGTGGAAGTCGTAGGTGCCCCAGCGCTTCCAGCGGCGCACCGATTCGGGCAGCGTGCCCCAGTCCTGCTGGCGCGGGTACTCGGCCAGGCCGAGCGCGGACATGCGCTCGATCATTTCCAGGCAGATGCCGCGAACCGAAATCTCCTGCTGGTGGCTGTCCCACATGTCGTCCAGCACCAGCACCATGCCGCCCGAGGCCAGGCCGCCCAGGTGGTTGTAGCGCTCCAGCAGCGTCACGCTCGCACCGTTGCGCGCGGCCGCCAATGCCGCGGCCTGCCCGGCAGGGCCGCCGCCGACCACCACCACGTCCGATTCGGCTGCCACGCGAACGTCGTGCGCGGGCTCCTGCATCCAGTCGCCAATACGGCTCATAGAAATCTCCTGTTGAAATGTCTGGTTGTGTTTTTGGAATGCGCCCGAACGGTCAGGGCGCGGCCTCCGGCTGCCAGCGGATGACCCAGCGTTCGGCCAGCGTCACGAGCAAGAAGAACAGGCCCGAGAGCGTTGCGCTCATCACGATCGCGGCGTAGAGCAACGGCGAATCGAAGTTGAAGGTGGCCTGCAGAATCATGGCGCCGATGCCCACCGTGGCACCCACCCACTCGCCCACCACCGCGCCGATCACGCACATCGACGCCGCGATGCGCAGGGCCGAGAACAGGTAGGGCAACGCGTTCAGCAGGCGCAGGCGAAAGAAGATCTCGGTCTTGCTGGCCGACAGCACGCGCATCAGCTCCATCGCCTGCGGGTTGACCGACTCCAGCCCGCGCACCATGTTCACCAGCGTGGGGAAGAAGCACACCAGCGCGGCGATGGTGATCTTCGGCTCCATGCCGTTGCCCATGATGAGCACCAGCACCGGCGCCTTGGCCACCAGCGGCACGGCGTTGAACATCAGCACCACAGGAAAGAAGATGTCCTGCAGCGTCTTGTTGTGCACGAAGACCGTTGCAACGGCGATGGCCGCGAGGTTGCCCAGCACGAAGCCGCCGGCCGCCTCGAAGGCTGTGGGCAAAAGGTTGTCGAGCAGCACGTCGCGCTTGGCGTACAGCGTTTCCAGCACGGCCCACGGCGTGGGCGCGATGAAGGGCTTGACGCCGAACGCGACGATCACCAGCCACCACAGGGCGATGAGCCCGACGATGCCCAGCGCCGGCAGGATGCGGCGGCGCCAGATGCGCTTCTGCCGCGCGGCGGCCCAGGCGAGGTATTCGGGATCGGCCGAGGGCGGCGCGCCGATGGCGCCTGGCGCCCCAGGCACGGTCGTATCGATGGAACGGGTATTCATGGCTTCGGCCTCAGCAGGTTTCCAGCACGCGCCGCAGGTGGCTCGTGAGTCGGACGAACTCGGGGGTCTCGCGCATTTCGAGCGTGCGTTCGGCGGGCAGCTCCACCGGCACGATCTCGCGCACGCGGCCGGGGTTGGCGGCCAGCATCAGCACGCGCTGGCCGAGGAAGGCCGCCTCGTGGATGCTGTGGGTGACGAAGAGGATGGTCACGCCGGTCTCGCGCCACACGCGCAGGATCTCTTCGTTGAGCCTGTCGCGCGTGATCTCGTCGAGCGCGCCGAAGGGCTCGTCCATCAGCAGGATCTTGGGGTCGCTGGCCAGTGCGCGCGCAATCGACACGCGCTGCCGCTGGCCGCCCGACATCTCGTGCGGAAAGGCGTTCAGGCGGTCCTTCAGGCCCACCAGCTCGAGCAGCTCCCGCGGCGAGCGGCGGCCCTTGCGGCTTGCGCCGCCGCCCACCTGCAGCGGCAGTTCCACGTTCTGCAGCGCGGTGCGCCAGGGCAGCAGCGCCGCGTCCTGGAACACGAAGCCGATGTCGCGGTTCTTGCGCGCGGCCTGCGGCGTGGAAGACAGCACCTCGATGCGGCCCTTGCTCGGCTGCAGCAGGTCGGCCACCACGCGCAGGAAGGTCGACTTGCCGCAGCCCGAGGGGCCCAGCAGCGTGAGGAACTCGCCCTGCGCCACGTCGAGGTCCAGGCTCTTGATGGCGGTGACGTCGCGGCGCTCGGTGAAGAAGCGCACGCCGATGTCGCGGCAGGCGATGGCGGGCGGTGTACTGAGAACGGCGGCCATGGCGCGTCAGCCCTTCATGGCGCGCGCGGCGGCGGTGGCCTTGAGCGCGTCGAGCGAGATCACGTCTTCCACCTTCGGCGTGCGCGCGGTGAACTGGCCCAGCTCCGCGTAGGTGTTGATCTGCTCCTGCCACACGGCCGGGTCCATCGCGCCCCAGCCCTGCGTTTGCGCGAGGCCGCCGAAGGCGTATTCGAGCATCGCGTCGACCGCCACGCGCTCGTCCTCGCGCTTGAGGTTCGGGTACTCCTTCACCAGCATGTCGACCGACGCATCGCGATTGGCGCGCACGTAATGCCAGCCCTTGGCGGTGGCGCGCAGGAAGGCCTCGATGACCTTGGGCTGCGTCTCCAGGGTCTTGGTCGATGCGTAGTAAGGCAGCGCATAGAGGCGCACGCCCGCATCCCACTGCGTGAGCGAGGCGATGTCGGGGCCCAGCACCTTGATGGCGGTGGTGTTGGTGAGCCAGCCCGTCACCACGTCGACCTGGCCGGTGAGCAGCGGCGACATGTCGGCGCCGATGGAGACCACCTTGACGTCTTTCTCGGCGATCTTGTTCTTGGCCAGCAGCGCGCGCAGAAGAATGGCCGCCGTCGAAGGAATGCCCACGCGCTTGCCGACCAGGTCGGCCGGCTTGCGCACCGGGTTCCTGGCGAGCGAGAAGTAGGTGTAGGGGTGCTTCTGCGCGCCCACCGCGAAGCACTTGATCGGCAGTCCCTGCGACACCGCCAGCATGATCGACGGGCTCGACGAAACCTGCCCCACCTCGTAGCGGCCCGAGGCGATGATGGCCACGCCGTCGATGTTCGGGCCGCCGGGCTGGATCGCGAAGTCGATGCCTTCCTGCTCGTAGAAGCCCATGCGCTTGGCGACCACTTCGCCGATCTGGTTGCCGCCGACGATCCAGCCCAGCTGCATGTTGATGCGCGCCTTGCCCTGCGCGAAGGCGTCGACCGAGAGCAGTCCGCCGGCGGAGAGCCCGCCCGCGATGAGCGACGTCTTGAGAAGGCTGCGGCGACCCGGGTCGCGGAGGTTGGCCATGTCGGATTCCTTTTCTTCGATGCGATGAGGTGAAGTCGTTCGGCTCTTGTGTGCCGCCTTGCGATGCGGACGAAGGCATGTGAGGCAGCGAGGCGAATGCTAGGAGTGCAGTGCGCGCGCACCAAGCACCGTTTTTCGCAACGGGCGAACTAAAAAATAGTTCCCCTCGCGCGCGCCCAGCGACATTGCGGTGCATGCGGCACGAGCGCATGCACCAGCTTCGGGAAAACCATGAGCACGCGACAAGTCTTGCCGCCCCGCGCACATTCGGCTCACACAGATTGCCAATGCTTGCAGGCGCACACAGGCACGTGTACTCATTCACGAATCCGCGGCGTATCTCGCAACGGGCACCGGGGAAACCCCGAGCGCTTTCATACTCCGCAAAAACCAATGGCCGATTGCGACTGAAGCGGCCGCGATATCAGGGAGGAACCACCAATGTCCATCTTCGATGGCCCGGCTTTGCCATGACGCGCCGGGTCACCATTCAGACGCCGTTGGGAGAGGCGCTTCAGTTTCACCGGCTGGCGGGGCGCGAGGCATTGAGCCGGCTCTACGACTTCGAAGTCGACCTGCTCGGCAACAGCAACGGCATCGACGCGAAGATGCTGCTCGGAAAGCCCGCCACCGTGGCAGTGCAGACCGAGAGCGGCGACATGCGCTACCTGGGCGGCATCACCGCGTTCTTCGGGCTGGCCGAAGTGGACGCCCGCCAGAGCTTCTACCGCATGAGGCTGCGCCCGTGGCTGTGGCTCGCAACGCTTCGAAGCGACTTTCGCATCTTCCAGGACAAGTCGGTTCCCCATATCCTCGCCGAAGTGCTCGGCCGCTATGGCTATCCGGTGGAGCAAAGGCTCAGCCGCGAATACCGGGTGCGGGACTACTGCGTTCAGTACAACGAGAGCGATTTTTCGTATGTCTCTCGCCTGTGCGAACTGGAAGGCATCTGCTACTACTTCAGGCACGAGGCACAGCGCCATGTTCTGGTGTTCGCCGACGACATCGCAGCCTCGCACGACCCGCTGCCGGGCGGCGAGACGGTGCGCTTCCATCCATCGGAGAAGGCGGGCATGACCGGCGGCAACCGCGCCAACCCGGGCGAGCGCATCTTCGAATGGAGGCCCGGTGAAGAAGTGCGCTCCGGCCTTCACTTCACCGACGACTACGACTTTCTCAAGCCAGCGGCCGATCTCTCGAGCCAGCGACAGGCGCCAGCCGGGCACACGCACGACGACTTCGAATGCTACGAATGGCCCGGCGGCTACACGCAGCACGATGACGGCGAGATCCATACGCGCATTCGCACCGAAGAGCAGCTGAGCGAACGCTGCGTCGCAAGCGGGCGCTCGAACAGGCGCGAACTGGCGCCGGGCCATGTCTTCGAACTCGCCAATCACCCGAGGGACGATCAGAACCGCAAGTACCTGCTGACCAGCGTCGAGTACGAACTGCAGGAAAACATCCAGGCCAGCGAAGGCACGGGTGCCGGCGAAGGTTCCGTCCAACGCTTTGCCTTCGAAGCGCAACCTGCCGACCATGCATGGCGGCCCCGGCGCGTCACGCCGAGGCCTCGCACGCGCGGGCCGCAAACGGCCATCGTGGTCGGCCCGAAGAACGAAGAGACGTGGACCGATCGGCACGGCCGTATCAAGGTGCAGTTCCACTGGGATCGCCTTGGCGCGCGCAACGAGAACTCCAGTTGCTGGGTGCGCGTGTCGATGTCTTGGGCGGGCGACACCTTCGGCACGGCGGCGTTGCCGCGCGTCGGGCATGAGGTCGTCGTCGATTTCCTGAACGGCGACCCCGACTGCCCCATCGTCACCGGGCGCGTGTTCAACGCCACGAACATGCCTGCATGGCGCCTGCCCGACCAGGCGAACCTGTCAGGCATCCGCAGCCGCGAACTGCGTGCCGACGACGGCTCGGGCCGCGCAGGCGGCGCGCGCGGCAACCACCTGGCACTGGACGACCACCCCGGCAAGATCCAGGCGCAACTCAAGAGCGATCACCTCTGCAGCAGCCTGAGCCTTGGCCACATCGGGCGCATCGACGGCACGGAAGGCCGCGCGGATGACCGGGGCGAAGGCGCGGAACTGCGCACGGACGGCCATGCGTCGGTTCGCGCCGCCAAGGGACTGCTGCTCACCACCGAGGCGCGCCCCGATGCGCAAGCGCACATCACCGACCTCGGGGAGACCGTCGCCCGCCTGACGGCGGCGCGCGACCTGCACGAACGCCAGGGCCGGACCGCGCAGGAGGCCAAGGCGCACGAAGCGGGCGACCAGGACGCGGTCACGCAAGCTCTCAAGGAACAGAACGACGCCATCAAGGGCGGCTCGCAACACGGCACGTTTCCCGAGCTCCGCGAGCCGCACCTCGTGCTCGCCAGCGCGGCCGGCATCCAGAGCACCGCGACCGGCGCCACTCATATCGCCAGCATCACGCACAACGCACTGAGCAGCGGCGGCCACACCAGCATCAGCGCGGGCAGGAGCTTCCTGGTCAGCGTCAGGGAAGCCGCGCGCCTCTTTGCCTACAAGGCCATCCGCCTGACTGCCGCCACCGCCGGCATCGACATCGTCGCTCTGCAGAACAGCATCAACCTGCTGGCCAGGCTCGACATCAAGCAGGAGGCCGACCGGATCAGCATCACCGCCCGGGAAGAGATCGTGGTCAGCGGCGGCGGCAGCTTCACCAAGTGGAACCGCGCCGGCATCGTGCATGGCACCCAAGGCCTCTGGCGTGAACATGCGCGCACCCACAGCTACGCCGGCCCGATGGACATGGCCAAGCTCCAGCGAATGGAAGGCGTGAGCCTCGACGACAGGTACAGCGTGCGCTTCGCGCCACTGGGCAGCGACGAAGTGTTCGGGCACATGGCCATGACCGGCCTGCCCTACCGGATCGTTGACGAGAAGCAGCAGACCAGGGCCGAAGGCGTCATCCCCGAGGACGGCAGGCTGCCCCGGATCGAATTCGACACGCCCGACGAGGCCGTGCTGATCGTGGGCGAGGAGGCCTGGGACTGGAGCGAGGTTCCGACGATCCGCACGCGTGAGGACGACTCCGATGCAGCCGGGCCCGAGGACAGCGACGGTCTGGACGACGACCCGCCGGATCTCGAGGGCTCGAAGTACGCACCGCCCGGGGGGAGCACGGGCACCGACCACTTTCTCTCCGAGTCCTCCGTGCAGGCTTACCTGAACGGACCGGGCTGAACAGCAAAAAACGACCATGCCCAAGCTGATATCCGCCACCTACCATCCCAACATCGAAGTCGCCGAGTTCATCTGCGAAGACGGCCGGCACCTGCTTCGCTCGGGCGGAACGCTGCCGTGGCGCATCAACAACCCCGGGGACCTGACAGCCCGGATGGTGGACGGCCTGCCTGCGCCGAAAAAAGCGCGGGGCTACGTCGGGTTCGCCACCACCCGGTCGGGCAGGACATTCCTGATATTCCCCGACGAAGACGCAGGTCGAGCCGAGCTGAAGGCGAACCTGAAGCGCATGCACGGCGAACGGACCATTCCGGAGGCCATTCCCAACTACGCACCCAAGCACGAGAACAACACCGGGAAATACATCGACGACCTGCTCAGGACGAGCGGCATCCCGGCCGACAGGAAGATCAACGAATGCACCGGCGCCGAGATTGAAAAGATCGTCGACAGCATCGCGACGATAGAAGGCTTTCACGCACGGCCGGAAACCCGCAAGGAGACATGGGCGGCCGTGAGCAGGATCAACGCGACGGATGGCAGCCAGCCCGTGCCTGATGCGGAAATCATTCTGCAGAGGGAAAACGGCGAGGAGAGGTTGAAGTCGGATGCCACCGGGCGGTTTCCTCCGGTGATTCATCCGGTGGACAGATCGACCGTGGCCGTCAAGGTGATCAGTCCCAAAGCCAAGGAGCCGGTGCAGATTGGATCCATCGGCGGCGAGACGGGCAAGGATTTCAACCTGCTGGCGAAGTTCAGGAAATGGAAGGGCGTTGCGGGGTCGGAAAAGATCAATAGCTCTTCACCGGCAAATAAAGGACCCGTGAGCTATGTGATTCAGCCGGGCGATAGTCTCGGGAAAATCGCAAAACTATATCGAACAAGTATTGCCTCAATCAAGGAGCGCAATGGATTGCACAGTGATCTTATTTTTCCCGGCGAAATTTTATTTATTTCCGGAAATGCCAAGAAAAATGCGGGGGTTCATAGGCCATCACCACCTGCCCCATCCAGCGCAAGGACGACGGATCAGGAGCGATCCAAAGAAGGAACCGGAAAGGTTCTAGCGCTCCTCAATCCGACGCTTGGCCGCGCGCCGTGGATGCCGATTGCCATCGCGGAAGCGAAGCTCAGAGCTGGAGAAGTCGAGACCACGCTGCAAAACAAAATCAACTATCACGCGGAAATCGGCGATGGCCTCAAATCCTTGGAAGGCCGCAACAATGCCTGGTGCGCGGCGTTCGTGAACTGGTGCCTGATGCGAGCAGGATACCCCATCGAAAACGCTGGCTATCCGGATCGTAAATCAGACAAGGCCCGAGCACATGGTTTCTACGAAGTATTTGGACCAAAAGAAAAATCCAAGAAGGAGGCGTCGAAGATCAGGAATCCGTTGTTTTTGGAGCTTGAAAGGCCGATATATGGTGCCATAGCCGTGGAAACCACCAAGTACGGACAAGGAATACATGTCGGATTCATCTACGCGATAAGCAAATCCGGCAACCCAATTCTGCTGGGAGGAAATCAAAATCAGAGAATAAATTTCTCGGCATTCACGTCGACAATACCAGAAATCCCTACGCCGCCAGACAGGAAAAATCGAAATATCAAGCCCCTGGGGGCTGCAAAGAATTTCAAATACTTCATCCCGACCGCCTACTTCGAACAGTCAAAGAAGGATCTACTCGCGCCAGGACTCGACATTCAAGATGCAGACGCGCTCAACGAGTCGATGAATATCAAAAATGAAAAGCCCAAAAAATCGAAAAAACCATCCATCGACTAAACCCTAAGAAATCATGTCATTTTTTATTCGAAACATTCGATTTACCTTACTTTTTTTAGCAGGTGCCTTGGCCATTTCTTCAGTATCGGCGGGGTACGTCTATGGCCCCTACGCCGTCTGGGTGAATCTGGACCAATCGGCCGAAGGAAAGGTGGTCGACCAGAAAATTGAACAATTCTTTAGCGACGAAGCGACAACTTGCAACGGCAACTGGATAGTGGGGCAATCTCGGCTTTACATGAAGAAGCGCCCAAAGAACATCGACAATGAATTGGTTCAGAGAGTGTTTCTGAAAAAGGATTGGAGCAGCCAAAAGAAACTGCAGAAAATTCTTAAAAATTACAAGGATGAATTTATAGAAGAAGGCTTCGACGGAATAATCGTCTATCTTCGCCATAACGGGGAGGCCAAAATGATGGGAATGACAGTCGGAAAGAAGAAGATCACCTCCTACACCTTGGCCTTGAGCAGTGAGCATCCTGAGGACGGAATGATAAAAAATGTATTCTGTGGCCTGCTGCCACCCAAAACTCGAGCGCCATAGGCATGCGCCAAGTCATCGTCCACACGATTTAAACCGGCTATCGAATTCGTTCCCTGCTATTTTTCGATAGCGCCTGAACACGCTCCGAAGTCTGAGTCCAGGCGAATCCACATGACTCCTTCCCCCTCCTCCCCGTCCGAATCCGAACGCATCTTCGAAGTCCAACTCTCCGTCCTCCTGCGCAGCTTCCCGTTCGCGCTGGCCGGCTCTGTCATCTCGGCCTGCGTGGTGGCGTACGTGATGCTGGCGGTCGTGTCGCGCACGCAGGTGGCCGCATGGATTTCGGCAACGCTGCTCGTCGCGGCCTTCCGGTTCGGCGCGATGCTGTACTACGCGCGGACGCGCAGCCGCCCTGGGGCGGGCGAGCGATGGCTGCGGCAGATGGTGTTCGGCAACATCGCCTCGGGCATCCTGTGGGGGTTGCCGTTCGCCTACTGGACCTTCTTCGTCCCACTGGAGTACCAACTCTTTTTTCTCGTGATACTGCTCGGCCTGGGCACCGGCGCCACGTATTCGAACTACATGGTGCTGCCCGCCGTGTATGCGTTCGTCGTGCCGACCTTTGCGCCGACCTTCATAGCGCTCGCGGCCCAGCCTTCGGCGGTGAACCTGGCGCTGGTTTCCAGCGGCGCGGCCTATCTGGTGGCTACTGTCGCCTTCATCCATCGCATGAACCGCACGCATTTGAACGCGCTGCGGCTGGGCTATGAGAACCTGGCGCTGCTGCAGCAAGTGCGCCTTGAAAAGGAAGCCGCCGAACGCAGCGACCTGGAGAAGTCGCGCTTTCTCGCGGCGGCGAGCCACGACCTGCGGCAGCCGGTCCACGCGATGAGCCTTTTCCTCGGCCTGCTGGCAAACGAGCGGCTGTCGTCGCATGGCCGCTACCTGCTGGACAACATCACCAAGGCCAGTGCCGCGATGGGGCATCTGTTCGATGCCCTGCTCAATATCTCGCGGCTGGATGCGGGCGTGATCCATCCGCGCATCCAGGGTTTTTCGCTCGACCGGTTGCTCGACCAGATCCGCACCGAATACACGCCGCAGGCCCGGCAGAAGGGACTGGTGCTGAAAGTGCGGCCCTGCGCCGCCTTCGTGCGCTCGGACCCGATGCTGCTGGAGCGCATCCTGCGCAACCTGGTGAGCAACGCCATAGCGCACACACCACACGGGCGCGTGCTGATCGGCTGCCGCAGGCGCGGCGGCGACGCGGTGCGCATCGAGGTCTGGGACACCGGCCCGGGCATTCCGCAGCACGAGCATGAACGCATCTTCTGGGAGTTCCATCAGTTGCGAAATCCCGAGCGCGACCGCGGCAAGGGGCTGGGCCTGGGCCTCGCCATCGTGCGGCGCACCGCCGCGCTGCTGGGGCACCCGCTGTCGCTGCACTCGGCCGAGGGCCGCGGCACGGTCTTCATGCTGAGCGTCGATGCGCAGCAACAGGCATCGGCGCCGGACATCACCGGTGCCGAGGGCGGCGTGACAGCCGCCACGCAAGCGCGCGCATCCGTCGCCGCCACGCACGCGCACGCGAAGCCGGCCACAGGGCAACTGATCCTGGTGATCGACGACGACGCGCAGAACCGCGAAGGGCTGAGGCTGCTGCTCGAAAGCTGGGGGCATCGCGTGATCGCGGCCGCCGGGCCGGACGAACTGGTCGAGCAGATAGCCGAGGTACCCGGCAAGCCCGGGCTGATCGTGAGCGACTATCGCCTGCGCGATCACGAGACCGGCATCGAGGCCATCGACCGCTTGCACGAGGAATACAACGACTCTGCGATTCCCGCATTGCTGGTGAGCGGCGACACCGATCCTGCGCGCCTCATCGAAGCGGCCGCGCGTTCCATTCCGATCCTGCACAAGCCGGTGGAAGTGGGTGCGCTGCGCGAGTGGGTCGACAGGCTGCTGCTCGCGGCCGACGGGAACGCTCGGCCTCGAGAGGCAGAGCCGGGTTGATGCTGTTCCTGCTCACGAAGATCTCGATGCACTTGGCGGGCGCGCCGCGGCGCCTCGCCGCCGGCGAACGCCCGGACTGGCGTGGAGCCAGCGCGAGCCAGGCGCACGGCCTGGGGATTCATCGGGTCGGGCATCTTCCTCAGCATCGGCTTGTGGCCGTATCCGCCGCACGGCCGGTGCGCGAGTCCGCGAAGGCGCGCCGGTCTGTCGCTGGCGCTGCGGCACTTGGTGCCGCTCGAAGCGCAGCTCCTTCTGCTTCAGGTAGTGCATGAGCACATGCGAGACCATGTTGAGGCCGAAGGTGCCGAAGGCGGCCGGGAAGATATAGAGCGCGATCGACAGCGCCGACGAGAACACCAGGTCGTCGGCCAGCGACGGCGTGGCCCGGGCCATGGTGGCCAGAGCGCGCAGCAGGAAGATGTCCACGCCCGCCAGCAGGATCAGCAGAAGGCCGAAGCCCAGCACGGTGACCTTCGAGAACTCGCGCCGCACGAAGAGCATGATGAAGATGGCGGTGGGCAGCACCAGCGAGCAGAGCACCAGGCCCCAGAAGCGCATCTCCGTGAATACCGTTGCGTCCGAATGCATGAGGCCGGATTGAGCCACGTGCGGAGCGGCACAAGTTGTCTGCCGGGTGAACCGCGGGTAAAGGCGGCCGGCGGAAAGGGCTGCCGCGCTGCCTAGCGTGGCTTGCCCAGCATGCCGGCGCGGCGCGCCACGATCGTGGCCTGCGTGCGGTTGGACACGCCGAGCGCCGCGAAGATCGCGGAGATGTGGGCCTTGACGGTCTTCTCGGAGGTCTCCAGCCGCTGTGCGATCTGCGCATTGCGCAGGCCCTCGCACAGCAGGTGCAGCACCTCGGTCTGCCGCGCGGTCAATTGGCTCAGGCTGTCGGTCGGCATCGACAGCACCGGCAGCGGCGAAGCGCCCTGTGGCGACACATGCACCACGTTCTGCTCGCCGCCGACCACACGGCGCAGCGCATCCAGCAACTGCCGGCTGTCGGCCGACTTGTGGACGAAGCCTTGCGCGCCGGCCTCGAGCGCGGTCTCCACGTCATGCGGATCTTCGGAGGCCGACAGCACCAGGATGCGCAGCCCGCCCCTGCGCCGGTGCAGTTGCTGCACCAGGGCGGCACCGCCAAGGTCGGGCAGGTAGTAGTCGGTCATGACGGCATCGAGCACGGGCAGCGCGGACAACGCCTGCAACGCTTCGCTGCCGGTACTGGCGGTTTCAATGGTCATCGACGGCTGCGCCTCCCGCAGCGCGAGGCGCAGGCCTTCGCGGAACATGGCGTGGTCGTCGATCAGCAGAATCGTGGAGGGCATCCGCCGATTCTGGCCGCAAGCCGATAGCAGCTCCGGCTCATCCCTGCGCGCGGTCACTTCCCGCCCGCGGGTGCGCCTTCGATGTCCGCCGCGAACTTCTGCAGCAGCCGCACCAGGTCCTCGAAATCCTGTGGCTCCCACTTGTCGAAGATGCCGCGCGCAAGCCGTTCGCGCGCCGCATCGACGGCATCGGTCATCGCCTTGCCTTTAGGCGTCACGACCGCCTCGCGCACGCGCCGGTCGTGCGCGCCGCCCTGGCGCTCGACCAGGCCCAGGCTCTCCAGCTTCGCGACCTGCCGGCTGACCGTCGTGTGGTCGCGCCCGGCACGGTCGGCGAGTTCGACCACGCCGATGGGCCCGACCCGTTCGATGCCCACCAGCAGCGGGAACAACGCGCGGTCGAGAGAAATGCCCGCTTCGCGCACCATCGCCTCGTCTCGCTGCGGACGGTTCATGACGCTCACCACGGTGAGCAACGCACCGTGCAACGCGCGCAGCTGCGCGGAGATATGTGCATCTTGCACATTTATTTTCTTTGGCATAGCATCCGCTCCTAATAGGTGCATATTACACACATCGGAGCTTGCCATGACCCAGGACTTTTCCACGGACGTGCTCATTTGCGGCGCCGGCGCAGCCGGTCTCACGCTCGCCATCGACCTCGCGCGGCGGGGTGTTTCCTTCCGACTCATCGAGAAGATGGACGCGCCTTTCCAGGGCTCGCGCGGCAAGGGAATCCAGCCGCGAACGCAGGAAGTCTTCGAGGACATGGGCATCCTCGACCGGGTCGTCGCAGCCGGCGGCCTGTATCCGCCCTCGCGGGAATACCACCCCGACGGTAGCCATGTCGATTCGACGGTGATGACGCATACGCCACCGACGCCAGCGGAGCCCTACGGCATTCCTTTGATGGTGCCGCAGTTCCTCACCGAAGGCGTGCTGCGCGAGCGGCTGGCCGAGCTCGGACACCGACCGGCATTCGGCTGCGAGCTTGTGGCGTTCGAGCAGAACGAAAGCGGCGTGACCGCGCGGCTGGCCAGTGCGGCAGGCGAAGAGACGCTTCGCGTGCGCTTTCTCGTCGGCGCCGACGGTGGCCGCAGCTTCGTGCGGCATGCGCTGGACATCGGCTTTCCTGGCAAGACGCTGGGCGTGCGCGCGGTGGTGGCCGATGTCGTGCTGTCCGGCCTGGAGCGCGAAGCCTGGCACCGTTTCAACGAGGGCTCGATGGATGCGCAGATGTCCCTCTGCCCACTCGCCGGAACGCAGCTGTTCCAGCTGCAGGCGCCGATTCCGCTGGAAGGCGACATCGATCTTTCTGCGCAGGGCCTCTCTGCCATGGTCGCCGCGCGCACGGGCCGCAACGACATCCGGATCCACTCGGTCTCGTGGGCGTCGGCCTTTCAGATGAACGCTCGCCTGGCCGACCGCTACCGGGCAGGCAACGTGCTGCTGGTCGGCGACGCCGCGCACGTCCATCCGCCAACGGGCGGCCAGGGACTGAACACCAGCGTGCAGGACGCCTGCAACCTCGGCTGGAAACTGGCGGCCGTTGCAGCTGGCGCTCCCAAGACCTTGCTCTACAGCTACGAGGAAGAGCGTCGCCCGGTTGCGGCGGAAGTGCTCGGGCTCTCCACGAAGCTGCTCGTCGATGCGAAGCGCGGCGACATGCGGCGCGGACGCGAGGTGCATCAGCTCGACCTGGGCTACCCCGGGTCGTCGCTCGCGATGGAGCAGCCGGAACGCGCCGGCAGCCGTCTGTGCGCGGGCGATCGCGCGCCCGATGCGCCGGTGCGCGGCGCCGCCGGACAACCGACGCGCCTGTTCCAGTTGTTCAAGGGTGCGCACTGGACCCTGCTGGGCTGGGAGACCGATCGCCGCGGCATCGCGCCACGGTCGGGCCTGCACATTCATGCCTTCGGCGACGGGGGCGAGTTGCACGACAACGGCGGCCACTTCCGCGAAGCCTACGAACCCATGCCCGGCGATTGGGTGCTGGTGCGCCCCGACGGCTATGTCGGCGCCATCGTGGCCTCGGCCCGCATCGAGGCACTGGAGGCCTATCTGCAGGCCGTTGGCCTGGGCCTGCCGCACTGAGGGAAAACGCCAAGCCCCGCCCCCGCGTTCATTCCTACAGTCGCATTCGTCCGCTCCACAGAGCGAGCGCAGGCGGCAAATAACAAAAGGAAGAGACACGCCATGGAATTCGACTACGTGATCGTGGGCGGCGGCTCCGGCGGCGCCACGCTGGCCGCGCGGCTCAGCGAGGACCCCGCCGTGCAGGTCTGCCTGATCGAGGCCGGCGGCGACGGCCGCGGCGTGCTGGTGCGGGCACCGGCCGGCGCGGCGGCCATGCTGTCGGGGCGCCCGCGCATCAACAACTACGCCTACCAGACCGTGCCGCAGCCGGGCCTCAACGGCCGCCGCGGCTACCAGCCGCGCGGGCGCTGCCTCGGCGGCTCGAGCGCGATCAACGCCATGCTCTACGTGCGCGGCCACCCTGGCGACTACGACGACTGGGAGCGCGCCGGCTGCGCGGGCTGGTCGTTCGACGACGTGCTGCCGTGGTTCAAGCATGCGGAGGGCAACCAGCGCGGCGAGAGCGCCATGCACGGCGCGCACGGCCCGCTGCAGGTGGCGGACCAGCAGTCGCCGCGCGAGATCACGGAGGCTTTTGTGCGCGCCGCCATGGAGTGCGGCATTCCACGCAACGACGACTTCAACGGCAGCGTGCAGGAAGGCGCCGGGCTCTACCAGGTTACGCAGTTCCATGGTGGCGACAGGAACGGCGAGCGCTGCTCGGCCGCTGCGGCCTACCTGCATCCGGTGATGAGCACGCGGCCCAACCTCACGGTACTGACCGGCACGCAGGCGCAGCGCGTGCTGCTCGACGGCCGGCGCGCCACCGGCGTCGAAGTGCGCCGGGGCGGCAACATCGACACGCTCTCGGCGCGGCGCGAGGTGGTGCTGTGCGGCGGCGCGTTCAACTCGCCGCAGCTGCTGATGCTCTCGGGCATCGGCGACCCGCAGGAACTGCAGCGACACGGCATCGCGGTGCGGCATGCGCTGCCGGGCGTGGGCCGCAATCTGCAGGACCATGTCGATTTCATCCTGTCGTATCGCACGAAGGCCAAGGGCCTGCCCGGACTGGGGCCTGCGGGGCTCTTCAATTTCGTGAAGGCCATTCCGCAGTGGCGGCGCACGGGCAAGGGCCTGATCTCGACGCCCTTTGCCGAGGGCGGCGCTTTCATCAAGTCGTCACCCGAGCTGCGCCGGCCCGACCTGCAACTGCATTTTGTGATCAGCCTGGTGGACGACCATGCGCGCAAGCTGCACGGAGGTTTCGGCTTCTCGTGCCACACATGCGTGCTGCGACCCAACGGACGTGGCGACGTGCGGCTGCACGACGCCGACCCGGCATCCGCGCCGCGCATCGACCCGCGCTTCCTGTCCGACGCGCAGGACGTGGCGCTGCTGCTGCAGGGCGTGAAGAAGATGCGCGAAATACTGCGCGCCCCTGCCCTCGCGCCCTACCGGCACAGCGAGCTCTACACCGCGAACGTGCAGACCGACGAAGAGCTGGAGCGGCACATCCGCGCACGCGCCGACACCATCTATCACCCGGTGGGCACCTGCAAGATGGGCACTGACGCCATGGCCGTGGTCGACGCGAAGCTGCGCGTGCACGGCATCGCGAACCTGCGCGTGGTCGATGCCTCGGTGATGCCGACGCTGATCGGCGGAAACACCAATGCGCCGACGATCATGATCGCCGAGCGTGCGGCTGACTGGATGCGGGGGCCGATCACTTTTGACCGTGCTGTGCAGGATGCTCGGTCTCTTGTTGCTTGATGCTTGTGCGTTGTTCGGGGGTGCGTGCACAGGCCACCGGGTACTCCCCTCCGCGAATGTCCCCCGGCCTGCGGCCTCCTCCTTTATTTCGCTGCGGGGAGCACCCGGCGCCCTGTGCACAACGAGCGCTGCCGTTGTGTCGTTCGATCAACCAGTGCTCAGGACGCTCACGACGGCGGGGTGCCTTGCGCAGCGAAATAAAGGGGGAGGCCGCAGGCCGGAGGACATTCGCGGAGCAAGGTACCCCGTCGGCGTGAGCGCGCCCCGAAAGAAGACAGCCACCTAGCCGTGAGAAGACCCGCGCACCACCAGTTCCCCAGGCAACAACAACTGACGAGGCGGCTCCTCCAGCCCCCGCAGCCGCTCGATGAGGCAGGTTGCCGCCGTGCGGCCAATGGCGTCGGTGGGCTGGGCCACGGTGCTCAGGCCGGGACCTATGAGCGAGGCCCATTCGGGATCGTCGAAGCCGACGAAGCCCAGGTCGCTGCCGAACTGCCACCCCAGCCGTGCCATCGCCTGCGCCACGCGCAGCGTGACCACCGCATTGCCCGCGACCACCGCCGCGCGGCGGCCGCGCCTGGCGCGCTGGCGCAGCGCGCGCAGGGCCTCGTCGAGCGCATCGCTCTCGCCCTCGACGCATTCGAAAATCTCGCCCGCCACGCGCGGCTCGTGCGCCGCCACGCATGCGCCGAATGCGGCCGTGCGCTCGCGCCGCGAACTCACGCCCTTCTGCGGCTCGGTGACGTACAGCAGCTCGCGATACCCGCCCTCGACCAGATGGCCGCAGGTGGCCGTCATCGCGGCATGGTTGTCGAGAGAGACGAAGTCGGTGTGCATGCCGGTGTGGCGGCGGTCCACCAGCACGGCGGGCTTGCCGTGCAGCGTGACCGCGTCGACCACGTTGCTGCCGCGCCCCAGCGTGTTGAGGATGAAGCCGTCGACCTGGTAGCCCGCGAGCGCATCGATGGCTTCGCGCTCGCGTTCGCTCTCGTTGCCGAGGTTGAACAGCATCACCAGGTAGCCGGCGTCCTGGCAGGCCTTCTCGGCGCCGCGCAGCACCGCAACGGAATACGGATTGGTGATGTCGGCCACGATCAGGCCGATGAGCCGCGAGCGGCCATGGCTCAGCGCCTGCGCCATCGGGCTTGGCGAATAGGCCAGCTTGGCGATGGCCACCTCGACGCGCGCGGCGATGTCGGGGCTCAGCAGCCGCTCGCGGTGGTTGAGGAAGCGCGAGACGGTGGCCTTGGAGACACCGGCCGCCTCGGCGACGTCGGCTATGGTGGCGCGGCCGGTGGGCTTCATGGTCTTGCTCCTGCCCTCTCCCTGCGGGGGAGGGAAAAAAGCCTGGCACCGGTCATGCGCTTGCCGTGTCGTACGGCGCCGTCGGCTTCTCGCCGGCCAGCACCTGCAGCAGATTGGTCGTCGCCAGCTCGGCCATGGCGTGGCGCGTCTCGTGCGTGGCCGAGCCGATGTGCGGCAGCGGCGTCACGCGCGGATGTGTGCGCAGCGGCGAATCGGCCGGCAGCGGCTCTTTCGCGAACACGTCGAGGCCGGCCGCGCGCAGCGTGCCGCGGTCGAGTGCGTTCAGCAGCGCGTCTTCGTTCACCGTGGCGCCGCGGCCGCCGTTGATGAAGGCGGCGCCCGGCTTCATGCGCGCGAAGAAGGCGGCGTCGATCATGCCGCGCGTGGCGTCGGTCAGCGGCAGCATCGCGACCACGATGTCGGCGCGCGCGAGCAGGTCGTCCAGCGGCGTGTGCGTGGCGCGGCCTTGCAACTCGGGCGCCTGCGTGGCCAGGTCGACCGGGCGGCGCGCGTGGTACAGCACCGGCATGCCGAAGCCCAGCGCGGCGCGGCGCGCCACGGCCTGCCCGATGCGGCCGAAGCCGAGAATGCCCAGCGTCTTGCCGTGCACGTCGGTGCCGAAGAGTTCTTCGCCGATGTTCTTGGTCCAGCGGCCTTCGCGCACCAGGTTCGACAGTTCGACCACGCGGCGCTGCGTGGCCATGAGAATCGCGAACACCGTGTCGGCCACGGTCTCGGTCAGCACGTCGGGCGTGTGGCACAGCACGATGCCGCGCTTGTGCAATTCGGCCAGCGGGTAGTTGTCGACGCCGACCGACACGCTCGAAATCACCTGCAGCTGCGGCGCCGCATCGAGCAGCGCGGTATCGACCGGGTGGCTGGAGCCGATCAGCCCGTTCGCGGTGCGCAGCGCGGCGGCAAAGGCCTCGGGCTCCTTGCGCGGATCGGCCACGGTGACATGGTGCGCGGCCTGCAGGCGCGCGAGCTGGTCTTCAGGCAGCGGCCGGAAGACGAGGATGTTCTTTTGCTGCGTCATGGCGTTCAGAGCCCCGCTTCTTCGAGTTGCGCCCGCGTCGGCAGGCCTTCGGTGTCGCCCAGCACCTGCACGGCGCGCGCGCCGATCCAGGCGCCGCGGCGCACCGCGTCGGGCACGCTGCGGCCTTCGAGCAGTGCGCTCACCACGCCGGCCGCGAAGCCGTCGCCCGCGCCCACGGTGTCGATCACTTCCTTCACCGGGAAGCCGTCGACGCGGCCGGTGCCGGCCACGTCGCTGTCGTAGTAGGCGCCCGCCGCGCCGAGCTTCACAACCACCAGCTTCGCGCCGCGCTCGCGGTAGAACCTGGCAACGTCCTCGGGCTTGTCGTGGCCCGTGAGCAGCAGGCCTTCTTCGATGCCGGGCAGCACCCAGTCGGCGCGCGAGGCCAGCTCGTTGACCCAGTGGCGCATGGTGTCGGTGGACGACCACAGCGTGGGGCGCAGGTTGGTGTCGAACGAGATGGTGCGGCCGGCCGCGCGCATCACGTCCATGCTTTTCAGCGCGGCCTGCAGGCTGGTGTCGGAGATGGCGGCGAACACACCGGTGGCGTGCAGGTGGCGCGCCGAGCGCAGCCAGGCTTCGTCGACGTCGGCCGGGCCCATGTGGCTCGCGGCCGAGCCCTTGCGGTGGTATTCGATCGGCGGGTCGCTGCCGTCGGTGACGCGGCCCTTGAACTGGAAGCCGGTGCGCTGCGTGGCGTCGGTGATCACGTGCGAACAGTCGATGCCTTCGGCGCGCATCGCGGCCAGCAGCGCGCGGCCCATCGAGTCGGTGCCCAGCCGGCTGGCCCAGCCCACCTTCAGGCCCAGGCGCGAGAGGCCGATGGCCACGTTGGTCTCGGCGCCGGCGGTGCGCTTGTGGAACGACTGGGCGTCCTCCAGCGGCCCCGGCCGGTCGGCCACCAGCAGCAGCATGGCTTCGCCGAAGAGAGCGACGTCGAAGGCGGTGGGTTCTGTCATGTCTGTTGTTCTAGCTCTGTGCGCGCGCGGCGCGGATGAAGTCGATCTGCGCGCGGGTGACGGCCTGAAGGTCGTCGCCCACGAGCGGGTATTCGATGGCATGCGGCACGTCGGCCGGCAGCGCGCGCAGCACGGCACGCCACGGCGCCACGGAATCGCCCAGCGGCACCGCCACCCACTTGTGCGGCAGGCGCTGCGCGCCCTTGCAATGCACGTAGCGCACGCGGTGGCCGAGTGCCTGCGCGGCTTGCAGCGGGCATTCGCCCACCCAGTGCCAGTTGCCCATGTCGAAGGTCATGCCGAGCGAAACGCCGGCGCGGTCGGCCACGTCGAAGAAGGTCTGCAGCGCGGCCAGCGTGCCGGCGCGCACGGTCTGGTCGTTCTCGATGACGAGTTCGACGCGTGTCTCCGCAAGCTCCACCTTCAGGCCCCAGAGCGAACCGTGCGACGAAGCCTGGAAGTCGCCGATGGACATCTTGAGCCGCTTCGCGCCCACGCGCGTGGCGGCCGCGATGCCACGCTTGAGCGCGGCGCTGTCGAGCCAGCCGCCCTGCGCCCACAGGCCCTCGGGGCTGGAGTAAACGGATGCCAGCCCGTTCAGCGCGGGCAGTTCCGCGTCGGCGTCGCGCAGCATCTCGCCGCGCACCTCCACCGAATCAGCACCGGCGGCCAATGCCAGTTGCGAGCACCAGAGCTGGCCGTGCCGGCCCACCTCGGCCGCGCCGAAGGACGACAGAGAAATCAGGACCTCGAAGGACATCAGTGGCCTTGGTGCGAACTCAGGATCTGGCCGAGGAACTGGCGCGTGCGCTCATCCTTCGGGTTGCCGAAGAACTCTTCGGGCGGCGCCTGCTCGATGATCCTGCCTTCGGCCATGAAGATCACACGGTCGGCCACGCTGCGGGCGAAGCCCATTTCGTGGGTCACGCACAGCATGGTCATGCCGTCTTCGGCCAGGCCGATCATGGTGTCGAGCACCTCCTTGACCATCTCGGGGTCGAGCGCGGACGTGGGTTCGTCGAACAGCATGATCTTGGGCGTCATGCACAGCGCGCGCGCGATGGCCACGCGCTGCTGCTGGCCGCCGGAGAGCTGGCTCGGGTACTTGCCGGCCTGCTCGGGAATGCGCACCCGCGTGAGGTACTTCATGGCAATTTCCTCGGCCTGCGCCTTGGTCATGCCGCGCGAGCGCATCGGTGCGAGCGTGCAGTTCTCCAGGATGGTGAGGTGCGGGAACAGGTTGAACTGCTGGAACACCATGCCGACCTCGGCGCGCACCGCGTCGATGTTCTTGCCGCCGGCCGTGAGGTCGATGCCATCGACCACGATGCGGCCCTTCTGCACCGTCTCCAGCCGGTTGATGCAGCGGATCAGCGTCGACTTGCCCGAGCCCGAGGGCCCGCAGATCACGATGCGCTCGCCCTGGCGCACCAACAGGTCGATGCCGGTCAACACCTGGAATTCACCGTACCACTTGTTGACCGCTTCCATGCGGATGATCGATTCCGTCGTCATGCCAGGATTTCCTTCAGCTCGGGTCTCAGTTCATTTTCGGCAGATCGGCCTGCAGCCACTTCTGGTAGAGCTTGTTCAGCTCGCCGTTGGCGGTGTTCTTCTGCACGAAATCGTTCACCGCCTTGTGCAGCTCTTCCTGGCCGGGGCGCATGGCGATACCCATCGACTGCTGCACCAGCGTGAACTTGTTCTCGAAGGTGTTGGCGGGCACGCGCTTGGCGATCTGCGCGGCCACGGTCACCGAGCAGCCGATGGCGTCGACCTGGCCGGAGATCAGCGCCTGCATGGCCGATGCGTCGTCGTCGAAGCGGCGGATTTCGGTGCCTTCCGGGGCGGCCTTGGTCACGGCCACGTCTTGCGTGGACGCACGGGCCACGCCCACGCGCAGGCCCTTCAGGTCGGCGGCGGCCTTGATCGGCGTCTTGCTCGCGCCGTACAGCACGATGGTGGCGGCCGCGTAGGGCTGCGAGAACTGCACCTGCTTCGCGCGCTCGGGCGTGATGGCCAGCGAAGCCACCAGCAGGTCGACCTTGTTGGTCAGCAGGAAGGGAATGCGGTTCGGGCCGGTCACCGGCACGATGTTGGCCTTGACGCCCCAGTCCTTGGCCAGCAGCTTGGCCACGTCGGCGTCGTAGCCGTCGGGCTGGTTCTTGGCGTCGGTGGTGCCGTAGGGCGGAAAGTCGACCAGCATGCCGATGGTGATCTCGCCCTTCTTCTTGATGTCGGCCACGCTCTGCGCGGAAGCGAAGGGAGCGAACACGGTCAGGGCGGCGCCGAGGCCGAGGGCTGCGATCGCCGCGCGGCGGGTGGTGGTACGGGTCATGGAATATGTCTCCTGAATAAAGAAAGGAACGACGAGAAAGAAAAAACGAGAAAAAAGGAAATCAGCGGGCCAGCGCGCGGGCGCGCTTGCGCTCCATGCGCGCGGCCAGCAGCGACAGCGGCCAGCAGATCACGAAGTAGATGGCGGCCACCACCGAGAACACGATGAGCGGCTGGAACGTTGCGTTGTTGACGATCTGCCCGGCGCGCGTCACTTCGACGAAGCCGATGATGGCCGCGAGCGAGGTGCCCTTGATGATCTGCACCACGTAGCCCACCGTGGGCGCCAGCGCAATCTTCAGCGCCTGCGGCAGCACCACGTCGCGCATGCGGGAGCTGTACTTGAGGCTCAGCGCCTCGGCCGCTTCCCACTGCCCGCGCGGAATGGCCTCGATGCAGCCACGCCAGATTTCGCCGAGGAAGGCCGCGCTGTTGAGGATGAGCGCCACGCCCGCGGCCACCCACGGGTTGATGTCCAGCCCCAGCACCGGCGCGCCGAAGAACACCAGGAACAGCTGCAGCAGCAGCGGCGTGCCCTGGAAGATCTGGATGAAGGTGGTCGAGATGCCGCGCGCCCACGTCGATTCCGACGTGCGCATCAGCGCGATGGCCAGCCCCAGGATCGCGCCGCCAACAAAGGCGATGGCCGACAGCGCGAGCGTCCACTTGGCCGCTTCGAGGATGAAAAGGAATTCGGGAAAACCGAAGGTACGCATGGTGTTGTGCTCCGTCCGTCGTCTGGGCTTACCGGCGGTCCGGGTAGTTGAGCGTGCGCTTGTAGATCAGCTTGAACATCGCCGAGAAGGCGAGCGCCAGCGCCAGGTAGATGGCGGCGACCACGATGTAGATCTCGAAGCTGCGGAAGGTCTGCGACTGCAGGTTGGCGGCCACCGAGGTCAGGTCGTCGGCCGAGATGACCGACACCACCGCCGAGCTCAGCATCAGCAGGATGAACTGGCTGGTGAGCGCCGGATAGATGGCCTTGAGCGCCGGCTTGATGATGACGAAGCGGAAGATTTCCCAGGGCTTGAGGTTCAGCGCCCTGCCCGCCTCGATCTGCCCCTTGGGAATCGACTCGATGCCCGCGCGGATGATTTCCGTGGCGTAGGCGCCCAGGTTCACCACCATGGCCACCAGCGCGGCCGTCTGCGGCGACCAGCGCAGCCCGATCGCCGGCAGCGCGAAGAAGAAAAAGAACAGCTGCACGAGGAACGGCGTGTTGCGGATCACCTCGATGTAGGCGTTGATGACGAAGCGCAGCCAGCCCGGCCCCGAAGTCTTGCCCCAGGCACAGAAGATGGCCACCACCAGGCCCAGCACCGTGGCAATGAGCGAGAGCTGGACCGTGATCCACGTGCCCTTGAGCAGCAGCGGCCAGGCGGCAAAGACGGCGTCGAATTGAAACTGGTAGTTCATGGTGGGCGAGCGCGTGCGAGCCTCGAAAGCAATGCTTGCAGCTTATATGAAACCGGTTTCAGACCCGATTAGGGATTCCCCTAGGTGGTCGTTTTGTCCAACCTTCTGCCGACTGCGAAGCCCTACTGAAACCATCCGCAGCTCGCGAGCTCCGACGCGCAGCAGCGCGAGACTTTTTCTGTCGCACGTGGCACGGCACCGCGCGCCACGCATCGCCGCCCACTGGGCCCCACCTGATGCAGCCGCTGATGAGCGACCATTCCGAAGACGCGGCCGTGCTGCGCTACAGGCAGATCGAGTACCACCGCATGCCGGTCATGACATATCTCTCACTGGAGGATCCGCGCCGCCCCACGCGCGACGACTTCGAGCACAGCTACTGTTACGACCGTGATCTGGCGCTCGGGGGAGACTGAGCAGGCGCTGTCGATTCCAGCTGTGCAGTTCGGGGCTCACGCGGCGTCAATCTGCCGGCTGAGAACTCGAGCACGGTTTTCGCCGCGCGGATCGTTTCCAGTCGATGCGCGACGATGACCCTCGTGATGCCGAGCTTCGCGATATTGTTCGAGACGATTTCCTCAGTTTTCGCGTCCAGGTGTGCCGTTCCTTCATCTATGACCAACAGGGTCGGCTTCTTGTAGAGCGCACGCGCTAGAAGAATCCTCTGCTTTTGTCCGCCGGAAAGGTTCGAGCCCATGTCACCCACAGAAGTCTCGTAGCCCATCGGCATGGCGACGATGTCATCGTGGATCGCCGCCTGCCGGCAGCAGTCGAACAGCCAATCCTGGTCGTAGTCGGGATCGAAGAAGGTGATGTTCTCCGCAAGAGAGCCAGAAAACAGCGCATCGTCTTGGCTGATCACGCCCAACTGATTTCTGAACTTGCGCACACCATACTTTTCCAACGGGATGCCATCGATCAGAAACTCTCCGGCTTGCCGCTCCAGCAGACCGCACACCACCTTGAGCAGCGTGGACTTCCCCACGCCAGAAGGGCCGATGATCGCCGTAGTCTCCCCCGGCAATATGTCGAGGTCCAGATTCTCGAGAATCAGTGGAACGTCGCGTGCATATCGAAAAAACACGCCTTGGAGCTTGATGCTTTGAAATGGGGAGACCTCGCCTGCATGTGATGGCTCGGAGAAGCAATCGGGTGTGGCAAATACGATATCGGATAGTCGATCCAGGTGAACATCCAGCAATTTGAAGTTCATCACCTGATCGATCAATCGAACCACGGTGCCCATGAAGTTCTGCTTGTAAGCCTGAAAAGCGAACACCATGCCCAGAGTCATGGCCGCATCCATCGCGAGCTGGATCGCGACGTAGATGAAGACGAGCGTCTCAAGACCCGTGATACCCGAACTGACGGCATCGAAGTTTGCGGACAGCTTGCCGCTCCTGATCGAGGCATCGATGAATTCCGATTTCCGGTTCTGCCAGACACGCTGCCGGTTCTTCTCCTGGCAGAAGGCCTTCACGGTTGCCACGGCCCGAATGCTCTCGATGAATGAACTGCTTTCCTGCGCTTGTGCCGCAAGCATGCTGTCGCTCGCCAGCTTCGCGGTATTGAAGTAAATGACCTTGACGAAACCGATGAGCAGGACGGCCGCGACCGACACAGCCGCCAGCACCGGTGAATAAAGCACCATGAGGCAAAGCGTCGTGACGGCAAGGAGGCCATCGACGATGCTGGACACGAGTCCCTTGCTCAACAGGTCGTTGATGGGCTGCACCGACCCGAATCGGGAGATGACGTCACCCAGATGGCGCCTTTCGAACCACAAGATCGGAAGAAAAATCGTATGTCGGAACAGATTGGCAGCAGTCTGGAGCGACAGCTTGCTGCTGAACGAAATGACCAACTGCGCTCGCAACCAAGACGATGCAGTACTGATCAGCAAAAGGCCGAGAAAGGCCGCGAACAACACGACCGCCAGGTCCTTGTCCTGCGCAGGCATCACACTGTCGATCGCCGTCTGAAGATAGAACGGCGAAGCCAGCGCCACGGCTTGGATCAGCAGCGAGAGGATCAAGAGTCTGGCGATGGCCGGCCCGACCCCTTGGATTCGAGACCAGAGTTGCCCGATCCGAAGTCGAGTCTTGCTTTGCTCACGCCTGAACTCCCCGCCTGGCGTCAGTTCCAGGGCGATGCCGGTGAAATGCTTCGAGAACTCGCTCTCCGGCAACTCCCGAAAGCCGCAGGCCGGATCGACGATAACGAACGCCCGACTCCCTGCTTTGGTGACGAGCCGTGTCAGTACGACGTAGTGATTCAGGTCCCAGTGGATGATCGCAGGAAGCTGCAGGCCCGCGACGCCCGAGAGTTCGCTTCGCAGCGCCCGCGTATGGAAACCGATTTCATCGGCGATCCCGATCAAGGTCTTGATCGTTGTGCCGCGTGAGGAGACAGGAAACAATCGACGGATGCCAGACAGACTGATCTTCTTGCCGTGATGGCAAGCCACCATGGCAAGACAAGCCAGGCCGCATTCGCCCGCTTCGGACTGGCGCAGAAAATTCTCCGGGGAGAAACCGGTACTGCGCCTCACGAACGAGCCCTCACTGCGTGGAAGGGCTCGAGCACACGGCCAAACAAACTCCTTCTTTCCAGCACGACGCTGACCTTGAGGGTCATGCCGGACTGAAGAGGATGGGTCACACCGTAAGCTCCTATTTCCTGTTGATGCACGGTGATTCTGACTCTGTATGCCGCCTCCTGAAGCTTGAGCGGTACATCGAGTTCGCCGGGGATACTGATCGACCTCGAAATCTCGTCGACTGTCCCGTCGAATGAGCCGAACCGCTGGTAGGGAAAGGCGTCGTACATCAAGCGAACCTTCTGCCCGCGCCGAACGAAGCCGATGGCCTTGGAAGGCGCGTATGCATCCACGAGGAACCTCGCATCTTCGGGAAGAACGACCAGTAGCGGAACACGTGTATCAACATTGGCTCCGGGCGCATATTGCACGGAGGTGACACGCCCGCGGATGGGCGACACGATGTCGTAGTCGACATCAATCCTGAGCTTGACGCGCTGCTGCTCGATCACGTCGAGACTTCCGTTTAGTTCGGAGACCTGCTTCTCGTGATCGATGCGAAGTTTTTTCAGTTGGGCTTCGTACTGCTGCCGCCGGGTTGCGTTCTGCAGGCGCTGCTGCTCGATCTGACGCAGCTTCTGAGATTCTTGTAAGTAAGCCTGTCGCCGCCTTTCGTGGTCGAAGCGCGAGACGATGCCTTCTCCAACGACGCGATTGCTGAGCTCGAACAAATGCTCCGCGGATGCCACCAATTGGGCCTGCAGCATTGCTTGCGAGGCCAGATTGGCGTCCTCCACTGAACTCTGCGAGACGGCTTGAAGCAGCTTGGCTCTCTCCTGCTCGATCGCCCGTTCGCCGATCGCTTTCTGGTGGTGAATCGACTCCTTCTGCTTGGCCAAGAGCGACAAGCCGTCCGCGGCCGCATGTCCGCCATCGCCGAATGCGGTATCGACCGATACGGTGGCCAGGACTCGGCCCGCTTCGACGATGTCTCCCTCCTTGACGGCCAGTTTCTTGAGAACCCCCGGCTTGCCAGCGAAGACCTTGGCTGTTGCCTGCGTGGTTGCGACCACGCCAGGGACAATTTCCGTGCGGGCATATTGGGAAAGGGCTGCAACGATCACGAGTACGGCGCCCAGAACTCCGAGACCGTACGCGATGAGCGCTCTTCCTTTGTCGTCCGCTATCTCAACGACGCCGTACAGCCGAGTGCGCTGGTGCTCCAAGGCAGCCGACCTGAATAAATTTGACAACTTGTCCCGTCAAGAATTAATCGATTGAGAAAAATCTGCCGTGGCACAAAAAGAAGGCACGGCAGATTCGATTCATTTCACATCTACCACTTGAAGCCCCATACCCCTCGCTCGTAGGTCATGACCCTGCCGCTGTTATTGGTCCAGGGAGGGGATATCACGTAGTCATACGCTCCATTCCTGTCCCTGTCGGCGGCATAAAAGCCATTGTTCAACTCGACGCCGAGCGCCATGCCGAATCGACTGTCGATGAAGACAGGATGCGGAGTACCGCTTTCTCCCGCCTTGACTCCAATCCCCGATGTAGGGCTGATGAACTTGTCGGAGATATCCTTTTCATTGGCCTGCCTTGCCGATTGCTCAGCTTGGTAGGAGCCAATCCCGAAACCGATTCCGATCTTTCCGAGATCACCCCAGAATCCTGCGGGCATGTACCCGCCACCGCCCCATTCGCGAGAGCCAGTCACGGTCACGGGCGGGAGTTGGCCCATTTCTATCAATTCCTGCGGTCCCCAACCTCCAGAGATATGCAGAACCTCTTCTTCCGTCAGAAGGCGAACCTCGCCGTCTGTATACCGATCACTACCAGTCATTGAAACCTCCATTGGCAAAAATTTGAACAAGCTCTACCAATCTCCCGAAATGAATCAGGATCCTGGTCCTAACGCGGCTTTTGCTGGCTGACTCCTGCTTCGCTACGGCAGCGTGCTCCTGCAGCATCCACGCTCTCCATCATTCTTCTTCTCACGTCCACGTGGGTTATTTTGAGATCCGACAAATCGTGTGCATCGATTCCGTTCACCGCGGCCTGATTGATGCATCGGCACAATTTCTCGGCTTGATCGGGTCCGACGCCAGGGATAAGGATGGCCGTCGGCGTGCAGAATTTCGTGCCATCCTCGATGTATTTCGCAACTCTCCAAGACTCTGAGGATCTTGCAGAACTGTCTTCATCAATACCGGAGCACGCAAAGAGAAGAAACGAAGAGATCGCATACGAGACCGCTCGCATTGCCGCAACCCCTTTTTCAAGAGGATTCATGTTCTTATTCCGAACCTACACAGACGGCTTACCGCAAAGTTCGGCGATATCGTCTTCGGATACGCCTCGACCACGCATCGTTTGCTCCAGCCCCGCCTCACATCCTTTGGGCGGGGCCTGCGGCGGCTTGCCGGGACAGCCGGAAACAAGGTACGCGTGCGCCTCCTTGGCCCCTGATGTCTCGAGTGTGCGGCTGAGCTTTTGCTTGCTCTCGGTCAATATCCTTACCCGCACTTCCCTCGCACCGAGAAGGCTTTTGAGCTCCTCATCCGCGAGCCGAACCAGATTGAATTTTCGCTCCTCCGCAGACGTAGGCCGCAATCCGCGAAATGCGCCATGGTCAAAAGCAAGATCAACCTGATCCACAGTTTCGGGGAATTTGAGGAAGAGGCCTATGGGCCACATCTGGACATCCGCCTCACGCCCGTAGATGGCAAAACAACTCGATCCAGTGCCTTCCTTGGCATCCGCCCGGAATACCTTCCACTTTCCGACTTCGAGCATCAACTCGGCCCGTTGTATGGCTCGGGCATTTGGGGCGAACATAAGCACCGCAGCGGCGGCAAAGATTGCCACGCTGCATTGGCGAAACTTCATTGCAAATCCTTCCCTGCATCTCTCTAGAAATCCGCTTTGTACATACCAGCAGTCTCCTGCATGCATTTGCATGCAGGACGACCGTAATACGCCCGATTCGGGTCAGTTCATCGTGAGTGAGGTTATTTGCCGTCACGGATTAGATTCAACTTAGTTGTCGCTGTCAACGCATTTCTTGTGCTTAAGTGCGAGCATCCGAATACTTTATAAAAGCAATAAATTGCTCACAATTACAAGCGAATCGTGCATCGAAATAGATCGAGAGGGCTCGAACAGCGGCATGCTCTGCTGTCGACATGGTGGCTGTGGTACGAATGCGATTGAATCGATCGTTCACCATCACGTCGCGATGCGCGTCGCCATCGTCTCCGACATCCACGGAAATCTTCCCGCGCTCGAAGCCGTCGTTGATGACATCGGCCGAAGCGGCGCGGATGCGATCTTCAATCTCGGCGACAGTCTTTCATAGCTGTTGATGCCCTTGGAAACCGCACGGGCCTAATGTTTACGACGACATTTACCCACTTCCACATGCGGTCGAATCGCCAAGCGGCGGGACATCGGCTGGATCTCAACACTCATTGCAGTGCCCTAAGACCATGCGAGCATGGCGGCGCTCGCGATGGCCAATGGCAGGCCGGACTGGGCCAGTTCCCTCGCCACCAGCCGCATTCCCCAAGACCGATCTCACTCAGTCGCCGAAGACGACTTCAGCACTGGCGATTGCGCGGATCGGCACGCCGAAGCTGGTGATGTCCGAGAGCGTGGCGTTGTGGTGCGCGCGGATCTGCGCACCGGTGGCGTGCGGCTTGTCGTGCGAGGTGTGCGCATCGGCCGCGAGCACCACCTCGTAGCCCAGCGCGGCGGCGCGGCGCACGGTGGTGTCGACGCAGAACTCCGACGAGTAGCCGCAGACGACCACGCGCTTCACTGCGTGTTCCGACAGCCAAGCATCGAGCGGCGTGCGCAGGAACGAATCGGGCGTGGTCTTGCGCAGCTTGGCGTCGCGCGAGTCGGTGTCCAGCGCGCCGACGAGCTGCCAGCGCTCGGAGTCGAACACGAGGTCGACCGCGTTCTCATGCTGGATGAACGCCACCGGCACGCCGGCCGCGCGCGCCCGGGCCGTGAGCGCGTTGATGCGCTGCACCACTTGGGCGGCTTCATGGGGACGCGGCGGGTCGTCGCAGAGACCGCGCTGCACATCGATGACGAGGACGGCTGTTTTCATGCAGCCATCGTAGCGGCGCGCCTCAGTTCCAGGCGCTCACTTCGAGCCGTACTTTCCCGGTGATGCCGGGCGCCGCCGGCGCAGCGCCGAGGCTGGAAAGCGGCACGGTGAAGCGCAGCTTGCCGCTGGCCAGCTGCGTGGGGTTCATCGGCAGCGAAGCCTGCCCCGCCGTGTCGGTCTGCCATCCGTACTTGACGTTCCAGTTCTGCGCGGGGTCGTCCGCGGCGGGCGGCGCGAGCTCGATCACCAGCGTGTCGCGGAACAGCGAGCTGCCCTCGTAATGGCCGTCGAGCCAGAACTTGTTGTTGACCTGGTAGTCGGGCACGCGCACGCCCAGCGTCATGGCATAGGCGAGCGTCGGGCGGTCCTGCTTCACGCGGGCCCTGTTGGCGAGGAACACGGTCGACAGATAGACCGCGCGGCGGGCGGCGGTGGCGGGGTCGGTCAGCTCCTTGTGCGTGCGGCAGGCCGGCGAGTCTTCTTCCGCCACGCGCCGGCTCAGGTACCAGCGCTTGCCTCGCGGCGCAGCCAGCAGCTCGACCTGGTAGAGCGCATCGACGTCGGCACCGGTGGGCAGGTCCGGCGGCAGGGTCACGCCGTCGATGTCGAACCAGATGTCCACGCGCACGTCGCCGAACAGGAAGCGCGTGAGGTTCTGGTAGGCCTCCTCGGAGTTGACGATGCCGAAGAAGCCCGAGTGCGAGCGGTAGGCAAAGGCGGTGGCCACCGGCTGCGTGTTGCCGGCATCGTCGAGCGACCAGAGCGAGGCGTTCTCGATGCGCACCAGCCCGTCGCTGCCGTGGCCCGCGAACATGCGCGACAGGCCCTTGGCGGTCTCGTAGTCGCCGCGGTTGGTGCCGACCATGCAGAAGAAGCGCTCGGCCGGAAAGGCCGAGGCCGGCAGGTAGTCCATGCGCCCGTTGACCGGCGCGGTGGCCATGAAGTCGGACATCTTCTCGCGGTTGAATGTGTTCATCTCGGCCACCGAGAGCCAGGCCGGCACGTTGATGCCGCCCATGTCGATGCCGTTGTGCGGCGTGGCGTAGGTGAACACCTTGTCGACGCAGGCACGCGCGGCCGCGTCGCCGAGCGCGGGGTTCTGCAGGAAGGCGCGCACCACCAGCCCACCCATCGAATGCGCGACGAGGTAGCAGCGAAAGTCGTCCTTCGAATAACCCGGCCCTTCGCGCAGCGCCACGAGGTCGCGCACGCGAAGAATCAGCTGGCTCAGGCCTTGCGCATAGATCTTGACGTCGCGCGCCTGGCCGTCGCCGAGCAGCTCAGAGCCTGCGTCGTAGTAGCGGTAGATGATGAAGGAGGCGGCGGGAATGCCGTCGACGTCGTTGCCGTTCTCGTCGGGCGAAGGTTTCCAGTCGGGGTCGATGATGTCGAGGCCGTTCTGGTAGACGCTCTGGTACTGGAAGTCGGCCAGCAGCCGCACCACGGGCGATTCGAAGACGAACTTCTGCGCCGGCGCTTCTTTCTTGACCGTGGCGCGGTAGACGGTGGAGCCGACGTTGAAGCCGCAGAACGGATCGGCGGCGGTGTCGTCGCGCTCGGCCTCGGTCATGGCGTAACCGCGCACGTAGATGATGGGATAGCGATTGCTGCTCATGAACCTTGCCGCCTTGTCTTTGGTCTATGAAGCTTTCCAGTTTGACGAGGCGCGGTCTGGGGCGCCATATCGCGCATGGCATAGGACTGGTTTGTTCGCTGTTCGGGGGGCGCTCACGCCGACGGGGTACCTTGCTCCGCGAATGTCCACCGGGCTTCGCCCTCCTCCTTTATTTCGCTGCGCAAGGCACCCCATCGTCGTGAGCGTTCAGAGCACTGGTTGATCGAACGGCACAACGGCAGCGCTCGTTGTGCACAGGGCGCCGGGTGCTCCCCGCAGCGAAATAAAGGAGGAGGCCGCAGGCCGGGGGACATTCGCGGAGGGGAGTACCCGGTGGCCTGTGCACGCGCCCTGAAACAAGAGCCCGCGATATACCCCCGCTCCCCAAATGTTTCTACCGCTGAAACCATTGAACCGCGCTTAGTGACTAGTCTTGCACCATCCGACAAACACAAATCCAGAAGGCACTCCCATGGCTGACGACTCAGGTTCGCAGGGCTCCTACCTGCCTCAACTGCTGCGCCGCGGCACCGCACTCGCGGCCGCCGGCTGCGCCTTCGTCGCGGGATGCGGCGCCGCCGGAAGCGGCGAAACACGCTACGACAGCTCGCCCCAGTTCCGCGACGGCGGCTTCCACAACATGGCCAACCCCGACCTGCCCCAACAGGCCAGCGCCTGGCGCATCTGGTCCCGCTTCATCGTCGGCAGCAAAGTCGACAGCGTCCCGGTCGACGCCATTCCGGTGAGAGCCCTCGAACGCAGCGCACTCGATGCACTCGACACCAACACCAACCACGTCGTGCGCCTCGGCCATTCTTCGCACCTGCTCAAGCTGCACGGCAAATACTGGCTCATCGATCCCGTGTTCAGCGAGCGCGTGTCCCCTGTGCAATGGGCCGGCCCGAAGCGCTTTCACCAGCCGCCGATCACGCTCGAGCAACTGCCGCCCATCGAGGGTGTCATTCTTTCGCACGACCACTATGACCACCTCGACCTCGCGACCATCCAATACCTCGCGAAAGACGTGAAGCGCTACTTCGTGCCGCTGGGCGTGCGCACGCGGCTGGTGGTCATGGGCGTGCCCGCCGAGCGCGTGACCGAACTCGACTGGTGGCAAGACAGCGAGCACGACGGCGTGAAGCTCACCGCCACGCCCGCACAACACTTCTCCGGCCGCACCCTCGGCGACCGCGACCGCACGCTCTGGGCTTCATGGGTGGTGCAAAGCGGCGACCAGCGCATCTTCTACAGCGGCGACTCGGGCTACTTCCCCGGCTTCAAGCAGATCGGCGACCGCTTCGGCGGCTTCGACATCGCGCTGATGGAAAACGGCGCCTACGACGCCATGTGGCCCGCCGTGCACATGACGCCCGAACAAAGCGTGCAGGCCTTCGAAGACCTGCGCGGCAAGGTCTTCTTCTCGGTGCACAACAGCACCTTCGACCTCGCGTTCCACACCTGGCACGACCCGCTGGACCGCATCGCCGACCTCACCGCCGCGAAGAAGATCGAGCTGGCGACGCCGGTGATCGGGGAAGTGGTGACGGTGGGGCAGGCGCGGACGAATACGCGGTGGTGGCAGGGGCTGCGCTGAGCGCCCCCCCCCGCCGAAACCAGGCAGCAGCCTATTCGCCGCGCTCCTTGCGCTCCCGCGCCCTTCGCACCTGCCGGCTCTCGCCAGCCTGCGCGGCAATCCGGTCCTTCTCTCGCTTCTTGGCGGCCCGCTTCTCGCGCATGCGCTTGCCCAGCACGTAGCTGCCGATGCCGGTCACCACGGCAATGAAGATGCCGATGACGCTGACGTCGATGCCGCCCATCACTGCACCCGCACGATGCTCGACGGCTTGAAGCCGAGGTCGGCCGCCTTGCCCTTGCGCGCGCGGCTGCCGCGGGCGTTGTTGAGGGTGCGGATCTCCAGGGTCTCTTCGCGCTCCTTGCCGCCACGGCCGATGCCTTCGATCTTCACGCTGCGCGTGTAGGCGGCGGCTCCGGCCAGGGTGTCCTTGGGCTCGAGGTCGATCAGCGTCAGGCCGCGGCCGCCCTTGGGCAGGCTCTTGAGCTCGGTGATGTCGAAGGTCAGGATGCGGCCGCCGGTCGAGGCGCAGGCCACGTGCGTGGCGGCCGGCATCGGCTCGGCGCCGCTCGCGCCGCCGACCAGGGACGGACGGCAGAGCTGTTCGCCCTCGCCCACGTCGATGAAGGCCTTGCCGCCGCGCTGGCGCGACATCATGTTCTCGACGGTGGCGATGAAGCCGTAGCCGCCGGTGTTGGCCAGCAGCACGCTGGCGCCAACCGGGCCGGCGAAGAAGTGCGTGACGTGCGTGCCGGCATCCAGCTCGATGAGCGTGGTGACGGGCTGGCCGTCGCCGCGCGCGCCGGGCAGCGAAGCCACCGGCACGGTGTAGACGCGAACGCTCTTGTCCTTGGCGCTGCCGAACACGAGCAGCGTGTCGACGCTGCGGCATTCGAAGGCGCCGTACAGCGAGTCGCCCGACTTGAAGCTGTATTCGGGAGCCGAAGCGCCGTTGCCGCCGTTCGCGGCGGCCGCCTTCTCGCTGGCCCATCCCTTCTGCGCGCGGACCCAGCCCTTCTGCGACACGATGACGGTGACGGGCTCGTCGACCACCTTCACCTCGGCCACGGCGCGCTTCTCGGCCTGGATAAGCGTGCGACGCGGGTCCTCGAAGGTCTTGGCGTCGGCCTCGATTTCCTTCACCAGCAGGCGGCGCAGCGCGGCGGGGCTGCCGAGGATGTCTTCGAGCTTCTTCTGCTCGTCGCGCAGGCCCGACAGCTCCTGTTCGATCTTGATGGCTTCGAGCCGCGCGAGCTGGCGCAGCCGGATTTCGAGGATGTCCTCGGCCTGGCGTTCGCTGAGGTTGAAGCGCGCGATGAGCGCAGCCTTCGGGTCTTCCGCCGCGCGGATGATGGCGATCACCTCGTCGATGTTCAGCAGCACCAACTGCCGGCCTTCGAGGATGTGGATGCGGTCCATCACCTTGTTGAGCCGATGCCGCGAGCGCTTCTCGACGGTGACTTCGCGGAACGCGATCCACTCGTTGAGCATCTGGCGCAGCGACTTCTGCGTGGGCTTGCCGTCGATGCCGACCATCGTGAGGTTGATCGGCGACGAAGTCTCCAGCGAGGTCTGCGCGAGCAGCGTGGTGATGAACTCGTCTTGGCTGATGCGCGAGGTCTTGGGCTCGAACACCAGGCGCACGGCGGCGTCCTTGCTGGACTCGTCGCGCACCACGTCCAGCACCGACAGCATCGCGGCCTTCAACTGGGTCTGGTCGGCGCTCAGGGCCTTCTTGCCGGCCTTGACCTTGGGGTTGGTGATTTCCTCGATTTCCTCGAGCACCTTCTGCGTGCTGACGCCCGGCGGCAGCTCGTTGACCACCAACTGCCACTGGCCGCGCGCCAGTTCCTCGATCTTCCAGCGCGCGCGCACCTTGAGCGAACCGCGGCCGGTGCGGTAGGCATCGGCGATGTCGCTCGCGTTGCTGATGATCTGCGCGCCGCCCGGGTAGTCGGGGCCGGGCACGATGGCGAAGAGTTCTTCCTCGCTGAGCTTGCCGTTCGACTTGATCAGCGCCACGCAGGCGTCGGCAATCTCGCGCAGGTTGTGGCTCGGGATTTCGGTGGCCAGGCCCACCGCGATGCCGCTCGCGCCATTGAGCAGCGTGAACGGCAGCCGCGCGGGCAGCAGGCGCGGTTCTTCGGTGCTGCCGTCGTAGTTGGGAATGAAGTCGACCGTGCCTTCGTCGATCTCGTCGAGCAGCAGGCTGGTGATGCGCGCCAGGCGTGCTTCGGTGTAGCGCATGGCGGCGGCGCCGTCACCGTCGCGGCTGCCGAAGTTGCCCTGGCCGTCGACCAGCGGATAGCGCTGCGAGAAGTCTTGCGCCATGCGCACCAGCGCGTCGTAGGCCGCCTGGTCGCTGTGCGGGTGGAAGCGGCCGAGCACGTCGCCGACCACGCGCGCGCTCTTGACCGGCTTGGCGCCCACGGTGCCGTTGGTGCCGCCGAAGCCCAGCCCCATGCGCGACATCGAATACAGGATGCGCCGCTGCACCGGCTTCTGGCCGTCGGACACATCGGGCAGCGCGCGGCCCTTGACCACGCTGAGGGCGTATTCGAGGTAGGCGGTCTGCGCGTAGTCGGCAAGGGTGAGGGTGGTGTCGCCGTCGGTGGGACCCTGGAGATCGAGCGGTGGTTGGGAGTCCATGAAGAAGAGAGAAAGAAAAACTGTTGCGGGCTGCGTGCTTGCTTGCGCGCTCAGCCCGGATTGATTGCCTCGTCCGATGCCTCGGCCGCGCCGGTCGAAGTGGCTGGCGTCTCGGGAATGTCGGGCATGGTCGGCATGTTGCGCGGCGTGTCCGACGGCATGTTGCCCCGGTTGATCGCGCCGCCCTGCGGCACCGTCAGCTCCATGCGGATGCGCCCCGGCGTCTTGCCGCCGCGCACGCTGCCACCCGTCGCCACGGAGGGCTTCAGGTACGCATAGAGCTGCAGCACGGTCTGCACGTAGTTCTGCGTTTCCTTGTAGTTCGGGATCTTGTTGCCAGCGCGCTGCACGGCGCCCTCGCCCGCGTTGTAGGCGGCAATGGCGAGTTCGATCTGGCCCGGGAACATCGCGATCAGGTCGCGCAGGTAGCGCGAGCCCGCGGCGATGTTGATGCGCGGGTCGAACAGCTTCTTCTCGATGGTGCTGCGCTTGTCCGCCGACACGCCATAGCGCTGCGCGGTGGCGGGCATCAGTTGCATCAGGCCCATCGCGCCCTTGGGCGAGACCGCCTGCGCGTCGAAGCCCGACTCGGTGGCGACCAGCGCCTGCAGCAGTTCGTAGTCGATGGCGTGCTTGCTCGATGCGTCGCGCAGCGCGGCCTTGGCGGTCTTGTAGCCGGGCGAGGCCTCGAACATGGCGAGCAGGGTTTGCGAGGCCTGCGGCACCTTGCCGTCGATGCCGCGCGCGCCGCGCCCGAGCGGGGAGATGCCCTTGGCCGTGTCGAAGCTCTGGCCGCCGCGAAAGAAGATCTGGTAGCGCTCGTCGATCTTCTCGGAGGCGAAGTGCGCGACGCCCTTGCTGTCGATGTAGCCGTAGATGTCGGCGGCGTGCGCGCCCTGCTGCGACAGCACCATGGCTGCACAAAGCATGAAGGGGCGGAACCAGCGTTTCATTGCGATGCGGTCCTGGTCGTCACAGCCGCCAGCCGTAGCGCTTGCGGCGCTCGGCATGGACCGCAGCGTCGTCGCCCATGCTTTGTGCGTGGCCGCCGCCCTTCAGTCCGACCCAAAGCGACATGCCACCCAGCGCAAGCACGAGGAAAAAGACGGGCACGTGTTCGAGTTCGACGCCGGTGAAGATCATCGACACGGCCAGGCCCAAGAAGACCAGCGCGGCGCTCCAGCAAAGGATACGGCGCGTCCAGAGCCACGTGGCAGCGGCGATCCGTTCGATTCGGCTGGGCTCGGCGTTGTCATTGACCGCGTCATCCCACCACCCCATCCAGACGAATAGGAACGCCAGCAGCAGGACGAGGCCGGCAAAGAACAGGTCTGGCGGCGTGACCTCCGGGTAGGCGCGCACCAGCATCAGGATTGCGCCAGAAGCGCAAGCCCCCGCCAGCGAACCACAAATGATCTTGTGACTGTCCATGCCCTGTCTTGAGGAATATTCCGGTCGGAATCAGACGTCGATATCGACGTCGTCGGCGCGCAGCTCCATGAGTTCGCGCCGCGCCGCCGCTTCGCCCTTGCCCATCAGCTTGGTGATCTCGCCCTGGGTGGACGTGAAGTCGAAACGGCCCAATTGGACCTGCATCAGGCGGCGGGTATCTGGATTGAGCGTGGTTTCCCACAATTGTTCCGCGCTCATTTCACCCAGGCCCTTGAAGCGGCTGATGCTCCAGGCGCCTTCGCGCACGCCGTCCTTGCGCAGTTTGTCGAGGGTGGCGGTCAGCTCGCCCTCGTCCAGCGCGTAGACCTTGGAGGCCGGCTTCTTGCCGCGCGCGGGGGCATCCACCCGGAACAATGGCGGCTTTGCGACATACACGTGGCCGGCTTCGATGAGCTTGGGGAAGTGGCGGAAGAACAGCGTGAGCAGCAGCACCTGGATGTGCGAGCCGTCCACGTCGGCATCGCTCAGGATGCAGATCTTTCCGTAGCGCAGGCCGCTCATGTCGGGCGTGTCGTTGGGGCCGTGGGGGTCGACGCCAACGGCCACCGAGATGTCGTGGATTTCGGTGTTGGCGAAGAGGCGGTCGCGCTCCACTTCCCAGGTGTTGAGCACCTTGCCGCGCAGCGGCAGGATGGCCTGGCTTTCCTTGTCGCGGCCCATCTTGGCGCTGCCGCCGGCGGAGTCGCCCTCGACCAGGAAGACCTCGTTGTGGCTGATGTCCTTGCTCTCGCAGTCGGTCAGCTTGCCGGGCAGCACGGCCACGCCGGAGCCCTTGCGCTTCTCGACCTTCTGGCCGGCGCGCTGGCGCGTCTGCGCGGCCTTGATGGCCAGCTCGGCCAGCTTCTTGCCGTAGTCGACGTGCTGGTTGAGCCACAGTTCGAGCGCGGGCCGCACGAAGCTCGACACCAGGCGCACCGCGTCGCGCGAGTTCAGTCGCTCCTTGATCTGGCCCTGGAACTGCGGGTCGAGCACCTTGGCGCTGAGCACGTAGGAAGCACGCGCGAACACGTCTTCTGGCAGCAGCTTCACGCCCTTGGGCAGCAGCGAGTGCAGCTCGATGAAGCCCTTCACAGCGGTGAACAGGCCGTCGCGCAGGCCGCTTTCATGCGTGCCGCCAGCGCTGGTGGGAATCAGGTTGACGTAGCTCTCGCGCACCGGCTGGCCGTCTTCGGTGAAGGCCACGCACCAGTCGGCGCCCTCGCCTTCGGCGAAGTTGTCGGCGTTCTTGTCGGCATGGCCGCCGCCTTCGAACAGCGGAATGACGGGGTCGCCGTTGAGCGTCTGCATCAGGTAGTCGCTCAGGCCGCCCTTGTAGAGCCACTGCTGGCTTTCCTTGGTCTTTTCGTTCGTGAGCGTGACGCTCACGCCGGGCATCAGCACGGCCTTGCTGCGCAGCAGGTGCGTGAGTTCGCCCATGGGCAGCGCGGAGGTCTCGAAGTACTTGGCGTCGGGCCAGGCGCGCACCGTGGTGCCCTGCTTGCGCTCACCGGCCTCGAGCCTGCGCACCTCGAGTTGCTCGATCACGTCGCCGCCGCTGAAGGCCAGCTTCGCCACCGAGCCCTCGCGGTGGGTCGACACCTCGAGCCGCTTCGACAGCGCGTTGGTCACCGACACGCCCACGCCGTGCAGGCCGCCCGAGAAGCTGTAGGCGCCGCCCGAGCCCTTGTCGAACTTGCCGCCGGCATGCAGCCGGGTGTAGACCAGCTCGACCACGGGCGCTTTTTCCTCGGGGTGCAGGCCGAAGGGAATGCCGCGGCCGTCGTCCTCGATGCTCACCGAGCCGTCGGCATGCAGCGTGACCTTGATCTTCTTGCCGTAGCCCGCGAGCGCCTCGTCGGCGGCGTTGTCGATCACTTCCTGAATGATGTGCAGCGGGTTGTCGGTGCGGGTGTACATGCCCGGGCGCTGCTTGACGGGCTCCAGGCCCTTGAGCACGCGGATGGAGCCTTCCGAGTAGCCGGAGGACGCGGACGAAGAATTGGGGGGAGTCTTGGGGGGAGTCGCCATGGGGGCGGATTGTAGTCAGTCGCCGCCAAACAACTGGATACCCATACAGGAGGCGCTTTGATGCCCGGCGCGCATTGAAACTGCGCCGATAAATCATCAATGGCTTTGGCCGCCGGGCCGCCTGCCGAAGCAGCCATGTCGCTACATTCGACGCCATCATGCAAACGCCAGCCCGCACTCTTTCGATCAAGCAAGTCCTCTTCTGCGGGGCGATGATCGTCACGCTCTCCATGGGCATCCGCCACGGCTTCGGCCTGTGGCTGCAGCCCATCACGCAGGCGCAGGACTGGAGCCGACAGACCTTCTCGTTCGCGCTTGCCGTGCAGAACCTGTCGTGGGGCATCTTCGGCGTGTTCGCGGGCATGCTGGCCGACCGCTTCGGCGCGTTCCGGGTGCTGATCGGCGGCTCGGTGTTCTATGCACTGGGGCTGTTCGGCATGGCGCATTCGCCGACGCCGCTGCTGTTCACGCTGAGCGCCGGCGTGCTGATCGGCGCCGCGCAGGCGGGCTCGACCTACGCGGTGATCTACGGCGTGATCGGCCGGCAGATCCCGGCCGAGCGGCGCTCCTGGGCCATGGGCGTGGCGGCGGCAGCCGGCTCGTTCGGGCAGTTCCTGATGGCGCCCGTCGAAGGCTGGCTGATCGGCCACCTGGGCTGGCAGACGGCGCTGGCCGTGGTGGCGGTGCTGGTTCTGGTCATCGTCCCCCTGGCCTTCGGCCTGCGCGAGCCCAGGACCGAAGCCCTGGCCGGCCACCGCGACCAGTCGGTGCTGCAGGCCGTGGGCGAAGCCTTCCGCTACCCCAGCTTCGGGCTGCTGATGGCGGGGTATTTCGTCTGCGGCTTCCAGCTGGCGTTCATCGGCATCCACATGCCGACCTACCTGCGCGACAAGAGCCTGCCGGCCGACGTGGCCGGCTATGCGCTGGCGCTGATCGGGCTGTTCAACGTGTTCGGCACCTACACGGTCGGGCTGCTGGGTCAGACGCTGGCCAAGCGCAAGATCCTGGCGGCGATCTATTTCGCGCGGGCGGTGTCGATCGCGCTGTTCCTGCTGGCGCCCATTTCGCCGATGAGCGTGTATGTGTTTTCGGCGGCCATGGGCTTCCTGTGGCTTTCCACCGTGCCCGCGACCAACGCCATCGTGGCGGGCATCTTCGGGGTGGCGCACCTGTCGATGCTCAGCGGCTTCGTGTTCCTGAGCCACCAGGTCGGCTCTTTCCTGGGCGTATGGCTGGGCGGCTACCTGTACGACACCACGGGCAGCTACGACATCGTCTGGTACATCGCCATTGCGCTGGGCGTGTTCGCGGCGCTGATCAACCTGCCGGTGAAGGAAAGCGCCATCGCCCGGGCGCCCCGGCCGTTGGGCGCGGCGGGCTGATTGCGTATAAAGAGCGCCATGACACCACGGATGCGCCACCACATCGTGCACGCCGGCTGGCTCGCCGCCGCGCTGGCGGTGCTGGGCGGCGTGTTCGCCATGTACGTGCATCCGGAGTTCCTGGTGACGCTGGTGGACCAGATCTGGTCCTGCTTCTGACCCCATTTCTTGATCCGCCATGAAAGATGCAGCCACCGCACACGGCTCGGGCGCGCCTTCCGAATGGATCGTCCGCTGGTCGCACCTGCTCGCGCCCCGCGCCAGCGTGCTCGACGTGGCCTGCGGATCCGGGCGGCACATGCGCTGGTTCGCCGGGCGCGGCCACGCCGTGACGGGCGTCGACCGCTCGCCCGAAGCCGTGGCGGCGGCCGGCGCCTTCGGCGGCGTTGTCGAGGCCGACATCGAATCGGGCCCGTGGCCGTTCGCCGGCCAGGCCTTCGGCGGCGTGGTCGTCACGCACTACCTCTGGCGGCCGCGCATGGCCGACATCGTGGCCGCCGTGGCGCCTGGCGGCGTGCTGCTCTACGAGACCTTCGCGGCGGGCAACGAGACCGTGGGCAAGCCCTCGCGGCCCGACTTCCTGCTGCAGCCGGGCGAGCTGCTCGCCGCCTGCACCGGCCTGCGCGTGGTGGCCTACGAAGACGGTTTCGAGCCCGAGCCGGCCCGCTTCGTCCAGCGCATCGCCGCCGTGCGGGAGGCCGGAAACGCCCCCGGCCAGCCGCCCCGCCACGCCCTTAAGGGAAACTGAGGGGGCCGGGGGGCGTGTTTCCGGCGGCGCCGGAGTAAGTAGAATCGGCGCTTTCGTCCACCGACAAAGAGATTCCCCTTGGAGCAACTGACAGGCAGCATCGTCGCGCTCGTCACGCCGATGCACGACGACGGCAGTGTCGATTACCCCGCCCTGCGGCGGCTCATTGACTGGCACATCGACGAAGGCACCGACTGCCTCGGCGTGGTCGGCACCACCGGCGAATCGCCGACGGTCGATGTCGAAGAGCACTGCGAAATCATCCGCGTCTCGGTCGAACAGGCCAAGGGCCGCGTCCCCGTGATGGCAGGCTGCGGCGCCAACTCCACCAAGGAAGCCATCGAGCTCGCCAAGTTCGCCAAGGGCGTGGGCGCCGACTCCCAGCTCCAGGTCGTGCCGTACTACAACAAGCCCACGCAAGAGGGCCAGTACCAGCACTTCAAGGCCATCGCCGAGGCCGTGGGCGACCTGCCCATCGTGCTCTACAACGTGCCCGGCCGCACGGTGGCCGATATGGCGCACGACACCGTGCTGCGCCTGGCGCAGGTGCCCGGCATCATCGGCATCAAGGAAGCCACGGGCAACATCGAGCGGGCCCAGTGGCTCATCCGCGACGTGCCCAAGAACTTCGCCGTCTACTCCGGCGACGACCCGACCGCGGTCGCGCTCATGCTGTGCGGCGGCCAGGGCAACATCAGCGTCACGGCCAACATCGCGCCGCGCAAGATGCACGAGCTGTGCGTCGCTGCGCTGGCGGGCGACGTCAAGCGCGCCATGCAGATCCAGTTCGAACTGATGCCGCTGCACCGCAACCTGTTCGTCGAGCCCAACCCGATCCCGCTCAAGTGGGCCATGGCCAGGCTCGGCCTGTGCGGCGGCGCGCTGCGGCTGCCGCTCACCGAACTGGGCGAAGCCAGCCGTCCGGCGGTCGAAGGCGCGCTGCGTGCCACCGGCCTGCTCAAGAACTGAGCCTCCAAACCATTTCAGACCTGCGATCTGCTTTTTCCCTGGCTGCAACAAGGTTAAGCAACCTTTTGCCCGAACCATGCTCTGAGATGGCGGGCATTGCGGCCCACAGATAGACCGAACCATTCCAACAAGGAAGACGACGTTGAAGAACCTTTCGCAAATTTCGCGATATGCATTGCTGGCCACCCTGGTCGCCAGCCTCGCCGCCTGCTCCGTCCTCGAGAGCGACAAGATCGACTACAAGAGCGCCGGCAAGGCCCCGACGCTCGAAGTCCCTCCCGACCTCTCCCAACTCTCGCGCGACAACCGCTACGCCATTCCCGGCGGCGCCGTGACCGCCAACGCCTACCAGGCCGGCATTGCCAACGCCCCGGGCGTGCCCACCGCGGTGAGCAACATCGGCGACGTCAAGATGGAACGCTCGGGCACGCAGCGCTGGATCGTCGTCAACCGCACGCCCGACCAGCTCTGGGAGCCGGTTCGCGACTTCTGGCAGGAAAGCGGCTTCCTGCTGACCACCGACCAGCGCAACCTGGGCATCATGGAAACCGACTGGGCTGAAAACCGTGCCAAGCTGCCGCAGGACATCATCCGCGGCACGCTGGGCAAGCTGGTCGACTCGGTCTACTCGACCGGCGAACTCGACCGCTTCCGCACCCGCCTGGAACGCACGCCCAACGGCACCGAGATCTTCATCAGCCACCGCGGCATGCAGGAGGTCTACAACAACTCCCGCCAGGACCAGACCGTGTGGCAGCCCCGCCCCAGCGATCCCGAGCTCGAGACCGAATTCCTGCGCCGCCTGATGGTCAAGCTCGGCGTGTCGCAGGAACAGTCGAAGATCCTGGCTGCCACCACGGCGCCGGCACGCACCGCCACCATCACCAAGATCGGCAACCAGCCGGCCGTGCAGATCAGCGAAGGCTTCGACCGCGCATGGCGCCGTGTCGGCCTGGCGCTCGACCGCACCGGCTTCACCGTGGAAGACCGCGACCGCAGCGCCGGCGTGTACTTCGTGCGCTACGTGCCGCCGAACCCCGACAAGAAGGAACCCGGCTTCTTCGGCAAGCTGTTCAGCGGCTCGAGCAAGGCCGAGGCACCCCTGAAGTTCCGCATCTCGGTCAAGAGCCAGGGCGAGAGCAGCACGGTCGTTGTGATGAACGAAGCCGGCGCGCCTGAAACGTCGGCCAACGCCGACCGCATCGTCAAGGTCATCGCCGACGACCTGAAGTAACCCGCATGCTCCGCTTCCGAAGTCTCGGCAGCGGCAGCACGGGCAACGCCGCGCTGGTCGAAGCGACCAGCGGCGGCCGCACCTCCCGCATGTTGGTCGACTGCGGCTTCGGCCTCAAGCAGCTCGACCTGCGGCTGGCCCGCGCAGGCCTTGCCGCCAGCGACATCCATGCAGTCTTCGTCACGCACGAGCACGGCGACCACATCGGCTGCGCCCATTCGCTATCGCGGCGCAACCGCATTCCCGTGTGGATGAGCGAAGGCACGTGGCTCGCCACTGGCGGGCGCGATTTCGAGGGCCTGCTGAACATCGCGCGCGACGACGCCGAGTTCACGGTCGGCGACATCGGCGTGCAGCCTTTCACTGTTCCGCACGATGCGCGCGAGCCGCTGCAGCTGCGCTGCACCGACGGCAATCGCACGCTCGGCGTGCTGACCGATCTCGGCCATGCCACGGCGCACGTGCTCGCGCGCCTGAGCGGCGTGCATTCGCTGCTGCTCGAGTTCAACCACGACAGCGAACTGCTGGCCGGCTCGGCCTACCCGGCCTTTCTCAAGCACCGTGTGGGCGGCAACTACGGGCACCTGTCGAACACGGCCGCGGCGGACATCGCGCGCGCGGTGCTGCACGGCGGCCTGCGCCATGTGGTCGCCGCGCACCTGAGCGAGCAGAACAACCGGCCCGAGATCGTGCGCCGCCTGATGGCCGAGGCACTGGGCGGCGACGAGTCGGAGATGCTCACAGCCGATGCCGCCGAGGGCTCGCCCTGGCTCGACGTGTGAGCCTCGGCTCGGCCTTGCTCACTCTCCGCTAATAAAAAAAACCGCCTCGTGGCGGTTTTTTTATCGCTCAGGCGAAAGTGCCTTGCTCATTGCTGCTTCGGCGCTTCGTTGTTCTTCTTCGCGGCCTCGGTGGCTGCATTCGCGGCATCGAGCGAAGACGAAGCACCGGGCGCCGGCGTAGCGGACGAAGTGCTCGCATCAGGCGTGGTGGTGGTGGCAGGCGCGGGAGTCGCGTCGGAAGACGGTGCGGGCGCAGGAGCGGGCGCGGGTTCGGTCACAGGCGCAGGAGGCGGCGTCACGACAGCCGGCGCTGCATCCTCCTTCTTTCCGCAGGCGACGAGCGCGGCAGCGGCGATGAGCGAGGCGATCAGGACGGACGATGACTTCTTCATGGAATCTCCTTTGGCAATGAAGGTCTGGAACGAAAAAATTCTAGACCTGCATATCGCCTCGAATATGTCTGGCAGCCGCATTCGCGGCATTGGCTTACAAGCCCAGAGTCGACGCAGGAAACGCGGGCCGCGCGATGCGCCAGCACTCGTCGATCGACTCGCGAAGCGCACGGCGCGCGCGTGCATCGGTGCCACTCACGCCGCGGCTGCGCTCGGGGTCGATGCGATGCACGAACCATGTGGGCGTCCAGATGGCGCTGGGCGCTTCGGAGCCGGCGGCCTTGCCGGTCGCGCGGCATTCGATGATGTGGTCCCACATGCGGCGCCATGGAACGAAGCGCGCATGGCCGCGCTCGAGAATGTCGAAGCGCTGCGCAAGCAGCACCAGGCGTCGTCCGCTGGCCGACCATGCCTGCAGCGCCTCGATGCTCGCACGCTCGCCGAGCGGCCAGTCGGCGAAGTCGGCATCGCTGAAGACGATCTCTTTCCAGCCCTCGCGCGCGGCGGCGGCCAGCGCTTTGCGCAGGATCGCGTCGAAGGCCTCGCGGCCGTCGAAGCGCCCTTCGTTCAGCAGTGGTGCGACCTCGTCATTCATTCGGCATGGAGCCAGCCCGCTTCCGACCAATCGGCAAGCAGCGCGAGCGCACCCTCGCTGGCGCGGCTCAGTTCGCGCGGGCCCAGCGCGCGCTGGTCGGCAAGGCGGCGCATCAGCGTGGCGTCGGCCCCGCCGGCACGAAAGCTCTCGCCGTTGATGTAGACGTGCCGCGTGTCGTAGAGCATGCGCGTGCGGCGGTCCAGCACCACGCGCTGCATGTTGCCGGGCGCCTGGCAGCCTTCGCCGAACCACACGTTGGCCTTGGGCTCCGTGAGCGACTCGCCGAGCGCGCGATCGACGGCGTCGGCATCGCGCAGCGCGGCTTCCACGGCCTTGCGCGCGAAGCCCTGCAATGCGGCGGGCATCTGCGCGGGGTTGTCGACGGCCGGTTGCGTGGGGTCGCGGTAGCGCGCCAGCTCGGCCGGGCCGGCGTCTTCGAGGTCTTCCGAGTAGGCCTGCGCCATGCGCGCAAGCAGGTCGGCGCCAAGCTCGCCCAATGCGGACGAACGCAAGCCGATCGAGCAGGTCATGCAGTCGTCGCCCACGGCCACGCCGTCATGCGCATAGCGAGGCGGCAGGTACAGCATGTCGCCGGGCTCGAGCACGAAGGTCTGCTCGGGCTCGAAGTTCTCGAGGATCTTGAGCGGCACGCCGGGCTGCAGCCGCAGGTCGCTCTGCTTGCCGATGGACCAGCGGCGCCGGCCCTGCGCCTGCAGCAGGAACACGTCGTAGCTGTCGAAATGCGCGCCGACACCACCGGTGTCGCTCGCGTAGCTGATCATCAGGTCGTCGAGGCGGGCATCCGGCAAAAAGCGAAACTGCCGCAACAGTTCGTGCACGCCCTCGTGATGCAGGTCGACGCCCTGCACCAGCAGCGTCCAGGCCGGCTGCTTGAGCGGCGGCAACGCACGGCGCGGCAGCGGGCCGTGCTTGAGCGACCAGCCGGCCTTGCCGTGCCGGATCAGGCGGGACTCGACTTCTTCCTGTTCGGCCAGCGCGAACAGCGCATTGCGCTCGATCGGTGGCACCATGGCGGGAATGGCCTGGCGAACCAGCAAGGGCTTTTTCTGCCAGTACCGCCGCATGAACTGCGCGGCGCTCAGGCCGCCGAGCAACGGCAGCGGTTGATTAATCTCCATGGGAGAATTCTGCAATGGAAATCTCTGAACAATGCGTGGTCGGTTTGACCTGGACGATGAAAGACACGCTCGGCGACGTGCTGGACGTGCTCGATGAGCCGGTGGAATTCATGGTCGGCGGCGACGATCTCTTCGACGTGATCGAAGCGGCCCTGCAAGGCCATGAGCCCGGTGCCCGGGTCCAATTGCAGATCGAGCCCGAACAGGGCTTCGGCGACTTCAACGATCAACTGCTCTTCCTCGAGCCCCGCTCGCTCTTCCCCGAAGGCACGGAAGAAGGAATGACATTCGACGGTTCCGCCCTGCCGAAAGGCGTGAACGCCGACATTCCGAAGGACGCGATCTACACCGTGGCCGAGATCTACCCCGACCACCTCGTGCTCGACGGCAACCATCCGCTGGCCGGCATCGCGATCCGGCTCGACATCACCGTGCGTTCGGTGCGCGAGGCAACGGAAGAGGAAGTCGGTCGCGGCACTGCGGGCACCGGCTTCTTCAAGGTCGCGCCGATGGCGCCGGGCAACGAGACGCTGCACTGACGACGGCGGTGGCGCCCATGAAAAAGCCGGGCACTGCCCGGCTTTTTCATGCCCCCGATGGGTCGGGGAGCGGATCGGTCACATGCGCGAGATCTGGCCGTTGTCGATGCGCACGCGGTCGCCGATGCGCAGGTCGCCGGGGCTCTGCACGTCGAAGGCCCGGTAGCCGCCTCGGTCGGTCTGCACCGACACGCGGTACATCTCGTAGACGCGGGGACCGTTCTGCTGGGCCTCGATGGTGTTGCCCAGCAAGGCCCCGCCCACGATGCCGAGCGCGGTGGCCGCGGCACGGCCGTTGCCGCGTCCGAACTGGTTGCCCACCACGCCGCCGATGACGCCGCCGGCCACTGCGCCGCCGCCCGAGGTGCCGGTGCCGGCGGTTTCGCTGCGCAGCACCTCGATGTTGGCCACATGGCCGTATTCGACGTAGGAGGCTTCACGGTACTGGATGGCCTGCGGCGGTACCTGGTAAGGGTAGCGCGAGGTCTGGTAGACGGGCGCCGGCGCCACGCACGCCGTGAGCGTGGCCACTGCCAGCACGGAAGCGGTAACGGAAACGAAGCGCATTGAAATCTTCATGTTGAGAGGCTCCTCAGATAGAACGGCGCACGAACAATGCGCCTGCGTGTGTCTAACGCCGCAGCCAGAGCCACGATGACGCAAAACACACGTTGAAACCTTCGAGGCAATGGGGCTGCCCGGGTTCCGTTCTTTACCGCCCGGAAACTCAGGCTCCGCTCAGGATTCGCTCAATGCTTGCCCGTGGAGCCGTAGCCGCCCTCGCCGCGTTGCGTAGGTGCAAATTCTGTGACGACCCGAAACTGCGCCTGAACCACGGGCACGATCACCAGTTGCGCGAGCCGCTCCATCGGGTTCAGCACGAAGGGCGTGTCGCTGCGGTTCCAGGCGCTGATCTTCAGTTCGCCCTGGTAGTCGCTGTCGATCAGGCCGACGAGGTTGCCCAGCACGATGCCGTGCTTGTGGCCCAGGCCCGAGCGCGGAAGGATCATCGCCGCATAGGCCGGGTCGGCCAGGTGGATCGCGATGCCGGTGCCCACCAGCTGCCAGCCGTTGGGCTCCAGCGTGATGGGAGCGTCGAGGCAGGCCCGCAGGTCGAGGCCGGCGCTGCCGGGGGTGGCATAGGCGGGCAATTGATCCACCATGCGCGGATCGAGGATACGGACGTCGACTTTCACTTTTAATTGCTGCCTTGCTTCTGTTGCTGTTCTCTTTGCTTGCGGTTCGCCTCTTCCAGCAGTTGCTGCCACTTGGCGACACCGGGGGTGAACTTCACGCCCTTCAATTTCTTGCCGAACCACAGGGCCACGCCCAGCAGGAGCACGAGCACGCCGAAAGGCACGCCCGAAGCCCACAGGACGAGGAACACCAGCGCGCCGACCGCGCCCATCACCTTGAGCACCTTCGGATCGAACGTACCGGGCTGGGCCTTGGGTACTTCACCGTTGGGGAGTTCCTGCTGTTGCTGCTGCCGTTGCATGGCCGCCGTGACGGGGCCCGGCTGGCCGGGCGGCTGCGTCATGCCGACGTCGAGCCCCGGTTCGCCCTCCTTAGGCGCGCGCCTGGGCAATGCGGCCTGGGCCGACAGCCGTTCGACGTAACGCGCGAAATCGCCATTGGGCGGCGTGTTCCATTGGGGATTCAGGTTCATCAGACCCTCCAGTCGGGAAGTCGTGCGGCGATTTCGGTCATCAGTTCGCGGGCCAGCGTGAGCTTGGGCGCGCGCGGCAGTTCGCGCACGCCGTCGGCATCGACCAGCAGCAGCGCGTTGTCGTCCTGCCCGAAGGTCAGCGGGCCGATGTTCCCGACCAGCAGCGGAATGCCCTTGCGCTCGCGCTTGGCCTTGGCGTGCGCCGCGAGGTTCTCGCTTTCGGCGGCAAAGCCCACGCAGAAGAGCTTCTTCGACTGGGCGCGCTCGCTGCGCGCGACGGTCAGCAGGATGTCGGCGTTCTCGACGAACTCCAGCACCGGGGTCTTGCCGCTGCCGTCCTTCTTGATCTTCTGGTCGCTCTGCGTGGCCGGGCGCCAGTCGGCCACGGCGGCTGTTGCTACGAAAATGCTAGCAAACTCCGCGGCGCGGGTGGTGGCTTCGAGCATGTCCTGCGCGGACAGCACGTCGACGCGCGTCACGCCGCGCGGCGTGGGCAGGTGCACCGGGCCGGCCACCAGCGTGACCTCGGCGCCCGCTTCGCGGGCCGCGCGGGCGATGGCAAAGCCCATCTTGCCGGACGAATGATTGGTGATGCCGCGGATCGGGTCGAGCGACTCGAAGGTCGGCCCCGCCGTGACCAGCACCTTCTGCCCCGCCAGCAGCTTGGGGCTGAAGAAGGCCGTGATGTCCTCGAGCAGCTGGGCGGGTTCGAGCATGCGCCCGTCGCCGGTTTCGCCGCAGGCCTGCCAGCCGTTGCCCACGCCCAGCACCGTGGCGCCGTCGGCCGCCACCTGCACCAGGTTGCGCTGCGTGGCCGGATGGCCCCACATCTCGCGGTTCATGGCCGGCGCGATGAGCAGCGGAATTCGGTCCATGGGGCGGGCCAGGCACATCAGGCTCAGCAGGTCGTCGGAGCGGCCCTGCACCAGCCGCGCGACGAAGTCGGCGCTGCAGGGCGCCAGCACGATCGCATCGGCCTCGCGGCTCAGGTTGATGTGCGGCATGTTGTTGGGCTCGCGGGTGTCCCACTGCGAGGTGTAGACGGTGCGCCCCGAGAGCGCCTGCATGGTCACCGGCGTGATGAACTGCTCGGCCGCCTCGGTCATGACGACCTGGACGGTCGCGCCCGCCTTGACGAACAGCCGGCACAGCTCGGCCGACTTGTAGCAGGCGATGCCTCCGGTGAGGCCCAGGACGATGTGTTTGCCGGCGAGATCTTGCATGGGCTGTATTGTTGCTCACATGCCATCCGACCCGCGGCAACAAGCCCCTGGCGGAAAGTGTCGCGAAGGGCACACCTATAATCGCAATTTCCCACTGCCCGGATTGCAAAGTCCGGAACTGGCATGACCAAATTTGTCTTCGTCACCGGTGGTGTCGTATCTTCCCTTGGCAAGGGAATCGCCTCCGCCTCGCTCGCCGCGATCCTCGAATCGCGCGGCCTCCAAGTCACCCTCATCAAGCTCGATCCGTACATCAATGTCGACCCCGGCACGATGTCGCCCTTCCAGCATGGTGAAGTGTTCGTCACCGATGACGGCGCAGAGACCGACCTCGACCTCGGCCACTACGAGCGCTTCATCAACACGCGGATGCGCAAGGCCAACAACTTCACGACCGGCCAGATCTACAAGACCGTGCTCGAAAAAGAGCGCCGTGGCGACTACCTGGGCAAGACGGTGCAGGTGATCCCGCACATCACCAACGAAATCCAGGAATACATCAAGCGCGGCGCCGGCATCGGCACTGCGCACGAGGTGGACGTGGCCATCGTCGAAATCGGCGGCACCGTGGGCGACATCGAGTCGCTGCCCTTCCTGGAGGCCGTGCGCCAGATGAGCCTGCGCATGGGCCCGAACAACTCGGCCTTCGTGCACCTGAGCTACGTGCCCTGGATCGCCGCCGCCGGCGAACTCAAGACCAAGCCCACGCAGCACACCGCGCAGAAGCTGCGCGAAATCGGCATCCAGGCCGACGCCCTGCTGTGCCGCGCCGACCGCCCGATCCCCGACGACGAGCGCGCCAAGATCTCGCTCTTCTCGAACGTGCCAGAGTGGGGCGTGATCTCGATGTGGGACGTGGACACCATCTACAAGGTGCCCCGCATGCTGCACGAGCAGGGCCTGGACGGCCTGATCTGCGACAAGCTGCGCATCAACACCCCGCCCGCCAAGCTGCAGCGCTGGGACGACCTGGTCTACGAAGTCGAGCACCCGCAAAAGGAAGTGTCGATTGCCATGGTCGGCAAGTACGTCGACCTGTCGGACAGCTACAAGTCGCTGAACGAAGCCCTGCGCCACGCCGGCATGAAGAACCATGCCCGCGTGAAGATCGAGTACATCGACTCCGAGACCATCAACGCGCAGGACGTGTCCCGCCTGGCCAAGTACGACGCCATCCTGGTGCCCGGCGGCTTCGGCCAGCGCGGCGTGGAAGGCAAGATCTCGGCGGCCCGCTTCGCCCGTGAAGGCAAGGTGCCCTACCTGGGCATCTGCCTGGGCATGCAGGTTGCCACCATCGAATACGCCCGGCACGTGGCCGGCCTGAAGAACGCGAACAGCACCGAGTTCGACCCCGAGACGCCCACCCCCGTGATCGCGCTGATCACCGAGTGGAAGGACGCCGACGGCACCGTGAAGACGCGCGACGAGAAGTCCGACCTCGGCGGCACCATGCGCCTGGGCGCGCAGAGCTCCGACGTCTCGCCCGGCACGCTGGCCCACAGCATCTACGGCGACGTGGTCACCGAGCGCCACCGCCACCGCTACGAAGCCAACGTCAACTACCTCGACGAACTGCGCAAGGCCGGCCTCGTGATCTCGGCGCTCACGCAGCGCGAGCACCTGACCGAGATCGTCGAGCTGCCGCAGGACGTGCACCCGTGGTTCATGGGCGTGCAGTTCCACCCCGAGTTCAAGTCGACCCCGTGGGGCGGCCATCCGCTGTTCAACGCCTTCATCAAGGCGGCGCTCGAACACAAGGAAAAGGGCGCGGGCAGCACCAACAAGGCACTGAAGGCCGTCGCATGAGCAGCGGATACGTCATCGCCCACGTCGAGGTGACCAACCCGACGCAGTACGAGGAATACAAGAAGTGGTCGAGCGCCGCCATGCAGGCGCACGGCGCCGAGGTGTGCGTGCGCGGCGGCCAGGTGCAGCCGCTGGAGGGCGACTGGAAGCCCACGCGCGTCGTCATCCTCAAGTTCGCCAGCTTCGAGAAGGCCAAGGCCTTCTACGACACGCCCGAATACCTCAAGGCCCGCGAAGCGCGTGCCGGCGCCGCGATCATGAACATGATCGCCGTCGAGGGCCTCTGAGCCCCCTGCCCCATTTATTCATCCGCCAAAGAGAACCGAAAGAGAAAGACAAAAGATGAGTGCAATCGTTGACATCGTCGGCCGCGAAATTCTCGACAGCCGAGGCAACCCCACCGTCGAGTGCGACGTGCTGCTGGAGTCGGGCACCATGGGCCGTGCGGCCGTGCCCTCGGGCGCGTCGACCGGTTCGCGCGAAGCCATCGAGCTGCGTGACGGCGACAAGAGCCGCTACCTGGGCAAGGGCGTGCTCAAGGCCGTGGAGAACATCAACACCGAGATCTCGGAAGCCGTGCTCGGCCTGGACGCCAGCGAACAGGCCTTCCTCGATCGCACGATGATCGACCTGGACGGCACCGACAACAAGGGCCGCCTGGGCGCCAACGCCACCCTCGCCGTGTCGATGGCCGTGGCCCGCGCCGCGGCCGAAGAGTCCGGCCTGCCGCTGTACCGCTACTTCGGCGGCATGGGCGGCATGCAGCTGCCGGTGCCGATGATGAACGTCATCAACGGCGGCGCGCACGCCAACAACAGCCTCGACCTGCAGGAGTTCATGATCATCCCCGTGGGCGCCAAGAGCTTCCGCGAGGCCGTGCGCTACGGTGCCGAGGTGTTCCATGCGCTCAAGAAGATCCTGGGCGACCGCGGCATCAGCACGGCCGTGGGCGACGAAGGCGGCTTCGCCCCCAGCGTCGAGAGCCATGAAGCGGCCATCCAGCTGATCCTGGAAGCCATCGACAAGGCCGGCTACACGGCGGGCGAGCAGATCGCCCTGGGCCTGGACTGCGCGGCCAGCGAGTTCTACAAGGACGGCAAGTACGTGCTGTCGGGCGAAAACCTCTCGCTCACGTCCGAAAGCTGGACCGACATGCTCGCGACCTGGGTCGACAAGTACCCGATCATCAGCATCGAAGACGGCATGCACGAAGGCGACTGGGACGGCTGGAAGCACCTGACCGAACGCCTGGGCAAGCGCGTGCAGCTGGTGGGCGACGACCTGTTCGTCACCAACACCAAGATCCTGCAAGAGGGCATCGACAAGGGCATCGCCAACTCGATCCTCATCAAGATCAACCAGATCGGCACGCTGACCGAGACCTTCGCCGCCATCGAGATGGCCAAGCGCGCGGGCTACACGGCCGTGATCTCGCACCGCTCGGGTGAAACCGAAGACAGCACCATCGCCGATATCGCGGTGGGCACCAACGCCGGCCAGATCAAGACCGGCTCGCTGTCGCGCTCGGACCGCATCGCCAAGTACAACCAGCTGCTGCGCATCGAAGAAGACCTCGGCGACATCGCCGTGTACCCGGGCCGCGGCGCGTTCTACAACCTGAAGTAACGCACCGGACGCCCCGCGCATGCGCGCCCGACTCGTTCCGCCGATCATCCTGCTGCTTCTGCTGGGCGTCCTGCAGTGGCAGCTGTGGAACGGGCGCGGCAGCGTGCGCGACGTGGCGCAGCTGCGGACCAAGCTGGCCGACCAGAAGGAAGCCAACGCCAAGGCCACGCTGAACAATGAGCGCCTGACCTCGGAGGTCAACGACCTCAAGGAAGGCCTCGAAATGGTCGAGGAACGCGCGCGGGCGGAACTCGGCATGGTGAAGCCGAACGAAGTGTTCGTCCAGATCGCGCACTAGGATGACCCCCAGTCTTCGCGCACTTCGTGTCGGCGCCCTCTGGGGGCGAATCTGATCCTTGAGCTTCTCTCGGCCCCTGCATTCCTGCTCTGGGGCTCTCCCGTCAGCTGGCTCGAGCTTGTCGCCGCGCTCCTCGCGCTCGCCATGGTCGGGTGCAACATGCGCGAGATCCACTGGGGATGGCCGCTGGCCATCGTCAGTTCGCTGCTCTATGTGGCCGTCTTCGCCAAGGCGCGCATCTACGGCGACGCCTCGCTCCAGGTCTTCTTCGCTTTCGTCGCCCTGTGGGGCTGGGCCCAGTGGCTGCGCGGCCATCGGGCGGACGGGAGCGCCCTGCATGTCAGCCGGCTTTCGCCGCGCGGCATTGCCCTCGCGCTGGCCGCCTGCGCCTTGGCGTGGCCGGCCGTCGCCCTCTTCCTGCGCCGCTTCACCGACACCGACGTGCCCTGGTGGGACGGCTTCGCCACCGGGCTGAGCCTGGTCGGGCAGTTCCTGCTCGGGCGCAAGTTCATCGAGAACTGGCTGGTCTGGCTGGCGGTGAACGTGGTCAGCGTGGGCCTGTTCATCCACAAGGGCCTGTGGCTCACGGTCGGCCTGTACGCGGTGTTCGCCGCGCTCAGCGTGGCCGGCTACCTGGCATGGCGGCAGCGCCTGCCGAAAGCGGCGCAGGCGGCACGCGCATGACGCCCACCCTGCCGACCGGCTGCGTCATCGCGCTGCTGGGCGCCGAAAGCACCGGCAAGACCGAGCTGGCGCGCGCCATCGCGCAGCGCCTGCGGGACCGCGGAACCCCGGTAACGCTCGTCGGCGAATACCTGCGCGAATGGTGCGAGCGCGAAGGCCGCACGCCGCGCCCCGACGAACAGCAGGCCATTGCCGACGAGCAGACCCGCCGCATCGGCGTCGCCGCCGCGTCGGGCGTGGTGGTGGCCGATACCACCGCGCTCATGACGGCGGTCTACAGCGAACAGCTTTTCGCCGACACCTCGCTCTACGAAGGTGCCCTGGCGGCGCAGCGGCGCTATGCCATCACGCTGCTCACCGCGCTCGACCTGCCCTGGGTGGCCGACGACATGCGCGACGGCCCGCATGCGCAGCAGCCGACCGACACGCTGGTGCGCGCCGCGCTCATCGGCGCCAGGCTCTCGTTCGCCGTGGTGCATGGCAGCGGCGGCGAGCGCCTTGCCAACGCCTGGAACGCGATCAACTCGATCGCTGGCAACGAAGGCCGCACGCGCGCACGCGGCCGGCTCGAAGCCAAGCCCGCCTCGTGGTCATGGCCTTGCGAGAAATGCTCCGACCCGGAATGCGAACATAAGCTCTTCAGCGACCTGATCGCGCGCCGCGAATAAGCCAGCGGCGCGCACCATCCCCTTCACCGGAGATCCGATGCCCCTTTCGACAGCCGCGCGCCTCGCCCCTGCCACCACGCTCATCGCCCTGCTGCTGGCCGTGGGCCATGCCGCTGCCGCCCCCGTCGCGGCCACGATAGAGAACGGCACCACGACCACCGCCTGCGCCGAGGAAGACAACGTCTCCCTCACCCTGCGCGGCGACGGCATCCGCCACATGCGCATCGAGGCGCTGCAGCCCGACTATCTCGACAAGATCGGCAACGACGTCACGGCGCCCGACTTCTCGGGCTGCAACTTCGACGGCGGCGCCCACCCCACCGACCCCGCGCACCGCTTCAAGAAGCGCACCGTAGTGCTGCTGGACAACGCCGAGTGGCGCATCGTCGGCATGACGCTGCCGACCTTCTGGCGCCCGCAGAGCGTGCCCGTGACCGTGGGCAAGCGCAGCGACCGCGGCTTCCACCTGCTGCAGGTGTTCAGGAAGGAGAACGGCAAGGCGCTCGAGGCCATCGTGCTCTATCCGTCGGACGGCTACTGGCGGCTCAAGCCGCTGCCGGACCCGCGCTTCGGTGACGGCGTATACGGCTCTTCGTTCCTGCTCGGGCCGGTGGAGGCGGCGGCGCGGCCGGTGGTGAGCATCGCGTCGATCCGCATCGTGCCGAAGCCGCTGGCGATCCACGTGCGCTTCGCGAACGGCGGCAGCGCGGTGGCGCGTGTCGACGAAATCAGCCGCACGCGCACCGCGCTCGACGTCACCCTGTCGAAGCCGACGGTGAATGCGCAGCCCTTTGCGGTGCTGCGCTCGATGTACGTGACGCCGGACAACGCCGACGTGAGCGAAGTGCGCTGGCAGGCCGCGCCGCAAGCCGCGCAGCAGGTGCTGCCGCTGCCCGAGGTCAAGAGCCTGCAGGCCACGCAGGTGCGCTTCGGCCGCAGCCTGCCGTCGAAGCACAACACGAGCGCGCCGGACATTTCGTTCGGCGGCTTCGACAGCAGCGAAGCGCGCTGAGCCCGCGAGCGCGCTTCGACAGGCTGCCTACTGGACGACCGGGCTGCCCGGAATCTGGTCCGTCGGCGGCCTGAAGATCTGCGCGGTGTCGACCGCGTCGAAGCGGTACTGCTTGCCGCAGAAGTCGCAGCCCACCTCGATGTCGCCGCGCTCGGCGAGGATGCTCTCGGCTTCCTCCACACCCAGGCCGCGGATCATCTGCGCCACGCGCTCGCGCCCGCAGGTGCAGGCGAAGTGCGGGCCCAGCAGGCCGGCCTGCGGCTCGAAGCGCAGCAGCTTCTCTTCCCAGAACAGGCGGCGAAGAATGGTCTCGATGTCGAGCGTGAGCAATTCGTCGCGCGTCAGGCTGGAGGCGAGGATCGAGATGCGGTTGTAGTCCTCGTTCAGGCCGATCTGGTCTTCGTTGGCCTGGTCGTGGTCCTTGCTGGAGCTGCCTTCGAGGTTGCCCTCGCCCTTCACGGGCAGGCGCTGGATCAAGAGGCCCGCGGCCACCTTGTCGTCGGCCGCGAGCACCAGGGTGGTGTCGAGCTGCTCGCTCTGCAGCATGTAGTGCTGCAGCACGTCGCTGAGCTTGCCGAGCTTTTCGCCGTTGTCGTCGAACAGCGGCACCACGCCCTGGTAGGGCGTGGTGCCCGGCAGCTTGTCCTTGGGGTCGAGCGTGATGGCGCAGCGGCCCTTGTTGTTCACGTTGACCATGTCGGGCAGCCGAGCGTCGGCTGGCAGCTCGCCGATCACCTTGGCGGTGGCGCGCAGGCTCAGGTCGGGCTTGGCCTCGGCCACGGCCACCTTGACCGGGCCGTCGCCGAAGATCTGCAGGATCAGCGCGCCGTTGAACTTGATGTTGGCCTGCATCAGCGTGGCGGCGGCCGTCATTTCACCGAGCAGTTCGGCCACGGGCGGCGGGTAGGCGCCGGTGGCGGTGTTGGAGGCGCGCCGCGCAAGGATCTCCTGCCACGCATCTGTCAGGCGCACGATCATGCCGCGCACCGGCAGGCCATCGAACAGGAATTTGTGCAGCTCGCTCAAAACGTTTTCTTTCTCTCTGTGTGCCTGCAACCGAACCGGTCAGGCGATCTTCTTGAGGCCCTTCGCGAAGCGATGGGCGTTCTCTACATAGTGCTCGGCGCTCTGGCGCAGCCGGGCGGCCGCGGCGTCATCGAGGGTGCGCACCACCTTGGCCGGCGAGCCGATGATGAGCGAGTTGTCCGGAAACTCCTTGCCCTCGGTCACGACGCTGCCGGCGCCAACGATCGAATTGCGGCCGATCTTCGCGTTATTCAAGACCACGGCCTGGATGCCGATCAGCGAGTTGTCGCCGACGGTGCAGCCGTGCAGCATCACCTGGTGGCCCACGGTGACGTTGTCGCCGATGGTCAGCGGGCAGCCGATGTCGGCATGCAGCACCGACAGGTCCTGGATGTTGCTGTTGCGTCCGATGGTCAGCGTCTCGGTGTCGCCGCGCAGCACCGCGCCGAACCACACGCTCGCGTTGTCGGCCAGCTTGACGTTGCCCATCACCTGCGCGCTGTCGGCCACCCATGCGCCTTCGCCGAGGGTCGGTGCAACGCCGTCCAATTCATAAATCGCCATCGTGGTTGTCTCCGGGGGCAAAACTAGAATTGTAGGGATGCACCCCCGATTGAGCGCGCTGGCCGCGCTGCGCCTCTCCGATCCCGAACAGAAGGTGGCTGCAACGCGCGCCATTTCTCTGCACGGCGCTACCGATTCCATAGCAACCGACCCGATCCGCACGCCCGGCGACGACACCGGCGTGCCCGGCCGACCCGAAAAGCCCGTGCGCGTGGCCGCCACCGCGGTGCAGAAGCGCTCGCCATTCACGCCCGATGGCCGGGCCGCGCTGATCCATTCGATCTGCCACATCGAGTTCAATGCCATCAACCTCGCACTCGACGCCGTGTGGCGCTACGACGGCATGCCCGAGGCCTACTACCGCGACTGGCTGCGCGTGGCCGACGAAGAAGCGCTGCACTTCACGCTGCTGCACACGCACCTGCAGGACATGGGCTGGCGCTACGGCGACTTTCCGGGCCATGACGGCCTCTGGAACATGTGCGAGAAGACCAAGGACGATGTGCTCGGCCGCATGGCGCTGGTGCCGCGCACGCTGGAGGCGCGCGGGCTGGACGCCACGCCGCTGATCCAGGCCAAGCTCAAGCGGGTCAACACGCCCGATGCGCTGCGCGCGGTCGAGATCCTGGACATCATCCTGCGCGACGAAGTGGGTCACGTGGCCATCGGCAACCACTGGTACCGCTGGCTGTGCGAGCGCGCCGGCATCGACCCCGAGGCCACCTATCCGGCCTTGGTCGCGCGCTACGACGCGCCGCGCCACAAGCCGCCCTTCAATCTCGAGGCGCGCAGCCGCGCCGGCTTCAGCCCCGAAGAACTGCGCGCCCTGGCCGACTCCCGCCCCGAATGACCGAGGCGATCTCGCACCGGCAGGCCGCCTCGCTGGTCGAGGAACTGGGCCTGCGGGTGTTTTGAAACCCCGACTCAGGCCGCCGCCGGCCTGGCGTGCACCACCAGCCTGGGCGTGAAGTGCTGGAGCACATCGCCGCGCTGGTTGAGCGTCTGGCAGCGCATGGTGACCATCGCGCGGCCGGGCTTGGAGCGCGAGGGCACGATGTCGACCACCTCGCTCACCACATGCAGCACGTCGCCGGGCCGCGTGGGCTTGGGCCATTGCAGTTCGCCGCCTGAACCGATGATGCCGTCGGCCAGCGGGATGCCGCTTTCGACCAGCAGCTTCATGGTGAGCGCCGCGGTGTGCCAGCCGCTCGCGGCCAGCCCGCCGAAGAAAGTCTTCTTCGCGGCCTCTTCGTCGGTGTGGAAGGGCTGCGGGTCGAACTGCCGCGCGAAGGCCTGGATCTGTGCCACGTCCAGCGCGTGTTCGGCGCTGCGGAAGCGGTCGCCGACGGACAGGTCTTCGAGGTACAGCTTGGGCCTGGCGCCGGTTTCAGGGGTTGCTGTCATCGGTTCTCCTTGGGGTTCGTGGCCGCATTTTCGGACCGTTCAAACGCGCTCGAGGATCGTCGCGATGCCCTGCCCGCCGCCGATGCATTGCGTGGCCAGCGCATAGCGCCCTTTCTCGCGCACCAGCAGCGACGCGGCCTTGCCGGTGATGCGCGCGCCGGTCGCGCCCAGCGGATGGCCGATGGAAAGGCCGCCACCGTCGAGGTTGATCTTCGCGGGGTCGAGGCCCAGGTCGCGGATGCAGGCCAGCGCCTGCGAAGAGAAGGCTTCGTTGATCTCGATCACGTCCAGGTCGGCCGCGCTCAGGCCGGCGCGCGCCAGTGCCTTGCGCGTCGCGGGGATCGGGCCGATGCCCATGACGGCGGGATCGACGCCCACGGTCGCGAACGAGCGGATGCGTGCCAGCGCCTGCAGGCCGTGCCTGGCGGCAAACGCATCGCTGGTGACGAGCACCACCGCCGCGCCGTCGGTCAGCGGAGACGAGGTGCCGGCCGTCACCACGCCGTCGGGGCGGAATGCGGGCTTGAGGTTCGCCAGCGCCTCGGCGGAAGTGCTCGGGCGGATGCAGCCGTCGGCATCGACGATGTCGCCCGAGGCCAGCCGCACCGGCACGATCTCGCCCGCCAGCCGGCCTTCCGCGCGTGCGGCGGCGGCCTTGCGGTGCGACTCCACCGCGAAGGCCTCCTGGTCGGCGCGGCTCACGTTCCAGCGCTGCGCCACGTTCTCGGCGGTTTCGCCCATGGAGATGTAGGCGTCGGTGTTGGCCAGCAGCTGCGGGCTGGGCGAGAAGTTGAAGCCGCCCTGCGGCACCGCCGTCATCGATTCCACGCCCACGCACAGGAACGCGTCGCCCATGCCCGCCTCGATCTGCGCGGCGGCAATGTGCACCGCCTGCATCGACGAACCGCAGAAGCGGTTCACCGTCATGCCGCCCACCTCGTGCGGCAGGCCGGCCAGCAGACCGACGATGCGCGCGAGGTTGTTGCCCTGCGAGGCCTCCGGGTAGGCGCAGCCCAGGATGATGTCTTCGAGCAGCGCGGGATCGAGGTCGGTGCGCTGCAGCAGGCCCTTCACCACGCCGGCGGCCAGCGTGTCGGGGCGCACCTCGGCCAGCGCGCCTTTCTTCGCGAAGTGAAAGGGAGAACGGGCATAGGCGGAAATGACGGCTTTCATGAATGGCTCCAACAGATGAAACCTACCATCCAATCGGTAGGCTACGAGGTCAAAAAATAGGCACGCCGGAGCGCGCCTGCGTCAGGCCCGGCGCTCAGCCGGGCAATGAACTCCTGAGTTGCGCGATGGCTTCGTCGAACTCGTCCACGCGCCCCGTCATGCGCGCCGACAGCAGCGCACCCTGGCAGGAAGAAAACACGAAAGCCGCCAGCGAAGCGACCGAAACGCCCTTCCTGCGTTCCGGCATCAGCGCACCCAGCACGCCCGTGAGCCACGTCACCTGGGTGCTGCGCAGTTCGCGCACCGCCTCGCGCAGTTCGTCGTTGATGACGTCCCAGCCCGGCGCCAGCGCGCCTGCCGGGCAGATACCGGAGCCGGCATTCAGCGTGTTGCGGTACATGCGGAAATACGATTCGAGCGCGTCCTTCGGCTCGCGCTCGCGGGCGGCATCCCAGTCCTTGAAGCCCTGGGTGGCGGAGCGGATGACTGCGATGCCCAGCGCTTCCTTGCTGGGAAAGTGGTGATAGAGGCTGGCCTTGCGCACGCCGACCGCATCGGCCACGTCCTGGAAGCTGAAGCCCAGGTAGGAACGGGTTTCGATGAAGCCGCGCGCCACCGCGAGGATCTGCTCGCGGGTGCTGCCGGTGGCAAGGGCGGGAACGGCTGCTGTGGCGCTGGTCATCTACCTACTATAAGGTAGGGAGAGTCAGACCACAAGCGCAGGTGTCTTCCAGGCGTCAGGTGGTTCGGGCCAGCTCAGTCGGCCTTGATGTTCGCCGCCTTGATGATGCGGCCGTTGCTTTCGAACTCGCTGGCGATTTCCTTCGCAAAGGCTGCAGAGGTACCGCCGGTCGGCACGTTGTCGGTGGCCGTGAGCTTGGCGCGCAGCTCGGGGCTGGCCAGCGCCTTGTTGATCTCGGCGTTGTACCGCGCGACCAGCGCAGCCGGCGTGGCGGCCGGCGCGAACACGCCGAACAGCGAGTTGATGTTGGCCGCCTTGTAGCCCAGCTCGCCCAGCGTGGGCACCTGGGGCAGGCTGTCGAGCCGGGCCGGCGCTCCCACGGCCAGCGGGCGCAGCTTGCCCGACTGGATGTGCGACGACAGCGTCGGGCTCGCGTTGGTCGACAGAATCTCGAACTGCCCGCCGATCGCATCGTTGAGCTGCTGGCCGCCGCCCTTGTACGGCACGTGCGTGATGTCCACGCCCGCCGCCGCATGCAGTTGCTCCAGCACGATGTGGCCCAGCGACGCCGGGCCGGAAGTGGCCCAGCGCACCGCGCCCGGGTGCGCCTTGGCGTCGTCGATCAGCGCCTTGAAGTCCTTGGCCTTGCTCGCCGGCGTGGCAATCAGCAGCACCGGCGAGTACATCACGCTGGCCACGGGCGCCACGTCCTTGAGCGGATCGAAGGGCAGCTTGCCCAGGTGCGGGCTCAGCACCAGCGGACTGATGGCCGAGAAGCCCAGCGTCGCGCCGTCGGGCGCGGCCTTGGCCACCGCGTCCATGCCGATGGCGCCGCTTGCGCCGGCCCGGTTGTCCACGATGACCGTGATGCCCATCTGCGCCGCGAGCCGGTCGCCCAGCGCCCGAGCGACCACGTCGCTGACGCCGCCCGCCGGGTAGGCGACGATGAGCCGCACGGTCTTGGGCACGGCCTGCGCGTAGGCGCCGGAAGCGGCGCACAGCGCGGCGGCGGCAAGGAGTCGGGTCGCCGTGCGGCGCGATGGCTTCGAGGAAGCGAGGAAATTCATGGTGTCTGTGGATCGGGTCGTCTGCGTGATTGCGTCAGTCCAGCTGCAGCTTGCGCTCCTTGATCAGCCTGGACCACTTCTCATTGTCCGCCTTCACGAAGGCCGCGAACTCGACCGGGCCCAGCGAATGCACCTCGGCCCCCGCCGTTGCGAACTTGGCCTTGATCTCGGGCTGCGCCAGCGCCTTGGCCAGCTCGCCCGAGAGCCGATCGACCACGTCCTTCGGCATGTTCGCCGGCCCCACCAGCCCCTGGAAGCCGACTGACTCCATGCCCGCCAGCCCCAGTTCCTTCACGGTCGGCACGTCGGGCAGCTGCGGGTCGCGCACCGGGCCGGTCACGGCCAGCGCCTTCAGCTTGCCGCCCTTCACCTGCGGCAGCAGCACGCTGCCCGCGTCGATGAGGATCTGCGTCTGCCCGCCGATCAGGTCCTGCACCGCCGGCGCGCTGCCCTTGTAGGGCACGTGCGTCATGTCGAGCCCCGTCACCTGGTTCATCAGCTCGCCGTTCAGGTGCGTCGAGGTGCCGTTGCCGCCCGAGGCAAAGTTGACCTTGCCCGGCTGCCCCTTGGCCCACGCCACGAACTCCTTGAGGTTCTTCGCCGGATGGTCGGGCCGCGTCACCGCGATGTAGCTGCCCTGGCTGATCTGCCCGATGTAGGTGAACTGTCTGATCGGGTCGTACGGCGGCTTGCTCTGCAGGTAGGGCGCGATGGCGAACGGCCCGGTGTTGGCCAGCAGCAGCGTGTAGCCGTCGGCGGGCTGGCGCGTGAGTTCGGTGGCCGCGATCATGCCGCTGGCGCCGGGCTTGTAGTCGACCACCAGTTGCTGCTTGAGCGCCTCCTGCAGCGGCACCTGCACCGTGCGCGCCGCAAAGTCGATGCCGCCGCCGGGCGGGTAGCCGACGATCAGGCGAATGGGCTTGGCGCCCGGGAAGCCTTGGGCGGCGGCAAGGCCGGTGGCCGCGGCCATTGCAAAGCCAAGGCCCAGGCCGGCGCAGAGTCTTGTGAATTTCATGATCCGTCTCCTCTTGTTGATCGTTGATTCTCCAGCAGCCGCTGCAGCGCCAGCGCGTTGCCTGTCGCCTCGCCGCCGGCCGTGTTATCGAACACGCACCAGCACTGCGCGCCTTCTTCCTTCGCAAGCTGCAGCCGCTGCGCGAGCCGCGCAAGCAGGTCGTCGCCGTAGGCCGACCAGTAGCGCCGCGGCGAGCCGTGCAACCGCAGATAGACAAGGCCCGGCCAGCCGCCGGGGGCCGCGGCTTCGTCGAACAGCACCGGGTCCGCGAGCACGCGGGCCACTTCGAAAATAGACAGCAGCCCCTCGGCCTGCGGCGTGAACCAGCTGCGATGACGGGGCTCCAGCACCACAGCGCCCGGGTGCCTGCGCCTAAGCGCGCTGAAAAAACCGCGCACCACCCCGGCATCGAACGCCAGGCTCGGCGGCAACTGCACGACCAGCGCACCGAGCTTGTTCCCGAGCCCCCCGACCTGCGCGGCAAATTCTTCGAACGCAGGCATCGCATCGACCAGCCGTCGTTCGTGCGTCACCGCCTTCGGCAGCTTGACCGCGAAGCGGAATCCTTCGGGCGTGCTCGCGGCCCAGCGTTCGTAGGTCTCGCGCCGGTGCGGCCGGTAGAACGAGGTGTCGATCTCGACCGCGTCGAAGCGCTGCGCATAGCGCTCCAGGTGCGAGCCCTCGGGCGGAAACACCGGCCACAGCGCGCGCGGCAGGCTCCATCCGGCGCATCCGATGCGCCAGGGCTGCCCAGGCTCAGCCGCGCGGGTGGTGCTTCGCATGAAGCTGCTTCAGGCGCTCGCGCGCCACATGCGTGTAGATGGTGGTGGTCGAGATGTCCGCATGCCCCAGCAGCAGCTGCACCGCGCGCAGGTCGACCCCGTGGTTCAGCAGGTGGGTGGCAAAGGCGTGGCGCAGCGTGTGCGGCGACAGCGGCACGTGAATGCCAGCCGCGGTCGCATGCTTCTTCACGATGATCCAGAACATCACGCGCGTCATGCCCGCCCCGCGCGCCGTGACGAACAGGTCGGGCGTCTGCTGGCCGTCGAGGATCGCGGGGCGCGATTCCTCCAGGTAGCGTTCAATCCAGCGCCGCGCCTCGCCGCCGAAGGGCACCAGCCGCTCCTTGCTTCCCTTGCCCAGCACGCGCAGCACGCCGTCGTTCAGGCTCATGTCGATGGCCTTGAGCGCCACCAGTTCGCTCACGCGCAGGCCGCTCGCATACATGAGCTCCAGCATCGCGCGGTCGCGCAGGCCCAGGGGCGATTCGACATCGGGCGCGGCCAGCAGGTCGTCGACCTGCTTCTCCGACAGCGTCTTGATGGCGCGCGGCATCTGGCGCGCGGGCATGAGACGGATGCTCGGGTCGGCCGTGATGCGCCGCTCGCGCAGCGCCCAGCGGTAGTAGCGCTTGAACACCGTGAGCCGGCGGTTGGCCGACGTTGCCTTGCCCTTGTTGGTGAGCCGCGCGCCCATGTAGGCCTGCAGGTCGGTCTCCCGCGCGGTGGCGAGCGTGGCGCCGCCTTGCTGCTTGCCGAGCCACTGCGCGAACAGCGCGAGGTCGCGACGGTAGGCGGCGAGCGTGTTCTTCGACAAGCCGTCCTCGAGCCAGAGGGCGTCGATGAAGTCGTCGATATCGGGAGTGGGTGCGGCGGCGGCCTCGGTCATGCGTTGCAAGATAGCAAAAAAGAAAAAGCCGCCCGGGGCACGGGCGGCTTGCGTCTAAAGAAAGAAAAAACCGGGCTCAGTCGAGCTTCAGGTTCTGCTTCTTCACCACGTCCTTGTAGACCTCGTACTCGGCCTTGATCTGCGCGGCGAACTGCTCGGGCGTATTGGCCACGATCAGCGAGCCCGTGTCCTCGATGCGCTTGCGCACCGCCGGCTCTTCCACCGACTTCTTCACGCCGGCGCTGATCTTCTCGACCACTTCCTTTGGCAGGCCCTTGGGGCCGAGGATGCCGTAGTAGGCCATGCGGTTCACCGGCTCCAGGCCGACTTCCTTGAAGGTCGGCACGTTGGGCAGTGCGGCCAGGCGCTGGGGCGCGGACACCACGATCGGGATCAGCCGGCCGCTGGTGATGAAAGGCATGGCCGAGGGAATGTTGTCGAACATGATCGGCACCTGGCCGGCCACCACGTCGTTCAGCGCCGGGCCCGCGCCGCGGTACGGGATGTGCGTGACGAAAGTGTTGGTCAGGCTCTTGTACAGCTCCATCAGCAGGTGGCCGATGCCGCCCGTGCCCGACGAGGCATACGAATACTTGCCGGGGTTCTTCTTCAGTTCGGCCACGAACTCGGCGTAGTTCTTGGCCGGGAAGCTCGGGTTGACCGCAATGATGTTCGGCGTGGCGGCGATGTTGATGATCGGTGTGAAGTCGTTGATCGGGTCGTACGGCGTCTTCGGGTTGATGGCCGGATTGGCCGCCGTGCTCGACACCGTGGCGATGCCGAGCTTGTAGCCGTCGGGCGTGGCGCGTGCCGTCTCGGCCGCACCCACGATGCCGCCGCCACCGGCACGGTTGATCACCACCACCGGCTGGCCCAGCACCTTGCCCAGCGGGTCGGAGATCACGCGCGCCACGATGTCGGTCGTGCCGCCCGGTGCGAAGGGCACGCTCAGCTCGACGGGCTTGCTGGGGTATCCCTGCGCGAAGCTCGGGCCCGCTACCGCGACCAGTGCGGCGGCGCCCACCAGAGCGCTCCATTGACGACGTTGCATCGAAAACTCCTTGACTTGACTTTGATGTCGAAAAAACGAAAGCCCGGATGCTAGCGGCTCACGGCCCGCACCCGTGCTGTGGATTACCCATGGTCCGTCCGGTTTATCCTCGAAGCGGTGAACTACGCGCAGCTGCTCTTCCCCGACTTTTCGCTCATCGCCATCGGATGGCTCCTGTGCCGCTACACCGCCCTCGACCGCCGGGTGTGGGACCAGGTCGAGAGCCTTGTCTACTACTTTCTTTTTCCTGTGCTGCTGTTCCATTCGATCGTGCGCAGCCCGCTGGACTTCGGCGCCACGTCGAACCTGCTGACAGCGGGCCTGTGCATCGGCGCGGTCGGCATCGGGCTGGCCTACGCCCTGCCCTTCATGCCCGGCATCGGCTCGCACATCGACCGGCGCGACCACGCGGCCAGCGCCCAGGTCGCGTTCCGCTTCAATTCGTTCATCTGCCTCGCGCTGGCAGAGCGGCTGGCCGGGTCCGAAGGCCTGCTGCTCATTGCCGTGCTGATCGGCGTGTGCGTGCCCATCTTCAACATCGCGGCCGTGTGGCCGATGACGCGCCATGCGCAGACCGGCTTCTTGCAACAGCTGGTGCGCAACCCGCTGATCGTCGCGACGATCGCGGGGCTGCTGACCAATGTGCTGGGGATCACCGTGCCGGGCTGGGCCACGCCCACGCTCACGCGCATCGGCGCCGCATCGCTCGCATTGGGGCTTTTGGCCGCGGGTGCGGGCATGAAGTTCTCGACGCTGGGCACGGGCAAGGTGCTGGCGGTGTCGATACTGGGCATACGGCACCTCGTCCTGCCGCTGGTCGCATGGGGGCTGGCTCTGGCGTTGCGGCTCGATGCGATGCAGGCTTCGGTGCTGATGGCTTTTTCCGCGGTGCCGACTGCTTCGAGTGCTTATGTGCTGGCTGCGCGGATGGGATACAACGGGGCTTATGTGGCGGGGTTGGTGACGCTGTCTACGCTGTTGGGGGTGTTCAGCTTGCCGTTTGCCTTGGCGTTGCCTCGGTAGTTGCTTTTCTTTTTGTGTTCCGGGGCCGGGTCTCGGCCCGGCGGCCGACCTACTTTTCTTTGCTTCGCCAAA
>NZ_JARVTD010000033.1:0-202191 GCF_030208835.1 Variovorax sp. efr-133-TYG-130 | reverse complement strand
CTTTTGGCGAAGCAAAAGAAAGTGAGTCGCCCGCCGGGGCGAGACCCGGCCCCGGAAAAAAACCCCACCAAAAAGCAAAAAACACCCCTCAGCCCCGACCCAACAAAGCAGGCACAGCAGAAGCCAACATAGCCACCCCGGAAGCCGTCAACAACCCCAACACCAACTTCCGAAACGCAGCTTCACTGATCCCCACATAAAGCCGAGCCCCCAGCAACACAGGCAACGCAACCGCAAGCGCCACCACACCGAGCAGTGGAACCGTAGAACGCGCAATGCTGCCACTCGCAAGATGAACAGCAAACGCCACCATCAGCATAGACAGGTTGAAGTTCTGAATCACCGCACGCTGCGTATCGCGCTGGAAGCCGCGCAGCGTGCACCAGAGAGTGGGAATGGTCCCCGAGAAACCGCCGATGCCGGCCATGGCGCCGCCGATGGCGCCGGCAACCCCGTCCGCCACGCGGCCGCCGAAGGCGATCTTCGGCAGGTGCTGCGACATCAGCATGGCCGGGCACCACAGCACAAGCAGCACGCCAAGGCACAGCTTGAAGACCACGAGGTCAAGGTGCGGCAGCAGCCACACACCGAAAGGCACGCCTACGAGTCCGCCAAGCACGAAGGGCCATAGCAGGCTCTTGTCGAAGGCGCGGCGCACCGTGACGGCAGCGATCACCTGCCCGGTGAGCGCCCCGAACAGCGCAAGCAGCGCCGCCAGCTGAGGCTCCAGTGTCCAGGCCCACACTGACATGGCCACCATGCCGAACGCAAAGCCGGACAGGCCCTGCACGAAGCCCGCCAGCACTGCACCGGCGATCACTGACACATACAAGGCTTGCATGCGGCCGATGATATCGGCCGCTGTTCAACGACCCGGCAGGGGCTCAGGCAGAGGCCGGCACCAGCGCCGTGCGGCGCACCCGGCGCACATTGAAGGCGCTGGCGATCAGCACGCCCTGCACCACCGCCAGGCCCACGATGACGCTCGTGTACTGCCCGTGGTCCATCAGGCGGCCGAACACCAGCGGCGCCACGGCCTGGCCGATGTCCAGGCCCGCGTACACCACGCCGTAGACGCGGCCGGTGGCGTTGGGCGGGGTCGACTTCTTCACCAGCAGGTCGCGCGAAGGGCCGGCCACGCCGGAGACGAAACCCATCATGCCGAAGAGCACCGGCACCACGATCGGCGGGAAGTCCGCGAAGGCCAGCACCAAGGCCAGCATGGCGGCCACGCCGAAGCCCGCGCCCACGATGCGCTCGCAGCGCGACGGATCGGACGCGAGAAAACCGCCCACCACCATGCCGGCCGCGCTGGCCACCATGTAGACGGTGAGGCACACCGCCACCAGCGCCACCGGCACCGCATGCAGGTGGCCCGCCGCCACCGGTGCAAAGGTCTGCACCACGCTGATCACGGCGGCGTAGAAAAAGAAGAAACCGAAGCACATCCACACCGCGGGAATGCGCAGGAAGTCGAACTCGCCGCCGGCAGGCGCGGGCTCGCCCTGCCCGGTGGCCTTGTGCACGGCCGCCGCGTCGAGCGACAGCGCGCTGCGGTAGACCCACAGCACCAGCAGCACCACGATGGCCACGGCGCCCGCGGACGCCAGCGCCACGCGCCACGAATAGGCAATGGCAATCGGCACCACGAAGGCCGGCGCCAGCGCCCAGCCCAGGCTGCCGGTGATGCCGTGCACGCTGTAGGCATGGCCAAGCCGCGTGGGCGCGACCTTGCGGTTGAACAGCGTGTAGTCGACCGGGTGGAACACGCCGTTGCCGATGCCGCCGACCACCGCGCACGCCAGCAGCATCCAGTAGCTCTGCGCCGCTGCGTAGCCGAAAGCCGCAAGCCCCAGCGCGCCCAGCCCCACGAACAGCACCGGGCGGGGGCCCAGCTTGTCGACGATGAAGCCCGAGGCCGCCTGCACGATGCACGAGACCACGAAGAACACCGTGAGCACCGCGCCCAGCTCCACATAGCTCACGTTGAACGCGTCCTTCAGCCAGGGAAACAACGGCGCCAGGATGAGCTGGCTGAAGTGGCTGACCGCATGGGCCAGGCCGACCAGCCCGATCAGCTTGGCGTCGGTGCGCAAGGTGGTGGCCGGAACGGCGGCGGAGGATGAGGAGGACATGGATTGCTACAAAAAACCGGGGCGGGCTTCGATCCTATGCGGCGGGGACGCGGCAGAATGGCGATACAGCGACAACATTTGTCGAAACCATGCCAAGCGCCGCCTCCCCCGCTGCCTCTTCTTCCGTCGCGACTCCTGCGGCGACCGCGCCGGCCAACAGCGTCGGGCCGCTCACGCCACACCTCTACGCCCCCGACGCGGTGCGCCCGCTGCGCGCCAAGGAACATTTCCTGAGCGCCGACACCCTGGTCGAGCTGCACGAGCACCCGTGGCCGCAGCTCACCTTCTCGACCCGCGGCGTGATCCGGCTCAGCACGCAGGACGGCAGCTACATCGTGCCGCCCTCCCGCGCGCTCTGGGTGCCGGCCAACATGCCGCACAGCATCACGCTGATCGAAGACGCGGAGCTGCGCACCGTCTACCTGCACGCCTGGATCGCTCCCACCTGGGAGAAATGCGAGGTGCTGGAGATCAGCCCGCTGCTGCGCGCACTGATGCTGGCGCTCGACACCACGCCCGACGGCCTGCCGCCGGCCGACCCGCACGCGCCGCAGCGCGAACGCATGATCGCGCCGCTGCTGGTGGACGAGGTCGAGCGCGCCACGCAGATCCGCATCGACGTGCCGCTGCCCGCCGACAAGCGCCTGCGCCAGCTCTGCGAGGCGCTGCTGCGCAACCCGGCCGACCGCGCCACGCTGGCCGAGCGCGCCGCCACCATCGGCGCCAGCGAGCGCACGGTGGCGCGGCTGTTTCGCGACCAGCTCGGCATGAGCTGGCAGCAATGGCGCCAGCAGGCCGTGATGGCCCATGCGCTGCCGCTGCTGGCGCGCGGCATGGCCGTGAGCCAGGTGGCGGCGGCCAGCGGCTACGCCACCGACAGCGCCTTCTGCGCCATGTTCAAGGCGGCGACCGGCCGCTCGCCGACCTCGTTCCAGCACCGCAAGCGCGCCGCGGCAAGCTGAACCCGCGGGGCATCGCGCGGCGGGTCATGCCGCTCTGGCAAGATCGGCGACCGACACCATGCACTCACCGATCCCCCTGCAGCTGGCGCCCGAAGCCCCGGCGCCCACATGGACCGCCGACATCTGGCTGCGCATGCGCCGCCATTTCCTGCTGAAGGCGGTCGGCACCACGGTCTTCACGTGGCTGTTCTTCATCGGCTACTTCCACCTGCTGCGCAATCCGTCGTTCCCGATCACGGTGATGCCGCTGACGCCGCTGGACCACCTCATTCCGTTCCAGCCCTATGCATTGGGCGCCTACCTGTCGCTCTGGTTCTACGTCGGCATCGCGCCGGGGCTGCAGCTCACCTTCCGCGAGCTGGTGGTCTACGGGCTATGGATCGGCGGGCTGTGCATCACCGGGCTGGGGCTCTTCTATTTTTGGCCGACGCAGATTCCGCCGCTGTCCATCGACGTGTCCGGCTTTCCCGGCTTTGCGATGCTGCAGGGCGTGGACGCGGCGGGCAACGCCTGTCCCTCCATGCACGTGGCGGTGGCCATCTTCACCGCGATCCGCATCGAGCACGTGCTGCGCGAAACCCGCACGCCGGCGCCGTGGCGCGTGCTGAACTGGGCGTGGTTCGCCGCCATCGCCTACTCGACGCTGGCCGTCAAGCAGCATGTGGTGCTCGACGCGGCGGCGGGTGCCCTGCTGGGCGTGGTGTTCGCCCTGCCCTCGCTGTACTGGCGCCCGGGGAAGCGTTTGCGAGGGGATGCCCCTCACGCGGGAGCGGATATCATTGGCCATCATTGACCACAACAGCCGGAATGAGGAAGGGATCGATCCAATGGCATGCCCTGCAGGGGTGGCAATCGATCAGCGGCAGCACATGACGACAGGCATCGCACGATGAGTTCGCTGAAGGAATTGCAGGACCTGATCCACGAGAAGTACGGCATCGAGCCGTCGAAGCTCGACCCACACGCCTCGATGCGGGAAACCGGCGGACTCGATTCGCTGGCACTCGCCGAATTCCTGTTCGCCATCGAAGACCACTTCGGCATCACCATGCCCGACGAGGACGCGAACATCGACACCCTGGCCGAACTCGCGGCGCTGGTCGACAAGGTCCGCGCGGCAAAGGCAGCGTGAACCACGAGGTCGCCGTCACCGGACTGGGCGTCGTGGCGCCGCACGGCGACTCGCCCGGCGCACTGTTCCAGGCCTTGCTGCAAGGCCATTCGGCCATCCAGCCCGTTTACCCCGAACTCCCCAAGCCGGCCGCCGCGGCCACCGTCGCATTCGACGAGACGCGCTGGTTCACCAAGCTGCAGCTCGCGGGCGTCGACCGCGTGAGCCAGCTGGCCGTGGCAGCGGCCGACATGGCGATGCGCGACGCGGGCATCGCGGCGGGCGATGCCGACCCCGAACGCATCGGCGTCTTCGCCGGTTGCGGCATGGGCGGCGCCGCGGCGCTGGAAGCCGCCTATCGCGGCAATGGCCGCGTGTCGCCGCTCACCATTCCTGCCTTCATGCCCAACGCGCCCGCCGCCCACGTGGCCATGCGCCAGGGCGTTCAGGGCCCGGTGCTCACTTATTCGGTCGCCTGCGCCTCGTCGTCGGCGGCCATTGCCGAGGCGGCCAAGGCGGTGCAGCGCGGCGAGGTCGACATCGCCATTGCCGGCGGCAGCGAAGCGCTGATCGTGCCGGGCGTGGTTCTGGCCTGGCAGGCGATGCAGACGCTCGCCACCTTCCAGCCCGGCGAAGCGGCCGGCGCGGTGCGGCCCTTCGCGGCCGACCGCAGCGGCTTCGTGCTGGGCGAAGGCGCGGCCTTCCTGATCCTGGAATCCGCCGAGCGCGCCCGCGCCCGTGGCGCCCGCAGCTATGCCACGCTGGCCGGCTGGGGCCTGAGCAGCGACGCCACCCACCTCACCAAGCCCGACGCTCCCGGCCAGGCCCGCGCACTGCGCGCCGCGCTGCGGCAAGCCGGCCTGCAGCCGCGCGACGTGGGCTATTGCAATGCGCACGGCACGGCCACGCGCATCGGCGACGTGGTCGAGCGCAATGCACTGGCCGACGTGTGGGGCGACGACCTCGGCGCGCTGCGCGTGAGTTCGACCAAGGCGCTGCACGGCCACCTGCTGGGCGCGGCGGGCGCGCTCGAAGCGCTCATCACCGTGCTCGCTGTGCACGAGCGGCAGCTGCCGCCCAATGCGCACTGCGCGGAAATCGACCCGGCGTGCAGCCTGAATCTGGTGCAGCCGGGCGACACGGCGGCACCGTCGATCGAGGCCGCGATCAGCAATTCCTTCGCCTTCGGCGGCACGAACTCGGTGCTGCTGTTCCGCCGGCCGGACGCTTCCTAGGCTTCCTGGCTCAGAACTGGTAGCGAAGCGTCAACGTCACGTTGCGCGGTTCGCCGTAGAAGCCCGTCTCGAACAGGCCCATGCCCGCGTAGTACTTCTTGTCGAGCAGGTTGTGGATGTTGAGCGTGGCGGACAGCGCCTTGTTCACCTGGTAGCGCGCCATCAGGCTCACCAGCGCATAGCCCTTCTGCCGGATCTCGGCGTACTCCTGCGCCGCCGGGTTCCACACCTTGCCATAGAAGGCGCTCTGCCAGCTGACGCCGCCGCCGACCGTGAGCGCGTTCCATGCGCCGGGCAGCCTATAGCTGGTCGACAGCCGCACCACATGTTCGGGCTGGCTGGCCATCAGCGTCGCGCCGTAGACACGCTGGCCCTTGGCGTCACGCACATGGTTGTAGGCATAGCCCGCCTGCAGGTTCCAGCCGGTGGCGATCTGCCCCGACAACTCAGCCTCGATGCCCTTGTTGGTCACGCCCTTCACGGCGCGGTACACCGAAGCGCCGTCGACGAAATCGACGTATTCCGCCACGTTGTCCTGCCGGATCTGGAACGCGGCCAGGCTTGCATTGAGGCGCCCCTCGAGGTACTCCGCCTTGATGCCCGCCTCGATGCCGCGTCCCTCGACGGCCGGCAGGAACTGGCGGTTGGCGTCCAGCAGCGACTGCGGCGAGAAGATGCTGGTGTAGCTGCCGTACACCGAATAGGTGTCGTTCAGGTCGTAGACCACGCCGGCATACGGCGTGACCACGCCGCTCTCCCGGTAGTTGCTGGCCAGCGCCGGCGTGACGCCGTCGCTGAAGACCCGGGCGTCACCGCCGACGACGCGGCTGACGCGAGCCCCCACGATCACCGACAGCGCATCGGTCGGCCGCAGCCGGGTGGCGCCGTACACGCCGCTCTGCCGGCGGCGCTCCGAGTACGAGGCAATCGGCGGGTAGGCCGGCTGCTCGAACGCGCCGTTCCAGTTGAAGATGCTGCCCGTCAGCATGGGATAGAGCGATTCGGACCACGGCCCGTGCGTCTTGCTGTCCGACCAGGACGCGCCGAACATCGCTTCGTGCTTGCGTCCCAGCAGGCTGTAGGAGCCGTTCAGGCTGGCACTCACGGTGTTCTGCGTGCGGTCGCCGCGGAAGTCGCCCGAGAACAGGTACATGCCATCGCCGGTCACCGGATCGGGGTTGCCGCCGCTGGCAGAGCCGAGCAACGAGCGGTGTTTGCTTTCCTGATTGCTCACGTTGAGCTTGAAGCGCCAGTCGTCGTTCAGCCGCTGTTCCAGCGTGGCGAACACGTTGCGCGTTCGCATCTGGCGCCGGCTCCAGTCGGTCGCGGGGTTGAACGAGCGGCTGAAATCGGTGCGGCTGCCGTCGCTGTAGAAGATGGGGAAACCGGTCCACGTCGAGCCGCGGGGGTCGGTGTCCTGATAGTCGGCGCCCAGCGTGAGCAGGGTGTCGCGCGAAAGATCGGCTTCGATCACGCCGTACGCCACGCTTTTCTTCTGGCGATAGCGATCGAGGAACGACTCGCGGTCCTGGTAGGCGCCGACGAAGCGGCCGCGCACGCTGCCGCTCGCGTTGAGCGGCCCCGACAGATCGACCTCCCCGCGCCCGTTGTGCCAAGAGCCCACCGTGCCGGCTACCGATCCGGCAAAACGGTCTGTGGGACGCTTGCGGATGAAGTTGACGGTGGCCGACGGGTCGCCCGTGCCGCTCATCAGGCCAGTCGCGCCCTTGAGGATCTCGACACGGTCGTAGATCGTCAGGTCGCCGTTGGTGGCGCCCCAGTCGTACACGCCGTCGTAATCCTTGGCGACGCCGTCGTACTGGAAATTGGTGACCGCGAAGCCGCGGGCGCTGAAGCTCCAGCGGTCGCTGTCATAGCTCTGCACGGTGATGCCGGGGCTCTGGCTCATCACGTCGGAGACGCTCACGACGCCCTGGTCGTCCATCTGCTGGCGCGTCACAACGGTCACGCTTTGGGGCGTGTCGCGCAAGGAGAGGCCGAGGCCGGTGGACATGGACGACGGGCCGGCCGTGTAGCTTCCGGTACCGTCGGTTCTTGCATCGCGCACGGCGTCCGCCGTGACGGTCACGGTGGCCATGGTGGCTGCCGCGCCCTCGGCGGAAGCGGAGGGCGCGCCTCCCGGCAGGGCCCGCAGCGCATAACCGCCGCTGGCCGCGGGGACGGCACCGAGCCCCGTGCCTTCGAGCGCCCGGGACAGCGCCTCGGCCACCGTGTGGCTGCCGCTCACGCCACGGCTGCTCAGCCCCTCGGTGACTTGGGAGCCGAAGGTGATGAGCACGCCGGCGTCGCGCCCCAGACGGTTGAGAACGCCCTCGAGCGGGCCTGCGGGAATGTCGAAGCGACGCACGTCCTGGCTGCGCGAGCCTGCCTGCTGTGCGAGCGAAGTGCGAGGCGCCGCAAGGCCTGCCGCGACCATGCCGGCCACCGCGGCGAAACACAAGGTCCGCGAGGCCAGGGCCAGCACGTGCAGGCGCGCCTTGCCACGGGAGTTCGAACGGGAGGAGTTCGGCGCGAAAGTCGGCCGGCCGGAATGCTCAAGCATGAAAGTGCCTTCGATGGAAAGGTGAGTGACGAGAAAAGAAAAAGAGGCGACGCATCCGCGCCCTTCCCTTCGTTGACAAGCACCCCCGCCGAACTAGCTCATTTATTTTTTCTGGGGTGCACCGTGACCCAGTACCGCGTGTACGTGTGCACCTCGACAGGCAGCGAGGAAGTCAGCGCCGCGAGGATGCGGTCGGTGTCGTCCAGCGGGTAGGCGCCCGACACCTGCAGGCCGGCAACAGCCGGGTCGCACCCCAGCCGCCCTTTCCGGTAGCGGCCGACTTCGGCCAGGAAGCCGTCCAGGCGCATGCGCGAGACCACGAGCATGCCGTCGTCGGCCCAGGCACCTGCATTGCTGTCGAGCGCGCCGGCGTACATGGCCCGCGTGCGCGTGAAACTCCCGGCCTCGCCGGCCTGGAGGATGCGCGACGCGGCGGGCGCGTCGGCGGGGCGCAACTCTACCGCGCCTTGCTGCACGCCCACGTCGACTCCACCTTCGCTGCCCCGTTCACGCACCGTGAAGCGCGTGCCGATGGCGCGCACGGCGCCCGCCTCGGTCTCGACGAAGAACGGACGGCGCAGCGCGTCCTGCGCGGTCTGCACACGGATTTCTCCGCGCACCAACTGCAGCACGCGGCGATCCGCGTCGAAGCGGACATTGACGGCGCTGTCGGTGTTGAGCACCACGCTGCCGCCGTCTGGCAGTTGCACCGTTTGCCGATCGCCGACGCCCGAGACGTGGTCGGCCGTCCATGCATGCCACGGCGTGGCCTGGCGCACGGCCAGCGCGCTGCCGCCGGCGACCACGAGCACGGTCAGCAGTTGCATGCTGCGGCGTCGGCGTAGCGAGTCCGGCGGGGTGCTCAGCACGGCCCTGGCCAGCGGCGTGGGAATGTCCGCGAACCGGCCGCCGACGGTCTCGATGCGCTGCCACGCTGCCTCGTGCGCCGCGTCGGCCTCGCGCCAGCGCCGCCACAGGGTCAGCCGCGCGGCGCTGATGTCGCTCTCGCGCAGCTCGACCCACCATTGCACGGCCTGTTGCGCAACCGCCTGCGAGACGGGCGCGCCGTCGGTTCCGGAGAAAGCCACCCGGCCTACTCCGAGAAAAAGCAACGCATCGCCGCCTTCGCCAGGTGCCGCTTCACGGTCGACACCGAAATGCCAAGTTCCGCGGCGATCTCCGCCTGGCCCAGGCCCTCGAGCTGCGCCAGCAGGAAGGCCTGCTTGGCCTGCACGGGCAGGCCAAGCAGGCGCCGGTCGATCTCGACCAGCGTCTCCAGCACCATGAGCCGCACTTCGGGCGCGGGCGCCATGGGCTCGGGCAGGAGCGCCAGCGCATCGAGATAAGCCTGCTCGATGGCGCGGCGGCGCACATGGTTGATGAGCAGGTTGCGCGCGACGGTGGTGAGATAGGCGCGCGGCTCTTCGACGCGGTCCAGCCCCGGCGCGCGCATCACGCGCAGGAAGGTGTCCTGCGCCAGGTCCGCCGCGTCGAAGGCGTTGCCCAGTTTCTTGCGCAGCCAGCCCTGCAGCCAGCCGTGGTGGTTGGCGTACAGCGTCTCGACCTGCTGGTGCGAGGCGGACTGGGCAATGGACGCTGCGGAGGAAGGCGGCACGCGGATTCGAAGGGGCGAAGGCCCTCTATACAAATAAGAACTGTTCTCATTGTATCGACGCCGCCGCAAGGAGCCATTCGACGAAAGCGCCGACCAGCGCATCGTCGGCGCGGCTCGGCGCCACGAACACGCTGTAGCCACGGCTCGACGGCACCCGTTCCGGGCAGGCCAGCACCAGTTCGCCCGAGCGCAGTTCTCGCTCGATGAAGTACTCCGGCACCAGCCCCACGCCCAGGTCGGCGCGCACCGCCGCGACCAGCGACGAGAACAGGTCGAAGCGGTGCCCCGCCACCAGGTTGTCGGGGGCACGCGCGTTCGCCGACTGGCCGAACCATTCCTCCCAGGCGCCCATGCGCGTGCGCAGATGCAGCAGCGGCGCGGCACGGAAGTCGCCGCGCGCCATTGCCGCCCGGCCTTTCGCCTTTGGCGAGCACACCACCACGCACGGCTCGCCCATCAACGGCAGCGCATTGGCCCCGGGCCACACCGCGTCGTCGTACTGCACGCCGACGTCGAAGGGCAGGTCCTCCATGTAGAGATGCGTCGGAAATACCTGCAGATGCAGGCTGCAGCCCGGGTGCTGCGCGATGAATTCCGGCAGCCTCGGCGTGAGCCAGCCCTCGGCCAGCACCGGCACCGCGCCCACCAGCAGGCGCAGGCCGTCGGCGCGCTGCGCCATCGCCTCCAGCGTGTGGTTCTGCAGCCGCAACAGGTCGCCGGAAATCTGGCCGTGGTAGCGCCGACCCGGCTCGGTCAGCTCGGTGCCGCGCGCGGTGCGCTGCACCAGCCGCACGCCGATCTGCGACTCCAGCAGCCGCAGTTGCTGGCTCACCGCGCTGTGGGTCAGGCAGAGCTCCTCGGCGGCCTTGCCCACGCCGTGATGGCGCGCCACCGCGTCGAAGATCAGCAGCGCGCGGGTGCTGGGAATATGGCGGCGCATGGGGCTCTCGTTAGAAAAACTGACAACGCGGAAGATTAAACCAGAGCACGCGCTTGGCACAGCCGCAAGAATCGCTGACGACGCCGCGTCGGCGGCGCCTCTCTTTCCACCGGTTTTTCTTTCAAGGACATTCCCGCACCATGTCTCGCCCCGTGTCTCTTCGCCTCGCCCCGCTCGTCCTTGCCCTCGCGTCCGCCGCCGCCGGGTTCGCGCATGCCCAGACCGGCTCGGTCGCCGCCACGCCCGCGCAGGTGCGCCCCGAGGTGGACAAGGCCTACACGCAGCTGATGGCGTCGCCGCAGATCCAGAAGCTGCTCGACGCGGTGAAGGCCGACCATGCGCGCTCGGTGGAGGATCTGAAGATGCTCACCGAGATCGAGGCGCCCCCATTCAAGGAACAGAAGCGCGCCGAAGCCTTCCTCGCGCGCATGAAGGCCCTGGGCCTCGACGACGCGAAGATCGACGCCGAAGGCAACGTGGTCGGCCTGCGCAAGGGCACGGGCAACGGGCCCAAGCTGCTGATCTCGGCCCACCTCGACACCGTGTTCCCCGCCGGCACCGACGTGAAGGTGAAGGAGCGCGACGGCAAGCTCTACGCGCCCGGCATCTCCGACGACACGCGCGGCCTGTCGGTGCTGCTGTCGTGGCTCAAGGTGCTGAACGACAACAAGATCCAGACCGTGGGCGACCTGCTGTTCGTCGGCAACGTGGGCGAGGAAGAACTGGGCAACCTGCGCGGCATGAAAGCCATCTTCCGCGACAACCTCGACATCGACGGCATGGTCGGCCTCGAGCCCGCGCCCGAAGGCACGGTGCTGATGCTCGGCACCGGCAGCCATCGCTACGAAGTGACCTTCAAGGGCCCGGGCGGCCACAGCTTCGGTGCGTTCGGCCAGGTGCCCAGCGCCATCCACGGCATGGGCCGCGCCATTGCCAAGATCGCCGACGTGCGCACGCCCACCTTCCCCAAGACGACGTTCACCGTGGGCACGGTCGGCGGCGGCACCTCGGTCAACACCATCGCACCCGACGCGCGCATGGCGGTCGACATCCGCTCCGACGAAATGGCGCCGCTGCTGGAGACCGAGAAGAAGATCCTCGCGGCCATCGACGAGGCCGTGGTGGAGGAAAACAAGCGCTGGAACGTCAACACGCTGAGCGTGAGCACCAAGCTCATCGGCGACCGCCCGGGCGGCCGCACGCAGTCGGACACGGTGATCGTCGAGGCCGCCACGCGCTCGAACGCGGCCTTCGGCCACAAGACGCTGCTGACCGGCGCGAGCACCGACGCGAACGTGCCGATGTCGCTGGGCATTCCGGCCATCATCATCGGCGGCGGCGGCAAGACGGGCGGCTTCCACGCGCTGAGCGAATGGATCGACGTGACCGACGGCTGGAAGGGTGCGCAGAACTCGCTGGTGACGGTGCTGGGGCTGGTCGGCGTGCAGGGCACGAGTGCGCCTTTGCTGGAAAAGCGCCCGCCCCGCACGAAGTAGGCCAGGCGCGTGCCAGGGGCTGTGCCCCTGAAAGTCTCCGGTATGCTGATGGCCGCTTTCCATCACGCTGACCGACAGGAGGACACCATGCACGCCCGCTCCACCCTCATCGCCCTGGCACTGCTCGCGGCAGGTGCCTCGGCGCAAGCCAACAACCTGCTCGACCAGCTGAAGGAAAAAGCCGGCGAGGCCGCCAGCGCCAACGCCCAGGGCGGCACCGGCGGCTCCTCGCTCGGCGGCCTGGGCAGCAACCTCGGCTTCAAGATGCCCGCCATCGGCTCCAGCACCATCGGCAACGCGGCAGGGGTGCTGCAGTACTGCGTCAAGAACAACTACCTGGGCGGCGACGCGGCCTCGGTGAAAGACAAGCTGCTCGCCAAGATCACCGGCCAGAAGCCCCAGGAAACCGGCTTCGCCAACGGCGCCAAGGGCCTGCTCAAGGGCGGCGACGGCCAGACGCTGAACTTCAAGATCCTGTCGTCCAAGCTCAAGACCAAGGCCTGCGACTACGTTCTCAAGAACGCGACGTCGCTGATCTAGGCACGCCTCAGCTCCCCATGCTTCGCGCAGCCGCGTAAGCTCTCCGCGCCCGCGCGGCATCAAGCACCGTTGCGGGCGCCATCCGTCATCCATGAATCCGGCCACCACCTCCCCCTCCCTGCGCCAGCGCCTCTCCCGCTGGGTCCCCTGCCTTGCCTGGCCCCGTCCCTCCGCCGCGCTGCTGCGCAACGAGGCGATGGCCGGCATCACCGTCGCGCTGATGGTCATCCCGCAGGGCGTGGCGTATGCCGCGCTGGCCGGCATGCCGCTGGTGACGGGCGTGTATGCCGCGCTGTTCCCGGCGCTGATCGCGGTGATGTTCAGCTCGTCGCAGCGGCTGTCGGTCGGCCCCACGGCGCTTACCAGCCTGCTGGTCGGTGCCTCGCTCGCGCCGCTGGCGGTGGCGGGCAGCGCCGAGTGGGTGGCGATGGCGGTGTGGCTCACGCTGATGTCCGGCGCCATCCAGATCGTGCTGGGCGCGGGGCGCTTCGGCTGGCTGCTGCGGCTGGTCAATTCGCCGGTGCTGATCGGCTTCACGCAGGGGGCGGCGGTGCTGATCGCCATCTCGCAGCTGCCCGCGCTGCTGGGCTTCACCGGCCGCACCATTCCACAGGTGCTGCGCGGCGGCCCGTTGCCCGACCTGGTGGCCATCGCCTTCGGGCTCGGCAGCATCGCGGTGCTGTGGCTAGGCAAGCGCCTGCTGCCGCGCTTCCCGACCACGATGGCGCTGGTGGCCGGCGCGGCCGCGATCAGCTGGGTGATCAACTATGCGCTGCGCGGCGGCGCGGTGGTCGGCAGCCTGCCTTCGGGCCTGCCGTCGTTCTACTGGCCCGGCCTGCTGCCGATGGGCACGCTCGGCGCGCTGGTGCTGCCGGCGCTGATGATCACGCTGGTGAGCTTTCTGGAAACCGCATCGAGCGCCAAGGTCGACAACGCACGCGCCGGCACGCTCTGGAACGAAAACCAGGACCTGATCGGCCAGGGCCTGGCCAAGCTGGCCTCGGGCTTCTCGGGCGCGTTCCCGACCAGCTCGTCGTTCTCGCGCTCGGCCATCACGCTCTATGCGGGCGCGCAGACCGGCTGGGCGACGCTGTTCAGCGTGGCGGTGGTGGCGGGCGCGCTGCTGTGGCTGATGCCGCTGCTCTATCACGTGCCGCAGGCAGTGCTGGCGGCGGTGGTGGTCACGGCCATCCTGGGGCTGGTGAAGCCGGCGAGCTTCACCGCGCTGTGGCGCATCTCGCGCATCGAGGCGGGCATTGCCTTCGGCACCTTCGTGCTGACCATCGCGACCGCGCCCAGCATCTACTGGGGCGTGCTCGGCGGGCTGCTGGCGGCGCTGGCGCACTACATGTACCGCCACCTGCATCCGCGCATCATCGAAGTGGGCCTGCACCCCGACGGCAGCCTGCGCGACCGCAATCTCTGGAAGCTGCCGCCGCTGGCGCCGCAGCTCTATGCGCTGCGCATGGACGCCGAGCTCGACTTCGCCTCGGCCTCCACGCTCGAACGCGCGCTCACCGTGGCGCTGGCCGAACGGCCCGGACTCACCGACGTGTGCCTGTTCGCGCAGCCGATCAACCGCATCGACATCACCGGCGCCGAAGTGTTCGGCTCGATCCGCCGGATGATGGAATCCAAGGGCATCCGCCTGCACCTGAGCGGCCTCAAGCTGCCCGCGATGCAGGTGCTGGAACGCGCCGGCCTGCTGGCCCCGGGCCCCATGCTGTTCAGCTACCGCACCGACGGCGAAGCGCTCGCTGCGCTGATGCCGCGCATCGACGTGCCGGGGGCTTCCGCCGAGACCGAATCCGCCGCCTGAAGCGCCCCCCATGAAATCCACCATCGAAGAACTGGTTGCGTTCCGCACGGTGGTGGACACGGGCTCGATCACCGCCGCGTCGGAGCAGTTGGCGCAAACGGTCTCCGGCATCAGCCGCGCATTGAGCCGGCTCGAGCAGAAGCTCGACACCACGCTGCTGCGCCGCACCACGCGGCGGCTGGAACTCACCGAGGAAGGCGCGGCCTTCCTGCAGCGCACGCGCGCCATCCTCGATGCGATCGACGATGCCGAAGAGCAGATGGCTGCGCGCCGCCAGCAGCCCGCCGGGCGCCTGCGGGTGAACGCAGCCTCGCCCTTCATGCTGCATGCCATCGTACCGCTGGTGCCTGAATTCCGGCGGCTCTATCCGCAGATCAGCCTGGAGCTGGACACCGACGACCTGCCCATCGACCTGCTGGAGCGCCGCACCGACATCGCGATCCGCATCGGCCCGCTGCGCGACTCCACGCTGCATGCGCGCCCGCTGGGCACGCACCGGCTGCGCGTGCTCGCGAGCCCCGCATACCTCGAAACCAACGGCAAGCCGCGCAAGGTGGATGAACTGGCCGGCCATGCACTGCTCGGCTTCACACAGCCGGAGTCGCTCAACCGCTGGCCGCTGCGAGGTCCGCACGGCGACGAGTGGACCATCGCGCCGACGGTGGTGGCATCGAGCGGCGAAACCCTGCGCCATCTGGCGCTGGCCGGTGTTGGCATCGCCTGCCTGGCCGACTTCATGACCCATGCCGACCGAGCCAGTGGTGCACTGGTGCAGGTGCTGGCCAAGGACACGGTGGACGTGCGCCAACCGGTGAACGCGGTGTACTACCGCAACACGCAGCTGTCGGCGCGCATCACATCGTTCCTGGATTTCCTGTCGCAGCGCATGGCTTGAGGGCCTCGCGTCACTGCGGCTGCCGGGGCACGAAACGCTCGACCGTCGCGGAAGCAATCTCGTAGCCGCTCACGCCCATGTCCGCGGACGCGTAACGCGCCGCCTTCAGCGTGCCGCTGACGTACACCGTGTCCATCGCATGCAGGCCCTTCACGGGGCCTGGCGCTATCACGTGCACGATCTGGTTGGCGGGCGGCGGCGGGGTGTGGATGCAGGCGCCGAAGTACGGCACCAGCAGGAACTCGCGGATGCCCTCTTGCGAGGCATCCAGCGGCACGACGAAGCCCGCGAGCTTGGCGGCCTTGCCGTCGAGCTCGACGTTGACCGGCGCGTTGTCCCAGACGGCGCGCATCTCGTCGAGCATCTGGATGGCCTGGGGATCGTTGTCGCGCAGCGCCTCGAGGCTGATGTTGCGGTAGCGCCTGGTCGGGTCCCAGCTCTTGGGGATCAGCGCTTCCCATTTGAGTTCGGGCGCCGCGGCGTTGCTGGCAACCTGCCCCGATGCTGCGTCCGGCGTGCAGCCGTCGAGCAGCACGGCCAGCGGTGTCAGCAGAAGCGCCGACAACAGGACGCGTGCGAAAAGACTTCTCATTCGCCTGATTGTGCGGGCGCGATGTTTCAGGGAGATAAAGCCCCGGCTTTGTCCCTCCCCCCGGCCTCGGCATACGTCAAGGCGCCGGCGCGCTCAGTCCCGCACCGGCCCGCGCAGGTTCTTGATCTGCGAGCGCTGGCTCTTGCCTTCGAGCCTGCGCTGCTTCGAACCGTAGGTCGGCTTGGTGGCACGCCGCACGCGCGGCGGCGCGGCCACGCTGTCGACCACCGCCTGCAGGCGCGCGAAGGCGTCGGCGCGGTTCATTTCCTGCGTGCGGTGCTGCTGTGCCTTGAGCACCAGCACGCCTTCCTGCGTGATGCGGCTGTCGCGCAGGGCGAGCAGCCGTTCCTTCACGTCGGGCGGCAGCGAACTGGCGTGGATGTCGTAGCGCAGGTGCACCGCACTCGACACCTTGTTGACGTTCTGCCCGCCCGCGCCCTGCGCCCGGATGGCGCTGATCTCGACCTCGTCCGGATCGATCAGCACGGGCGGACGCAGCACGGCGCTCAGACCCGTTCGAAGACGGCGGCAATGCCCTGCCCGCCGCCGATGCACATCGTGACCAGCGCATAGCGCCCGCCCGTGCGATGCAGCTCGGCAATCGCCTTCGTGGTGATGATCGCGCCGGTCGCGCCCACCGGATGGCCCAGCGAAATGCCCGAGCCGTTCGGGTTCACCTTGGCGGGGTCGAAGCCCAGCTCCTTGATGACCGCACAGGCCTGCGCCGCGAAGGCTTCGTTCGACTCGATCACGTCGAAGTCGCTCACTTTCAGGCCGGTGCGCTCCAGCACCTTGCGCGTGGCCGGCACCGGGCCGATGCCCATGTAGGCGGGCTCGACGCCGGCATGCGCATAGCCCACCAGGCGTGCGAGCGGCTTCAGGCCGCGCGCCTTGACGCTCTCGCCGGCAGCCAGCACCACGGCGGCGGCACCGTCGTTGATGCCCGAGGCGTTGCCGGCGGTGACGAGGCCGTCCTTCTTGAACGCGGGTTTCATCTTCGACAGCGTCTCTACAGAAGTGTCGGCGCGCACATGCTCGTCGGTGTCGAACAGCACCACGCCCTTGCGCGTCTTCACCTCGACCGGAACGATCTGCTCCTTGAAGCGGCCCGCCGCGATGGCGGCCGCCGCGCGCTGCTGGCTGGCAACGGCCAGTTCGTCCATCTGCTCGCGCGTGATGCCGTAGCGCGCGGCCACGTTCTCGGCGGTGATGCCCATGTGGATCTTCTCCCACGGGTCGTGCAGGATGCCGAGCATGTAGTCGACCAGCACCGCGTCGCCCATGCGGGCGCCGTAGCGCGCCGAGGTGTCGAAGTAAGGGCCGCGGCTCATCGACTCCGAGCCGCCGCCGATGGCGATGTCGCAGTCACCCAGCGCGATGGCCTGCGCCGCCGACACGAGGGCCTGCAGGCCCGAGCCGCACAGGCGATTGACGTTGAAGGCCGGCGTTTCGATAGGGCAACCCGCGTCGATGGCCGCCACGCGGCTCAGGTAGGCGTCCTTCACGTCGGTGGGGATCACGTTGCCCATCACCACATGGCCGATGGCATCGCCCGCAAGGCCGCTGCGCTCGATGGCGGCCTTCACTGCCGTGGTGGCCAGCTGGGTGTTGGGTACATCCTTCAAGGCACCGCCGAAGGTGCCGATGGCGGTGCGGGCGGTGCCGACCACGAAGATGTCGCGCGAAGTCATGGGATGTCTCTCCTGGATGAAAGCGAAAGCCGCAAGAAGAAGCGGCGGCTGCAGGAGGACGATTCTGACGGCGAACGGCGCGACGGGTTGTCGCGCGTGGAATAGCGCAGGCTCAGCCGCGCGAGACCGACTTGGGCGACACGTCGGTCACGTCGCTGGCGCTGCCGCGAATGCGCACCGGGCGCTCCACCGATTCGCCGCGCGCCCGGGCATTGGCCACGTCGGCGGCGCTGGGTTCGGCCGGCTGTGCCGCATTGCGAAATTTGTCGAAGCCGGAGCGGGGGTTGAAGCGCATCACCCAGGGGCTCACGGGCTTGCCCGTGAGACGCCCCCAGGCATAGCGCACACCCCACACAGCTGCCAGCAGCATGACCGCCACGGCCAGGCTGGCCGCGAAGACCAGCCCCAGGAGCAGAAGAATGACGCGAAAAATGAAGTTCATCATTCGACTTTAGGCCGAGGCAGCCGCGGTTGGTTCCCCGGTCTTCGTGAACGAGAACTGGCCCGGCGACCGGATCGGGTCGGTCGTGACCTCGATCGTGTCCTTCGGCCCGAAGCTGCCGTCCAGCAACAGCTTCGACAGCGGGTTCTCGATGCGCTGCTGGATCGCGCGCTTCAGCGGACGCGCGCCGAACACCGGGTCGAAGCCGACCTTGGCGATCTCCGCCAGCGCCGCCGGCGACACCTCCAGGCCCAGGTCCATCTTCGCGAGCCGCGCCTGCAGCACCTTGAGCTGGATCGCCGCGATCGATTCGATGTTCTTCGCGTCGAGCGCATGGAACACCACGGTCTCGTCGATGCGGTTCAGGAACTCGGGGCGGAAGTAGTTCTTCAGCTCGTCCCACACCGCTTCCTTGATCTCTTCCGAAGGCTTGCCCACCATGGCCTGGATGATGGGCGAGCCGATGTTGCTCGTCATCACGATCACGGTGTTCTTGAAGTCCACGGTGCGGCCCTGGCCGTCGGTCAGGCGGCCATCGTCAAGTACCTGCAGCAGCACGTTGAACACGTCCGGGTGGGCCTTCTCGACCTCGTCGAGCAGCACCACGCTGTAGGGCTTGCGGCGCACGGCTTCCGTGAGGTAGCCGCCCTCCTCGTAGCCCACGTAGCCCGGCGGCGCGCCGATCAGGCGGGCGACCGAGTGCTTCTCCATGAACTCGCTCATGTCGATGCGGATCAGGTGGTCTTCGCTGTCGAACAGGAAGCCCGCGAGCGCCTTGCACAGCTCGGTCTTGCCCACGCCCGTGGGGCCCAGGAACAGGAACGAGCCCGTGGGGCGGTTCGGATCGGACAGGCCCGAGCGCGAACGGCGGATCGCGTTGGCGACCGCACCGATGGCCTCGTCCTGGCCAACCACGCGCTCGTGCAGCTTGTCTTCCATCACGAGCAGCTTGTCGCGCTCGCCCTGCATCAGCTTGGCGACCGGAATGCCGGTGGCGCGCGCCACGACCTCGGCGATTTCTTCCGCGCCAACTTGCGTGCGCAGCAGCGTGGGCGCGCTCGACTTGCCCTTGCTCGCCTCGCTGGCCTCGGCTTCCTTCAGACGCTTTTCAAGTGCCGGCAGTTGGCCGTACTGGAGCTCCGCGACCTTGTTGAAGTCGCCCTTGCGCTTCCATTCCTCGATCTGGAACTTGATCTTGTCGACGTCTTCGCGCACCTGCGCGCTGCCCTGGGCCTGCGCCTTCTCGGCCTGCCAGATCTCGTCGTAGTCGGCGATTTCCTTCTGCAGCTTGACGATCTCGTCCTCGATCAGGCCGAGGCGCTTCTGCGAGGCTTCGTCCTTTTCGCGGCGCACGGCTTCGCGTTCGATCTGCAGCTGGATGAGGCGGCGGTCGAGCCGGTCCATGACCTCGGGCTTGGAGTCCATCTCGATCTTGATCTTGGCCGCGGCCTCGTCGATCAGGTCGATGGCCTTGTCGGGCAGGAAGCGGTCGGTGATGTAGCGGTCGCTCAGTTCGGCCGCGGCCACGATGGCCGGGTCGGTGATCTGCACGCCGTGGTGCACTTCGTATTTTTCCTGCAGGCCGCGCAGGATGGCGATGGTGGCTTCCACGCTCGGCTCGCCCACGATGATCTTCTGGAAGCGGCGCTCCAGCGCGGCGTCTTTCTCGATGTACTTGCGGTATTCGTCGAGCGTGGTTGCGCCCACGCAGTGCAGCTCGCCGCGCGCAAGGGCCGGCTTGAGCATGTTGCCCGCGTCCATGGCGCCTTCGGCCTTGCCGGCCCCGACCATGGTGTGCAGCTCGTCGATGAAGACGATGGTCTGGCCTTCGTCCTTCGCGAGTTCGTTGAGCACGGTCTTCAGGCGCTCTTCGAATTCGCCGCGGAACTTGGCGCCGGCCAGCAGCGCGGCCATGTCGAGCGACAGCACCCGCTTGCCCTTGAGCGAATCGGGCACCTCGCCCGCGACGATGCGCTGCGCGAGGCCTTCGACGATGGCGGTCTTGCCCACGCCGGGTTCGCCGATGAGCACGGGGTTGTTCTTGGTGCGGCGCTGCAGCACCTGGATGGCGCGGCGGATTTCCTCGTCGCGGCCGATGACCGGGTCGAGCTTGCCCAGCCGGGCGCGCTCGGTCAGGTCCAAGGTGTATTTCTTGAGCGCCTCGCGCTGGCCTTCGGCATCGGCGCTGTTCACGCCCTGGCCGCCGCGCACGGCGTCGATGGCCGATTCGAGCGACTTGCGGCTCAGGCCGTTTTCGCGGGCGGTCTTGCCGATGTCGGCCTTGCTGTCGGCCAGCGCCAGCAGGAAGAGTTCGCCGGCAATGAACTGGTCGTTGCGCTTGATGGCTTCCTTCTCGGTGGCCTGCAGCAGCTTGCCGAGTTCGGGGCCGACCTGCACGATGTCGTGGCCCTGCACCTGCGGCAGCTTCTTGATGGCTGCCTCGGCCCCGTTCAGCAGGCCGGGCACGTTGACGCCGGCACGCTCCAGCAGGGCGCGGGGACCGTCGTCCTGCCGCAGCATCGCGGCCAGCAGGTGAGCCGGCTCGATGTAGGCGTTGTCGTTGCCCAGCGCGAGCGACTGTGCGTCGCCCAGTGCTTCCTGAAATTTGGTGGTGAGTTTGTCTTGTCGCATGGTGGTATTCCTGCATCCAAAATAGGGCCGTTCGGGCACGATTCAAGGCTGCCGGCCAAGCCGGCGCACTGGGCACGGGTATTGCACAAGACCCGTTTCCTGCCCGTAGGCATTTCTCTCTCTCGAATGGAGTCGATCATGGTTTTTTCAATGCAGCGCGTTCAGCCGGTCCGCCGGGCGATCGGCGCCGGCCTCTTTCTAGCCGCCATGGGCCTGTGCGGCCTTGCGCAGGCGCAAAGCGGCACTCCCATCCGCCTGCTGGTGGGCTTTCCGGCAGGGGCCGGCACCGACGCCATTGCACGCACGCTGGGCGAAAAGCTCAAGGACGTGCTGGGCGTGCCCGTGGTGGTCGAGAACCGGGCGGGCGCGGGCGGGCAGATCGCGGCCACGGTGCTGAAGTCTTCGCCGGCCGACGGCCACACGCTGTTCCTGTCGCATGACCACACCATATCGATCCTGCCGCAGGTCGTGAAGAACCCCGGCTTCAACCCGGCCACCGACTTCGTGCCCGTGGCCGGCTTCGCCACCTTCGCCAACGTGCTGGCCGTCTCGGGCGGCACGCCGGCCAAGTCCATGGACGAATACGTGAAGTGGGTGCGCACGCAAAAGGGCGGCAAGGAAACCATCGGCATTCCCGCGCCGGCCTCCATTCCCGAGTTCCTGGTGAAGATGATCTCGGACAAGTACAAGATCGACGTGCAGCCGGCGCCCTACCGCGGCAGCGCGCCCATGACGGCCGACATGCTGGGCAACCAGATCACCGCGGGCATCGCCTCGGTGCCGGACTTCATCGAGAACCACAAGGCGGGCAAGGTGCGCATCGTGGCGTCCATCGGCGCCAAGCGCCAGGCCGTCATCCCGAACGTGCCGACCTTCAGCGAACTGGGCTTCGCGAACCTGGACGACCTGCCCTACTACGGCATCTTCGCGCCGGTGGGCACGCCGCAGCCCATCATCGACAAGTACGGCGACGCGCTGCAGAAGGTGCTAGCCATGCCCGACGTGAAGCAGAAGCTCACCACGATGGGCCTGACGGTCGGCTACGAGCCGCAGGGCCAGTTCGCGGGCCGCGTTCGCACGTACACGCAGACCTGGGAGCGGATCATCCAGTCCAGCGGCTTCAAGCCTCTCTAGGCATTCGGGGCGCTGATGCCCCAGCGCGCCAGCGCCGCGTCGTCGGCCACGCGCGCATCGACCCAGCGGGCGCCTTCGGGCGTCTGCTCCTTCTTCCAGAACGGCGCCTGGGTCTTGAGGTAGTCCATCAGGAACTCGCAGGCTTCGAAGCTCTGGCCGCGGTGCGCCGACACCACCGCCACCATCATGATCTGGTCCGGCGGCTGCAGCAGGCCCACGCGGTGGATCACACGCGCACCGAGGATGTCGAAGCGCCTGTGCGCCTCGTCGATCATGGCCTCGATGGCTTTCTCGGTCATGCCGGGGTAGTGCTCCAGCTCCATCGACGAAACGCTGCTGCCGTCATTGCGGTCGCGCACGGTGCCCACGAAGCTGCACACGGCGCCCACGCGTTTGTCGCCGTCGCGCAACGCGGCAACCTCCTGCGAGAGGTCGAAATCGTTCGTCTGGATCGAAACACGGGCAACGCTCATGTCCGAATTGTGGCATCGCGATAGACTGCGCCGATGCCCTGCCTTGCCACGCCCACGCTCTTCCCGGTGCCTTCGCACCCCGAAGACCGCCGTGCGCACCGGGGCAACAACAAAGCCAAAAAACCAAAGCTCGTCTGACCGGAGCCGAGGTTCCGTCGTCGGATGAGCGACGGAACCCGCCAAGGCTTTGGCCCCTCCTGGGTTGCGCGCGCATCGGACGATGGTTCTTTCCATCGGTCGATTCCTGAAAGGAAGCCCGCGTGCCTCAACAACAGAACCCCACCACCCCCGACTTTTCCGGCTTCTGGGTGGCCCTCGTCACCCCGTTGCGCAATGGCGCCGTCGACCACGCCGCGCTTGCCGCGCTGGTCCGCCGGCTCGCGAGCGACGGCGTGACAGGCTTCGTGCCCTGCGGCTCCACCGGCGAGGCGGCCGCGCTCGACGAGGCCGAGCAACTGGCCATGCTGGACACCGTGCTGGAAGCCGCGGGCGGCCTGCCGGTCGTGATGGGCATGTCCGGCTACCACCTGGGCAAGGCCACGGCCTGGGCGCGCAAGCTCTCGGAGCGCCCGCTGGCGGGCCTGCTGGTGTCCGCGCCGCACTACGTGCGTCCCTCGCAGGCCGGACTGATCGAATGGTTCCACGCCATCGCCGATGCCAGCAGAGTGCCGGTGCTGGTCTACGACATTCCCTACCGCACCGGTGTCCCCATCGCGCGCGACACGCTGCTGGCGCTGGCCGGGCACCCGCGCATCCGCGGCATCAAGGATTGCGGCGGCGACATGGCCAAGACGCGCGCCGTGATCGCCGATGGCCGGCTGCAGGTGCTGACGGGCGAAGACCACCAGATCTTCAGCACCATGGCCGAAGGCGGCGTGGGCGCGATCGCGGCCAGCGGCAACGTGCAGACGCGGCGCTTCGTGCAACTGGTCCGGCTGCTGGCGCAGAACCGGCTGGCCGAGGCGCGCGCCGAGTGGCAGGCGCTGCAGCCGCTTGTGGAAATGCTCTTTGCAGAACCGAACCCCGGCCCGGTGAAGGCGCTGCTCGCGCACGCGGGCGAAATGCAGGACGAATTGCGCTCGCCGATGACCCGTGCGTCAGACGGCCTGCGCGAGCGCCTGGTGGCGCTCGACGCCTCGCTCAACCGCCCGTGACCGGAGGAAAGAAGGCGACTTCGCAGCCTTCGTGCAGGGCTGCAGCTTCATCGCTCATCGCCTGGTCGAGCGCCATGCGCACCGCCCTGCCCCGGGCCAGCGCGGTGGCGTAGGCGCCGCCCCTGGCAATGAGTTCGTCGCGCAGGGCGGCGAGCGTTTCGGCCTTCGTGTCGACGGCTTCGCCGCTGCTGGAAAGCGCCTCGCGCACCGAGGCGAAATAACGGACCTGGACTTTCATGAGCGGATTCAGCCCAGCAGCGAAGCGAAGGGAATGAAGTCGACGGTGTCGCCGGACTTGATCGTCTGCCCCGCCGGGTTGTCGACCACGCCGTCGCCCCAGACCATCGAGGTGAGCACACCCGAACTCTGGTTGCCGAACAGCTCGAGGCCGCCCGCCGCGTTGCGCCGCGCGCGCAGGAACTCGCGGCGCTTGTCGGCGCGCGGCCAGTCGAAATCGGCGCGCATCTTCACCGGCTCCGGCGCAACGCGCGTGGCGCCCTGCAGCGCCAGCAGAAAGGGCCGCACCAGCATCAGGAAGGTCAGGAAGCTCGACACCGGGTTGCCCGGCAGCCCGGTCACATGGCAGGCGCCCTGCCCGTTGCCGCGCGCGATGGAGCCATAGGCGAAAGGCTTGCCGGGCTTCATCGACAGCGACCACAGCTGCAGTTCGCCCAGCGAATGCAGCGCCGCGCGGATGTGGTCTTCCTCGCCGACGGACACGCCGCCGGTCGTGATGATCAGGTCGCTGGACTCGGCCGCATCATGCAGCGCCGCAGTGGTGGTCTCGCGGTTGTCGGGCACGATGCCCAGGTCGTTCACCTCGCAGCCCAGGCGATGCAGCAGCGCACGCATGAAGAAGCGGTTGGAGTTGTAGATGGCGCCGGGCTTCATCGCGTCGGGCGCGACCTCGCCGGGCATCACCAGCTCGTCGCCGGTGGAGAGCATCGCCACGCGCGGCTTGCGGGCCACCGGCAGCTTGTGGAAGCCGATGCTGGCCGCCAGGCCGAGCGCGGCGGGCGTCAGGCGTTCACCCTTCTTGAGCACGACATCCCCGGAGGCCACGTCTTCCCCCGCGCGGCGAATCCACTGGCCGGCTGCCGGCACGATGGCGATGCGCACCGAGCCCAGGCCGCCCTCCTGCGGCGTGGCGGCCGTGTCTTCCTGCATCACGACCGCGTCGGCGCCTTCGGGGATCTGCGCGCCCGTGAAGATGCGCGCCGCCGTGCCTGCCGCGAGCGGCGTGCCGACGGTGCCCGCGGGAATGCGCTGCGCCACCTTCAGCTCGGCGCCCGGCGCGGCGCAGTCGGCCACGCGCACGGCATAGCCGTCCATGGCGCTGTTGTCGCGCGGCGGCACCGTGAGGCCGGAGACGAGGTCTTGCGCCAGCACGCGGCCGTCGGCGTCGAAGGTGACGATGCTTTCGGTCGCGAGCGCCGGTTGCGCCTTCGCGAGCAGGACGGCGATGGCCTCGTCCAGCGGCATCAGCGGCGGACGCGACGAAGAAGCGGAGAAGGGAACGGGTGAATCAGCCATGGTGTTCGGGGTTGTATTCGAAGCGGTCGCCGCTGTCGATCAACCACTTCGCAATGGCCTCGGCGTCGTTGAGGTCGAACAGCGGGCGCGCGGTGGGCGACGGCAGGCTGCCCGGTGCGTCAGTGGCCACGGCGGTGACGAAGGGGTCGTCCGGGTACAGCACGGGCCGCGACGGCTCGCCCGCTCCCGGCTCGCGCCAGACCTCGATCTTGAGCACGTCGCTGTGCCGGAAGCCCTCGACCAGCACCCAGTCGGCCGCGGCATGCACTTCGGCCAGCAGCTGGTGCACGCTGAGCTCGACGGGCACCTCGAACTCGCGCATCACCGCCAGCCGCTGGTCGGACGCCACCACCACCTCGAAGGCTCCGGCCTGGCGGTGGCGCCAGGTGTCCTTGCCCGGATGGTCGATGTCGAACTTGTGGTGCGCATGCTTGACCACTGACACGCGCAGCCCGTGCCGCTTGAGCGCCGGAATCAGGCGCTCGAGCAGCGTGGTCTTGCCCGCGCCCGAATAGCCGGCAAAGCCGACCACCTTCATGCGACGACCTTCATGCGCGGGCCCGGCCGTGGTCAGTCACAGTTCTGCGCGATATAGGCCTTGACGGCTTCCGCGTCGGCCGGCAGCTTGACGACGCGCTTGGGCAGCGCCTCGATGCCTTCGAACTTCTTCGGGCGCGCGGGCTCTTCGCCCAGCGCCTCGACCAGCGTGGCCGCGAACTTGATGGGCAAGGCGGTTTCGAGCACCACCATCGGCACGCCCGGCACGATGTGCTCGCGCGCGGCCTTCAGGCCGTCGGCCGTGTGCGGGTCGACCAGCGTTGCAAAGCGCTTGTCGGTGTCGCGAATGACGGCCAGGCGGTCTGCGTGGGTGCTGCGGCTGCTCTTGAAGCCGAAGCGCCCGGCGGCCTGCTGGAAGGCCGGGTCGCCGCTCAGGTCGAAGCTGCCCTGCAGGCCCAGGTCTTCCACGAAGAGCTTGCGCAGCCGGGCGGCGTCGCGGCCCACCAGGTCGAACACGAAGCGCTCGAAGTTGCTGGCCTTGCTGATGTCCATCGACGGGCTGGAGGTCTCGTGCGTGTCGGCCGCGCCGCGCACGCGGTACACGCCGGTGCGGAAGAACTCGTCGAGCACGTCGTTCTCGTTGGTGGCGACCACCAGCGTCTGGATCGGCAGGCCCATCATGCGTGCCACGTGGCCCGCGCAGACGTTGCCGAAGTTGCCCGAGGGCACGGTGAAGCTCACCGGCTTGTCGTTGCTCGCCGTGGCCTGGAAGTAGCCAGCGAAGTAATAGACCACCTGCGCCAGCAGCCGCGCCCAGTTGATCGAGTTGACCGTGCCGATGCGGTACTTGCGCTTGAAGCCCAGGTCGTTCGACACCGCCTTGACGATGTCCTGGCAGTCGTCGAACACGCCGGTGATGGCGATGTTGTGAATGTTCTCGTCCTGCAGGCTGAACATCTGCGCCTGCTGGAACGGGCTCATGCGGCCGTCCGGCGAGGTCATGAAGACGCGCACGCCCTTCTTGCCGCGCATGGCGTACTCGGCAGCGCTGCCGGTGTCGCCGCTGGTGGCGCCCAGGATGTTGAGCTCCGAGCCGCGGCGCGCCAGTTCGTACTCGAACAGGTTGCCCAGCAGCTGCATCGCCATGTCCTTGAAGGCCAGCGTGGGGCCGTTGGACAGGGCTTCGAGGTACACGCCGTCTTCGAGCTCGCGCAGCGGCACGATCTCGTCGGTGCCGAACACTTCGGCGGTGTACGTCTTCGCGCAGAGCGCCTTCAGGTCGGCCGGCGGGATGTCGTCGATGTAGAGCGAGAGGATCTCGAAGGCCAGCTCGGCGTACGGCAGCGCGCGCCACTTGGCGAGCGTGGCGGTGTCGACCTGCGGGTATTGCTCGGGCAGGTAGAGCCCGCCGTCGGGCGCGAGGCCTTCGAGGAGGATTTCGCAGAAGCGCTTGCGGTCGGGGTGGCCGCGGGTGCTCAGGTAGTTCACTTTGGATGCTCGGTTGTTTGGCTTGGGCGCGCCGTCGCTCAGGACAGCTCTTCCTTGCGGATGCGCACGATGGGCTGCAGCACGGTGGGCAGCGCCTGCAGCTCGGCCAGCACGTCGTTGACGGTGCCTTCGCGCGCGTCGTGCGTGAGGATGATGAGGTCGGTCTGCGTCGAGCCCTCGCCGCCCACTTCGTCGGCCTCGCGCTGCAGCACCGCGTCGATGCTGATGCCGGCCGTGGCGAGCAGGCCCGTCACCTTGGCGAGCACGCCGGCCTGGTCGGCCACGCGCAGGCGCAGGTAGTAGCTGGTGACGACCTCGGTCATCGGCAGCACCTTCAGGTCGCTCATGGCGTCGGGGTGGAAGGCCAGGTGCGGCACGCGGTGCGCGGCGTCGGCCGTGTGCAGGCGGGTGATGTCGACCAGGTCGGCGATCACGGCGCTGGCCGTGGGCTCGCTGCCCGCGCCCTTGCCGTAGTAGAGCGTGGTGCCCACGGCGTCGCCATGCACCACCACCGCGTTCATCGCGCCTTCGACGTTCGCCAGCAGGCGCTTCGACGGCACGAGCGACGGGTGCACGCGCAGCTCGATGCCCTTGGCGGTGCGCTTGGTCACGCCCAGCAGCTTGATGCGGTAGCCGAGCTGCTCGGCGTACTTGATGTCCTGCGCGGCGAGCTTGGTGATGCCCTCGATGTGGGCCTTGTCGAACTGCACCGGAATGCCGAAGGCGATGGCGCTCATCAGCGTGACCTTGTGGCCGGCGTCCACGCCTTCGATGTCGAAGGTCGGGTCGGCTTCGGCGTAGCCCAGGCGCTGCGCTTCCTTGAGCACGGTCGCGAAGTCCAGGCCCTTGTCGCGCATCTCGGACAGGATGAAGTTGGTGGTGCCGTTGATGATGCCGGCCAGCCACTGGATGCTGTTGGCCGTGAGGCCTTCGCGCAGCGCCTTGATGATCGGGATGCCGCCGGCCACCGCGGCCTCGAAGGCCACCATCACGCCCTTGGCGTGCGCGGCCGCGAAGATCTCGGTGCCGTGCACCGCGAGCAGCGCCTTGTTGGCAGTGACCACGTGCTTGCCGGCCGCGATGGCTTCGAGCACCAGCTGCTTCGCGATGCCGTAGCCGCCGATCAGCTCGATGACGATGTCGATGTCGGGGTTGGCGATGATTTCGCGCGCATCGGCAACCACTTTCACGCCTTCGCCGGCCACTTCGCGGGCGCGGGCGGTGTCGAGGTCGGCCACCATGGTGATCTCGATGCCGCGGCCGGCACGGCGCTTGATTTCTTCCTGGTTGCGCTGGAGCACCTTGAAGGTGCCGCTGCCGACCGTGCCTGCGCCGAGCAGGCCTACTTGGATGGATTTCATTGGGAGAGTCGCGTTCATGGTTTGGATGGGGTGGCGGCCGGCTCGGTCACGACGACGCGGCTGACGTAGCGGGGCAAGCTCCAGGCACCACCGGCGAAGCCACGGCACATGCCGTCGCCCGTCGCGCCGGTGCGCACGAAGTCCTTGCCGTTGAAATTCCAGGTCTCGGCCGACCAGCAGTCGCCGATGCCGCGCCCCTTCATGGAAGAGGTGACGCTGGCGTCCTTTTCGTCGAACTCGCCGCTCGCCTCGAGGGACACGGGCGCATAAGGCGGCTTGTCGCCGGCAATCCAGAGCAGCGTGGTGTAGTTGTACGCCCCCACGCCGCAGCCCAGGGCCAGCAGCACCTTGCGGTCGTTCAGGCGGTGGACTTCCACCGACTTGGCGTTGACCTGTTCCTGGTTGTTGCACTGCTCGAGCGCGTCTTTCAGGTCGAGCGAGGGGAAGATGCGCGCGGCCAGGGCGGCATCGCCGGGACGCGCCTTCGGCGGCCTCGGCACGTTGACGACGGGCATGGGCACAGGCTGCAGCGCCGACGATTCGGGCCTGCTGCCCTTGCGCACCAGCGCACCCGGCGTGCCCACGCGGCCCTGCGCCTCGTCCATCTTCAGCAGCACGGCGTTGAGGCCGGAGAGCGAAAGAACCCACTTCTTGCCGCCGCCGGCCGTGACCTGGGCTTCGTCGCCCTTGAGGAGTTCGGGCAGCACGGAACGGACCTGGCTGTCGTCGAAGCTGGCGGTTCCCGCCTCGAGACCCGAGACCGTGGCCTTGCCGACCTTGAAGCGCAGCGTGCCCTTGACGCCGTCGGCGTCGCCGATCTGGAGCTGGATGTCGATCGGCGTGCCGGGGCCGGCCTTGCGGGCGACGAGCATCGACACCGGCTCGCTGCCGCCGCTGTCCGCCTGGTAGCCGGCGGCCCGGCAGGTCAGCGTGTTGTCGCAGGCCAGCTCCCAGTCGTTGTGCGAGAACGCAACCGGTTCCTTGCCGGCGGCGCCAACGGACAGCGCGACCAGCGACAGCGCCACGGCGACACGGGCGAGGTTCATGAGCCCGTCTTGCGGCGCAGGCGGTACTGCTCCAGGAACTTGGCGATGCGGTTGATGGCTTCGCGCAGGTCGTCCTCGTGGGGCAGGAACACGATGCGGAAATGGTCTGGCGTGGCCCAGTTGAAGCCGGTGCCCTGCACCAGCATCACGCGGGTTTCCTTCAGCAGCTCGAGGAAGAACTGGCGGTCGTCCTCGATCGGGTAGACCGCGGGGTCGAGCTTGGGAAACATGTAGAGCGCGGCGCTCGGCTTGACGCAGCTCACGCCGGGAATGGCGGTGATCAGCTCGTAGGCCAGGTCGCGCTGGCGGCGCAGGCGCCCGCCTTCGCACACGAGGTCGTTGATGCTCTGGTAGCCGCCCAGCGCCGTCTGGATGGCCCATTGGCCCGGCACGTTGGCGCACAGGCGCATGTTCGAGAGCATGTTCAGGCCCTCGATGTAGTCCTGCGCGGCGCGCTTGTTGCCCGACACCGCGAGCCAGCCGGCGCGGTAGCCGCACGAGCGGTAGCTCTTGGAGAGCGAATTGAAGGTCAGCGTGAGCACGTCCGTCGACAGGCTCGCGATGGCGGTGTGCTTGACGCCGTCGTAGAGCACCTTGTCGTAGACCTCGTCGGCGAAGATCACGAGGTCGTGCTCGCGCGCGATGGCCACGATGCTCTTGAGCAGGTCGTCGGAATACAGGGCGCCGGTCGGGTTGTTCGGATTGATGACCACGATGCCCTTGGTGCGCGGCGTGATCTTGGCGCGGATGTCGTCCAGGTTGGGCATCCAGCCGTTGGCCTCGTCGCACAGGTAGTGCACCGGGGTGCCGCCGGACAGGCTCGTGGAAGCGGTCCACAGCGGATAGTCGGGGGCAGGCAGGAGCAGCTCGTCGCCGTCGTTGAGCAGCGCGTTGGTGGACATGGCGATCAGCTCGCTGGCGCCGTTGCCGAGGTAGATGTCGTCGAGGGTGACGCCCACGACACCCTGCTTCTGCGTCTCGTGCATCACGGCCTTGCGCGCGGCGAAGACACCCTTGCTGTCCGAATAGCCCGCCGAGGTCGGCAGGTTGCGGATCATGTCCTGCTGGATTTCCTCGGGCGCGTCGAAGCCGAACACGGCCAGGTTGCCGATGTTGAGCTTGATGATCTTCTGGCCGTCCTCTTCCATCTGCTTGGCGGCATCCATGATGGGACCGCGGATGTCGTAGAGGACGTTGGCCAGCTTGGCCGATTTCTTGAGCTGCTTCAAAGGGCCCTCCCGGGCGCGGATTAACGGGTTGAGACGGGTTTGTTACTCGGAGATACAGGCCGGCGAGGTTCGCTCGCGAAAGCCCTTGCAGGCCCTCTGGCACCAGGGAAAACCTATAATTTGACCACAGTTCCCAGTGCCCAGATGAAGCTCCAGCCCGACAAATCAGACGCCCAGTCCCTCACCGCGCACGGCCCCGGCTGGATTGCAATCAACAACGAAAAAGTCGAAGGCAGCGTGGTCGTCGGCTCGCGCGGCGAGCGCTTCGAATGGAACTGCGCCAGCTTCGACCAGCTCGGGCCGGAGCATTTCGCGCAACTGACCGCGCTGGGCGCGGAACTGATCATCTTCGGCAGCGGAAACCGCATCCGCTTTCCCCAGCCGGCATGGCTGAAGCCCCTCATGGCGCAGCGCACCGGGGTCGAGACCATGGACACGGCCGCCGCCTGCCGGACCTACAACATCCTGGCCGGGGAAGGCCGCCACGTAATCGCCGCGCTGCTGGTCGAGAGCCCGGCGGGTGGCTGATAGAGGCGTTTTCGGGGTAAAATACTAGGTTGCGAACAGGCCAGCTACCCCAAAGTTAGCAACGACCAATCCTCCATTCATCGAGCGAGCCCCGAAAAAGGCTGAGAGGGCTCGAAGAACGGAATCTAACGGAGAAAACAAGTTTCATGGCGATCGTTGTCAACAAACCCATTCCTGAATTCGACGCCAACGCCACGGGCGGCCTCAAGGTCTCGAATACCTCGCATCTCGGCCACGTGCTGGTCATGTATTTTTACCCGAAAGATAACACTCCGGGTTGTACTACCGAAGCGATGCAGTTTCGCGACCGCTACAAAGACTTCGAAAAAGCCGGTGCCACGGTCTTCGGCGTGTCCCGCGACAACATGAAGTCGCACGACGAATTCAAGGCCAAGCTCGAACTCCCCTTCGAGCTCATCGCCGACACCGAAGAAAAGATGTGCCACATGTTCGGCGTGGTCAAGAACAAGATCATGTACGGCAAGAAGGTCAAGGGCATCGAGCGCAGCACCTTCCTGATCGGCGCCGACGGCATCCTGAAGGCCGAATGGCGCGGGCTCAAGGTTCCGGGGCACGTCGACGACGTGCTCAAGGCGGTCAAGGCGCTCAAGAAGGCGGCCTGATCACCGCAGGGCGCCCTGGCGGCGTGGCGTGGGAAATGCCCAACGCCACGCGCAAAAGAGCCCCCGGTGCTTCATTTGCGGTGTGCATAATGGCCTCATGCCGTTGAGCTCCACGACCGCATCCTCCGAACAAAGCCGCCTTGGTCTTCAGGCGGCTTTTTCGTTTTCTGGTTCCCACTTCCTGCGAGCGACCTGACACATGCCATTGCCCCCCGCCCCCACGAAACGCGCCGCATTGCTCTCGCCGGACGCAATCGACGCGCCCGCCCGTTCCTCGCACCGGGGCTCGCGCCGCGCTACCGACCAGCGCGCCGATGAGGCGCCCGCACGCACGCCGCAACCGCTGGAACTGTTCGACAGCATCGGCGCCGACGGTGCCGGCGGCGCATCCGCCGCCACTCGCCCGGCGCGCCGGACCAAGGCAAAGGGCGCGCCCGCTGCCACTCCCGCGACCGCACCGGCGCCCGTGAGCGCGCCCCAGCCGCAAGCCCTCATACAGGTCGAGACGAAGGTGCAGCCGACCGCACCGGCCGCCGCCCCGGCACCTGTCGCCTCGGCGCCGCAGACTCCCGCCCGCCCCAAGCGCAGCAAGTCCGCCGGCCCCGCCAAGCTCTTCGTGCTCGACACCAACGTGCTGCTGCACGACCCGATGTGCCTGTTCCGCTTCGAGGAGCACGACATCTTCCTGCCGATGATCGTGCTGGAGGAGCTCGACGGCCACAAGAAAGGCACCACCGAAGTCGCCCGCAACGGCCGCCAGACCAGCCGCACGCTCGACGCGCTGGCCGCTGCGCAGGATGCCGACATCGACAAGGGCCTGAAGCTCGACACCACCGGCCACCGCGAAGCCGGCGGCCGGCTGTTCTTCCAGACCGCCCCGCTGGACTACTCGCTGCCGATCAGCCTGCCCCAGGGCAAGGCGGACAACCAGATCCTCGGCGTGGTGCAGGCGCTGCGCGACGAGTACGCCACCGACAAGCCAGGCAAGCCGAAGCAAGAGGTCGTGCTGGTGTCGAAGGACATCAACATGCGCGTCAAGGCGCGCGCGCTCGGCCTGGCCGCCGACGACTACCAGAACGACAAGACGCTGGAAGACGGCGACCTGCTCTACGCCGGCTCGCTGGCCCTGCCGCCCGACTTCTGGACCCGCCAGAGCAAGACGGTCGAAAGCTGGCAGAGCGGCAGCAACACCTTCTACCGGATCAGCGGTCCGCTGGTGCCCAACCTGTACATCAACCAGTTCGTCTTCTTCGAAGCGCCGGGCGAGCCGAGCATGTACGCGCGCGTCACCGAAATCCGCGACAAGACCGCGGTGCTGAAGACGCTCAAGGACTACAGCTCGGGCAAGAACGCCGTGTGGGGCGTGAACACCCGCAACCGCGAGCAGAACTTCGCGATGAACCTGCTGATGGACCCGGAGATCGACTTCGTCACGCTGACCGGCACCGCCGGCACCGGCAAGACCCTGATGGCGCTGGCCTCCGGCCTCACGCAGGTGCTGGACGACCGCCGCTACACCGAGATCATCATGACCCGCGCCACCGTGAGCGTGGGCGAAGACATCGGCTTCCTGCCCGGCACCGAGGAAGAAAAGATGGGCCCCTGGATGGGCGCGCTCGACGACAACCTCGAGTTCCTGGCCAAGGGCGACGGCGGCGGTGCCGGCGAGTGGGGCCGCGCGGCCACCAACGAGCTGATCCGCAGCCGCATCAAGGTCAAGAGCATGAACTTCATGCGCGGGCGCACCTTCCTGAACAAGTACGTGATCATCGACGAGGCGCAGAACCTGACGCCCAAGCAGATGAAGACGCTGATCACGCGCGCAGGCCCCGGCACCAAGATCATCTGCATGGGCAACCTCGCGCAGATCGACACGCCGTACCTCACGGAAGGCTCCTCCGGCCTGACCTTCGCGGTCGACAAGTTCAAGGGCTGGCCGCACGGCGGGCACATCACGCTGGCGCGCGGCGAACGCTCGCGGCTGGCCGATTTCGCGAGCGACGTGCTCTAGCCTTCGCTTCGTCCCGCACAGGGCCCGCGCATGCTCCCCGGAGCATGCGCGGGCTTTTTTTCGACCTGCCGACAGGCTACTGACAAGACGCTGTCAGTAGCCCGCCAGCACCATCGGGGCTCCTCAACAACACACGAAAGAGAGCCCTCCAAATGCAAAACGCCATCAGCTGGTTCGAGATCCCGGTCGCCGACATGGACCGCGCCCAGGCCTTCTACGAGACCGTACTGGGCCGCAAGCTGCGTCGCGAGACCTTCGGCGCCGACACGCTGGCCGTGTTCCCCCACGACAAGCCCGCCACGGGCGGCGCCCTGCAAGCCGGCGCGAGCGGCAGCGCACGTGCCGGCACCGGAATCCGCATCTACCTCGACTGCACGCCCGGCATCGACGCCGTGCTGGCACGCGTCGAGGCGGCTGGCGGACAGATCGTGGGGGCCAAGTCCGCGCTGCCTCCGGGCATGGGTTTCATCGCCTACATGCGCGACACCGAAGGCAACGAAGTCGGCCTGCACGCACCGGACTGAACCACCATGACGCAGCGAAACTGGATCGCGGTGGCCAGCGCCGAGCATGCCCGGCGTGGCCGCGACCACCGGCCCACCGGCTTCATGCAGGTGGGCCACGGCAAGCATGCGCCGCTCAAGCGGCTGTCGCCCGGAGACCGCGTGGCCTACTATTCGCCGGCCACGGTGTTCGGCGGCACCGACAGGCTGCAGAGCTTCGTCGCGATCGGCATCGTGCAGTCGGGCGGGCCGTACGAGTTCGACATGGGCAACGGCTTCGTGCCGTGGCGCCGCGACGTGGCATATGCCACGTCGCATGAAGCGCCCATCGCGCCGTTGATCGAACGGCTCGCATTCATCGAGAACCCCAGGCAGTGGGGCTACAAATTCCGCTTCGGCATGTTCGAGGTCAACGATGACGACATGCGGCTGATCGCCCAGGCCATGAAGGCGGAAGCGAAGACACTATCGTTTTGAGGAGAAGAAGAAACATGGAACCCATCCGCCAGCACGTCGACGCCTTTCGCGTTTCGGGCATCGCCGTGCGCACCACCAACCGCGAAGAGAGCACGCCGGCCACTGCGCGCCTCGGCGCGCTGTGGGGACGCTTCTTCGGCGAAGAGACTTACGCGTCGACACCGAACCGGACGGCGGACACCCGCATCTTCGGCGTCTACTCGGGCTACGAGTCGGACGCCGATGGCGCGTTCGACGTGACCGCCGGTGTCGCCGTCTCGAATGGGCAAGGCAGCATTTCCGTCGAAGCCGGCGACTATCTCGTCTTCTCCGGCCAGGGCGAGATGCCGCACATGGTGATCGCCGCCTGGCAACGCATCTGGCAATACTTCGAGGCGCACCCGGAGGTCACACGCAGTTGCCGCAGCGATTTCGAGGCCTACGAAGGACCGGACAAGGTGGCGATCCACATCGGCGTTGCCTGAGCCCCGGAAAGAGCTGAACGGAACAAGCCGATGCGCCGCGCCGACCGCCTCTTCCAGATCGTGCAGCTCATCCGCGGGCGGCGCCTCACCACGGCCGCGTTCCTGGCGCTGCGGCTCGAGGTGTCGGAGCGAACGGTGTACCGCGACGTGGCCGACCTGCAGCACCAGGGCGTGCCCATCGAAGGCGAGGCCGGCATGGGCTACCGGCTGGGCATGGGCTTCGAGCTGCCGCCGCTGATGTTCACGCAGGACGAGGCGTCGGCCCTGGTGGCTGCCGCGCGGATGGCGCAGAGCTGGGTCGATCCGGCGCTCGCACGCGACATCGAGACCGGCCTCGGCAAGATCCTGTCGGTGCTGCCGGCGGCGGCGCGGGTGTCGGCCGAGGCGCTGGCGCTCTACGCTCCCGCCATGGGCCTGGAACCCGCCCTGCGTGCGCGGCTGCAGACGCTGCGCGAGGCCGTGCAGTCGCGCAACAAGCTGCGGCTGGCCTACCGCGACGTGTCGGGCGACGCCAGCGAACGCACGGTGCGGCCGCTGGGCTGCTTCTACTGGGGCAAGGTGTGGACGCTGTCGGCGTGGTGCGAACTGCGCGACGACTTCCGCGGCTTCCGGCTGGACCGCATGGACACGATCGACATGCTGCCCGATCGTTTTCGCGACGAGCCCGGCAAGACGCTGGCCGACCTGCTTCGCACCTTCAAGGTCGAGAAGGTGCAGGGGCAGATCGTGCCGATCAAGTAGGCCCGCTCAGTACTGCTCGTTGTTGCTGTAGCCGGCCAGGTTCTCGAACTTGGTGAGCGGCTTCAGGAAGGCCAGCTTGACGGTGCCCGTGGGGCCGTTGCGGTGCTTGCTGATGATCACCTCGGCCACGCCCGGCTCCTTGCTGTTCTTGTCGTAGTAGTCGTCGCGGTAGATGAACATGATGATGTCCGCGTCCTGCTCGATCGCGCCGGATTCGCGCAAGTCGCTCATCATGGGGCGCTTGTCGGTGCGGCTCTCGACGCCGCGGCTGAGCTGCGACAGCGCGATCACCGGGCACTTCAGTTCCTTGGCCAGCATCTTCAGGCCCCGCGAGATTTCGCCCACGGCGGTGGCCCGGTTCTCGTCGGAGCTGCTGGTCGACATCAGCTGCAGGTAGTCGACCACGATCAGGCCGAGCCTTCCGTACTGGCGCGCCAGCCGCCGCGCATTGGCGCGCAGTTCGCTGGTCGAGAGGCCCGGCGTCTCGTCGATGTGCAGCGACACCGTGCGCAGCTTCTCGATGGCCTCGGTCAGGCGCGGCCACTCCTCGTCGCTGAGCTTGCCGGTGCGCAGATGGCCCTGGTCGATGCGGCCGATGGAGCCGACGATACGCACCGCGAGCTGGGAGGCGCCCATTTCCATCGAGAACACGGCCACCGGCAGGCCTTCGTCGAGCGCCACGTGCTCGGCGATGTTGATGGCGAGCGAGGTCTTGCCCATCGACGGACGCGCGGCCAGCACGATCATGTCGCCGGGCTGCAGGCCCGAGGTCATCTTGTCGAAGTCGTGGAAGCCGGTGCGGATGCCCGTGATGTCGTTCGGGTTCTCGGCCATCTCGGTCACGCGGTCGAGCAGTTCGACCACCAGGGCATCCATGCTCTGGAAGCCCTGCTTCATCCGCGTGCCTTCTTCGCCGATGTTGAAGATCTTCTGCTCTGCCTCGTCCAGGATCTTGTCGACCGGCTTGCCCTGCGGGTTGAAGGCCTGCGTCGCGATCTCGTCGCTGGCGGACACCAGTTTTCGCAGGATCGAGCGCTCGCGCACGATCTCCGCATAGCGCCGGATGTTGCTCGCGCTTGGCACGTACTGCGCGAGCGAGTTCAGGTAGACCAGCCCGCCGATCTCGTCGGCCTTGCCGAGGTTCTGCAGCTGCTCGTAGACCGTGATCACGTCGGCCGGCTTGCTGGCGTTGATCAGCCCGCCGATGGCGGCATAGATCAGCTTGTGTTCGTGCCGGTAGAAGTCGCCGTCGACCAGCAGGTCGCCCATGCGGTCCCAAGCCCCGTTGTCGAGCAGCAGCCCGCCGAGCACGCTCGATTCGGCCTCGATGGAATGAGGCGGAATGCGCAGTTGGGCGATCTGGCGGTCGGCCGACGGGTCATTGTCGGCATAGGAAAAAACGGCGGACATGGACTTCCCTTGCAACCCTGCATGCTAAGCCGCGCACGCCGATGCGTGTGTGGACAAGGTTGTGAATAAACGGTGATCTTCCAGTGCAATGCGCTGGAAAACACGTGCGCGAAAAAAGAAAAGCCGCCCGAAGGCGGCTTCTGCTGCAGCGCACAAGGCGCTGTGAGCGATCAGGCGGTTTCGCCGTAGACCGTCACGGTGATGTCAACCACCACGTCGGTGTGCAGGGCAACGCTCACGGTGCTGTCGCCGACGACCTTGATCGGGCCGTTGGGCAGGCGAACCTGCGACTTGACAACCTTGTAGCCTTGCTTGCCCAGCTCTTCGGCGATGTCGCCGTTGGTGACCGAGCCGAACAGACGGCCGTCGACGCCAGCCTTTTGCGTCAGCTTGATGGTCGTGCCACCGAGCTTTTCGCCTTGAGCTTGCGATTCGGCCAGCTTGGCGGCCGCAGCCTTTTCGAGTTCGGCGCGCTTGGCTTCGAATTCGGCCTTGTTGGCGGCGGTGGCACGGCGGGCCAGGCCCGTCGGGATCAGGAAGTTGCGAGCGTAGCCGTCCTTGACCTTGACGATATCGCCCAGGGCACCGACGTTGACAACCTTGTCCAGAAGAATGATTTGCATGTTCTCGACTCCTTAGACGCGGTGCTGGTCGCTGTACGGCACCATGGCCAGGAAGCGCGCGCGCTTGATGGCGGTGTTCAGCTGGCGTTGGTAGATCGCGCGCGTGCCGGTCAGGCGGGCGGGGATGATCTTGCCGTTTTCGCTGATGAAGTCACGCAGCGTGTCGATGTCCTTGTAGTCGATTTCTTCGACGCCAGCGACGGTGAAGCGGCAGAAGCGCTTGCGCTTGAACAGCAGCGACTGGGTGTTGCGCTTCGGGCGCTTGTCTTTGTTGAATTTCTTGAACGTGGCCATTTGAGGACCTCTTTTCGAAAATTAATCTTGCTGAAAATCCTGGATATGCAGGACTGGATGCTTGCCGTTGCCCGGTGTCGCGAGAAAGCCCTGAAAACGCCAGCGGCTCCCCATCGACTGCTTTGCGAGCCGTTCGGCGATTGCGCCGAAGGCCACGGCTTTGAGGGCCGTCTTGACCTGCCGGGGCTTGCCCTCTTCCTGGAGCGTCGACTCGTGTTCGAGCTTCAGGTCGATGGCGGGCAAGCCGGCCGGCGTGAATCGCAAGGCTCCGAGTTCGGCAACGGAGGCGGACAGCAGAAGCTGGTTGACCCCGGTTGCCGCAGCGGCAGCAGTCACACCATCAGTTGTTGTTGGCGGCGTACTCGGCCTGCTGGGCCTTGCGGGCCTCTTCGCGCTCGACCGTCTTCATCATCGACGAAGGACCGGTTTCGGCCTTCTTCTTCTGGACGGTCAGGTGGCGCAGCACGGCGTCGTTGAACTTGAACGCGTGTTCCAGTTCGGCCATCACGGCTTGTTCAGCTTCGATGTTGACGCACAGGTAGTGCGCCTTGTTGAGCTTGTTGATCTGGTAAGCCAGCTGACGGCGGCCCCAGTCTTCAACGCGGTGGACATTGCCGCCGCCGGCCGTGATCAGGCCCTTGTAGCGCTCCAGCATGGCCGGAACTTGTTCGCTCTGATCCGGGTGGATCAGCAAAATGATTTCGTAGTGACGCATGGCACTCCTTGTGGATTCTTCCGAAGAAGAGGAAAAGCCACCTGCAGCGTCGGGCGCAGTGTGGCAAGGCAAAGCCGGCGATTATAGCCCTGTAATCCGCACCCCGGCAAGGCGGCTCATTCGCCCAGGGCCTTGTCCAGGGCGGCGGCCTTCTCCGGGCCGACCGCGGCACGGATCTTCGGCGCCAGCGCCACCAGGTCGTCATAGCTGGTCGTGCCCTCGACCTGGAGGTTGAGCCGGAAGCCCATCAGGCCCAGGCTGCCGGTGAGCTGGGTGGCGATGGGATAGGCGTCCTTGTAGCGCTGCTGCTTGCTGCGGCCGGAGCCGCTGGCGGCCGGCTTCGGCTCCTCGGCAGGGGCCGGGCCCGCGGCAACAGGCTGCGCGGCCTTGCCGCCCAAGGGCTCCAGCACGCCGAGCGAGATCATCTGATCGATGTCCTCCCGCGAAATGCCCATGCCCGCGGCCAGCACGTCATCGACCGACCGCTTGCCGTCGAACAGGATGAACGCCGAGCGCTGGCGCGGCGACAGCGGGACCGAGCGGTCTTTGAGGGCCTGGTGGCCCGCTTCGGTCTTGAGAAGAATCATGGTGTTCCCCGTTCCGGGATGCGCCCGTGAGTTCCCTCAAGTCTGGCAGCAAATACGCAATTTGTTTCAAAAACAGGCCGGTGACGCGGGAATCCCCCATGGGGGATTTCCGCAATCCACAGGCTTCAGCGCTTGGCGAGCTGCTGCCAGGTGTCGATCACGCTGTCGGGGTTCAGCGAGATCGACTCGATGCCCTGCTCCGCCAGCCACAGCGCGAAGTCGGGGTGATCGCTGGGGCCCTGGCCGCAGATGCCGACGTACTTGCCCTGCGCCTTGCAGGCCTTGATGGCGCGGCTCAGCATGGCCTTGACGGCCGGGTCGCGCTCGTCGAAGTCGGCGGCCAGCAGTTCGAGGCCCGAGTCGCGGTCCAGGCCCAGGGTGAGCTGGGTCAGGTCGTTCGAGCCGATCGAGAAGCCGTCGAAGAACTGCAGGAACTCATCGGCCAGGATGGCGTTGCTGGGCACCTCGCACATCATGATCAGCTTGAGCTCGTTCTCGCCGCGCTTCAGGCCGTGCTCGCCGAGCAGGCCGGTCACGCGCTCTGCCTGGCCCAGCGTGCGCACGAAGGGCACCATGATCTGCACGTTGGTCAGGCCCATGTCGTTGCGCACACGCTTCAGCGCCTCGCACTCCATGGCGAAGGCTTCGCCGAAATCGGCGCTCAGGTAGCGCGCTGCGCCGCGGAAACCCAGCATCGGGTTTTCTTCTTCCGGCTCGTAGCGGCTGCCGCCGATCAGCTTGCGGTATTCGTTCGACTTGAAGTCGGACAGGCGCACGATGACGGGCTTGGGCCAGAACGCCGCCGCGATGGTCGCGATGCCTTCGGCCACCTTGTCGACGTAGAACGCGCGCGGCGAGGCATGGCCGCGGGCCACCGACTCGACGGCCTTCTTCAGGTCGTTGTCGACGTTCGGATAGTCGAGGATCGCCTTCGGGTGCACGCCGATGTTGTTGTTGATGATGAACTCCAGGCGGGCCAGGCCCACGCCGTGGTTCGGCAACTGCGCGAAGTCGAAGGCGAGCTGCGGGTTGCCCACGTTCATCATGATCTTGAGATCGATCTCGGGCATCACGCCGCGCTGCACTTCGGTCACTTCGGTCTCGAGCAGGCCGTCGTAAATGAAGCCGGTGTCGCCCTCGGCGCAGCTCACGGTCACCAGGGTGCCGTCTTTCAGCAGGTCGGTGGCGTCGCCACAGCCGACAACGGCCGGAATGCCGAGTTCACGCGCGATGATGGCCGCGTGGCAGGTACGCCCGCCACGGTTGGTGACGATGGCGGCGGCGCGCTTCATCACCGGCTCCCAGTTGGGATCGGTCATGTCGGTGACGAGCACGTCGCCGGCCTGCACCTTGTCCATTTCGCTGATGTTGTGCACCAGCCGCACGGGGCCGGTGCCGATCTTCTGGCCGATGGCGCGGCCTTCGGCCAGCACTGCGCCCTTGCCCAGCAGCTTGTAGCGCTGCTCGGCCTTGCCCTGCTGCTGGCTCTTCACCGTCTCGGGGCGTGCCTGCAGGATGTAGAGGTGGCCGTCGGTGCCGTCCTTGCCCCACTCGATGTCCATCGGGCGGCCGTAGTGCTCCTCGATGACCAGCGCATACCTGGCCAGTTGCTCGACGTCGGCGTCGCTCAGCGAGTAGCGGTTGCGCTGCTCGGCCTTGACGTCGGTGGTCTTCACCAGCTTGCCGCTCGCCTTTTTCTCTTCGGGCGTCGCGAACTCCATCTGGATCAGCTTGGAGCCGAGGTTGCGGCGGATCACGGCCTTCTTGCCGGCCTTGAGCGTCGGCTTGTGCACGTAGAACTCGTCGGGGTTCACGGCGCCCTGCACCACCGTTTCGCCCAGGCCGTAGCTGGAGGTGATGAACACCACGTCTTCGAAGCCCGATTCGGTGTCGATGGTGAACATGACGCCGGCGGCGCCGAGGTCGGAGCGCACCATGCGCTGCACGCCGGCCGACAGCGCGACCACGTCGTGCTCGAAGCCCTTGTGCACGCGGTAGCTGATGGCGCGGTCGTTGTAGAGGGAGGCGAAGACCTCCTTCATCTTGTGCAGCACGTCGTCGATGCCGACCACGTTCAGGAAAGTCTCTTGCTGGCCGGCGAACGAGGCGTCGGGCAGGTCTTCCGCGGTGGCGGAGGAACGCACGGCGAACGACGCGGCCGGGTTGCCAGCGCTCAGCGTGGCAAAGGCTTCGCCGATGGCTTTCTGCAGGTCGGCCGGGAACGGCTGGGCCTCGACCATGGCGCGGATCTCGGCGCCGGCGGCGGCCAGTGCGCGCACGTCTTCGGTGTCCAGGGCGGCCAGGCGCTTGCTGATCTTGTCGGCCAGGCCGTCGTGGGCCAGGAACTGGCGGAATGCGTGCGCCGTGGTCGCGAAACCGGTCGGCACCCGCACGCCCTGCGGCAGCTGCGAGATCATTTCGCCGAGGCTGGCGTTCTTGCCGCCAACCGCCTCGACGTCGGTCATTCTCAGGTTTTCAAACGGTACGACCAGGGCGGTCGCGTCGAAAAGTGCAGACATGGGGGAGCTCCAGAAGTTGAAACCGGTGCCGCATGCAGACGGCGCGGCACGATCGTTGTCGTTGCTTTGGGTGCGGGCGCGGTGTGCATGGAAAGAATTGGGGCCGGGAAGCGGATTCCCGATAATGGCCCGGATTGTAGGCGTGGCGAGGTTGCCCGCGCCGCAGGACAAGGCCGCATGACCACGCATTCACGCACAGTTTTCTTCATTTCCGACGGCACCGGTATTACCGCGGAGACCTTCGGCAACGCCGTTCTGGCCCAGTTCGAGATGAAACCGCGCCACGTCCGGCTGCCTTTCACCGACACGGTCGACAAGGCCCACCAGGCAGTGCGGCAGATCAACCACACCGCCGAACTCGAGGGCGTGCGCCCCATCGTCTTCACCACGCTGGCCAACATGGACGTGCTGGAAGTGATCGAAACCGGCTGCAAGGGCATGCTGCTGGACATGTTCGGTACCTTCGTGCGGCCGCTGGAAATAGAGCTGGGCGTGAAATCCAACCACCGCATCGGCCGCTTCAGCGACGTCAGCAAGAGCAAGGAATACAACGACCGGATCGCCGCGATCGATTTCAGCCTGCAGCACGACGACGGCCAGAGCAACCGCGACCTCGAGGGCGCCGACGTGATCCTGGTGGGCGTGAGCCGCAGCGGCAAGACGCCTACCTCCCTCTACCTGGCGATGCAGCACGGCCTGAAGGCGGCCAACTATCCGCTGATTCCGGAAGACTTCGACCGCCGACAGCTGCCGCCGGCGCTGACGCCGCACCGCAAGAAGATTTTTGGACTGACCATCCAGCCCGACCGGCTCAGCGAGATCCGCAACGAGCGCCGGCCGAACTCCCGCTACGCCAGCCTCGAGAACTGCCGCCACGAGGTGAGCGAGGCCGAGGCGATGATGCGGCGCGCCGGCATCCGATGGCTGTCGACCACCACCAAGTCGATCGAGGAAATCGCGACGACGATCCTGCAGGAACTGCGGCCCGAGCGGCTGACGTACTGATTCCGCTGTCTTCTGGATAGCAAAAAGCGCCCGGCTGGCGGGCGCTTTTTCATGGCTGGCTCGACCGACGCGCCCTCAGGCAGGAGCCGATGTGCGAATCAGGTGATCGAACGCGCCCAGCGCCGCCTTCGCGCCGTCGCCCGCCGCGATGATGATCTGCTTGAACGGCACGGTGGTGGCGTCGCCCGCCGCGAACACGCCCGGCACCGAGGTCTGGCCGCGTGCGTCGACGATGATTTCGCCGTGCTTCGACAGCTCGACCGTGCCCTTGAGCCAGTCGGTGTTGGGCACCAGGCCGATCTGGATGAACACGCCTTCGAGCTCAACCGTCTTCAGTTCGCCCGTCGCACGGTCCTTGAAGACCAGGCCGTTGACCTTCTGGTCGCCGGTGATCTCGGTGGTCTGCGCGTTGGTGAAGATGTCGACGTTGTTCAGGCTCTTGAGCTTGCGCTGCAGAACGGCGTCGGCGCGCAGTTGCGTGTCGAACTCGATCAGCGTGACATGGCCCACGATGCCGGCCAGGTCGATCGCCGCTTCGACGCCCGAGTTGCCGCCACCGATGACCGCGACGCGCTTGCCCTTGAACAGCGGGCCGTCGCAGTGCGGGCAGTAGGCCACGCCCTTGTTCTTGAACTCGTGCTCGCCGGGCACGTTGATGTTGCGCCAGCGCGCGCCGGTCGAAATGATCACGGTCTTGCTCTTGAGCGAGGCGCCGCTTTCGAGCTGCACCTCGATGAGGTCGTTGCCCGGCACCAGTGCCTTGGCACGCTGCAGGTTCATGATGTCGACCTCGTAGTCGCGCACATGCTCCTCGAGGGCGTGGGCGAACTTCGGTCCTTCGGTTTCCTTGATCGAGATGAAGTTCTCGATGCCCATGGTGTCGAGCACCTGGCCGCCGAAGCGCTCCGAGGCCACGCCGGTGCGAATACCCTTGCGCGCGGCATACACGGCTGCCGCGGCGCCGGCCGGGCCGCCACCGACGATCAGCACGTCGAATGCCTCCTTGCCTGCGATCTTCTTCGCTTCGCGCTCGACGCCGCTGTTGTCGATCTTGGCGAGGATTTCTTCCAGGCTCATGCGCCCCTGGCCGAACTCGGTGCCGTTCAGGAACACGGTCGGCACGGCCATGATCTGGCGTTCCTTGACTTCTTCCTGGAAGGTGCCGCCTTCGATCATGGTGGCGCGGATGCGCGGGTTCTGCACTGCCATCAGGTTCAGCGCCTGGACCACGTCGGGGCAGTTGTGGCAGGTGAGCGAAACGTAGATTTCGAACTCGAAGTCGCCGTCGAGCGCCTTGATCTGGTCGAGCACGGCCTGCTCGACCTTCGGGGGATAGCCGCCGATCTGCAGCAGCGCAAGGATCAGCGACGTGAATTCATGGCCCATGGGCAGGCCGGCAAAGCGCGGGCCGTGGTTTTCGCTCGGGCGGTTGATGGAGAACGAGGGCTTGCGGTGGTTGTCGTCGCGGCTCTCGGTCAGCTTGACCAGCGGGGACACATCAGCCACGTCCTTCAGCAGCGACAACACTTCGCCCGAGGCCTTGCTGTCGTCGAGCGAGGCGACGATCTCGATCGGCTGCGTGGCGCGTTCGAGGTAACTCTTCAATTGGGCTTTGGTGTTTGCGTCGAGCATGAGGAACTCTCTTTCGATAACTGGAAACTATCAACTGGGGGACAAAAAAGCCCGGGGCCTCGTGAGCGCCCGGGCTTTCGCACCGGGATGCTTAGATCTTGCCGACGAGGTCGAACGACGGAGCGATCGTCTTGTCGCCTTCGTTCCACTTGGCCGGGCACACTTCGTTCGGGTGGGCGGCGGTGTATACGGCTGCCTTGAGCTTGCGCAGGGTTTCCTTGACGTCGCGGGCGATTTCGTTGGAGTGCACTTCGGCCGTCTTGATGATGCCTTCAGGGTTGATCACGAAGGTGCCGCGCAGCGCCAAGCCTTCTTCGGGGATGTGCACGCCGAAAGCGTTGGTCAGCGTGTGGGTCGGGTCGCCCACCAGCGGGAACTTGGCCTTGCCGACGGCCGGCGAGGTGTCGTGCCAGACCTTGTGCGAGAAGTGCGTGTCGGTGGTCACGATGTAGACCTCGGCACCCAGCTTCTGGAACTCGGGATAGTTGTCGGCCGCGTCTTCGACTTCGGTCGGGCAGTTGAAGGTGAACGCCGCCGGCATGAAGATCAGCACAGACCACTTGCCCTTGAGCGTCTCGTCGGACACATCGATGAACTTGCCGTTGAGGTAGGCCTGGGTCTTGAAGGGCTGGACTTGGGTGTTGATCAGGGACATTGAAATTCCTTAGATGCTGCGGTTGGACAAAGATAAGTGCGAGCCATTAGTATAACTACCAATCGCACACAATCAATAGTTGGTAACTATTAAAAGTATTGGAGCTTGCTATGTTCACGATGGCTGCGAAACGCCGTCGGATGTAAACCAATACGAACGTGTATCAGCATCACACGCATGCAGACCGGCGCAGCATGGGATTGCTTGCAAGCGCGCGTCCGCTCCTCTGACAATCCCCTCTTTCAGAACAAGGAAAAAGTCATGAAGGGCGACCCCAAGGTCATCGAACATCTGCAGGCGCAGCTCAAAAACGAGCTGACCGCAATCAACCAGTATTTCCTCCACTACCGCATGCTCAAGCACTGGGGTCTGGACAAGCTGGCAAAGAAGGAATACGAGGAATCGATCGGCGAAATGAAGCACGCCGACAAGCTGATGGACCGCATCTTCATGCTCGACGGCCTGCCGAACCTGCAGGACCTAGGCAAGCTGAACATCGGTGAAGACGTGCCGGAGCTGCTGCGTTGCGACCTCGGCGCCGAAACCGGCGCGCAAGCCACCATCAAGGACGGCATCGCGCATTGCGAATCGGTGCGCGACTATGTCTCGCGCGATCTGCTGCAGGAGATCCTGGACGACACCGAGGAGCACATCGACTTCCTCGAAACCCAGATCGACCTGATCGACAAGGTCGGCCTGCAGAACTACCTGCAGTCGCAGATGGGCGAACTCGAATAAGCAAGGCTTCCGCGCTTGCCAGCCAACGGGACTTCGGTCCCGTTTTTTATTGCTTTACGTAACTTAACCGACCTCAATTAGCAGTCATTCTCATTTGCGCAGATAGAATCCGCGCCTTCGATGACTGCCGCCCGCCCTGACAACCGACGCCGCGCCTATTGGCTCAAGACCCTGCATGAATGGCACTGGGTCAGCTCCGCGATCTGCCTGATCGGCATGATCCTGTTCAGCGTCACGGGCTTCACGCTGAATCACGCCGGTCAGATCGAGGCCAAGCCGGCCGTCACCAGGCTCAGCGGCACGGTCGACGAAGCCTTGCGCGCGCAGCTTGAAAAGCAGTTGCCAGCCGCCAAGGCCGAGAAGGGCAAGGCCCCCCTGCCCTTGGAACTCCAGGCCTGGGTCCAACAGCACTGGGACATCGCCACCGCCGGCCGCGACGCCGAGTGGTCCGACGACGAAATCTATCTTTCGCTCCCGCGCCCAGGCGGCGACGCCTGGCTGCGCCTGAACCTGGCCGACGGCGAGATCGAATACGAGCGCACCGACCGCGGCTGGCTCTCTTACTTCAACGACCTCCACAAGGGCCGCAACACCGGCGCTGCTTGGAGCTGGTTCATCGACATCTTCGCGGGCGCCGCGCTGGTCTTCTCGATCACCGGCCTGTTCATTCTCAAGATGCACGCCGGCAACCGTCCGTTCACCTGGCCGATGGTGGGCATGGGACTGGTGGTGCCGGTGCTGCTCGCGCTGCTGTTCATTCACTGATCCATCCGTCGTTTTCACAAAAAAGAGGTTCCCGTGCACGTTCGCTACTCACTCGCGCCGCTTGCCATGTCGGCACTGTTCGCGGCTCCGGCCTTCGCAGCCGGGCTGGCGGTCAATATCGAGATTCCGCGTCTGAATGTCTCCGAGTACCACCGCCCCTACGTTGCGACCTGGATCGAACGCGCCGACAACACGGTCGCCGGCACGCTGGCCGTCTGGTACGACGTGCGCACCAAGACCAACAACCCCGAGGGCGAAGGCACGAAGTGGCTGAAGGACCTGCGCCAGTGGTGGCGCCGCGGCGGCCGTGAACTCGCGGTGCCGGTCGACGGCGTGACGGGCGCGACCAAACCAGCCGGCAAGCATCAGTTGAGCTTCACCGAAGGCTCGGCCCAGATGCCCAAGCTCGCGCCGGGCGCCTACAAGCTTGTGGTGGAGGCCGCGCGCGAAGTGGGCGGCCGCGAAGTCGTGAGCATTCCCTTCCAGTGGCCGCCGACCGCCGCCGCGCAGCCGACCGCTTCCGGCAAGGAAGAGCTGGGCGAGATCAAGCTCGAACTCAAGCCCTGAGCGGCCCCACCCTACCGTCTTCATCGCCAGCCCGTCACCCAAGGATTCGCCAACATGACCCACCTCACACTGCGCGCCGCCAGCCTCGCCATCGCCCTCAGCGCCATCGCCTCGCTCGCCCAGGCGCACAACGCCTGGCTGCTGCCCTCGTCCACCGTGTTTTCCAAGGCCGACACCGTTTCGGTCGACGCCGCGGTGTCGAACGACCTGTTCGTCGCCAACCACGCGCCGCTGCGCCTGGACGGCCTGCAGATCACCGCGCCCGACGGCAGCACCGTCAAGCCCGAGGCCGAAGCCAAGCTCAAGCTGCGCAACGTGTTCGACGTGAACGTGGCACAGACCGGCACCTACCGCATCGCAGTGGTCAACGCCGGCGCGTTCGCGAGCTGGAAGGACAAGGCCACCGGCCAGACCAGGCGCGCACGCGGCACGGCCGAGAGCATTGCCAAGGAAGTACCGGCCGATGCAACGGAAGTGACGATCACGCAGTCGTCCGGCCGCATCGAGACCTTCGTGACCGTCGGCAAGCCTTCGGCGCTCAGGCCGGTTGGCCAGGGCCTGGAACTGGTCTCCGCCGGCAGCCCGACCGACCTGGCCAAGGGCGAGAAAGCCACCTTCACGCTCAACCTCGACGGCCAGCCCGCGAAAGACCTCGAAGTGACCGTGACGGCAGGCAACACGCAGTACCGAGACAAGCTCGAGGAAATCAAGCTCAAGACCGACGATAAGGGACAGTTCAGCGTGACCTGGCCGGCCGCCGGCATGTACTGGCTCGACGCCAGCACCAAGGACAACAAGACCACCGTGCCACAAGCCAAGGAACGCCGCCTGAGCTACGCCGCCACCCTCGAAGTGATGCCCTGACGCGGCAAGCGCCCTTGGGACTTTCGTTCAGCACCTGGCGCGCCGGCGGCTACGCCAACGCCGCCGTCCCTCGCCCCGCCGACCCTGCCAGTCTCCAGCAGTTGGCCGGACGGACGATGGGCACCACATGGTCGCTGCGGTTCGACAACCCGCGGATGCTGCCGCTGGCGGCGGTACGCGCGGCTGTCGAGGGCGCGCTGGACGTCGTGGTCGCGCAGATGAGCCACTGGGAACAGGATTCGGACATCAGCCGGATCAACCGTGCGCCCGCCCGGTCGCGCCATGTGCTTCCGAAGGAGTTCGCCGAGGTGATGCGCTGCGGGGCAAGCTGGGCAGCTGCCAGCGGCGGGGCAATCGATCCGACGGTGGGGCCTCTTGTCGCCTGCTGGGGCTTCGGGCCCTCGGCGGATGAATCCGGCTTGCCTTCCGCGCAGGCTCTTGCCGCGGCACGCTCGCAGGTCGGCTGGCAGCGGTTGGCCTTCGATGCAGCCGAAGGCTCGCTGACGCAGCCGGGTGGCGTGGCGCTCGACCTTTCCGGCATCGCCAAGGGCTTCGCGGTCGATCACGGCACGCAGGCGCTGCAGGCATTGGGCCTCGCCGATTTCCTGTTTGAAATAGGCGGCGAACTGCGGGGCGTCGGGCGGCGTCCCGGCGGGCAGCCGTGGCAGGTGCAGGTCGACACCGGCCTTGCAGCCGGGCAGCGCATCGCGTTGGCCGACATGGCTGCCGCGACCTCCGGCGACCGGTGGCACCAGCGGGCGCACGAAGGCAAGCGCTGGTCGCACACCATCGACCCGCGTACCGGGGAGCCGGTCGCCCATGCGCTGGCCAGCGTCACCGTGCTGCATGCGCAGTGCATGGAAGCCGACGCACTGGCCACCGTGCTGACCGTGCTGGGGCCCGACGAGGGGTGGGGCTTTGCGGAACAGCACGGTGTTGCCGCGTTGTTCGTGAGTCATGGCAATCCATCGCCCACTATGCGAGCCACGAGCGACTGGCCCGCACAAGCCCGGTCATGAACGAGGCCGCCTGGCGCGCGCTCGGCGCGAGCTCTTCCGTGATCGCCTATGGCGCGCTGTGCACCGCCATCTATATGCGCGAGCGCCGCAGAAAAGCGGCTGCCTTGCGTGCCGCCGCCGCGCTGTCGGCCGGCAGCCGCGACGAGCCGCCCACGCTTGTGGTTTTTGCGAGCCAGACAGGCCAGGCGGAAACCATCGCCTGGCAGACGGCCAGGCAGTTGCGAGCGGCCGGCACTGGTGTGCGGGTGATGGAGATGAACACGCTCGATGTCGCGACCCTCGTCGCCGCCCGCAAAGCCGTCTTCATCGCAAGCACCTACGGCGAAGGCGATGCGCCCGACGGCGCCAGCGTCTTCTGCGAGCAAGTGATGGGTTCGCCGCAGCCATTGGGGTCGCTCCGCTACGCTGTGCTGGCGCTGGGTGACCGGCAATACGCCAACTTCTGCGGCTTCGGGCGTGCGCTTGACGAATGGCTGCAAGCGGCAGGCGCCGAGCGCGAGTTCGAGCGTCTCGAGGTCGACAACAGCGATCCGGCCGCACTGGCCGTATGGCAAGCCCGGTGGGGTTCTTCGGCGGATGCCGCGCCCTCCGCCGAAGAACCAGGCAGCGCCTTCGCGCAATGGCGGCTGACCAGCCGGGAACTGCTCAACCCCGGCAGCGCCGGCGCCCCGGTCTTTCATCTGGGGTTGGTGCCTCAGGCCGGTCCGATGCCGCAATGGGCCTCCGGCGACTTGGCGCAAGTGGCGGTCGCGAGCGATCCCTCGCATCCTCGCGACTATTCGATCTCGTCCCTGCATTCCGACGGCGAACTGCAACTCCTCGTGCGGCAGGAACAGCATCCCGACGGCACGCTGGGCGCCGCGTCGGGCCTGCTCACGTCCACCCTCGCGGTCGGTGACAGCGTGGCCGTGCGCCTGCGGCCACATCGCGGCTTTCGCCTCGATGGCAACGACGCCCGGCCGCTGATCCTCATAGGAAACGGCACGGGCCTCGCGGGGCTGCGCGCCCACCTGCGCGCACGGGCCGCCGCGGGCCAGCACGAAAACTGGCTGGTATTCGGCGAGCGCCAGCAAGCCCACGACTTTCTCTACCGCGCCGAAATCGACGCCTGGCAGGCGCAGGGCGTGCTTCGACGCCTCGACATGGTGTTCTCGCGTGACCAGCCGGAGCGCTTCTACGTACAGCACCGGCTGCTGCAATTGGCCGACACCTTGCTGCAGTGGCTGAAGGACGGTGCGGCAATCTACGTCTGCGGGAGCCTGCGAGGCATGGCCTCGGGCGTGGACGCCGCTTTGCGACAGATCGCAGGCGAGGACCTGGTCAGTGAGCTATCGGCGAGCGGACGCTACCGTCGCGACGTCTATTGAACGATCGGCCGCCGCAGCCGGGCTCGTCCGAGGCGGTGCGACACTGGAACCCCGGCCCATGCCGGAGCTTTTTTGACTGCGGGATTCCCTACAAATGATGCTGCATGTGCCCGGGGTACTGAGCCCCGACCAGGTTCGCCAGATGCGCGCCGCGCTCGACGCCGCCCCATGGACCGATGGCCGCGAGACCGTCGGCGACCAGGGTGCCCAGGTCAAGCGCAACCGGCAGTTGCCGGAACAATCGCCGGTCGGCCGCGAGCTCGGCAAGACGGTGTTGGCGGCGCTGGCCCGGAATGCCCTCTTCTTCTCGTCCGCGCTGCCGTTGCGCTTCGTGCCGCCGCTGTTCAACCGCTACGAAGGCGGCGAGAACTACGGGGTGCATGTCGACGGTGCGGTAAGAGCCGTGCCCGGCGGGGAGCAGCTGCGGACCGACTTGTCCTGCACCCTCTTTCTCTGCGAGCCGGAGGACTACGACGGCGGCGAACTGGAAGTGATCGACACCTACGGCTCGCACGAAGTGAAGCTGCCTGCCGGCGATCTCATTCTTTATCCGGCCAGCAGCCTGCACCGGGTGCATCCCGTTACCCGGGGCGCGCGGGTTTGTTCGTTCTTCTGGCTGCAGAGCATGGTGCGCAGCGACCAGCAGCGCGGCATGCTTTTCGAACTGGACCAGAGCATCCAGAAGCTGCGGGCGCGGCTTGGCGAGTGCGAGGAAACCGTGGCGCTCACCGGCCACTATCACAATCTTCTGCGGCTCTGGTCGGACGTCTGACGCCTGAAAGCGGGTGTTGCAGAAATCGGTAACACCATAGTTATTGCAAATGCGATAAATTCTTATTTATAATCAGCCACATCCAACAGCCAGCCAACTGCCGCTTTCACCGCCATGATCGTTTGCGTCTGCCGCCGAGTCTCCGACCGCGAAATCGCACGTCACGTGCGCGCGGGCATGACCTTCGACGAAGTCCAATTCGAACTCGGCGTGGCCACCCAGTGTGGCCAGTGTGAAGGTTGTGCGCGCGATATCGTCGCGCAGTGCAGCGCTTCGCACCCGGTCGCCGCCTTGAATTGCGAACCGGGTCCGAGGGCGATCCAGCTTGCCAACTCCATCAAGGAAAGCAAGGCATGGAACTCGTCTCGGCACTCGGCGGCAGCCTGATCCTGGTCGCAGGCTCGGTCTGGTGGATTTTCCGAAAATAGCGCAGTTAGCGTCTTCGTAGCGGTTTTGCTGCAATCGTGGCACTTTCTTGAGTGCCCGCATTCGAATGTTTGATCGTGTCTGATCGCTTTGCCCCTCCCCCCTCCGTCCTCGGCCTTTCCCGCAATGTCGTCATTGCCGGCAGCGTCATCGTTTTTCATGCGGCCGCGCTCTGGGCACTGCAAAGCGGGTTGCTCCGGCGCGCTGCCGAAGTGGTGATTCCGGTCGAGATCCTGAGCCAGTTCGTCGAGCCGCCGAAACCGAAGGCCGATCCCCCTCCTCCACCCCCGCCGCCGCCTCAGCCCAAGGTGACGAAGGCGCCGCCTCCGCCGCGCCCCCAGGCCATTCGCGAGCCGAAGCCCACTCCGGCACCCCAGGCACCTGTCGGCGTCACGGAGCCGCCGCCCCCGGCCGCTCCGCCGGCACCGCCCGCGCCCCCAGCGCCGCCCGCACCGCCACCTGCTCCGCCGGCACCGCCCGCCGTGCAGTTGCCGTCGAGCAACGCCGACTATCTGCAAAACCCCAAGGCCACCTACCCGGCCATGAGCAAACGGCTCGGCGAACAGGGCAAGGTCATCGTGCGGGTGCTCGTCGGCGTCGACGGACTGCCCAAGAGCGCCGAGGTCAAGAAATCCAGCGGCTTCGACCGTCTCGATGAAGCCGCCGTGGAATACATCCTGAAATGCCGGTTCGTTCCCGGCAAGGTCAATGGAGTGGTGCAGGCCATGTCCTATGACGCCCCCGTCAACTACGTTCTGAACTAATTTTTCTCTGGAGCAACTTCGTATGGATTCCCAATTTGGCTTGATGAACGTCTGGAACCAAGGCGATTTCGTCACCAAGGCCGTGGCTGTGCTGTTGATCGGCATGTCGCTTGCGTCATGGATCGTGATCATCATCAAGGCGCTCGACGTCATCCGCTACAAGCGCCTTGCCAAGCACTCGCAGGACTTCTGGCACAGCGAGGACTTCGCGACCGCGTTGAACAAGCTCGGCAAGGACGACAGCAACCCGTTCCGCGCGTTGGCCCTCGAAGGCCGAGAAGCCGCGGCGCACCACCGCAACACCAAGGCCCATCTGCATGACGCGCTGGACGTGAGCGACTGGATCACGCGCTCCCTGCGCAACGGCATCGACGCATTCACCGCTCGCCTGCAGACCGGCCTGGCGATCCTGGCGTCTGTCGGCTCGACCGCGCCGTTCATCGGCCTGTTCGGCACGGTCTGGGGCATCTACCACGCGCTGATGAGTATCGGCTCAGCCGGCCAGGCGACCATCGACAAGGTGGCCGGTCCGATCGGTGAGGCACTGATCATGACGGCGCTGGGCCTGGCGGTGGCCATTCCCGCGGTGCTCGGCTACAACGCGCTGGTGCGCGGCAACAAGTTCGTGCTGACCAAGCTGAACGCCTTCGCGCACGACCTGCACGCCTACTTCGTGACCGGCGCCCGCGTCCAGAGCGGCACCGAAGCGATCGTGGTTCCGCTCAAGAAGGGCTGAGCATCATGGCTTTCGGAACCCAAGACGAGCCCGATGAGGTGATGAACGAGATCAACATGACGCCGCTGGTCGACGTCATGCTGGTGCTCCTGATCATCTTCATCATTACCGTGCCGGTGATGAAGCACGCGGTCAACATCGACTTGCCGCGCGCAACCAGCGAGCCGGAACAGCCCAAGCCGCAGAACATCCTGTTCAGCATCACGGCCAATGGCGAGTACTACTGGAACGAGCAGAAGATCGACGACAGCGAGCTGCCAGGCCGCCTGGCCGCCGAAGCCGCCAAGGACCCTCAGCCCGAACTGCACATCCGCGGTGACAAGGCCGTGCGCTACGAGCGCGTGGCCAAGGCCATGTCCGAGGCTCGCGAAGCCGGCGTGCGCAAGATCGGCTTCATCACGGAGCCCGATACGAAGTGAGCTGAATCGCGATCGAAAAAAAGTTGATCGCGGCTATTGATTTTTTATTGCGAATCATTATCATTCAGTCATCGCTTCGATAAGGGAACTTCAAATGCCAGCCACCCCCAACGCCTTTTCTGTTCTGAACCATCCTTCGCTCGACCAGTCGGGTGGCGGCCATTCGATCCAGGCAACGCGTCCGGTCCCGATGGTCGAAAGCACGGAGCTTCTGAAGGGAAGCAAGACCGTGGGCATCATGCACAACGGTTCCCTCTATCGGCTTCAAGCCACCAAACTCGGCAAGCTGATCCTGACCAAGTAAGGTCGTTCAGCCCGCCCCTCGCGCAAGTTTCATCGTGGGGCGACTCAAGGAGATTCATCTCCGAAGGGTCGTTTTTTTGCTAGCCAACGGTTCGCCGACTAGCCAAGCTTTTTTTCACGCTGAAGCCTTCAAAAAGAAAACGCCGACCTTGAAGTCGGCGTTTTGCTTTATGCGATTCCGAAAAGAATCAGAGGCCGAGCGCCGCGATACCCGCCTTGGCGATCTGCGCGTCTTCATTCGACTTCACGCCGCTCACGCCGACTGCCCCGATCACGTGGCCGTCCTTCACGATCGGCACGCCGCCTTCGAGCAGGCCCTGCACTTCAGGCGCGGTCAGGAATGCGGTACGGCCGCCGTTGATGATGTCTTCATAGACCTTGCTCTCGCGGCGGCCCATGGCAGCCGTATGGGCCTTGGCGGGGGCGATGTGCGAAGACAGAGCAGCGGCACCGTCCAGGCGCTGCAGCCAGAGCAGGTTGCCGGCGTCGTCCGAAATGGCGATGGTGACAGCCCAGTTGTTCTTGAGCGCCTCGGCTTCTGCCGCTGCGGCAATGGTCTTGACGTCGGCGAGTTCGAGGAATGACTTGGTCTTCATGGTTTGGCTCAGGTTGCGTAAAAACCCCACAGCATAACGGCCACGCAGCCAGCAGTGCCTTCGGGCAGGTGCCAAGCTTGGGAACATCCTGCATACGGTCTTTATCGAAACCTGCTCTTGCAGCCCCCTAGAATGCGCCCCAACTGCGTCTTAGCAGCAACCACAGGAGCTCCGGCCATGAACGACCGCGTTACCACCCTCGACACCTCCACAGGCTACGGCCAGCCGCTGGCCCAGGCAGAACGCCAGCGCGTGCTGCGCAACACCTACTGGCTGCTCGCGCTCAGCCTGCTGCCCACCGTGCTGGGCGCCTGGGTCGGCGTCAGCACCGGCATCACACGCTCGCTCACGGGCGGCCTCGGCCTCATCGTGTTCCTCGGCGGCGCGTTCGGTTTCATGTTCGCTATCGAGAAGACCAAGAACTCCGCAGCCGGCGTGCCGGTGCTGCTGGGCTTCACCTTCTTCATGGGCCTGATGCTGTCGCGCCTGATCGCGATGGTGCTGGGCTTCAAGAACGGCTCGGAACTCATCATGACGGCCTTCGGCGGTACCGCCGGCGTGTTCTTCGTGATGGCCTCGCTGGCCACGGTCATCAAGCGCGACCTGTCGGGCATGGGCAAGTTCCTGTTCGTCGGCGCGATGGTGCTGATGTTCGGCGCCATCATCAACGTGTTCGTGGGCTCGAGCACCGGCATGCTGGTCATCTCGGTGGCCGCCATCGGCATCTTCTCGGCCTACATGCTCTATGACCTGAAGCAGATCATGGACGGCGGCGAAACCAACTACATCACTGCCACGCTCGCGCTTTACCTGGACCTGTTCAACGTGTTCCAGAGCCTGCTGGCCCTGCTGGGCATCTTCGGTGGCGAACGCGACTGAGCTATAGGCCCCCAGAGGGCCGCCCGCCAGGAAGAAGGGCCCCGCGAGGGGCCCTTTTTTCATTCCAGGTCGAACACCGCGATCGACTCGACGTGCGCCGTGTGCGGGAACATGTTGACCACCCCCGCGAAGGTGCAGCGGTAGCCCGCCTGGTGCACCAGCAGGCCGGCATCGCGCGCCAGTGTCGACGGATTGCAGCTCACATACACGATGCGCTTCGGCGGCGTCCAGCCGTCGGTGCGCAGTTCGGGCTGCTGATGCAGGTCGGCCATGGCCTTGGCCAGCGCAAACGCACCTTCGCGCGGCGGATCGACCAGCCATTTGTCGGCGCTGCCGTCTGCAACCAGCATGGCCGGCGTCATTTCGAACAGGTTGCGCGCGACAAACTTTGCGGGTGACAGCGCACGACGGGCGGAGGTCGCGGGCTGGTTGGTCCGGTAGTTGTCGGTGGCGCGCGCCACCAGCGTGTCGCTGCCCTCGATGCCCAGCACCTCGCGCGCCTTGCTCGCCAGCGGCAGCGTGAAGTTTCCGAGGCCGCAGAACCAGTCGATCACGCGCTCGTCGGGCTGCACGTCGAGCAGGCGCAGCGCCTTGCCCACGAGCGCTCGGTTGATGTGCGGATTGACCTGCGTGAAATCGGTTGGCTTGAAAGGCATCGTGACGCCGAATTCGGGCAGCCGGTAAGCCAGCGGCGTGCCGCCCTCCTCGAGCAGCTTGACCGTGTCAGGCCCCTTGGCCTGCAGCCACCATTGCACGCCCTCGTTCTGCGCTGCAAAGGCCTTCAGGCGGTCGATGTCGGCACGCGACAGCGGCTCCAGGTGCCGCAGCACCAGCGCGATGGTTCCGAGCCTGGTGGAGTCCGGTGCGTCGCCGCAGGCGAGTTCGATCTGCGGGCAGGTATCTCGCGCGTCGAGCGAGCCGATCAGCGCGCGCAGCGGCATCAGCATTTCGCTGACCTGCTTCGGCAGCACCGGACACACCTGCATGTCGGCCAGGTAGCGGCTCTTGCGCTCGTGGAAGCCGATCAGCACCGTGCCCTTCTTCACCACGTGCCGCACCGACAGCCGCGCGCGATAGCGGTAATGCCACGCCGGGCCTTCGAGCGGCCGCAGCAGGTTCTCGGGCTTGACCTTGCCGAGGTGCCACAGGTTGTCTTCCAGCGCACGCTGCTTCACGGCCACCTGGGCGGCCGGGTCCAGGTGCTGCATCTTGCAGCCGCCGCAGGCGCCGGTGTGCAGGCCGAAATGCGGGCAGCCCGGGCGCACGCGCTGTGATGATTCACGGCGGATGGCCGTGACCGTGCCCTGCTCCCAGTTGTTCTTCCGGCGATGGACGTTGAACTGCACCTCCTCGAAGGGCAATGCGCCTTCGATGAACACGACCATGCCGTCGGCCTTGTGCGATACGCCCTGTGCGTCGAGGTCGAGCGACTCGACCTGCAACCATTCTTCACCGGGATTCGTGGGGACTTTCTTTTCTTCGATGGATTCCGTCATCCCCCGATTGTCTCAGCGCGGGCGAAGCGCCCTGAAAGCACCTAGAACAGCGCGTCCCGCCCGACCCCGGAGCGCGCCAGCTGGCGGCGCATCTTGGCCAGCGCCTCGTTCTGGATCTGCCTGACGCGCTCGCGCGTGAGACCCAGCCGGACGCTCAGCACCTCGAGGGTTTCGGGCTCGCGGTCGTGCAGGCCATAGCGGCCCTCCAGCACCTCCCGCTCGCGCGCGTCGAGCGCATGCACCCACTGGTCGAGCAGGCGCTCGACTTCGTGCGCGTGCGTGGTGCTGCTGGGGCTGCCTTGTTCGTCGTCGGAGGCCACGGTGTCGGCCAGCGTGAAGCCGTCGTCGCCGCGCGCATCGCCCGCGTCGAGCGAGCGCGGCGCCTCCGCCAGAGCCAACAGGTCGGCCACCGCCTGGACGTCGCGACCGAGCAGCGCGGCGATGTCTTCCACGCGCACGCCGTCGGGTCGGCGAGCGAGGAACTCGGCGTCGCCTTCGAGCGTGCGCCGGGCACGCAGAACCTGCTGGAGTTCGCGCACCACATGCACCGGCAAGCGGATCGCCCGTGCCTGCGTCATGACGGCGCGCTCGACCGATTGGCGGATCCACCAGGTCGCGTAAGTGGAGAAGCGAAAGCCGCGTTCGGGCTCGAACTTGCTGATGGCATGCATCAGCCCCAGGTTGCCTTCTTCGATCAGGTCGGACATTGGCACGCCACGCCCGAGATAGCCCTTGGCGATGCTCACGACGAGCCGCAGGTTGTGCTCGATCATCGACTGCCTCGCGGCAAAGTCGCCGGCCCGCGCGGCGCATGCGGCCTGGTACTCCTCGGCGGGAGTGAAGAGTTCGGTGCGGCGAACCTGGCGCAGGTAGATGGTGAGGGCGTCGGCGCCCTCACCACCGATCAAATCGGCCGTCGCACCATTGGGCTGTGCGGCCGTGCCCTCCATCGAGCGCAGGTCTTGCTCGGGTGGCTCGCCGGCAGGGTCCGCGGAAGGCGGAAACGCGCTGCCCTTGCCCGCCAACCCGCGCACAGGCGGCGTGCGGCGGGGGCGGGAGGCAGCCATGGCATCACCGGCTGGGCAGGTAACGCGAGGGATCGACGGGCTTGCCCTGGCGGCGGATCTCGAAGTGCAGCTTGACGCGATCGGAATCGCTGCTGCCCATTTCGGCGATCTTCTGGCCCTTCTGAACCGACTGGTCCTCCTTCACGAGCAGCGCCTGGTTGTGCGCATACGCGGTCAGGTAGGTGTTGTTGTGCTTCAGGATGATCAGGTTGCCGTAGCCGCGAAGACCGGCGCCGGCGTAGACCACGCGGCCATCGGCGGCGGCCAGCACCGGGTCGCCCGCCTTGCCGCTGATGTCGTAGCCCTTGTTCTTGGCTTCGTCGAAGCCTGCGATCAGCGAACCACTCGCGGGCCAGATCCAGCCGAGGTCTTCGTCACCCGACGCGCCGCTGCCCGGACCTGCCGGAGATGCAGTGACGGGAGCCGGCGGCTTGCTTGCGCCGGTGGGGGGTGTTACCGGCGCGATGACGGGAGGCGGCGTCACGGGCTTGGTGACCGCGCCCTCGGAACCGCTGTTTGCTGAAGACGAAGGCGCTGCGGCGACGGAAGTACCCGAGCCGGTCGGGGGAATTACACGCAGCACCTGGCCGACTTCGATGAGGTCGGGGTTGTCGATGTTGTTCCAGCGCACGATGTCTTGCCAGCGCTGCCCTGTCTCGATGCCGATGCGGCGAATCGTGTCGCCCGGACGCACTGCGTAGTACCCGGGCTTGCCGTAGTTTTCAATGCCGGCAAGCGGCTTGCCGTTCGCGTCGGTGGTGATCGGCGGGCCGCCAGGAACCGTGCCGGGGGCCGGGGCGCGAGTCATGGTGCCGCGGTCTTCGACCGGCGCCGGCCCACGCGGCGTGGAACAGCCCGCGATCACGAGCACAAAAGCCAACGTGATGCCAGCGAACCAACTCCGATTGCCAATACCCTGCATTTGTTATTCCTTCAAGCAATCCCCGATTTTAGGGGGACAAAGTGGACCGCCTCAAGAATGAGCCGCTCCAACCCCCGCGGGGTCTTGTCAATGACGACAAGTGCTTGACCGCCGTTCGCGGAATGCGTCGGCGCCACGATGCGGCCGCCTACCGCGAGTTGCGTGATCCAGGCTTCGGGTACGGCCTCGCCACCCGCCGCGGCAATGATGCCGGCATACGGCGCGCCCTTGGCATAGCCGATCATTCCGTCGCCCAGCATGAGGTGCACCGTGGCCAGGCGGAAGTGCCGCAGATTCGTGCGTGCGCGCTCGTGCAGACCGCGCAGGCGCTCGATGCTGTAGACCTCGGCGGCCACATGATCGAGCACCGCAGCCTGATAGCCGCAGCCGGTGCCGATCTCCAGCACGCGGCCCAGCTTGTCTTGCGGCTTGCCGACCAGCGCCGGGGCGCCGAGCAGCAGTTCGATCATGCGGGCCACCACGCTGGGCTTGGAGATGGTCTGTCCCAGCCCGATGGGCAGGCTCGTGTCTTCGTAGGCCTGGTTGACCAATGCGCTGTCGACGAAGCGATGCCGCTCCACGGCGCCCATCGCGCGGAGCACGCGCGGATCGGAGATGCCCTGGGCCGCAAGCTTCTGCACCATGCGTGCGCGCACCGCGTCCGAAGCCATGGAGGGAGTGGACGGCACCATGGGCTTGACCGGCACGGCGGGCATGCGCCCGCGCGTGGCGGCAGAAGCTGTGGGTGTCAGTCGAACGGGGAAACCGGGCCGCTGCGTGGCCATGTCAGTTGCCGAGACGGGCCACCGTCTCGCGCCATTGGCCGAGGTTGGCGTGGTCGGTCAGGTCGATCTGCAAGGGCGTCAGCGCGATGTGGCCCGCAGCGGTGGCGTGGAAGTCGGTGCCCTCGCCGCTGTCCTTTGCGCCACCCGCGCCGGCGATCCAGTACATGGTTTCGCCACGCGGGCTGTCCTGCGTGATCACTTTCTCGGCCGCGTGCCGGCGGCCAAGGCGGCAGACCTTGACCGGCTTGAGCTGGTCGAACGGCAGGTTCGGCACGTTCACATTGAGCAGGAACGGCGCGCCGCCGAGCATGCGCTCGCGCTCGATCTGCTGCACCAGCCGGCGCGCCACCTGGCCTGCCGCATCGACGTGGGCCCAGCCTTTCTCGATCTGCGAGAAGGCGATGGCCGGAATACCGAAAAGATAGGCCTCCATCGCCGCGCCGACAGTGCCCGAATAGATGGTGTCGTCGCCCATGTTGGCACCGTTGTTGATGCCGGAGACCACCAGATCGGGCCGGTAGTCGAGCAGTCCCTTGAGCGCGATGTGCACGCAATCGGCCGGCGTGCCGGTCACGTAGCGAAAGCCGTTGTGCGCCTCGCGCACGTAGAGCGGCGCTGCGAGCGTGAGCGCGTTCGACTTGGCGCTGTTGTTGTGTTCGGGGGCCACCACCTCGACGTCGGCGATGTCCTTCAGCGCGTCGTGCAAAGCGACGATGCCGGGCGCCTGAAAGCCATCGTCGTTGGAAATAAGTATCTTCATGGTGTCCTGGATGCGCCAGATTGTAGGCGCCGGGTGCGTCGCAGCAGGGACAAGGCCGCCTTGCCGCGCCCCCTATCATCGCCCGCATTCATTGCCCTCACCCGACTCACACGAAGGAGACCCGAGCATGCACGCATGGCTTTGCGAAAACCCCACCGGCGTCGATGCGCTGACCTGGAAGGAACTGCCGACACCGACCCCGGGCCCCGGCCAGGTGCTGATCGAGATCAAGGCGGCCAGCCTTAATTTTCCCGATCTGCTGATCGTGCAGAACAAATACCAGATGAAGCCGCCGCTTCCCTTCGTGCCGGGTTCCGAGTACGCAGGCGTCGTGCAGGCGGTCGGCGAAGGCGTCACCCACCTCAAGGTCGGCCAGAACGTGGCCTGCCTGTCAGGCACTGGTGGATTCGGCACCCACACGCTGGCACCCGCCGCGCTGTGCATGCCGCTGCCGGAAGGCTTCGGGTATGTCGACGCGGCCGCTTTCATCATGATCTATGCAACCTCGTGGCATGCGCTGATGGACCGCGCCCAGCTCAAGGCCGGCGAAACCGTGCTGGTGCTCGGCGCCGCTGGCGGCGTGGGCACGGCGGCCATCCAGATTGCCAAGGCCGCGGGCGCCAAGGTCATTGCAGCTGCATCGAGCGACGAGAAATGTGAACTCTGCCGCTCCATTGGTGCCGACGCGACGATCAACTACACCACGCACGCGCTGCCCAACGGTTTCCGCGATGCCATCAAGGCCGCGACCGACGGCAAAGGCCCGGATGTCATTTATGACCCGGTCGGCGGTGATTTTGCGGAGCCGGCATTTCGCTCGATCGGATGGCGGGGCCGCTATTTGGTGGTGGGTTTTGCATCCGGGCCCATTCCGTCGCTGCCATTGAATCTGACGCTCTTGAAAGGCGCCTCCCTGGTCGGCGTGTTCTGGGGCGATTTCGCCAAGCGCGAACCCAAGGCCAATGCACAGATGATGGCCGAATTGGCTCAGTGGTACGGCCAGGGAAAGATCAAGCCGGTGATCGACAGCACGATGCCGATGGCGGAATTGAAGGCCGCCTATGCCCACATGGGTTCGCGCGGCGTCAAAGGCAAACTCGTGATGGTCAACTGACCGGACTGCAGCGCGTCATCGCCCAATAAAAAAGCCCGCGGATGCGGGCTTTTTTATTGGGCAGTTGCCTGCCACCGAAAGCGCAGGCACTTACTTGATCTCGTAATCGGAGAGCGACTTGCCGGCTGCCAACGCTTCAGTCACCCAACGCGGCTTGCGGCCCCGGCCACCGGACCAGGTTTCGCCCGTCGGACCGCGGTATTTGGCGGCTGCCTTTGCCGGGGCGGCGCCAGTGCTGCGCTTGGCGGCGGTGGCGCGGCCCGTCAGTTTCAGATCAGAAGCCGTCAACCCATATTCGGCAATCTTCTTGCGCAACTCTTCGATCACGCCAGCGCGCTCCTGGTTGCGCAGGTCTTCAGCCTGCTTGCGCAATTGCGCAATCTGCTCGTCGTGCTTCTTGATCTGGGAATTGATATCTGCGAGGGTCGAAGCCATTGTTGGACTCCTGAAATTGAAAACGAGCGGATTTTAATTCAATTTACATTTGTCACGCACGTGCCTCGGGATCAAAAAACCTGCAGTTCATTGCTTTAATGCAACAACTCGCAACGTAAAGTTGCGCCAACCCGGGACGGGATATGCGAATCAGCGGGGGAAAATGAGAGATGGCGCGCCGCAGAAAACGGTGCCGGAAATGACAACGCCGGAGCAAGTCCGGCGGTGTAATCCTTTGATTGCTATTGAGCAATAGCGCAAAGGAGATATTTTGGGGTGGCTGATGGGACTCGAACCCACGACGACCAGAATCACAATCTGGGACTCTACCAGCTGAGCTACAGCCACCGCAGAGCCTCAGATTGTAGCGTTAAAAATCGTCGTTTTGACGATCGACTTCAACTCGATTGCTCGAAAGTCGCATTCGTGCATCTCAACCCGCCGCCAGCGGACCTGTGGCGGGCGCGCTTTCCTCGATCTTGATGGAGCCATCGGGCCGCTCGCAGGTGCCGATCAGCAGGCCGCTGGCGATGGCGCTCGCGCGCAAGGCTTCGAAAACCTCTTCCCGGCCGGGCGTATCGGAGAACTCGGGCGACTCGCTCAACGCGAACACCTGGAATGCATAGCGATGCTCTCCATGCCCCGGAGGCGGATCGGGCGGCAGCCACATCGCCTGCAATGCCGAATTGCGTCCGACATGCAGGCCGGCGCCATCGTTGTCCGGGCTCGGTATGGCAGCTTCGGCAATAGAGCCGCTCTCGGGCGGCAGCCCCACGACGATGGCATGCACGAGCGGGTTGGGCGTCGGCGAATCGGCGTCCTCCACGATCAGCACCAGCGCAGCGGTGCCCGCAGGCAGATCCGTCCATTGCAGGGGCGGCGACACGCCCTCCCCGTCGGCGGTGTAGCGCGCGGGAATCGGCGCATGGTCCACGAACGCCATGCTCGTGACGGCGATGGTGGCCATGCCCTCCCGCATGCCGAGCGCGTTGAAAACGATGTTGTCCAGCCCCGCGCGAACGCCCTGCAGCGCGTGACCAATGACATCAGGCAATTTTTCCAGCATGCGACGGGTATACCGCCGCCCTGCGTCGCCTCCTGTAGGACGCCGCGCGCCCTCGGTGTCGCGGTGCTCCACATCGCTCCGCTATCATGAAAGAGGGCCGCGCGTACCGCCCGGCTTTCGCCACTGCCACTCACCTCCAAAGGAATTTCATGAGCATCGTCTGGACTATTCTGATCGGGTTCGTCGTGGGTCTGGTGGCGCGCGCCGTCAAGCCGGGGGACGATTCCGCTGGCTTCATCATCACCACGATCATCGGCGTTGCCGGTTCGCTGATCGCAACCTACGTGGGCCAGGCGATGGGCTGGTACATCGCCGGACAGGGCGCCGGCTTCATCGCTTCGGTGCTGGGCGCAATCGTGCTGCTGATTCTTTACGGCCTGATCAAGCGCAAGAGCTGATGCCGCCGCGGGCACCCCGCAAACCACGCGCAAAACACCACGTCTATGTGGTCGAACTCGACGACCGCGTCTGGAACAACGGCCGCTTTCGTCGTGCCAACCCCGACTACCAACTCGGCAAGCCGTTCGTCTACGTGGGCATGACAGGGCTTGACCCCGACATCCGCTTCGACAAGCACAAGGCCGGCATCCAGGCCAACAGCTTCGTCGAGGAATTTGGCCTGCGCCTGCTGCCCGCGCTCTACGAGCGCTACAACCCGATGCCGTATGAAGACGCCCGTTCGATGGAAGTCGAGCTCGGCATCATGCTGCGCAAGGCCGGCTACGGCGTATGGCAGGCCTGAGCCAGCCCGCGCACCACGACCAGGCACTCAGGCGTAGGTCACCCAGTCTTCGTAAGCCGGGCCGTCCAGGTGCGGCAGCGTGTTGTAGGTGACCAGCATGTGCCGCTTCGGGGTGAACGCGAATTCCGTGACCGAAGTGTTGCGGATGCGCAGGTTGAGTTCGATCGTGGTCTCGGCGCTCGTCCCCAGCACATGGCCGACGGCGGTGCTGATCGGGCCGCCGCTGGACACCACCAGCACTCTCGCGCCGTGATGCTTGTCGCGCACGTGGTCGAGCGCCGTGGTCACGCCCGCCAGGAAGTCGACATAGCTGGGCATGCCCGCAGGCTTGGTCTTGCCCTGCATCCAGGCGCCCAATCCTTCGCGCAGCAAGCGGAAGTGATGACGGTACATCTCGGGTGAATCGGGCTTCTCCAGCTTGCCTTCATGGATCGTGGCAATGACGGCCTCGCTGTCGTACTCGTTGAGCCCGGGCCACGGCAGCACGTCGTCGCGCGAAAGGCCCAGTCCCTTGGCGATGCCTTCCCAGGTCTGGCGATGGCGCCTGAGCGTGCCGGTGATCACCGCATCGAAAGCCATGCCGCGCTCGCGCCAGTACTCGCCGAGCCGAACGGACTGCCGGTGTCCGAGTTCGCTCAGATTGTCATAGTCGGCGGCACCAAAGCTGGCTTGCCCGTGGCGCACGAGATAGAGGGTTCCCATGTGCGGGATTCTGGCAAGAAGCGTGTTCGCCGCTTGTCCCTCGTGCGACCAAAACGAAAAAGCCCGAGCCATGGGCTCGGGCCGTATCTTGCGTCGAGAAGACTCTTGCTGCGGGTCAGCGACCGGCTGCTGCTGCGCCAGGCAGCGGGTCCGCCGGCTTGGGCACCAGGATCTGGGCCTTGTACCGGTCCTTCAGCATGTCGTAGTACGCGGCGTCTTCGGCGGCGGCCACCGACTGGCCGACCTGCGCCTGCTCCTGCTTCGCGAGTTCGGCCGGCGGCGGCGTGCGCGGGACGACCTTGGTCACGCGAACCACGGCATAGCCTTGCGCGCCCAGGTCCACGCCAACCAGCGCCGGCAGCTTGGCGGCGTCGGCACGCAGCGCGGCGTCGATCACCGGCAGCGGCTGCGATGCCGCATCGCGGCGCGACACGGTCATGGGCGCGCCGAAGGTCGCACCGTCGGCCTTGGCCGTCCATGCGGCGAGCTTTGCCTCACCCTCGGCCTTGGCCAGCACAGCAGCACGCTCGTTGACGATCTGAGCGCGGATCTTGTCCTTGACCTCGGCCAGCGGCACAGGATGCGCCGGCGTGTACGTCGTCACGCGGCCCGATGCGAGCTGGCTCGAGCCGACTTCAATCGCCTCGGTGTTCTGCTTGCGCTGCAGCGAATCAGGAGCGAACAACGCGTTCAGGAAGTTGCGGCTGGCCAGCGGGCCTTTGGCACCCGGCACGGGCGCCCGCGCCACGTTGTTGGCGGTCTGGATCGTGAGCTTCAGTTTCTCGGCCGCGGGCTTGAGGCTGTCGGGCGTCTGGTACACGGCGTCGGTGAAGACCTCGGCCGCCTTCGCGAATTCCTGCGTGGCCTGCTGCGAGCGCACCTCGTTCTCGATGGTCGCGCGCACCTGTTCGAAAGGCGGCACCACTGCGGGCTTGATGTCGGTCAGGTGAATGATGTGATAGCCGAACTCGGTTTCGACCACGTTGCTGATCTCGCCCTTCTTGAGCGAGAACATCGCGTCTTCGAAAGGCTTGACCATCGCGCCCTTGGTGACGAAGTCGAGGTCGCCGCCCTTCTCTGCCGAGCCCGGGTCTTGCGAGTTCTTGCGCGCCACGTCGGCGAAGGTGTTCGGCGCCTTCTTCACCTCGGCCAGCAGTTCTTCCGCCTTGGCCTTGGCCTTTGCGCGGTCGGCTGCGGGCATGCTCGACGGCGCGGTGATCAGGATGTGGCTCGCGCGGCGTTCTTCCTTCGTGCCGAAACGCCCGGAGTTCTGGTCGTAGTAGGACTTGAGATCGGCCTCGCTGACGTTGATGTTCTTCTTGGCGGCGTCGAGATCGAGCACCAGGTACTCGATGTTGGCCTGCTCCGGTGCCTGGAACTGCGCCGAGTGGTCCTTGTAGTAGGTCTCGATGTCGGCATCGCTCACCGTCACCTTCGACGCGAAGGTCTCGGGGCTGAAGCGCGCGACCTGGATTTCGCGGCTGTCGTAGAAGGCGTTGATCGTGGTGGCGGCCAGTGCCGGCGGCGTGAAGGCCGTGCCCGAAATGCCCAGCATCACCTGCTGCGTTGCCATGTCGGCACGCACGGAAGCTTCGTACTGTTCGGGCGTGCGGCCCGTCACGCGCTGGAAGGTATCGCGGTCGAACTTGCCGTCGGGCGTGCGGAACGAGGCCAGGCCGGGGTCCTGCGCGAAGATGCGCGAGAGGCGGTCTTCGGACACCGTCATGTTGGCCTTGGAAGCAGCTGCCGCCAGCACGCGGTCGCGCACCATGCGCTCCAGGGTGGCGTAGCGCAGCGCATCGGACTCGAGCAGCGTCGGGTCGACGTTGGGAGACTGCTGGCGGATGCGGTCCGTTTCGACGCGGTGCTGCTGGTCCCACTCGGGGCGAGTGATGTCATGACCTTCGATGCGCGCAACCTTCTCGTCCCCGCCGAACCCCTGGTAGCGTTCGACCCCGAAGAACACGAACGAGGGAATGATCAGCAAGAACAAGAAAATCATCACGATCTTGGTGTGCTTGCGGAAGGCTTCAAACATGCTTGAACACTCTTTTTCGACGGCTGTCGGACGGCAATAAAAAAGGCGAACTTGCGGTTCGCCTTTGCATCTGGTGGTGGTGGGTGCTGAGGGGCTCGAACCCCCGACCTACGCCTTGTAAGGGCGCCGCTCTACCAACTGAGCTAAGCACCCCACCGGAATTTGTTCTCCGAGTCTAACGCCTTAGTTCAGCGCGTCTTTCAGCGCCTTGCCTGGACGGAACTTCGGGATCTTGGCGGCCTTGATTTTAATCGCGTCGCCGGTGCGGGGATTTCGGCCCGTGCGGGCAGCGCGTTTGCCGACTGCGAAAGTGCCGAAACCGACGAGCGAAACAGAGCCGCCCTTCTTGAGCGTGGTACGAATGGCGCCGATCGTGGATTCGAGCGCGCGGGTCGCTGCGGCTTTGGAGATGTCGGCGTTCTTTGCGATGTGCTCAATCAGTTCGGTCTTGTTCACAAGGGCCCCTTGTAGAAAAAAAGTTGGTCGGCTTTCGTCAGCTGCGACCTGGCCGCGGTGTGTGCGACTCAAGAACCTGGCAGGCCTGACGCCTCGGCAGCGCACTGCCAGCGAGGATTACAACCACTGGTCTGCAGGGTGTCAATAAGACACGGCGCCTTGCCGATCAGCGGAGCGCGCGATTTTAGGGGCCTTTCGTGAACTCCTTTTCCCTTGCGGTTCAAAGCGCTTCTGCGATGGCTTTGCCAAGGTCCGAGGTGCTCGCCTTGCCACCGATATCCGGGGTGCGCGGCGCTCCGCTTTGGGGCGCGAGCACCTTCTCGATGGTCGACAGGATGGCATCGTGCGCCTGCTTGTGGCCGAGGAACTCCAGCATCATCGCGCCGCACCAGATCTGCCCGATGGGGTTGGCGATGCCCTTGCCCGCGATGTCGGGTGCCGAGCCGTGCACCGGTTCGAACAGCGAGGGCGTGGTGCGCTCGGGATTGAGGTTGGCGCTCGGCGCGATGCCGATGGTGCCGGTGCAGGCCGGGCCCAGGTCCGACAGGATGTCGCCGAACAGGTTGCTCGCCACCACCACGTCGAAGAAGTCGGGCCGCTGAACGAAGTGCGCGGTGAGGATGTCGATGTGGAACTTGTCGAGCGTGACGCCCGGATAGTTCTTGCCCATCTCGGCCACGCGCTCGTCCCAGTAGGGCATGGTGATCGAGATGCCGTTCGACTTGGTGGCGCTGGTCAGGTGCTTCTTGGGCCGCGACTGCGCGAGCTCGAATGCGAACTTCAGCACGCGGTCGACGCCCACGCGCGACATCACGGTTTCCTGCACCACGATCTCGCGCGGCGTGCCCTGGTACATGCGCCCGCCGATGCTGGAGTACTCGCCCTCGGTGTTCTCGCGCACGATGTACATGTCGATCTCGCCGGGCTCGCGCGGCGTTCCGTCGCGCCGCACCACGGGCGCGATGATGCCGGGCATCAGGCGCGCCGGGCGCAGGTTGATGTACTGGTCGAACTCGCGGCGGAACATCAGCAGCGAGCCCCACAGCGACACGTGGTCGGGAATCTTCTCGGGCCAGCCGACCGCGCCGAAGAAGATGGCGTCGTGGCCGCCGATCTGGTCCTTCCAGTTGTCGGGCAGCATCTGGCCGTGCTTCTCGTAGTAGTCCCAGCTCGAGAAGTCGAAGTGGTCGAACTTCAGGTCGATGCCGAACCTGGTGGCCGCCGCCTCGAGCACGCGCAGGCCCTCGGGCGTGGTTTCCTTGCCGATGCCGTCGCCGGCGATGACTGCGATTCTCTGGGTGCTCATGATGTGGCTCCTGCTTGTAGGGGAAGGGAAAAGAATTCGAGCGCCTCGGCCAGCAATGCGTCGGGCGCCTCCTCGGGAACGTAGTGGCCGCAAGGCAGGGCATGGCCAGACACCTCGGCCGCGCGCTCGCGCCACAGCGCCAGCATGTCGAAGGCCTTGCCGACCGCGCCATGCTCGCCCCACAGCACGCGCAACGGCTGTGCAAGGCGTTGCCCGGCCGCGATGTCGGCACGGTCATGGACGAGGTCGATCGTTGCGGAGGCGCGGTAGTCCTCGCAGATGGATTCGGCCGTGCCCGCGATGCCGGCGCAGCGCTCATATTCCGCAAGCACCTCGGGCGCGAACGGCGCCAGTCCCGCATGCCGCCCGCCCATCACGCTGCGCACGTAGCGCACCGGGTCGGAGGCGATCAGCGACTCGGGCAGCGGCGGCGGCTGGATCAGGAAGAACCAGTGCCAATAGGCCTTGGCGAACGCCTCGGAGGTCTGCTCGTACATGGCGAGCGTGGGCGCGATGTCGAGCAGCAGCATGCGCTCGACCGCCGCCGGATGGTCCGCCGCGAGCCGATGCGCCACGCGCGCGCCGCGGTCATGCGCCAGCACGCCGAAGCGCTCGAAGCCGTGGTGCCGCATGGCGGCGAGCGCGTCGAGCGCCATTTCGCGCTTGCTGTAGACACTGTGCTCGGCATCGGCCGCCGGCCGGCCCGAATCGCCGTAGCCGCGCAGGTCCAGGGCGACCACGGTGAAGCGCTCGGCCAGCGCCGGCGCCACGCGGTGCCAGATCGCATGCGTCTGCGGATGACCGTGCAGCAGCAGCAGCGGCGCACCCCGCCCGCCGATGCGGCCGTGGATGCGCACGCCGTCGCGCGCAATGTCGAAAGTGGGGAAGGAGAGGAACGAGGTTGTCACGTCGGCGATTGTGCGTTGCGCCCTCGCCGCCATCAAGCAACAATCGGCCAATTCATACTTTCCATTCCGGCATGAATTCCCCCTTGATGGACCGAGGCGACCTGGCGCTGGTGCTGGCCATCCGCGACCAGGGCAGCCTGGCCGGCGCCGCCGACACGCTCGATGTCGTGCCTTCCGTCATCACCAAGCGGCTTGGCGCGCTCGAGGCGCGGCTGGGCCAGCGCCTGTTCGATCGCACCACGCGGCGCCTCAGCGTCACGGCCGAGGGCGAGGCCGTCTGCCTGCATGCGAAGACGCTGCTCGAGGGCTTTGCCGCGCTCGAGAGCGAACTCGGCGAACGGCAGAACGAGTTGGCCGGCACGATCCGCCTTGCCGCCACATTCGGATTCGGGCGGCGCTGGCTCGGGCCCGCGCTGGCCACTTTCCAGACCCGCCACCCGGCACTTCAGATCGAGCTGCTGCTGACCGAGCAGCTGCCCGACCTCGGCGCCGAAGGCTACGACGGCGCCATCTGGCTCTGGGCCGTGCAGCAGCCCCGCGCGGCCGACTGGGTCACGCGGCGCATCACGCGCAACCAGCGCGTGCTGGCGGCGTCACCGGACTACCTGGCCCGCCGCGGCATGCCGGCCACGGTCGAGGCGCTGGCATCGCACGACTGCCTGGTCGCGCGTGAAAACGGCGAGGTCAACCAGCGCCAGTTCACGCTGTGGAGCCTGCGCCATGCGCGCGACGGCAGCACGGCGCGGGTGCGCGTGCAGGGCCGCCTTGCCAGCAACTCGGGCGAGATGGTGCGCGACTGGTGCCTGGCCGGGCATGGCGTGATGCTGCGCAGCCTGTGGGACATCGCGCCGCAGCTCGCCAGCGGCGAACTGGTACGCGTGCTGCCGCACTACGCGATGGCGGACGCCGACATCCACTGGGTCGCCCCATGGCGGCCGAAGACGCCGCGCCGCGTGCGGCTGCTGGTCGATCACCTCGCGGAACAGTTTCGAGCGGAACCGTGGAAGCCGGGCAAGGCCGGCGCACGCTGAATAGACCGGGGCCGGCCGGCTCAGCGCTCGCTGCGCACCACCAGGCTCACGCCGACAGCGGTGAGCGCAATGCCGAGCACGGTCACCAGCGTGATCGGCTCGCTGAACAGCAGCCACGCCATCACCGCCGTGCAGGGCGGCACCAGGTACAGGAGGCTGGTGACGGCGGTGGCGGTGCCGCGCTGTATCAACATATATAGAAGAGAACTCCCGCCGAGCGACAGCGCCAGCACCGACCAGGCCATCGCGCCGCCCGACTGCAGGTTCCACTCGATATGCTGCGGCTCCAGCGCCGCGAACGGCAGCGTGACGAGCAGCGCCGCCGCCATCTGCACCGCGCTTGCGCTGCGCACATCGCAGGGCGCGACGAAGCGCTTCTGGTACAGCGTGCCCGCGGTGATCGAGACCAGCGCCATCAGCGCCAGGCCCATCGTCAGGGCGCTCACCTCGCCGCCCTGCCCGAGCTTGCGCGACACCACCAGGACCAGCCCCGCGAAACCCAGCGCAAGCCCGCCCCACTGCCGCTTGGAAATGCGCCCGCCGTTGAGCGACATCCAGACCGCCGTCAGCACCGGCTGGATTCCGACCAGCAGCGCCACCAGCCCGGCACCCATGCCCTCATGCACCGCGGCCCATACGCCGCCGAGGTAGCCCGCCTGCATCAGGATGCCGGTGACCGCCAGGTGCCCCCACTGGGCGCGCTGCTTCGGCCACGCGACCCGCGCCAGCGCTACCCAAAAGCCGAAGCACGCCAGGGACAGCGCATAGCGCACGGCCAGGAACTTGAGGGGTGGCGCATACGGCATGCCGTAGCGCGCGACGATGAAGCCGGTGCTCCAGATCAGCACGAAGACCCCGGGCATCGCCCGCAGCCAGCCCGCATTGCGGGCCGGGACCGCCGAGGTCATTTGGTGCGCGCCCGGATTTCGGGAATGGCCTTCTGCAGGTAGTACACCATCGACCAGATGGTGAGCACGGCCGAGATCCAGATCAGCCACTGGCCCCAGAGACCGGTGTCGATCACCTTGAAGAGCCGCCCGTCATAAAGAAGGAACGGGATGGCGATCATCTGCACGGTCGTCTTGACCTTGCCGATCATGTGGACCGCCACGCTCTTGCTGGCGCCGATCTGCGCCATCCACTCGCGCAGCGCCGAGATCGCGATCTCGCGGCCGATGATGATGAGCGCCACGAACACGTCGGCGCGCTGCAGGTGAACCAGCACCAGAAGAGACGCACAGACCAGGAACTTGTCGGCCACCGGGTCGAGAAAGGCGCCGAAGGCCGAAGTCTGGTTGAGCTTGCGGGCCAGGAAGCCGTCGAGCCAGTCGGTGGCCGCGAAGACGATGAACATGACCGTGGCGATCAGGTTGCGCATCGGCTCGGCCATCGGCAGGTAGAACACGCCGACGATCAAAGGGATCGCGACGATGCGCGTCCAGGTCATGATGGTCGGTAAGGTCCAGAACATCGCTTGATTGTGTCATGGCGGCGTTACCCCTCGACCGGCGACCGGTTGAGGGCAATCGACTCAGTGCAGCGCCTTGTAGATCTCTTCCGCCAGGTCGGAGGCGATGCCCTCGACCGAGGCGATGTCTTCCACGCTCGCCGCGGCCACGCCGCGGATGCCGCCGAAGCGTTGCAGCAGCCGCGCCCGGCGCTTCGGCCCGATGCCCGGAATGTCTTCGAGCTGGCTGCCGCCCACCCGCACCTTGGCGCGCTTGGCCCGCATGCCGGTGATGGCGAAGCGGTGCGCCTCGTCGCGGATCTGTGCCACCAGCATCAGCGCGGCCGAGTCCTTGCCCAGGTAGACCTTCTCGCGGCCGTCGGCGAACACCAGTTCCTCGAGCCCGACCTTGCGGCCCTCGCCCTTCTCGACGCCGACGATCAGCGACAGCGGCAGGCCCAGTTCGCCGAACACCTCGCGCGCCATCGACACCTGGCCCTTGCCGCCGTCGACCAGCACCAGGTCGGGCATGCGCGCGGTGCGGGGCTTCGGCGGGGCTTCGGTGCCATCGCTCTCGGCGTCGCCGGGCGGCAGCGCGTCGGTCTCGGCCGCCATCGCCTCGGCCAGCTTGCCGTAGCGGCGGTGCAGCACCTGTCGCATGGCCGCGTAGTCGTCGCCGGGCGTGATGCCCTCGATGTTGTAGCGGCGGTACTCCTTGTTCTGCATGGCGTGGTGCTCGAACACCACGCAGGAGGCCTGCGTGGCCTCCCCGGCCGTGTGCGAGATGTCGAAGCACTCGACGCGGAAGTTGTCGAGGTCGTCCGAAGCCAGCTCGAGCGCGTCGGCCAGCGCGCGGGTGCGCGCCTGTTGCGAGCCCTCTTCGGCCAGCAGCCGGGCCAGTTGCAGGCCGGCATTGGTCTCGGCCATCTCGAGCCAGTGGCGGCGCTGCTCGCGCGGCTGGAACACGGCCGTCACGCGGGAGCCGGACTGCTGCGAGATCGCCTCGATCAGCTCGCGGCTCACCTGCTGGCTCAGCACCAGCGTGGCCGGCACCGGCACGTCGATGTAGTGCTGGGCGATGAACGCCTCGAGCACCTGCACCTCGATCGGGTCGGCCGCCACGGGAGCTGCATCGTCGCCCTCGTCGCCGTCCAGCTCGCCGTGATGGATCTGCGCCGCGTCTTCCACGTGCACGGGAAAGTACGGCCGGTCGCCCAGGTGGCGGCCGCCGCGCACCATGGCCAGGTTCACGCAGGCCTTGCCGCCCTGCACCTTCACGGCCAGGATGTCCACGTCCTTGTCGGAGGCGATCTCGATCGACTGCTGGTGCAGCACGCGCGAGATGGCCGACATCTGGTTGCGCAGTTCGGCCGCCTGCTCGAACTCGAGCTTCTCGGCGTGCGTCATCATGCGTTGCTCCAGCTTCGAGAGCACGAGTTGCGTGTCGCCCATCAGGAAGGCCTCGGCGCTCGCGACGTCCTGCGCATAGGCTTCCGGCGCGATGTGGCCGACGCAGGGCCCGCTGCAGCGCTTGATCTGGTACAGCAGGCAGGGCCGCGTACGGTTGGCGTACACCGTGTCCTCGCAGGTGCGCAGGCGAAACACCTTCTGCAGCAGCTGGATCGACTCCTTCACCGCCCAGGCGCTGGGGTACGGCCCGAAATAGCGGTGCTTCTTGTCGACCGCGCCGCGGTAGTAGGCCAGCCGCGGAAACTGGTGCGACGCGATCTTGAGATAGGGGTAGCTCTTGTCGTCGCGAAACAGGATGTTGTAGCGCGGCTTGAGCGTCTTGATCAGGTTGTTCTCGAGCAGCAGCGCCTCGGCCTCGGAGCGCACCACCGTGGTCTCCATGCGCGCGATCTTCGAGATCATGTGCCCGATGCGGGTGCCGCCGTGGCTCTTCTGGAAGTAGTTGGCGACCCGCTTCCTGAGGTTGCGCGCCTTGCCCACATACAGCACCGCGCCCGCGGCGTCGAAATAGCGATAGACCCCGGGCAGCTGCGGCAAGGCCGCGACTTCGCTGAGCAATTGATCGGAATGCACGTCTGACATGGCGGCTATTGTGGCGTGCGACGCACGGCCCGGCGCGCACCTATCGCAAACCCGACAGGGCTGGAACAAAACCTGCTGAAGAATGGGCACACGGGCGCGAGGAGCGCCCGTGTTTTTTAAGCATAACTACTCGGGAAACTCCATGAAGACGAAGAATCACGCGCACGCGTGGTGGGCAGTGACGCCCCTCGCACTCTCGCTGACCCTGGCGGGCTGCGGCGGCGGCAGCAACACCCAGGACAACACAGCCCTGCTCGCGGCCATTGCGGCCATGAACGCGAACAACTCCCAGCCGCCGGCTCCCGTCGCCGACAACGGCTGCCTCACGGCAGGCACGAGTTCCTCGGTCGTGGTGGGTTCCGGCGACGCTGGCGACCCCGCAGCGCCCGAACCGGCCTCGGGTTATGTGCCAGGCCACAAGCTGGTCTACGCCAAGAACTACATGGTGGTCGCCAACCATCCACTGGCCACGCGTGCCGGCTGCGACATCCTCAAGGCCGGCGGCAGCGCGGTCGATGCGGCGGTGGCGGTGCAATCAGTGCTCGGCCTGGTCGAGCCGCAGTCGAGCGGCCTGGGCGGCGGCGCCTTCATGCTCCACTACGATGCGGTCACGAAGAAGGTGCAAGCCTATGACGGCCGCGAGACTGCGCCCGCCGCGGCCACCGAGAACTACCTGCGCTACATCGACCAGACCGGCGCCGACACCACGGCGCCCAAGCCCGGTGGCGCGCGCGCCAGCGGACGCTCCATCGGCACGCCCGGAGCGGTCCGCATGCTCGACATCGCCTACCAGGACCACGGCAAGCTCCCCTGGAAAGACCTGTTCGGCTACGGCATCACGCTGGCTTCCGACGGCTTCCCTATCGGCGGGCGCATGGCTGCAGCCATCTCGTCCTCGGCCACGAACCTGAAGCGCGACGCCGAAGCCACTGCATATTTCTTCAACGCCGACGGCACGCCCAAGGCCCTGGGCACCAAGATCACGAATCCGGCCTACGCCAAGACGCTGAACACCATCGCCACGCAAGGCGCCGGCGCTTTCTACTCGGGCAGCATCGCACAGGGCATCGTCGACAAGATCGGCATCACCACCGCAGCGAACGACGGCTCGGCCATCACGCCAGGCGTGACCACGATGTCAGACCTGGCCAACTACAAGGCCAAGCGCCGCGACCCGGTGTGCGGCACCTATCGCGACTACTACGTGTGCAGCATGTCGCCGCCATCGTCAGGGGGCATAGCGGTTGTGGCGAGCCTGGGCATCCTTGAGACCTTCAACCTGGGCCTCTACAAACCGACCGCCATCGACCTTGAAGGCGGCAAGCCCACCGTGATGGGCGTCCACCTGGTGAGCGAAGCCGAGCGCCTCGCATACGCCGACCGCGACAAGTACGTGGCCGACACCGACTTCATCCCGCTGCCGAACGGCTCCGTCGACTCGCTGATCAACAAGCCGTACCTGCAAAGCCGCGCCAGCCTCATCAGCCTGACGAAGAGCATGGGCCTCGCCCAAGCCGGCAACCTCGGCTCGGTGCCGCTGGGCATCGACAAGACCGAGGAGCACGGCACCACGCACTTCACCATCGTTGACAAGCAGGGCAACGTGGTCTCGATGACCACCACGGTGGAAAGCACGCTGGGCTCGTTCCACATGACACAAGGCTTCATGCTGAACAACCAGCTCACTGACTTCTCGGCCAATCCGAACGACACGACCGACCCGAGCATCAAGGTCGCCAACCGCGTCGCGCCGGGCAAGCGGCCACGCAGCACGATGGCGCCCACGCTCGTCTTCAGGAAGAACGCCGACGGCAGCATGGGCGAGTTCGTCATGGGCACCGGCTCGCCGGGCGGCGGCACCATCATTCAGTACGTGGTGAAGACCCTCGTGGGTGCGCTCGACTGGGGACTCGATGCCCAGCAGGCCACGTCGCTGGTCGACTTCGGCGCCACCAACTCGGCGGCCACCCCCGGCGGCACCTACAGCGCCACCAACGTCGGCGGCGAGCATCCCAACGTGAACACCGCCAACAGCGGCAACAGCGACCCGCTGATCACAGGACTGCGCGACCTGGGCCATGTGGTGAATTTCGGCGCCCAGTCCAGCGGCACCAGTACCATCATCCGCACCAACGTCGGCGGCAAGCCGACGCTGACCGGCGGGGCCGATCCGCGTCGCGAAGGCATCGTGCTGGGCGATACCTTCACGCCCTGACGCCCCGGAAAGCGCCGGGTACGCCTACTTCGCGAGTTCGCTGACCAGCCGGTACAGGAACTCGCGCCCGTCGTACAGGCGCTGGATCTCTATGCGCTCGTCCAGCCCGTGGGCGCGCGCATCGGCGGGCTCCAGGAACATGCCGGTCACGCCGTACATCGGGATGCCGGCATTGCGCATGAAGCGGCTGTCGGTGGCGCCGGTGCTCATGGCCGGCACCACGGGCACGCCCGGCCACATCTGCTGGGTGAGCGACTCCACCGTCTTGACCAGGTCGCCGTTCAGCGGCGAAGCCGGGCTGCGCAGCGGCTTGCCCATGTTGCGCACCACGATCTTGTCGTTGCCGACCGCCTGGGTCAGCAGGCGCTCGACCTCGTCGGGGTCGTCGTGCGGCAGGATGCGGCAGTTGACCGTGGCCTTGGCCGACTGCGGCAGCGCGTTCTCGGCGTGGCCGGCCTGCACCATCGTCGCGACGCAGGTGGTGCGGAACTGCGCGTTGTAGGCCGGATTGGCCGACATGCGCTCGATCACCGAGGGGTCGGGGTTGCCAGCGCCCACCGCGCGCATGTCGTCGGCCAGCTGGCCGGTGGCAAACGGCGCGCTGCGCGCGAAGTAGGTCTTGGTGACATCGGCCAGCTTGACCGGGAAATTGAAATTGCCCAGCCGCTCCAGCCCCGCCGACAGCGCGTAGATCGGGTTGCTCCTGGTCGGCACCGAGCTGTGGCCGCCGACGTCTCGCACTTCCAGCATGTAGGTGGTGTACATCTTCTCGGCCACCTGCATGCGGTGCAGGTTCGGCTTGCCGCCGCGCAGTTCACCGCCGCCGCCTTCGTTGATGCCGAACTCCGCCTGCAGCAGTTCGGGCTTGTTGTTGATGAGCCAGAAGGCGCCGTTGCTCAGCGCGTCGCCGCGCTCTTCGTCGGCGGTCAGCGCGAGGATGATGTCGCGCTTCGGCTTGAAGCCTTCCTGCTTGAGCTGCCCCACCACCGACACCAGCGCCGAGGCCATGGCCTTGTCGTCGATGGAGCCGCGCGCGGTGAAGTAGCCGCCGGTTTCCTGCAGCTTGAACGGATCGGTCTTCCAGTCTTCGCGGCGGGCCTCGACCACGTCGATGTGGGCAAGCAGGAGCAGCGGCTTCTTGCTGCCGTCGCCCTTGAAGCGCAGCACCAGGTTGCCCTTCTTCGGGAACGGCTCGAAGATCTGGATGTCGCCCGGCGCGAAGCCCGCTTCGATCAGGCGCTTTTCCATGGCGCGCGCAGCCACCGTGTTGTCTCCCACCGAATGGGTGGTGTTGATTTCCACCAGCTCCTTGTAGATGTCGTGAAAGCGCTGCTGCTGCGGCGTGAGCGATGGCGGCGGCGTTGGCGTTGGCGTCTGCGCCAGCGCGGCGGTCATGCCGCACAGGGCCAGCGACGCGGCGAGCACGGTCTTCACGGCGCGGAAGGTCTGCATCCTCATGGTCTCTCTCCGGTGGTTGTTGTGCCGGCCAGCATAGCAAGCGACGCCGCGGAACACGGGCACACTCGCGACCTATGCAATCGAGGCAATGGGACATCTTCTGCCGGGTCATCGACAACCACGGCGACCTGGGCGTCTGCTGGCGGCTGGCCTGCCAACTGGCGGTACGCGGCCAACGCGTGCGGCTGTGGATCGACGACGCGGCCGCGCTGCGCTGGATGGCGCCGTCGGGACACGAAGGCGTGCGGGTGATCGACTGGCTGGACGCCGCCGCGCTGCAGGCAGCCGTGGCGCAGCCCCCGCCCGACGTGCTGGTCGAGGCCTTCGGCTGCGATCCGGCGCCGGAGCTGATCGCGCGTTTTGCAGAAACACCGGGCAAGGCCTGGATCAATCTCGAATACCTGTCGGCCGAGCCATACGTGGAACGGCTGCACGGCTTGCCCTCCCCGGTGTTCCGGGGCCCGGGCGCAGGGTTGACCAAGCGCTTCTTCTACCCTGGCTTCACGCCCGCGACCGGCGGCCTGCTCCGGGAGGCCGACCTTGCGGCGCGGCAGGCCGGCTTCGACCGCACGCGGTGGCTTTCCGGACGGCAGATTCCGTGGCAAGCCGGCGAGCGCCTGGTGTCGCTGTTCTGCTACGAGCCGCCGGCGCTGGCCGCGCTGCTGGCACAACTGGCGCACGGCCCTGAACACACGCGGCTGCTGGTGACGGCCGGGCGCGCCGCTCAGGCGGTCAGGGCACTGCTCGGCGCGGAAGAAGCGCGCGGCGCGCTATCAATTTCATACCTGCCTTATCTCACCCAGCCCGATTTCGACCACCTGCTCTGGGCCTGCGACCTGAACTTCGTGCGCGGCGAGGATTCGCTGGTGCGCGGGCTCTGGGCGGGCGCGCCGCTGGTCTGGCAGATCTACCCGCAGGATGACGACGCGCACCACGTCAAGCTCGGCGCCTGGCAGGACTGGCTGGGCGCCCCGCCTTCGCTGCGGCTTTTTCACCACGCCTGGAACGGCTTCGGCGACGGGCCGTTGCCGCCGCTGGAAATGCAGGGTCCGTGGCGCGAAACCGCCCGGAATGCCCGTGAGCGCCTGCTCGCGCAGGACGATCTCGTCACGCAACTGCAGGAAATGATCGGCCAAAAAAGCTAAAATAGCGGGCTTTGCGGATTTCGGCCCGGATTCCTTCGGTCCGTGATGCTCTCCGCTAAACCTGCCGCGGGACATGTACCGCGGGGCCAGCAACACCGGCACATACCGTCGATGGCTCCGCGCACCGAGCGGCCAACATCCAGAGACCCTGTTATGAAAATCGCTCAAGAAATCCGCGCCGGCAACGTCATCATGCACGGCAAGGACCCGATGGTCGTCCTCAAGACCGAATACAGCCGCGGCGGTCGCAACTCCGCCACCGTGCGCATGAAGATGAAGAGCCTGATCGCCAACTTCAACACCGAAGTGGTCTTCAAGGCCGACGACAAGATCGACCAGATCGTGCTGGACAAGAAGGAGTGCACCTACTCCTACTTCGCCGACCCCATGTATGTCTGCATGGACGCCGAATACAACCAGTACGAAGTCGAAGCCGAGAACATGGGCGACGCCCTGAACTACCTCGAAGACGGCATGGCCGTCGAAGTGGTGTTCTACGACGGCAAGGCCATCTCGGTCGAACTGCCGACCAGCGTCGAGCGCGAAATCACCTGGACCGAACCCGCCGTCAAGGGCGACACCTCGGGCAAGGTCATGAAGCCCGCCAAGATCGCCACCGGCTTCGACGTGCCCGTGCCGCTGTTCGTCTCGCAAGGCGACAAGATCGAAATCGACACGCGCACCGGCGAATACCGCAAGCGCGTCTGAGCCTCCCCGGCCGATCGACCACCACCCTGTAGAAAGGCTCCGCAAGGAGCCTTTTTCGTTTCCGGGCACACTGGTTGCAACGCTGCACAATCACGCAGGTCCATCTGTCCCGTTTCTTCATGAACAACACGCACGATCTTCACGACAAACGCCTGGCCGACGCCTGGGCCACGCTCCAGTCCCACGCCGACCAGGGCCTCCCGCTCGACCCCGATCCCTCGCGCATCGCCTTCGCCGACCCCGAATTCCTGCTGCGCCGCGAAACCCGCGGCATCCGCATGCAGCTCGAGCTGATGAAGCCCGACGTCGAGCAGCGCGCCCACGGCATCGAGAACACCGTGGTGGTGTTCGGCAGCGCGCGTTTCCGCAGCGAGGAAGACGCCGCCGCCATGATCGCCCAGGCCGATGCGGCCGGCGATGCGGCCGCCTCCGAGCGCTGGCGCCGTCTCGCGCGCAACTCGCACTACTACGAGAAGGCGCGCGCCTTCGGCAAGCTGGTCGCGCAGTACAGCAACGACAAGGAACCGCAGGACAAGCTGTTCGTCTGCACCGGCGGCGGTCCCGGCATCATGCAGGCGGCCAACCGCGGCGCGCATGAAGGCGGCGGCCTCTCGGTCGGCCTGGCCATCGCGCTGCCGATGGAGGAAGAAGCCAATCCGTACGTCACGCCGGCGCTGAGCTTCAAGTTCCACTACTTCGCGATCCGCAAGATGCATTTCATGATGCGTGCGAAGGCGCTGGTGGCATTCCCGGGCGGCTTCGGCACGCTCGACGAGCTGTTCGAAGTGATCACGCTGGTGCAGACCAAGAAGTCGAAGCCGGTGCCGATCGTGCTGTTCGGCTCGGACTACTGGAAGCGGCTGATCGACTTCGACTTCCTCGTCGACGAGGGCGTCATTTCGCCGGGCGACGTGAAGCTCTTCGAGTACGTCGACGCGCCCGACGACGCCTGGAATGCGATCAAGCGCTTCTACAAGCTCTGACCCGGGTCCGCCGCAGGCGGCGGCGCCATCTCAGGCCTTCAGGCCCCAGGTGGCGCGCGCACCCAGCGCCAGCACGCCGCCGACCACCCAGAACACGCCGGCAATGCCGATCAGCGCGCCGAGCGAGCCGAAGAGCATCGGCATCGCCACGCTCGACGCATTGATGGTCATCAGCCGCAGCCCCAGCGCCTCGCCGTGCCGCGTGTGCGGCGTGATCTGGTGCAGCATGCTCATCACCATCGGCTGCACTGCCCCCAGCGCAAAGCCCAGGATCACCGAGCACACGCCCATGGCCCAGGCCGCGTCGAGCAGCGGATAGACCGCGAACACCAGCGCCGTCACTACGGTGGAGCTCAGGATCACGCCGCGCTCCGAGGCGCGCGATGCGATCACCGGCAGCACCACCCGAATGACGGCCGCCGCGACCGCGAAAGCGCCGAGGATCGAGCCGATCACCGAAGCGCTGATGCCCCGGTCGTGCCCCAGCACCGGCAGCACGAAGGCGTGCACGTCCCAGCTCGACGACTGCAGCCAGTTCACGAAGAGCAGGCGCCGGAACATCGGCTCGCGCAGCAGGTCCCAGGCGCGCGTGGGCACGGCACCGGCCAGCGGCGGCGTGGGCGGCGGCTCGTGAGCGCCGCGTGCGAGCAACCAGCAGACCAGCGGCAGCGCGGCCATCACCGCGAAGCAGACGCGGAAGGCCAGCATGTCCGCCGGCGCGCGGCCTGCGTGGTCGATCAGCATGCCGGCCAGGAAAGGCCCGACGAAATTGGCTGCCGCAGGCGCAATGGCGAGCCAGCTGAACACGCGCTTGAGCTGCGTCGGGTCATGGGCGGAGCGGCCCACATGCCGCTGCAGCGCAATGACGGTCGCGCCGGTGGCGCCGCCGGTCAGCAAGGCCGACAGGCACATCACCGGGAACACGGGGAACACCACCACCAGCCCCGCGCCGACCACCGCCGCGATCACCGACAGCCACAGCGGCCGCTTGAAGCCATGCCGGTCGGCAAAGCGCCCCGCGGGCAACGCCAGGAACACCTGGGTCAGCGCGAACAGCGAGATCAGCACGCCGACCGCCGCCGCGCTGTAGCCCTGCTGCAGCGCCAGCAGCGGCGTGGCGAGGCGCATGCCGGCCATGGTGGCGTGCAGGCAGACCTGGGCGCCGATGACGCGCAGAAGCTCGGAGCCTTTCACGGGGTGTCGTCGCCCTCGCTGTCGGCGGTGGGCGGCAGCAGCGCCTGCGACTGCGCCTCGGGCAGGGCCTCGACCTTGCGCAATGCCAGGCGCATCTGCTTGGCGCGCGTGTCGGCCTTGTCGAGCGTGTCGGACGCCTTGGCCACCTGTTCCTTGATGCGCGCGACCCAGTCGCCGTAGCGCTCGAACTCGGTCTTGACCGCGCCCAGCACCTTCCAGACCTCGGAGGCCTGCTGCTCCAGCGCGAGCGTGCGAAAGCCCATGTGCAGGCTGTTGAGCATGGCGAGCAAGGTGGTCGGGCCGGCCAGCGTCACCCGGTGCTGGCGCTGGATGGCGTCCATCAGTCCGGGGCGGCGCAGCACCTCGGCGTAGAGGCTCTCGACCGGCAGGAAGAGGATGGCGAAGTCGGTGGTGTGCGGCGCGGCGAGGTAGTTGTCGGCGATCGACTTGGCCTCGGTGCGGATGCGCGCCTCCAGCGCCTTGGCGGCCAGCTCCGCGCCGGGCGCATCGGCGCGCTCGTGCGCGTCGATCAGGCGCTCGTAGTCGTCGCGCGGGAACTTGGCGTCGATCGGCAGCCACACGGGCGCGCCCTCCTCGCCTCGCCCCGGAAAGCGGATCGCGAAGTCGACGCGCTGCCCGCTGCGCGGCTTGGTCTCGATCTGCTTGGCGAACTGGTCGGGCGTGAGCACCTGCTCGAGCAAGGCCTCGAGCTGCACCTCGCCGAACACGCCGCGCGTCTTCACGTTGGTCAGCACCCGCTGCAGGCTGCCGACGCCGACGGCCAGCGTCTGCATTTCGCCGAGCCCCTTGTGCACCTGCTCGAGCCGGTCGGCCACCTGCTTGAAGCTTTCGCCCAGCCGGGTTTCGAGCGTGCTCTGCAGCTTCTCGTCGACGGTCTTGCGCATCTCGTCGAGCTTGGCGGCATTGGTCTGCTGCAATTGCGCGAGCTGGGACTCCATGGTCGCGCGTACCTCCGAAAGGCGGCGGGCGTTCGATTCGCTCAGGCCCTGCAATTGCGTATTGAGCGTGTCGGCCAGCGTCTTCTGCAGCGAGGCGAGCTGCAGCGAAAAAGCATCGAGCTGCGCGTTCTGCGTGCGCGTGGCCTCGGCGCCCTGCTGCACCAGCGCGCGCTGGAAGGTGGCAAAGGCCTGCGTGGTTTCCTGGCGGGCACCGCGCGAGCTGTCGGCGATTTCCCGGCGCAGTTCGCGCTCGGTGCGCTCGTTGGCCGAGCCGATGTTGGCAAGCACGCGCAGCAGGTCGCTGTGGTCGGCCGGGGGCTGCCGGCGGGCCAGCAGCCAGATCAGCAGCACGAGCTGGACGGCCGCGAGTACGGCCAGTCCGATCAGGATAAGGGCAGTGTCCAAGGTCTGGTTGTCGCCTCTTGCTTCTTACTTGCCGGCGGCGGGCACGGGCGTGACCGGCGTCAGCGGTCCCTTGCCGCCGAAGTAGGCGATGAGGTTGTCGGCTGCCAGGTCGGCCATCGCGCGGCGCGTGGGCACGGTGGCGCTGGCGATGTGCGGCGTGAGCACCACGTTGGGCACGGTCAGCAGGTCGGGATGGACCTTGGGCTCGCCCTCGAACACGTCGAGGCCGGCGGCGGCGATGCGCTTTTCGCGCAATGCAACAGCCAGTGCCGCGTCGTCGACGATGCCGCCGCGCGCGATGTTGACGAGCGTGGCCGTCGGCTTCATCAGCGCGATTTCCGCCGCGCCGATGGTGTGGTGCGAAGCCGCCGAGTACGGCACCACCAGCACCACGTGGTCGGCGGTCTTGAGCAGCTCTTCCTTGCTCACGTAGCTGGCCTTGCATTCGGCCTCGAGCGAGGCGTCGAGCTTAGAGCGGTTGTGATAGACCACCTTCATGCCGAAGCCGTGCGCGCCGCGCTTCGCAATGCCCTGCCCGATGCGGCCCATGCCGATGATGCCCAGCGTGGAGCCGTGGATGTCGGAGCCCGCGAACATGTCGAAGCTCCATTTCTGCCACTTGCCCGCGCGCAGGAAGTGTTCGCTCTCGGTGATGCGGCGTGCCGTGGCCATGAGCAGCGCGAAGCCGAAGTCGGCCGTGGTCTCGGTCAGCACGTCGGGCGCGTTGGTGCCGAGCACGCCGCGCGCGGCCATCGCGTCGACGTCGAAGTTGTTGTAGCCCACCGCCATGTTGGCGCAGATCTTCAGGTCGGGGCAGGCGTCGAGCACGGCGGCGTCGATGCGCTCGCTGCCGGTGGTGAAGGCGCCCGCCATGCCCTGCAGCCTGGCGATGAGCTGATCCTTGCTCCAGCTTTCGTCGGACTGGTTCGACTCGACCTCGAAATGCTGCGACAGGCGCTCGATGGTCTCGGGAAAGATCGCGCGCGCGACCAGGATCTTGGGCTTGCTCATGATGTTGTCTCTTGTCGAAGGAAGAAGATCAGCGGAAGAAGATGAAGGTGCAGATGACGAAAAGCGGAACCAGGATCGCCATCGACCATGCCATGTACCCGAAGAAGCTCGGCATGCGCACGCCGCGGCTCTCGGCGATGGCCTTGACCATGAGGTTCGGCGCGTTGCCGATGTAGGTGTTGGCGCCCATGAACACCGCCCCGGCCGAAATGGCGGCCAGCGTGGAGGCATAGGTGGTCATCAGCGTGGCCGGATCGCCGCCCGCGGTGTTGAAGAACACGAGGTAGGTCGGCGCGTTGTCGAGGAAGGAACTCAGCAAGCCGGTGGCCCAGAAGTACATCGCCGGATCGGGCTGGCCGTCGGCGCGCGTCACGGCCGAGACGATGGCGCCGAACGGGCCTTGCGTGCCGGCCTTGAGCATCGCGATCACCGGGATGATGGTCAGGAAGATGCCCGCGAACAGCTTGGCCACCTCGGCCATCGGCCCCCATTCGAACTGGTTGTCCGCGTGCACCTTGGGCGCGGTGAGCTTGTACGAGACCACCGCGATCAGCGCCAGCCCCACGTCGCGCAGCAGGCCCGGCAGGCCGACTTCGGTGCCGAACACGTCGAACACCACGGGCGACTTCCAGAAGCCGCTCATCAGCACCAGCGCGACGATGCCGCCCAGCAGCCAGAAGTTGGCGGCGCCGTCGAAGCGGATGCCCGTCGTGTCCGGCGTCGGGTCGACCGGCAGCACGCCTTCCTTGCGGTAGTAGTGGCGGTCGATGAAATAGAACAACGCCAGCAGCACGGCCAGGATGAAGAGCGTCTCGGGCAGGATGTTCTGCACGGTCCAGAAAAAGCTGACGCCCTTCAGGAAGCCGAGGAACAGCGGCGGATCGCCCAGCGGCGTGAGCGAGCCGCCCGCGTTCGACACGATGAAGATGAAGAACACGATCACATGCACCCTGTGCACGCGGTTGTCGTTGGCGCGGATCAGCGGCCGTATCAGCAGCATCGAGGCCCCCGTGGTGCCCATGAAGCTTGCGAGCACCGCGCCGATGGCAAGGATGGCCGTGTTGAGCCCCGGCGCGCCGCGCAGGTTGCCCCGGATATGGATGCCGCCCGCCACGGTGAACAGCGCCGTCAGCAGGATGATGAACGGGATGTACTCGGCCACCAGCGCATGCACCAGCTGCACGCCGGCCAGCGTCGCGCCGTAGGTGGCGGCAAAGGGCAGCAGGAAGGCCAGTGCCCAGGCCGCGGATATCTTTCCGTAGTGGTGATGCCAGAACGACGGCGCAAGCAGCGGCATCAGCGCGATCGACAGCAGGATGCCCGCGAAGGGCACGCCCCACAGCGGCGACAGCTTGCCGCCGTCGAAGTCGGCGGCCGTGGCCAGGGCGGGAAGAAGGAGCAGCGGCACCGCGGCCGCGGTCAGTCGGATCGTTTTTTTCATCGGGGCTGTACCGTACCAGACCGTGCGGGGCGGGGCGCGGGTACAGCCGTCAGGCGGGGGGTTGTTCGATCTCGAAGACCTGCCGCAGGTAGGCCAGGTATTTCTCGTCCTCGCACATGTTCTTGGACGGCGTGTCCGACAGCTTGGCCACCGGCTGGTCGTTGCAGTGGATCATCTTGATGACGATCTGCAGCGGCTCGTAGCCCAGGTCGTTGGTGAGGTTGGTGCCGATGCCGAAGGCCAGCTGGCAGCGGCCGCGGAACTGCTGGTAGAGCTCGATGGTGCGCGGCACCGTCAGGCCGTCGCTGAAGATCAGCGTCTTGGTGCGCGGGTCGACCCGGTTGGCGACGTAATGCGCCAGCATGCGCTCGCCCCACTGGAACGGGTCGCCGCTGTCGTGGCGGGCGCCGTCGAAGAGCTTGCAGAAATACAGGTCGAAGTCGCGCAGGAAGGCGCTCATGCCATACACGTCGGACAGCGCGATGCCGAGGTCGCCGCGGTACTCGCGCGCCCAGCTCTCGAAGCCGAAGATCTGGCTGTCGCGCAGCCGCGGGCCGAGCGCCTGGCAGGCCTGCAGGTATTCGTGCGCCATGGTGCCCAGCGGAATCAGGCCGAGCTTCATGGCGTACAGCACGTTGCTGGTGCCCGCGAGCTGCGGCAGCCGCGCGCCCGTGGGCTGCTGCACCGCCGGCGGCGTGACTGCGCCCAGCCGAGCGGTGAGCGTGCGCAGGACCTCTTCATGCCAGTCCTTGGAGAAGCGGCGGCGCGTGCCGTAGTCGGCGATCTTGAGGTCGGCCAGGCCCTCGTCCTGCAGTTGCGCGATCTTGGTCTCGAGCCGGCGGCGGCCCTCTTCGAAATCGGGCTTCTTGCGGGTGTTGCGGAAATAGACCTCGTTGACGATGGCCAGCACCGGGATCTCGAACAGGATGGTGTGCAGCCACGGCCCCTTGATGCGGATCTCGAGCTCGCCCGAGGGCTGGGGAATGATGTTGATGTACTTCTCGTTGAGCCTGAAGAGGCCGAGGAAGTCGACGAAGTCGCTCTTGATGAAGCGCATGGAGCGCAGGTAGGCGAGCTCGGCGTCGCGGAACTGCAGCGAGCACAGGCTGCGCACCTCGTCGCGGATCTGGCCCGCGAACTGGGCCAGGTCGACACCGGGGTTGCGGCACTTGAAGCGGTACTCGACCCGGGCCCCGGGAAAGTGGTGCAGCACGACCTGCATCATCGTGAATTTGTAGAGGTCGGTGTCGAGCAGGCTGTGAATGATCATGGTGCTGTACGCGATGCGGTGTCTCAAACTTTCGGCGTCCGCTCGATTATCACGGGAGGCGTCGGCCTCTGCCTACGAGGCCCGGACAGCACGTCCTACCACGGGGGTGAATCGACCCGGCGACATTGACTTCACGGCGGCGCAACAGTCTGCCGGATCAACATCTCAAAGGAGAGTCGCATGAACAAGGACACCATCGAAGGCAACTGGAAACAGCTCAAGGGCAAGGTCAAGGAGCAATGGGGAAAGCTGACCGACGACGACTTCGATGTCATTGCCGGCAAGCGCGACCAACTGCTGGGCCGCATCCAGGAGCGCCACGGCATCAGCCGCGATGAGGCGGAGAAGCAGGTCAAGGAGTGGGAATCCCGCGACGGCCGCACGCCCGATGCACTCTGGTTCGAGCGCTACTGAGCCGTTCGCTGAACCGAACCCTGTTTCAACATCTCCCTGAAGGAAAACTCAAATGAAAAAACACCTGCTGATGCTCGCCTTGGCATCCACCTGCTTCGTCGCCACGCAAGCCAGCGCGATGACCAAGGACGAATACAAGGTCGCCAAGGAAAAGATCGAGGCCGACTACAAGGTCGCCAAGACCCAGTGCGACACGATGAAGGACAACGCCAAGGACGTCTGCCAGAAGGAAGCCAAGGGCAAGGAAGACGTGGCCAAGGCCGAGCTGGAACAGCAATACCAGCCGAGCGACAGCCATGCCCGCAAGGTCGCCGAGGAAAAGGTGAAGGCCACCTACGAGGTCGCCAAGGAAAAGTGCGATGACCAGAAGGGTGACGCCAAGAGCGCCTGCGTGAACCAGGCCAAGGCTGACGAAGACAAGGGCAAGGCCGACATCAAGGCCATGAAGAAGACGATGTAAGGCCTGAGCGCCTTCAATAGACGGAACGGCGCCCTCGGGCGCCGTTTCTCGTTGAAGAGCTGGTTGTCCGCTCAGGCCTTGAGCGAGTCCACCACCTGCTGCAAGGCCTCTGGCAGTGGCACCGGGCGCTGGGTGGCGCGGTCGACGTAGACGTGGATGAAGTGGCCCTGCGCCGCCGCGCTGTCAGAGCCCTCGGCGAAGAGCGCGATCTCGTAGCGCACGCTGGAGCGGCCGGCCTGCGCGACGCGGATGCCCGCCTCCACCGTCTGGGGAAACGCGATGGGAGCGAAGTAGTTGCATTGGGTCTCGACCACGAAGCCGATGGTCTGGCCCTGGTGGATGTCGAGCGCGCCGCGCTCGATCAGCAGCGCGTTGACCGCAGTGTCGAACCAGCTGTAGTAGACGACGTTGTTGACGTGGCCGTACATGTCGTTGTCGGCCCAGCGCGTCGGGATGCTGCGAAAGGCGCGATAGCCGTCGCGTGTGTGCGGGGTGGGTTTGGTGGTGGCGCTCATCGCGCGGCATTTTGCCAGCGGCGCCAGTATTCCAGCGCCACCCTGAAGGTGCCGACCTGCACCTGCACCGTCTCCGCGATGTCGCTGGCATAGCCGCCGGCCATGGCAAACGCCATCGGCAGGCGGCGCTGCCAGGCCCAGTCGAACACGCGCCGGTCGCGCGCCTCCAGCCCGTCGAAGCTGAGCTTGAGGCGGCCCAGGCGGTCGCGCTCGAAGGGATCTGCGCCGGCGAGATAGATCACGAGGCCGGGGGCGAAGCGCCGGTCGAGCTCGTCAAGGGCGTGCTCCAGCGCTGCAAGGTACTCGGCGTCGCCGCAGCCGTCGGGCAATTCGACATCGAGGTCGCTCGTCTCCTTGCGGAAGGGAAAGTTCTTCTGGCCGTGCAGCGACAGCGTGAACACGCTCGGGTCGCCCTGGAAGATGCTCGCGGTGCCGTTGCCCTGGTGCACGTCGAGATCGATCACCGCCACCCGGAGCAACTGCCCGGCGCGGGCGTGCTCCGCCTGCATGAGCCGGGCAGCCACGGCGGCGTCGTTGAAGACGCAGAAGCCGCTGCCTTTGTCGGCGTAGGCGTGATGCGTGCCGCCGGCCATGTTGGCCGACACGCCCTCCGAGAAGGCCGCGCGGCAGGCCGCGACGGTGGCGCCGGCGGAACGGCGCGAGCGCTCGACCATCGCCTCGCTCCAGGGAAAGCCGATCTCTCGCATCGCCTGCGGGCTGACGCTGCCCTCGCTGACGGCGGAGATCCATTCGGCCGTGTGGGCGAGCGCCAGTTCTTCGTCGCCGGCGCGCGGGGCCACGTCCATCACCACGGCCGGAAGCTGCTCCAGCAGGCGGTCGCGCAGCATGGCGTAGCGGGACATGGGAAAGCGATGGCCCTCGGGCAGGGGCAGGACGAACTGGCCGGAATAGAAAGCGCGCATGGCTGCATTCTGGAGCGGCAGGCCGAATTTAGAAGACGGGTTCTAAATTGCTGCAGAGCAGCAAAAACCCCTTGCCCGCAAAAACCAGCTGCCTATACTTGAGGCCATGCTGCACCGCAACATAGACGGCGAGACAGCGCAACGTGAACCGACCACCCAATCATCCCTTCTGGAGATCTCAAATGGCCCTGACCGCTGACCAAATCCTCGCCGCCCAAAAAGCCAACCTCGAAACCCTGTTCGGCCTGACCACCAAGGCATTCGAAGGCGTCGAAAAGCTGGTCGAACTGAACGTGACCGCTTCCAAGGCAGCCCTGGCCGAAGCCCAGAGCACCGCCCAGGCCGCCCTGAGCGTGAAGGACGCGCAAGAACTGCTGACGCTGCAAGCCAGCCTGTTCCAGCCCCTGGCTGAAAAGACCGCCGCCTACAGCCGTCACCTGTACGACATCGCCCAAGGCACCGGCGCCGAGTTCGGCAAGGCTTTCGAAGCCAAGGCCACCGAAGCCCAGCAAGCCTTCGTCGGCCTCGTCGACAGCGCTTCCAAGAATGCCCCGGCCGGTTCGGAAACCGCCGTCGCCGTGATGAAGAGCGCCGTGGCCGCCGCCAACAACGCTTTCGAATCGGTCCAGAAGGCCGTCAAGCAGGCGTCGGACGTCGCCGAAGCCAACTTCAACGCCGTGTCGAACCAAGCCGTCGCCGCCGCGAAGACCGCGACCGCTTCGCGCAAGCGCTAAGCCGCCGACCACCACCAGTTGTCTCCTTGGGTCCTCACGGATCCGATTCAGGGCCTCATCTTCGGATGAGGCCTTTTTTTTGGCCTGGCGGGCGTCTTCGATAATGAAAGGCTCATCCCAGGAGACTTTTTATGCAGATCGACGGCAAGGTTTTTATCGTGACCGGTGGCGCTTCGGGCCTCGGCGAAGGCACGGCGCGCATGCTGGCCGCCAACGGCGGCAAGGTGGTCATCGCCGACATGCAGGCTGACAAGGGCGAAGCCGTTGCCAAGGACATCGGCGGCGTGTTCGTCAAGTGCGACGTGAGCCAGGAAGCCGACGGCCAGGCCGTGGTGGCCGCCGCGCTCAAGCTCGGCAAGCTGGTCGGGCTGGTCAACTGCGCAGGCATCGCGCCGGCCGAGAAGACCGTGGGCAAGAACGGCCCGCACGCGCTGGCGGTGTTCAGCAAGACCGTCACGGTCAACCTGATCGGCAGCTTCAACATGATCCGCCTGGCCGCCGACGCCATGGGCAAGAACGAGCCCGAAGCCACCGGCGAGCGCGGCGTGCTGATTTCCACCGCTTCCGTCGCCGCCTACGACGGCCAGATCGGCCAGGCGGCCTACAGCGCCTCCAAGGGCGGCGTCGTCGGCATGACGCTGCCGATCGCCCGCGACCTCGCGCGCAGCGGCATCCGCAACATGACCATCGCCCCCGGCATCTTCGGCACGCCCATGCTGTTCGGCATGCCGCAGGAAGTGCAGGACGCACTGGCCGCCAGCGTGCCGTTCCCTTCGCGCCTGGGGACGCCCGAGGACTACGCCAAGCTGGCCAGGCACATCATCGAGAACGACATGCTCAACGGCGAGGTGATTCGTCTGGACGGAGCGATTCGATTGGCTCCCCGCTGACCTCCGAGGCTGGCGGCTTGGTGCTGCCGGTGCGGTCCAGGCGCTCGTACTGCGCGATCACCTGGGCCCCCAGCAGCACCAGGGTGGCCGCAATTTCCAGGCTCAGCAGCACCACGATCGCCGTGGTGAGCGAGCCGTAGACCACGTTCACCTGCGACAGCGTCGAGAAGTACCAGATCAGCACGCGCCGCGTGGCCTCCCACAGCAGCGCGGCCGTCACGCCGCCCAGCAGCGCATGCCGCAGCGACATGCGCCCGGCCGGCATCACGAGGTAGAGCGAGGTCAGCATGAAGATCTCGCCGCCCAGCCCCAGCAGGTACAGCAGCAGTCCCGAAATGCCCGACAGCGACCAGCTGTGCCCCAGCAGGTCGACGCTCTCCTGCCCCACCAGCTGCAGCGCGCCCGACACCAGCGTGACGAGCAGCAGCCCCACGCAAAGGCACAGGATGTAGACGTACGGCATGGCCACCGACACGAGGAAATGGCGCTTGTGTGCGGCCTTGCGGTGGTGGAAGAACACCGCCATTGCGCTCTCGAGCACGCTGAAGGCCAGCGAGCTGAAGAAGATCATCGTCACCAGCAGCACCGGCCCGAGCACGTCGCGGTGATCCAGGAAGCTCGACAGCTCGGCCACGATGGCCTTCGACTGCCCCGGCAGCAGCCATTCGAGGTACCGCCCGATGGTGCGCAGCAATTCGGCCTGCTCGATGACGTGCGACAGCGCGATCACGCTCACGATCAGCAGCGGCACGATGGACAGGAGCGCGTAGTAAGCCACCGCGCCCGCGAGCAGCAGGCCCTGGTTGGCGCGGAACTCCTTCAGCGCTTCCCAGGCGAATCGCACGGGGTGGCGCAGCACGGGAGCAGCATGTTGCAAGGGGTTGGACATCGTCATGCGTGGATTTCGGTCGCGGCCAGTATGCCGCCCGGCCCCGGGCGTTCGGCGGCTTGCGTATGATTTGCCGCTCTTCGCCTACATGACCATCCCCGCTTCATTCATCCAGGAACTCATCGCGCGCGCCGATGTGGTCGAAATCGTCGGCCGCTATGTGCAGCTCAAGAAGGCCGGCGCCAATTTCATGGGCCTGTGCCCGTTCCACGGCGAGAAATCGCCCTCTTTCTCCGTCAGCCCGACCAAGCAGTTCTATCACTGCTTCGGCTGCGGGGTGCATGGCAACGCCATCGGCTTCCTGATGGAGCATGCGGGCATGGGCTTCGTCGAGGCGGTGCATGACCTGGCCGGGCAGTACGGCCTGCAGGTGCCCGAAGACGACGCCTCCCCCGCCGAGCGCGCCCGCGCGGCCAGCCAGCGCCAGAAGCAGGCGACGCTGACCGACGTGCTCGAAAAGGCCGGCGACGCCTACCGCAAGCACCTGCGCCAGGCGCCCGGCGCCATCGAATACCTGAAGGGCCGGGGCGTGTCCGGCGAAGTGGCCAAGCAGTTCGGCATCGGCTATGCGCCGGCCGGCTGGCGCGCGCTGGCCAGCGTGTTCCCCGACTACGACGACCCGCTGCTCGCCGAGAGCGGCCTGGTGATCGTCAACAACGAGGAAGGCAAGCTCAGCGAGGAGGAAGCCAAGCGCTACGACCGCTTCCGCGACCGTGTGATGTTCCCGATCCGCAACGTGAAGGGTGAATGCATCGGCTTCGGCGGCCGGGTGCTGGGCGACGAGAAGCCCAAGTACCTGAACTCGCCCGAGACGCCCGTGTTCAGCAAGGGCCGCGAGCTCTACGGCCTCTATGAAGCCCGAGCCGCCTTCCGCGACCGGGGCTACGCACTGGTCACCGAGGGCTACATGGACGTGGTGGCGCTGGCGCAGCTCGGTTTTCCGAACGCGGTGGCCACGCTGGGCACGGCCTGCACGAGCGAGCATGTGCAAAAGCTCTTCCGCTTCACCGAATCGGTGGTGTTCAGCTTCGACGGCGACGCCGCCGGCCGCCGCGCCGCGCGCAAGGCGCTCGACGGCGCGCTGCCCTACGCCACCGACGTGCGCAGCATCAAGTTTCTGTTCCTGCCGGCCGAGCACGACCCCGACAGCTTCATCCGCGAACACGGCGCCGAGGCCTTCGCCCGCTTCGTGGCCGAAGCCACCCCGCTGTCGCGCTTCATGCTCGAGGCCGCCCGCGAAGGCTGCGACCTGACCACCGCCGAAGGCCGCGCCCACATGACCAGCAACGTGCGCCCGCTCTGGAGCGCCATGCCAGACGGCGCGCTAAAGCGGCAGCTGCTGGGCGAGATCGCCACGCTGGTGCAGCTGGACGCGGCGGCGCTCTCGGAGCTGTGGGCCTCCACGCCCGGCCCGCGCAAGCCTGGCGGCGCCTCCGCCGGACAGCGCCACAACGAGCCGCCCATGTACACGGGCGGCGGCGACGACTACTACCCCGACATGCCTCCGCCGCAGGACTACGAGCCGCCGCGCTATGAAAGCGATAGCAAGCCCAAGTTCCAGCCGCAGCGCAAGTTCACCAAGGGCAAGCGCTGGGGCGGCAAGTTCGAGGAGCCCATCGAGCCGCTGCGCGGCCGCGGCACCCCGCCCAGCCGGCCCGACGTGGCGGTGCGGCTGCTGCTGTCGAACATGGCGCAGTGGGAGGCGCTTTCGCACGAGCTGCACCTGATGCTGTGCGACCTGCCCGGCGCCCACGGCGCCCTCTTCACCTGGCTCGACAGCCAGTTGCACGAGCATGGCGTACAGCCCTGGGCGGCGCTGCGCGAGGGCCTGCGCGGGCTCGAATTCGAGCCGCTGGCCGAGCGGCTCATGGCCGTGTCCGAAGCCGGACCGGTGCCCGAGGGCGAGGAAGAACAGCATCTGGCAGACGCCGCCAAGGAGCTGACCAGCGTGCTCGACTTCATGCTCGACGACCGCCTGAAAGCCCAGCAGAGCGAGGCCATCGCGGCCGTGGGCAAGGACCCGAAGGCCCTGGAGCGCTACAAGGCGCTGGAGGCCCGACGGCTCGAATTGCGCAACCGCCTGCGCCCTTCCGGTACAGAAAGTGCTTGAAATTTGCGCAACGCGCTATAATGTAGGGCTTCGCAACTGGCGAAATTAGGCAAGAGCGACAGCAGCACCTCCGGGCCGACCCCTAGCGCAACGCACTCCAACGGTAAATTCCGGCGGAAAGGGTCAATAACCGCAAGGACTGCACACCAAATGTTCGCCCGACATCTTGCCTGTTGAGGAATCACTTCCTCTTTCCCAATTGTTTTGTCCGTGCCTGTGCACGGGCGTGGTGGCGCTGTCCGCGTGACGGCGCGCCTGTGATTCCGCTTGTCTTTTCTTGCCGTAACGAGGTCGTATGCCCAGTTCAAAGAAGCCTGCTCCTTCACTTGCCAAAAGCGTCGCCACCAAGCCCGCAGCAGAAAAACCGTTGAAAGCCGGCCAGTCGCCGGCAACTAAGACGGGTGCCGCCGCAACCAAATCGGCAGCCGCAACGAAAGTGAAAACCGTGCCCACGAAATCGACCTCTCTCGACGATCCCAAAAAAGCCGCCGCCCCCGCCGCCAAGAAAGTCGGGCGCCCGCCCAAGGCCGCCGGCGCCGCTGCCACCACCGGCGCCAAGCGCGGCCGCAAGCCCAAGGCTGACAAGGACGCGCCCGAGAGCGACATCGACCTGTCGGACATCGAGGACGACCTGGCCGGCGACGAACCCGCGGCAGCCACGACCACCGAAGAGAAGGTCAAGCCGCTTCGCATGAAGATCAGCAAGGCGAAGGAACGCGCCTTGATGAAGGAGTTCGGCCTCGACGAGACCGTCCTCTCCGAAGAAGACCTGGCCAAGCGCCGCTCTCGCCTGAAGACCCTGATCACGCTGGGCAAGACCCGCGGCTACCTCACGCACGGCGAAATCTCCGACCACTTGCCCGACAAGCTGGTCGACGCCGAGACCATGGAAGTCGTGGTCACCATGCTCAACGACATGGGCGTGGCGGTGTACGAGCAGACGCCCGACGCCGAGACCCTGCTGCTGAACAACACCGCGCCCACCGCCACCACGGTGGAAGAAGCCGAGGAAGAAGCCGAAGCGGCGCTCTCCACGGTGGACAGCGAATTCGGCCGCACCACCGACCCCGTGCGCATGTACATGCGCGAAATGGGCACGGTCGAGCTGCTGACCCGCGAAGGCGAAATCGAAATCGCCAAGCGCATCGAAGGCGGCCTGATGGCCATGATGGAAGCCATCTCGGCCTCCCCCGCCACCATCGCCGAAATCCTGCGCCTGGCCGCCGAGATCCGTGAGGGCAAGGTCGTCATCTCGACCATCGTCGACGGCTTCTCGAACCCCAACGAGGCCGACGACTACGTGGCCGAGGAAGACTTCGACGAATTCGACGAGGAAGACGACGACGACGGCAAGGGCGGCTCCAAGGCCCTGACCAAGAAGCTCGAAGAACTCAAGCGCGACGCGCTCGAGCGCTTCGACCGCATCGCCGCCCTGTTCGAGAAGGTCCACAAGATCTACGACAAGGAAGGCTACGGCACGCCGGCGTACGCCAAGGCCCAGCAGGCCATGTCGGACGAGCTGATGACCATCCGCTTCACCGCGCGCACCATCGAGAAGCTGTGCGACCTGGTGCGCATGCAGGTGGACGACGTCCGCAAGAAGGAACGCGAGCTGCGCCGCATCATCGTGGACAAGTGCGGCTTCCCGCAGGAAGAGTTCATCCGCGACTTCAGCGGCTTCGACAAGAACGGCAACGTCGTTCCGTCCAACCTGCTGAACCTCAAGTGGGTCGAGAAGCAGGCCGCCGCCGGCAAGCCGTGGAGCACGGTGCTCGGGCGCAACATCCCGCCGGTGCAGGAACTGCAGCAGAAGCTCGCCGACATCCAGTCGCGCGTGGTGGTGCCGCTCACGCAGCTCAAGGACATCAACAAGCGCATGAACGAAGGCGAGTCTTCTTCGCGCGATGCCAAGAAGGAAATGATCGAGGCCAACCTGCGCCTCGTGATCTCCATCGCCAAGAAGTACACCAACCGCGGCCTGCAGTTCCTGGACCTGATCCAGGAAGGCAACATCGGCCTGATGAAGGCGGTCGACAAGTTCGAATACCGTCGCGGCTACAAATTCTCGACATATGCGACGTGGTGGATCCGCCAGGCCATCACCCGCTCGATCGCCGACCAGGCGCGCACCATCCGCATCCCGGTGCACATGATCGAGACGATCAACAAGATGAACCGCATTTCGCGCCAGCACTTGCAGGAGTTCGGCTTCGAGCCCGACGCCGGCATCCTGGCCGCGAAGATGGAGATCCCGGAAGACAAGATCCGCAAGATCATGAAGATCGCCAAGGAGCCGATCTCGATGGAAACCCCCATCGGCGACGACGACGATTCGCACCTGGGCGATTTCATCGAGGACAGCAGCAACACGGCGCCCATCGAAGCCGCCATGCAGGCCGGCCTGCGCGACGTGGTCAAGGACATCCTCGACTCGCTCACGCCGCGCGAAGCCAAGGTGCTGCGCATGCGCTTCGGCATCGAAATGTCGACCGACCACACGCTGGAAGAAGTCGGCAAGCAGTTCGACGTGACCCGCGAGCGCATCCGCCAGATCGAAGCCAAGGCGCTGCGCAAGCTGAAGCACCCGAGCCGTTCGGACAAGCTGCGCAGCTTCATCGACACCCTGTAATCCGGGTTCGCTGAAGCCAAAGCGCCCGCCTTGCCCCTCATACGGGCGGCGGGCGTTCTCTTTTTCGTAGACAGACAACAAGTACAACGGAGCTGCCTTTCCATGAATCCCGATGCAGACAAACTCTGGCAGGCCCCGCGCTGGGCGCTTGCCGTGCTGCTCGCCGTGCTGGGCATGCTCGGGCCCTTCTCGATCGACACCTACATCCCGGCGTTCTCCGGCATCGCGCAGTCGATCGGCGCCACGCCTGCAGAGATGCAGCAGACGCTCTCGGCCTACCTGTTCGGCTTCGCGTTCATGAACCTGTTCCACGGTGCGCTGTCGGACAGCTTCGGGCGCCGCCCGGTGGTGCTGTGGGGGCTGGCGGTGTTCACGCTGGCGTCGCTGGGCTGCGCGCTGTCGCAGAACATCACGCAGCTGGTGCTGTTCCGCGGACTGCAGGGCCTGTCGACCGGAGCGGGCATCGTGGTCTCGCGCGCGGTGATCCGCGACATGTTCCCGCCCGCCGAGGCGCAGCGGGTGATGAGCCAGGTCACGATCTATTTCGGCGTGGCGCCGGCCATCGCGCCCATCGTGGGCGGCTTCCTGTTCGTGCACGCGGGCTGGCATGCGGTGTTCTGGTTCCTGGTGGCGGTGGGCGTGGTGCTGTTCACGGCCAACTACAAGCTGCTGCCCGAGACACTGCACAAGGACCACCGCCAGCCCTTCCAGGTGCGCCACCTGATGCGCGGCTACTGGGACCTGTGCTCCGACCCGCGCTTCCTGCTGCTGGCCTTTGCCAGCGGCGTGCCCTTCAACGGCATGTTCCTCTACGTGCTGGCTGCGCCGGCCTTTCTGGGCGACCACCTGGCGCTGCAGCCGCAGCAGTTCTTCTGGTTCTTCCTGCTGACCATCGGCGGCATCATGCTGGGCGCGCGCGCCAGCGGGCGCATGGCGGGCAAGGTGGCGCCCAAGCGGCAGATCCGCGACGGCTTTCTCATCATGCTGGTCACCTCGGTGGTCAACGTGGTGGCCAACACCTTCTTCCAGGCGCACGTGGCATGGGCGCTGTGGCCGCTGGCGGTGTTCGCCTTCGGCTGGGCGCTGATGGTGCCGGTGGTCACACTGCTGGTGCTCGACCTGCACCCCGAACGCCGCGGCATGGCGTCGTCGCTGCAGGCGGTGATCGGCTCCACCGCCAACGGCATCGTGGCCGGCGCGGTGGCGCCGCTGGTGATGCATTCCACGCTCGCGCTGGCGCTGACCTCCATGGCCATGCTCGCCATCGGACTCGTCGCCTGGGTGTGGCTGCACGGCCGCTGGCCCGAGATCGGGCGCATGGTGGCGCACGAAGGCTGAGCAGGCAGCGCGCGCTCCGATGCGGTTCGACGCCCTGCTGGCCCACGCGCGCGCCTGGCTGCCGGCGCACACCACCGTCGATGCGCGCGAACGCCTGCGCGCGGTGGCCGGCGCGGGCCTCGGCCTGCTGGCGGCGGCGCTGCTGTCGCACTGGCTGGCAGGTCCGCTGCACGCGAGCGTCTGGCTGATCGCGCCGCTGGGCGCCAGCGCGGTGCTGGTGTTCGCGGTGCCGGCAAGCCCGCTGGCGCAGCCCTGGCCAGTGATCGGGGGCAACACGCTCTCGGCGGTGGTGGGCATCGCCTGCGCCAGCTGGATTCCAGAGCCGACCATCGCCGCAGCCGTGGCCGTGGCACTGGCCGTCGCGCTCATGTTCGGGGCGCGCTGCCTGCACCCGCCCGGCGGCGCCGCGGCGCTGCTCGCGGTGCTGACGCACACCACGCATTTCTCGTCCGCGCTGTTCCCCTTCTTCACCAACTCGCTGCTGCTGGTGCTGGCGGGCGTGCTCTACAACACGCTCACCGGCCGGCGCTATCCGCATGTGCAGGTCGCGCGCCCGCCGGCGGCCGATGCGCGCTTCAGCCAGGCCGACATCGACGCCGTGCTGGCCCGCTACAACCAGGTGCTGGACATCAGCCGCGACGACCTCGAATCGCTGATCCAGCAGACCGAGCTGGAGTCGTACAAGCGCCGCCTCGGCACGCTGCATTGCGCCGACATCATGTCGCGCGAGCCCATCTCGGTGGAGTTCGGCACGCCGCTGCAGGAGGCCTGGGCGCTGATGCACGAACGCCGCATCAAGGCCCTGCCGGTCACGGACCGCACGCGCCGCGTGGTCGGCATCGTCACGCAGGCCGACTTCTTCCGCCAGCTCGACCTGCAGCACCACGACGGCATCGCGGGCAGGCTGCGCGAGCTGATCCGTGCCACGCGCACCGTGATGTCGAACAAGCCCGAAGTGGTCGGCCAGATCATGACGCGCCAGGTGCGCGTGGCCAGCGCCGACCGGCCGGTGGTCGACCTGGTGCCGCTGTTCTCCGAAGGCGGGCATCACCACATCCCGATCATCGACGGCGAGAAACGCCTGACGGGAATGATCACGCAGTCGGATTTCGTGCGGGCGCTCTACCGCGCGGTCGGTCCGGCCTAGGCCCTGATGCATTGCCCAAAGCGGCGCCCATTGCAGGCGCTCTGCCTGCCCCATCCCAGCCTTCCCCCGGAAGGGGAAGGAGCAAATCCTTCATTCCAGGACGACGTTCGCCTTCTTCACCAGCGCCGCGTAGCGCGCCGCCTCGCTGCGGAAATACGCCGCGGCCTGCGCGGGCGTGGTGGGCTTGATGACGTTGCCCTGCTTGTCCATCGCCTCTTTCACCTCGGCGCTGGTGAAGGCCGCCGCCACCGCGTCGTGCACGCGCTGCACGTCGGCAGCCTGCATCTTCGCCGGCCCGATCACCGCGAACCAGCCTTCGACCGCGTAGTTGGGCAGCCCCTGCTCCGCGATGGTCGCGATGTCCGGCGCGGCCGGCGAACGCGTGGCGCCGCACAGGCCGATGGCGCGCAGCGCGCCGCTCTTGATGTGCGGCTGCACCGCCGGCAGCGACACCACGCCCATCTCGACCTGCCCGCCGATCATGTCCGTGACCATCGGGCCCGTGCCCTTGTACGGGATGTGCCGCGCCTTCACGCCGGCCTCGTCCATGAACATCTCGCCGGCCAGGTGAATGATGGTGCCGTTGCCCGACGAAGCGTAGTTGTAGCCGCCGGGCTTGGCGCGCAGCAGCGCGATCAGCTCCTGCACGTTCTTTGCGGGCAGCTTCGGGTTGGCCACCAGCACCAGCGGCGTGGCGCCCACCACGCTGATGGGCGTGATGTCGGTGATCGCGTCGAAGGGCATCTTCTTGAACACCGCCGGGTTGATGACGTGGTTGTTCGACACCATGCCCAGCGTGAGCCCGTCGGGCGCGGCCTTGACGATGGCTGCCGCGCCGGTGATGCCGCCGGCGCCCGGCAGGTTTTCGATCACCACGGGCTGACCGAAGGCCTTGCCGAGCGCGGGCGCCGCCGCGCGCACGATGGTGTCGACGCCGGAGCCGGCGCTGATCGGCAGGATGAAGCGGATCGGCTTGTCCGAGCCCTGCGCGAGCGCCGGGCATGCGGCCACCGCCGCGGCGCAGGCGCCGAAGCCCAGCACCGAACGGCGGTTCATCGGGAGGAATGTCTTGTCGCTCATGGCTTTGTCTCTCTTTATGGTTTTGAAAATTCGCGCCGGCGCGTGGATTAGGCCACCGCCGAGCCCGCAAGCAGTTCATCGACCTGCTCGCGCGCATAGCCCAGTTCGGCCAGCAGTTCGCGGGTGTGCTCGCCCAGCGTCGGCGGATGCATGCGCACGCCCAGGCGCTCGCCGCCGAGCGTGATCGGGAACAGCGTGGTCTGCGCCATTTCGCCGGCACGCTCGCCGTCCGGCAGGCGGATGTCCACGAGGCCGCCGGTGGCCTGGAGGTGCGGATCGGCATAGAGGTCTTCGGGCCGCGTGATCGGCGCGAAAGGCAGGCCGTTGGCCTCGAAGATGGCCGACAGTTCCGACGCCGAACGCCCGGCCAGCCGCTCGCGCAAGTCGGCCAGCAAGGTGGGCCGCGCGCGCACGCGCTCGTTGTTCGTCTGCAGGGCGGCGTCGGCCTTCAGGTCGTCGAAGCCCAGCGCGTCGCAGAACGTCTTCCATTGCGCGTCGCTCACCGCGGCCAGGAAGATCTGCTCGCCGTCTTTCACCGTGAACACGTCGTACAGCGCCCAGGCCGAGATGCGCTCCGGCATCGGCGCGGCGGCCTGGCCGGTGATGGCGTACTGCAGCATGTGCTGGCCGACCAGGAACACGTTGTTCTCGAACAGCGCGGACTGCACTTCCTGCCCCTTGCCGGTCTCGGCGCGCTGCATCAGCGCGGCAATGGCGCCGATGGCGCCGAACATGCCGCCCATGATGTCGTTCACGCTGGTGCCTGCGCGCAGCGGATCGCCCGGGCGCCCGGTCATGTAGGCCAGCCCGCCCATCATCTGCACCACCTCGTCGAGCGCGGTGCGGTGCTCGTAGGGGCCGGGCAGGAAGCCGGTGTGGTTGACGTACACGAGGCGCGGGTTGAGCTTGCCGAGCGCGGCGTAGCCCAGGCCGTACTTGTCCATGGTGCCGGGCTTGAAGTTCTGCGCCACCACGTCGGCCGTGGCGCACAGGCGCAGCGCGGCTTCCAGCCCCTGGGGGTTGCGCAGGTCGAGCGCAATGCTCTTCTTGTTGCGGTTGAACATGGGAAAGAAGCCCGCGCCCGCACCCAGCAGGTGCCGGGTGCGGTCGCCCTCGATCGGCTCGACCTTGATGACTTCCGCCCCCAGGTCCGCGAGCACCATGCCGCAGGTCGGGCCCATGACCATGTGGGTGAACTCGACCACGCGGATGCCCGCGAGCGGCAGGCGCTTCTTTTCTTCGGTGGCGCTCATGCGGCGACTCCCTCGGCCACGGCAAAGGTCTTGGGAAAGCCCGCGCGCCATACCGTGCCCTGCAGCGTTTCGCCATCGAGCCAGCCCGCCACGCGGCGGCGCAGGTCGAGCAGTTTCGGCAGGTCGACGCCGGTCTCGACGCCCATGCTCTGGAGCATGAACACCAGGTCCTCCGTGTCGACGTTGCCGCTGGCGCCGGGCGCGTGCGGGCAGCCGCCGATGCCGGCCAGGCAGGCGTCGAAACGCGTGATGCCGACCTCCAGCGTCGCATACGCGTTCGCGAGCCCCATGCCGCGGGTGTCGTGGAAATGGCCGCACCACAGCCGGTCTCCCGCGATGCGCAGCGCGCGCTCGAACAGGCTGCGCACCATCGCCGGATCGGCATAGCCGACGGTGTCGGCCAGGCTCACGCGGTCGGCGCCGGCGTCGAGCAGCGCCTGCATCAGCCGCAGCACTTCGTCGGGATCGACACGGCCCTGCAGCGTGCAGCCGAAGGCCGTGCCCACGCCGCCGTCGATCAGCGTCTTCGACCCCGCCGCATCGCGTGCCGCGCGGATGCGGCCGACCTCGGCCACCACTTCGTCCGGCGTCTTGCGCAGGTTGGCAAGGCTGTGCGCATGGCTGGCCGACAGCGGCACGATCATCAGGTCGGCCTCTCCCGCGATGGCACGCTCGGCGCCCTTGAGGTTGGGCACCAGCACCGAGGCGAACAGCCCCGGCAGCGTCTTCGCATAGGCCAGCAGTTCGGCGGTGTCGGCCAGTTGCGGCAGCAGGTGCGCCGGCACGAACGAGCCGACTTCGATCTCGCGCTGGCCGGCCGCGTGGGCGTCGCGGATCCATTCGAGCTTGCGTTCGGTGGGCAGCACGCGGGCGATGCTCTGGAGGCCGTCGCGCAGGCCCACTTCGCGGACGACCGCGCGGGGCGGCAGGAAGGCGTGAATCAAGACTTTGTCTCCGTCGTGAGGGTATGGGCCGGATGTTAGAAGTTCCAATTCGATCCAGAAGGTATATTTTGGAAGCCATTCGCTTCCAAACCGGAACATCTTGAGACACCATGCGCGACCTCGACCTGACCACACTCCGCCTCTTCGTCTCCGTCTGCGAAACGCACAGCATCGCGCGCGCCGGCGAGCAGGCCAGCATCGTCGGCTCGGCCATCAGCAAGCGGCTGGCGCAGCTCGAAGAGGCGGTGGGCACGCCGCTGCTGCTGCGCAAGCGGCGCGGCGTGGTGCCGACGCCGGCCGGCGAGACCCTGCTGGAGCACGCCCGCGCCATGCTCGGCAGCGTGAACCGCATCGAGCGCGACATGGCCGCCTATGCGGGCGGCGCGCGCGGGCATGTGCGCATCCTGGCTTCGGCGTCGGTCATGGCCGAGTCGCTGGCGGAAGACGTGGCCGGCTTCCTGCAGAACCCGGCGCACCGCAACATCCGCGTCGACATGGAGGAGCGCGTGAGCCCGGAGATCGTGCGCGGCATCCGCGAAGGCATCGCCTCCATCGGCCTGTGCTGGGACGCGGCCGACCTCGAAGGACTGCAGCGGCGCAGCTACCGCGCCGACCACCTGGCCATCGTCGCGCATCCGTCGCACCCGGTCGCGCAACACGCGCAAGTGCGCTTCGAGGACGTGCTCGACCATGAATTCGTCGGCATGCCCGCGCTCAGCGCGGTGCAGCTGATGCTGGCGCGCGAGGCGGCGGTGGCGGGCAAGCCGCTGGTGCACCGGGTGCTGGTGTCGAACTTCGACGCGGCGCTGCGCGTGGTGCGGGCCGGGCTGGCGATCAGCGTGGTGCCGGCGGAAGTGGCGCGGCCCTTCACCGATGCCTACGGCCTGCGGCTGATGCCGCTGACCGATGCCTGGGCGCGCCGGCGGTTCGCGATCTGCTTCAGGGACGAGGCCACGCTGTCGCCCTCGGCGCAGTTGCTGGTGGCGCATCTGCAGCGCTGCGCGACGGACTAATAAGGGCGCCGCGCCTCCGATTCGACCGGAATCGGAAACGATTCATTGCGGTTCGTCGGGTTTTTGTTTCTGTTCACGCAACCTAACATTCGAAACATCAGCGCTGTCACACCCCTCACCGCACACAGAAAGATCGCACCATGTTCCGCAGAGCCCTTCTCTCCGCCGCCGCCCTCGCCACTACGCTGAGCCTCGCCCCGCTGGCCGCGCAAGCCGCCACGGCCGCGCAACCGCTCAAGCTCGACGTCTACAACCCGGGCGCGAAGTCGATGTTCCCGGTCTCGTCGGAGATCGTGACCGGCCAGACCGACGCCGTGCTGATCGACGCGCAGTTCCAGCGCAACGACGCCGAGGCGCTGGTGCAGAAGATCAAGGCCACGGGCAAGAAGCTCACCACGGTCTACATCAGCCACAGCGACCCCGACTACTACTTCGGCCTCGACGTGATCCACGCCGCCTTCCCCGACGCGAAGATCGTCGCCACGCCGCAGACGGTGGCTGCCATCCAGGCGTCGAAGGACGGCAAGCTGGCGCACTGGGGCCCGATCCTGAAGGACAACGCGCCCAGGTCGCTGGTGGTGCCCGAGGCGCTGACCGGCGACAGCCTCGAACTCGAAGGCCGCAAGATCCAGGTCATCGGCCTCGACGGCCCCACGCCCGAGCGCAGCTTCGCGTGGATTCCCTCGCTGAAGGCGGTGGTCGGCGGCATTCCCGTGTCGGCCAACATCCACGTGTGGGTGGCCGACACGCAAACGCCCGGATCGCGCCGCGACTGGCTCAAGACGCTGGACCGCATCCAGGCCCTGCACCCGAAGACGGTGGTGCCCGGCCATTACCTGCCGAATGCCGACGGCTCGGCGCCCTACACCATCGCGTCGGTGAAATTCACGCGCGGCTACCTCAAGGCTTTCGAGACCGAGGCCGCCAAGGCCAAGGACTCGGCCGCGCTCATCGCCGCGATGAAGAAGCGCTACCCGAAGCTGGAAGACGCCTCGTCGCTGGAACTCGGCGCCAAGGTCATCAAGGGAGAAATGAAATGGCCGCAGTGAATGACAGCACCACCACCCTGCACTACATCTTCGACCCGCTGTGCGGCTGGTGCTACGCCGCCGCGCCGCTGGTCGACGCAGCGCGCGGCGTACCCGGCCTGAGGGTCGAGTTCCACGGCGGCGGCATGATGACCGGCGCCAACCGCCGCCAGATCACGCCGCAGTGGCGCGACTACGTGATGCCGCACGACCACCGCATCGCCGAGATGACGGGCCAGCCCTTCGGCGAGAACTACTTCGAAGGCCTGCTGCGCGACACCGGCGCGGTGATGGACTCCGAACCACCGACCACCGCCGTACTCGCGGCCGAATCGCTGCGCGACGGCGGCGGGCTGGACATGGCGCATCGCCTGCAGCAGGCGCATTACGTGGAAGGCCGGCGCATCGCCGACGTGGGAGTGCTGAAGGCACTGGCGGCCGAACTCGGTCTCGGCGCCGAGGCTTTCGCCGCGGCATTCGATCGCCTCGCGGGCGCGCCGACTGCGCAGCACATTGCCGAGAGCCGGCAATTCCTGCAGCGCGCGGGCGGACAGGGTTTTCCGACCTTCGTGCTGACGCAGGCCGAAGGCCGCGCGGGCCGCATCGACATCGGCCCGTGGCTGGGCCGCGCCGAAGACTGGAAGGCGCAGCTCGCCGCGCTGGTCGCGGCGTCTCAGCCGGCCGCCACCCACACCGCCGCGACGCCGCCGGTGTGCGACCCCGACGGCTGCGCGATCTGAAGAGGCTTCAGCGCGCGACGCCGAGCAGCCGGTCCAGCACCTGAGGCTGGGCGCGCAGCACCGCGGCCGAGTCGGTGTGCACGATGGTGCCGTGGTCCAGCACCACCGCCTCGTCGGAAATCGCGAGGATCGCCTGCGGATGCTGCTCCACGATGATCGCGGCCAGCCCCTCGTCCTGCGTGATGCGGCGGATGGCGCGCAGCAGCTCTTCCACGATGATGGGCGCGAGCCCCTCGAGCGGCTCGTCGAGCAGCAGCAGCCTGGGGTTGAGCACCAGTGCGCGGCCCACGGCCAGCATCTGCTGCTCGCCGCCGGAGAGCTGCGTGCCCAGGTTGGTCTTGCGCTCGGCAAGACGCGGGAACATCTCGTAGACGCGCTGGGTGTTCCACTTGCCGGGCCGCTCCACGGCGGTGAGGTTCTCGTGCACCGTGAGCGACTTGAAGATGTTGCGCTCCTGCGGCACCCAGCCGATGCCGGCCGCCGCGCGCTGGTGCGGCGCCAGCTTGTGCAGCGCCTGGCCGCCCAGCGCGATGCTGCCGCCGTGCTGGCGCGTCGCGCCCGCCAGCGTGTTGATCAGCGTGGTCTTGCCGGTGCCGTTGCGCCCCAGCAGCGCCAGCGTCTGGCCTTCGCCCAGCGTGAACGCCACGTCGTGCAGCACCACGGCCTCGCCGTAGCCGGCGCTCAGGTTTTCGATTCGCAGCAGCTCAGACATGGGCAGCTTCTCCGTGGCCCAGATAGACCTCTTTCACCTTGGGATCGTTGGCGATGGTTTCGGGGTCGCCCTCGGTCAGCAGCGTGCCGTTGACCAGCACGGTCATGCGGTCGGCAAAGCTGAACACCAGGTCCATGTCGTGTTCGATCAGCAGCACCGACACGTCGGCCGGCAGCGCGGCCACGGTCTGCAGCAGCTCTTCGCGCTCGCCGGCGGGCACGCCCGCCACCGGCTCGTCGAGCAACAGCACGCGCGGCTCGCAGGCCAGGGCGATCGCGATTTCCAGCAGGCGGCGCTTGCCGTAGGCCAGGTGCTTGACCTGCTGGCGGGCCACGTCGCTCAGGTGGAACTGCTCGAGCAGTTGCGTCGCGCGTTCGACGATCGCCTTGCTGGAGCCGAGCGGCCGCCACCACTGCGCGCCCGCGCCCTGGTGCTGCGACACCACCAGCGCCAGCGTTTCCAGCGGCGTCATCGAGTCGAACAACTGGTTGATCTGGAATGTGCGCACCAGGCCGCGCGCCACGCGCTTGTGCGGCGCGAGCTTTGTGATGTCTTCGCCCAGCAGCGTGATGCGGCCTTCGGTCGGCGTGAGCACGCCCGTCAGCTGGTTGATGAGCGTGGTCTTGCCCGCGCCGTTGGGGCCGATCAGCGCATGGCGGGCGCCGCGCTTGAGCTCCATCGTCACGTTGTTGGTGGCCGTGATGCCGCCGAAGCGCATCACGAGGCCGTGGGTGGAGAGCACGGTGTCGCTCATGCCGCACCGCCCTTCTTCCTGCCGGCGCCGAACCATGTCCAGGGCTTCAGCAGGCGGTCGCGGCCCACCAGCACCAGCAGCACCAGGATCAGGCCGATCCAGAACATCCAGTACTGCGGCGTCACCGCCGACAGCCAGGTCTGCAGCAGCTTGAACACGATGGCGCCCGCCACCCCGCCGTAGAGCCAGCCCACGCCGCCGATCACCAGCATCAGCAGCACGTCGGCCGAACGGTCGAAGGCCAGCACGTCGAGCGATGCGAAGCCGGTGGTCTGCGCCAGCAGCGCGCCCGCCGCGCCGGCAACGCCGGCAGCGACGGTGTAGACCGTGACCAGCCGCGGCACCACCGGGATGCCGATGGCCATCGCGCGCAGCCGGTTGTCGCGGATCGCCTTCAGCGTGGCGCCGAACGGCGAATGCACCAGCCGGCGCATCAGCAGGAACAGCACCAGCATCACCGCCAGCGAATACCAGGCCGCCGTGCGGCCGTACAGGTCGAAGTCGAACATGCCGAGCACCGGGCCCATCACCACGCCCTGCAGGCCGTCGGCGCCGCCGGTCAGCCAGTCGAGCTTGTTCGCCAGTTCGAGCAGCAGCAGCGCCGTGCCCAGGGTGACCATCAGCCGCGTGAGGTCGCTGCCGCGCAGGATGGTCACGCTCGCCACCAGGCCCAGCAACGCCGACAGCACGACGGCGAACAGAAGGCCCACGGTCGGGTCGGGCATCACCAGCTTGGCGAACAGCGCCGCCGCATACGCACCGAAGCCGAAGAAGGCGGCATGGCCCAGCGACACGATGCCGGTGTAGCCCAGGATCAGGTCGAGCGACATCGCGAACAGCGCGACGATGGCGATCTCGTTGACCAGCAGCGAATGCGAAGGCATGACCAGCGGCAGCGCGAAAGCAACGGCCCAGGCCACGAACTCGAGCGGATGCCAGCGCGCCTTGCGCAGCAGGGCCGACTGGAAATCGGCGGCGGAAGAAGGAGCGCTCATTCAGCGGCCCCCCTTGCGCGTGAACAGGCCCTGTGGGCGCCACATCAGGATCAGGATCATCAGCAGGTAGACGGTGAACGCACCCATCTTCGGAATGAAGTATTTGCCCGCCACGTCGGCAATGCCGAGCAGCAGCGCGGCCGCCAGCGGCCCGGTGATCGACGAGGTGCCGCCGACCGAAACCACGATCAGGAAATAGATCATGTACTTCAGCGGGAAGGTCGGGTCGAGCCCGAGGATCTCGGCGCCCAGCGCGCCGCCCAGCCCCGCGAGGCCCGAGCCCACGGCAAAGGTCAGCAGGAACACGATGTTCACGTTGATGCCCAGCCCCGCCGCCACGCGCGGGTCGTCGACCGCCGCGCGCAGCCGGCTGCCGAAGCGCGTCTTCGACAGGATGAGCTGCAGCACCACCGTCAGCACCGCGCAGACCGCGATGATGAAGAGCCGGTAGTGCCCCATGCCCAGCAGCAGCGCGCCGTCGCCGATCTCGGTGCGCCCGCGCAGCCATTCGGGCAACTGCACGTTCTGCTGAGAAGAGCCGACGAAGTAGTCGACGGCGGCCACCGCCATGAAGGCCAGGCCGATGGAAAAGAGCACCTGGTCCAGGTGCGGCTTGCCGTACATCGGCCGGTAGAGCGTGCGTTCCAGCAAGGCCCCGGCGAGCGCGACGACGATAAACGCCAGCGGCAGGCAGGCCAGGAACGGCACGCCCAGCTTCTGCATGGCAAACACCGTGAGATATCCGCCGGCCATGGCAAAGGCGCCGTGCGCGAGGTTGATGAAGTTCATCAACCCGAGCGTCACGGCCAGCCCCACGGCGAGCACGAAGAGCAGCATGCCGTAGGCGATGCCGTCGAAAAGAATGGTCAACATGTCAGCTACTCAAACACTTGCCGCGCCTCGCGGTCTCTTCGGGAAACACCGAGGAACCGGCTTCGCCGGGCCTCGGGTGTTGCCCCCGGTAGGGGGAAGGCGAAGCGACACGAAGTGCGCGCAGCCTGGGGGCGAGCCCTTTACTTGGCTTTGCCGGGATCTTTGACGCTCTTGATCACGTCGAACTCGACGTTGTAGAGCTGGCCGTCCTTCTTCTCGACCTTGCGCAGGTACACGTCCTGCACGATGTCGCGCGTCTGCGCGTCGATCAGCACCTGGCCGCGCGGGCTCTCGAAGACCTGGCCCTTCATGGCCGCCAGCAGCGCTTCGCCGCCGCCCTGGCCCTTGGTGGCCTTGAGCGCTTCGTAGATCACGCGCATGCCGTCATAGCCGCCCACGGCCATGAAGTTGGGGCGCATCTTCGGGTTGGCCTTCTCGAAGGCCTCGACGAACTTCTTGTTCATTGCCGACGGGTGCGCGGCCGAGTAGTGGTGCGAGGTGACCACGCCCAGCGCGCCGTCGCCCATGTCGTTGAGTTGATCGTCGTCCGTCACGTCGCCGGTGGCGATCATCTTGATGCCGGCCTTGTCCATGCCGCGCTCCAGGAACTGCTTCATGACGGCCGCGCCAGCGCCCGAGGGCACGAAGACGAACAGCGCGTCGGGCTTCGCGTCGCGCACCTTCTGCAGGAACGGGGCGAAGTCGGGGTTGCGCAGCGGCACGCGCAGCTTCTCGATCACCTTGCCGCCGTTGAGCTGGAAGCGCTCGCTGAAGAACTTCTCGGCGTCGTTGCCCGGGCCGTAGTCGGCCACCAGCGTGACGACCGTCTTCACGCCGTTCTTCGGCGCCCAGTCGCCCATGGCCACCGACACCTGCGGCAGCGTGAAGCTCGAACGGATGATGTAGGGCGATGCCTCGGTGATGCTCGACGTGGCGGCGGCCATCACGACTTCGGGCGTCTTCGACTGGGTGGCGATGGGCGCCACGGCCAGGGCCAGGGGCGTCAGGCCGAAGCCGGCCAGCACGTTGACCTTGTCGTTCACCACCAGTTCCTGCGCCAGGCGCTTGGTGACGTCGGGCAGGCCGGTGTCGTCCTTGACGATCAGCTCGACCTTCTTGCCGGCCACGGTGTCGCCGTTCTGGGCCATGTACAGGCGCGCGGCGGCTTCGATCTGGCGGCCGGTGGATGCCGACTGGCCCGTCATCGGCAGGATCAGGCCGATCTTGAACTTGTTGTCCTGGGCGCTGGCCAGCGACATTGAAAGCGCGAGCGCCGACAGGGCTGCGGTCTGGATGAGATGGCGTCTTTGCATGTTTTTTCCTTCAGGGACGGAACTCGAAACCGGGGCTATTTTCAACACTTTGCAACAAAGGGCGCAGCAGGCATTCACCTACCCCGCCTCATGAGGCTGGCATTGTTGCGCGATCAATAAATGAACTGCGCGATCATCGCGCAAGACGGCTTTCGCCCGGGGCGGGATCAGCTGTCGGGGCGATAGGCGGAGTCGAGCGTGAGCGTACCCACCGCGCGTGACACGCAGGCGCAGATGCGCGTGGTCGCCTCTTTTTCGTGCGCGCTGAGGAACACGTCGCGGTGGTCGATCTCGCCGTCGACGGCGATCACGTCCATGGCGCACAGGCCGCACTCGCCGCGCTTGCAGTCCGACAGCGTCTGCACGCCGGCGGCGTCCAGCGCCTCGAGCAGCGTGCAGTCGGCAGGCACCGTGATGGCGAGGTCATGGCGCGGAATGCGCACCTGGAACGCCTGCGTGGCCAGACGGCCGCTGCTGCCGAAGGTCTCGAAGCGCAGGTCCGCGATGGGCCGGCCGGCCGCATGCCAGGCGCGCTTGAGCGCCTCGAGCATCGGCACCGGGCCGCAGGTGTAGAGCTGGCCGCCGGGCGGCAACGCGTCGATGGCCGCGGCGAAGTCGATGGGCGCCGAGCCTTCGTGCGCTTCCACGCCCTCGCCCAGCGCTTCGCGCAGATGCGAGAGGTAGCCGAACTCGTCGGCGTTGCGCGCGCCGTAGAGCATCTTCACCGGCACGCCGCCGCGCCGGGCGTGCTCGCCCAGCCGCTGCGCCATCAGCACCAGCGGGGTGATGCCGATGCCGCCCGCCACCAGCAGGTAGCCGGGCGCGGACATGTCGAGCGCGAAGTGGTTCTGCGGCGCGCTGACCTGCAGCCGGTCGCCCACGGCCAGCCGCCACATCGCGAGCGATCCGCCGCGGCCGTCGTCCAGCCGCTTGACGGCGATGCGCCAGCAGCGGCCGTCGCCCTCGCCGACCAGCGAGTAGGAGCGGGTCTGCAGCCTGCCCTGCGCCGTCATCACCTGCACCTGCAGGTGGGCGCCGGGTTCATAGGCACCGGCAAATCCGCCGTCGGGGCGCAGTTCGAACTCGCGCACGGTGGGCGTCACGTCGCGCAGCGCAACCACCTGCGCCTGCATCCATTGAAGATCGCTTTTCATCGGGGAACAACACCAACAGGAAGGGAGGGAAAGGAAGGAATCAGCCGCGGCGGCGGATCAGCTGCACGCCCGGCAGCGGGCGCTGCTCGGCGCTCGGCGTGCCGTGCAGCGCCTCGCGCAGGTTGCGCCGCGCGATGCGGCTGTGCTCGCGCATCAGCGACTCGGCGCGCGAGCCTTCGCCGGACTCGATGGCGTCGAGCACCTGGATGTGCTGGTCCTGCGCGATCACGAGCATGTCGCGCGCAGCGGGCGAATTCGCCTGCACGATGACGAAGCCCGAGGGCGACGCGAACGGCAGGTTCACCACCCGCTCCAGTTGCTGCGCGATGACCGGGCTGCCGGCCATTTCGCAGAGCAGCGCATGGAAGCGTTCGTTGTGCGTCACGTAGCGCGAGAAAGCCGCGTCGTCGAGCGCGGGCTCGCGCAGCAGCTCGTCGATGCGCGCGAGGCAGGCGCGCGCTTCGCGCAGCACCACCGGCGCGGCGCCGCGCTCGGCCGCGAGGCGGGCCACCAGGCCTTCGAGCGTGCCGCGCAGTTCGATGGCATCGGCCACGTCGCGCTCGGAAAAGGTACGCACCGCGTAGCCGCCGTTGGGCAGCGCTTCGAGCAGGCCTTCCTGCTCGAGCCGCATCAGCGCGGTGCGCACCGGCGTGCGCGACACGCCGAGCTGCTCGGAGACGGCCACTTCGGCAATGCGCGCGCCGCCGGGCAGTTCGCCCGCGAGGATCATTTCGCGCAGGCGCAATTGCGCCTTCACGGCCTGCGAGCTGCCGCTGTCGCCGGGCAGCTGTTCCGCGGCGGAGGAGACCACGGCCGCCCTCATGCGGCCTGCTTCTCGCCCGGCTGCTCGGCGGGGTGGATCGGAATGGCGGCGCGCGCGGGCTTTTCCTTCTCGATCATGCGGTCGATGAGCTTGCGCGCCCACATCGAACCGGCGTCGATGTTGAGGTTGTAGAACTTGTGGTCGGGGTGCTCGTCCATGGCTTTCTGCTGCGCCTCGAGCACCAGTTCGTCTTCGCGGAAGATGCCCGCGACGCCTTCGCGCAGCTCGTGCGTGAGACGCTGCTCGCCCAGGCAGTAGTTGCGCGAGAAGGCCCAGAAATACAGGCAGGTCTTGTCGGTCTCGGGCGTGATGGTGTTGAGCACGTAGCCGTTGACGCCCTTGCTGCGGTCGCCCGCGTCGCCGTTCTTCGGCACCGCGCCGCTGCCGGCCTCGGCCACGCCGACGTCGATGTTCACGGTGCACGGGCCTTCGAAACGGATGATCTGCCAGCGGTCGACCTTGCCGGTGTAGCCGCGCGCATGGCGGATCTGGCCGCCCCAGAACGGCGGCGGGTCGATGTTCTCCATCCAGCGCGTGACGGTGGCAGAGCGGTCGCCGTGCGTGGCCACGAAGGGCGCCTCGGCCACTTCGCGATTGCCGATGGACGAACCGTGCACGAAGGTCTCGTGCGTCAGGTCCATGAGGTTGTCGACCACCAGGCGGTAGTCGCAGTGGACGCGGATCATCTTGCCGTCGCCGGCCCATGCCGGGTCGTCGTTCCAGTGCATGTCGGGCACCAGCGCCGGATCGGCCTTGGCGGGGTCGCCGGGCCAGATCCACACGAAGCGGTGCTTCTCGACCACCGGAAAGCTGCGCACGCAGGCCGATGGGTTGAGCGTTTCCTGGCTCGGCATGTGGGTGCAGCGGCCCTGGCTGTTGTAGACGAGGCCGTGGTAGCCGCACACCAGCTCGTCGCCTTCGAGGCGGCCCAGCGACAGCGGCATCAGCCGGTGCCAGCAGGCGTCTTCGAGCACGGCGACTTCGCCGTCGGTGCGTCGGAACAGCACCACTTTCTGGTTGCAGATGGTGCGTGGCAGCAGCGCATGGCGCACTTCGACGTCGTAGGCGGCGGCATACCAGGCGTTCAGCGGAAAGGCGGTCGTGGGCGTTTTCATGAATACTCAATGTATACAGAAACACGGAAATTTCCAGTCATTTCTGGCATTTCTAGGGAAAACACCGAGTCCACTGTATACAGCCTCCGACGTTTCGATGGCGATACGATGTCCGGCCAGTTCCCCCTCACCAAGACGGAGTCATCCATGTCACAGCACGCCGCCCTGCCCGCCCGCTACGACCACGTGGGCAGTTTCCTGCGCCCCAAATACCTGCTCGAAGCGCGCGAGCAAAAGGCCAAGGGCGAGATCACGCCGGAACAGCTTCGCCTGGTCGAAGACAAGGCGATCACCGAGATCGTCAAGTTCCAGGAAGACATCGGCCTGAAAAGCATCACCGACGGCGAGTTCCGCCGCACTTATTTCCACATCGACTTCCTCGACCAGCTCGGCGGCGTGAAGACCGACATTCCGGTCACCATCCGCAAGCCCGACGGAACCGAGGAACTCGCACCGCCCGCGATGCGCGTGATCGACAAGGTCCGCCACGTGAAGGACATCCAGCTCGCCGACTTCCAGTACCTCAAGAGCCAGGTGGCCGCGGGCAATACGCCCAAGGTGACAATCCCCTCTCCCACCATGCTGCATTTCCGCGGCGGCCGCGCCGGCATCAGCAAGGACGCCTACCCCGAGCTCGACCCGGCGTTCTACGACGACGTGGCCAAGGCCTATGGCGACGAGCTGCGCTCGCTGGCCGCCGCCGGCTGCACCTACGTGCAGATGGACGACACCAACCTCGCCTACCTGTGCGACGAGCACATGCGCGAAGCCGCCCGCAAGCGCGGCGACGACCCGAACGAACTGCCGCACCGCTACGCCGCATTCATCAACAAGGTGGTCGCGCAGAAGCCGCCAGGCATGCTGCTGGCCATGCACCTGTGCCGCGGCAACTTCAAGAGCACGCACGCCGCTGCGGGCAACTACGAGCCGGTGGCCGAGGCGCTGCTCAAGGAGATGGACCTCGACGCCTACTTCATGGAGTACGACGACGCGCGCTCGGGCGACTTCAAGCCCCTGCGCTACCTGCCCAAGGGCAAGACCGTGGTGCTCGGCCTGGTGACCACCAAGTTCGGCGAGATGGAAGACAAGGACGAGCTCAAGCGCCGCATCGACGAGGCCGCCAAGTACGCCTCGCTCGACCAGCTCGCGCTGTCGCCGCAGTGCGGCTTCTCCAGCACCGTGCACGGCAACAACATCGCGGTGGAAGCGCAGCGCAACAAGCTGCGCCTGGTGGTAGAGACCGCGCAGGAGGTCTGGGGCTCGACCTGACGCGCGGTTTCTGTTGAAGTCGGGGGAATGAAAAGACTCACCCCCAGTCTGCGCGCACTTCGTGTCGCTTCGCCAACCCCCTCGCCGGGGGCAACACCTGTGGCCCGGCAAAGCCGGTTCCACGGTGTTCCCCGAATGGCCCGGCTCGGCTTCATGCATCGCGGATCAAGTCATGCAACGGAGCAGCTGCAATGACCCGGATCTACTCCGGCCCCCTCAGCATGTTCGGCGCCAAGGTCGAGATCGCGGCGCGCGAAAAAGGCGTTGCCTTCGAACTGGTCATGGTGCCGTTCATCGAAGGCGAGGCCTACGAACCCAAGCACCCCGAGGTGCTGCGCGTGAACCCCGTCAAGCAGCAGGTGCCGGTGCTGGTGGACGAGATCGACGGCGGGGTCTCGCTCTTCGACTCGACCCAGATCTTCGAGTACCTCGAAGACCGCTATCCGGCTCCCGCGCTGTGGCCCGAGGGCATTGCCGACCGGGCCCGCGCGCGGCAACTCGAGCAGAAGTCCGACGAGGTCTTCTTCCCCCAAGTCATCAAGCTCTTCGGCCTGCAGGACGCGATGCAGAGCGCGCCTGCCGTCGCGGCATGCGCCGCCTGCGCGCGCTACTACGACGAAATGGAAGGCCTGCTCGCCGCGCGCGACTACCTCGCGGGGCCCTACGGCTTCGCGGACATCGCCTTCTACATGGCCTGCGTGTTCGCCGACCGCAAGGGCGCCGGCATGACCGACGCCACGCCGCGCCTGCTCGCATGGCGCACCCGCGTTGGCGAAAGGCCGGCGGTGCGCGCGGTGGTCGATCCGATGATGCGGTTCCTTGCCTCGCAAGGGCGCGGTGTGCCGGCCTTCCTGCAACGCTGATTCCGCGCTGACGCATCATTGCGCCATGCCGCACAACACCCGTTTCGACTGGCTGCCCACACCTTCGCAGCACTTTCTCGTCGTGACCTTCGCGCTGCTGGTCTATGTGCTGACCACCCGCGCGCGCCGCGAGCAGCGCGCCCCCACCACGGCCATCGCCTGGGTCATGGGGCTGGTGCTGATGCCTTATTTCATCCTGCCGATGTACCTGCTGTTCGGCCAGCGCAAGCTGCGCCCGGCCGGCTCGCCCCGGCCGCCGCGCTCGGTGCCGCCGGGCCACTGGGCGGCCGACCTGATCGAAAGCTTCGGCCTCGCGCCGCCGGGCCGCTCGGCCATCCGCATGCATGCCGACGGCGAGGCCGCGCGCGAGGCGCTGTGGGAGGTGATCGACGGTGCAAAGGAGCGCATCGACGTGTGCACCTTCATCATCGGCAACGACGCGCTCGGCCATGCGGTGATCGACCGGCTCGCGAAGCGGGCGCGCGAGGGCATCAAGGTGCGGGTGCTGCTCGACGGCTTCGGGGCGCTGTCGCTGCCGCGCCATCACTTCGACCGGCTGCGCGCGGCGGGCGGCGAGGTGGCGGTGTTCCGGCCCTTCTTCAGCTTGCGCCGCATCGGCCCGCGCAACCTGCGCAACCACCGCAAGTTCACCATCGCCGACGACGGCTGGCTCTGGTCGGGCGGGCGCAATCTCGCGGGCGAGTACTTCACCGGCAACGCAAAGCACCCGCAGCCATGGCGCGACCTGTCGTTCGACCTGCGCGGCAGCGTGGCCGCGGCTGCGGCGCGCCAGTTCGACCACGACTGGAGTTCGGTGCGCCCGCGCAAGGCCCGCGCCATCACCGCCGACGACATGCCCGAAGGCCCCGGCACCGCAATGGCCCAGTTCCTGCCGAGCGGCCCCGACCAGACCGAGGACACCGCGCACGCGCTGCTGATCGACGCCTGCTTCCGTGCCGAGCACCGCGTGCTGGCGATCACGCCCTACTTCGTGCCCGGCGACGGACTGCGCGACGCGCTGCGGCTGGCTGCCCGGCGCGGCGTGCAGGTGACCATCGCGATGCCCGCGCAGTCGAACCATCGCCTGGCGGACTTCGTGCGCGCCCGCGCCATGCGCGACCTCGCTCGCGCGGGCGTGGACTTCAGGATGCTGCCGTTCATGGTGCATGCCAAGGCGGTGGTGCTGGACGAGGAGCTGGCGATGTGCGGCTCGATCAACCTCGACCTGCGAAGCCTGCTGCTGAACCACGAGGCGGCGGTGGTGTTCTACGGCGAGGAAGAAATCGACTGGCTGGCCGAGTGGATCGAGACCACCGCATCGGCCGGCGAGCCCTACCGCGCGCGGCGTCCCGGCCTGATGCGCGACCTGGCGGAAGGGCTGCTGCTCACGGTAGCCTTTCAGCTGTAATCTTGAGTGCATAAATGCAACAAAAGTGCAACCAGACGAACGCGGACACTAAAATATCCACCGGTTTCGGTAGTTGACAGGCGTGCCCGGCCCATGACTTTCCAGTCGTGAGGCGGGCTCGAACGGATTCCCGCAACCCCTCGCCCTGCGGGGAAGCCCGCCCGGGACGCCGCCACACGGCGGCCCGAAGCGCCGTCCGTTCGAGTCCAGTGCCCCGGCCATCCGGGGAAATCCGATGCGAGCATTCTTCTCGCCGCGCGCACTTGCGAATCTCGCGAAACTGGTCCTGGCGCTTCCAGTTCTCATCGCACTGTCCGGAATACCGTCCGCTTTCGCCGCCATGGACGAAGTCGGTCGCGCAACGCCCAGCACCCACCGCCTGAAGTTCTTCGTCGACCCCGAGCTGGCCGCCGACATCGGCCCCGCCGAGGCAGGCCGCCGGCTCGCCCAGTACGTGGCCGACGTCAACACCGTCTTCACCCGCGAGACCGTGCGCAGCTTCGTCTTCGACCCCGCCACCGACCTGCAGCTCGTGGCGCCCGCCGCCGCGCCGGCCTGCAGCTACAACGGCCTGGTGAACGGCGAAGTGGTGGTCTGCGTGTCGAGATCCACCCGCGGCTACAGCCACGGCGGACTGTCGACCAGCTGGACCTTTCCGCAGAAAGGCGTGGCCTGGAACCTGAACTGGATCGCCATCCACGACCCGCTGCGCCTGTCGCGCGCCATCACGCCGGCGGCGCCAGAGTCGACCGAGAAGGACTATCTCGGCCGCCAGCTCAAGACCCTGCTGCACGAGCTGGAGCACGTGTTCGGCGCCGGCGCGGGCGAGTACTACAACGGCATCGCCGTGGCCGACACCACCGGCGTCGCGCCCATCACCGACCTCGCCCTGTCGAGCGACACCGACCGCTACTGGTGGACCCGCCAGGACTGGCGGCTCGATCCGCTGCTGGGCACCGTGTTCGAGCAGCGCCGCGACCCCGCCGCCAACCGCGTCGCGACGCTGGACATGATCCGCTTCACCGCCGGCACCAAGGCCAACATCGACACCGACTGGAGCGACTGGCCGAAGCTCGGCAGCTCGAAGTTCATGGCCGCCACCACCGCCACCCAGGTGCGCGTGACCGACCGCGACAGCGGCGCCGCGCTGCCCGGCGCGCAGGTGTCGGTGTGGCGGGACCCGGGCGGCGGCAAGCCGCTGGTCATGCTGGTGACCGGCGTGGCCGATGCGTCGGGCCGCTTCACCTTCGACTGGAACTGCGGCTTCAGCTGCTTCGCCGTCGGCAAGACGACGCTCCTGGCCAAGGCACGCGCCGCCAACCGCGCGCCCGGCGCGAGCTGGTTCACCATCTTCGACGCCTTCGAGCAGAAGGCCGTGCAGGGACAGTCGATGTTCACCATCGACCTGGCGCTAGGCAGCGCCGACGCCACGCCGCCCATCGTGTCGCTCGCCGCCCCCTCCATGGCCACGGTGGGGCAGCTCACCGTCATCGCGCCGGCCGTGGTGGACAACGCGGGGGTGTGGGGCGTCAAGGTGCTGGGCCGCGACAGCATTCCGATCTGCACCTTCACCGCCCCGCCCTACACCTGCAGCTGGACACCGACCTCGCCCGGCGCGCAGACGATCCGCGTGGTGGCGGTCGACGCGGCGGGCAACTCCGCTGTCGCCTCGGCCAACGTGATCGTCAATCCGCCTTCGGACAGCGTGCCGCCGACCGTCTCGCTGTCGGTTCCGCCAAGCCTAACGGCCGGCATGGCGACGCGGCTTGCCGCCACCGCATCCGACAACGTGGCCGTGGCCGAGCTGAAGTTCATCGTCGACGGCAGGACCGCGTGCACGCTGCGCGCCGCGCCCTACGTATGCGCCTGGACGCCGAAGCGGCCGGGCGCCGCGAACGTCGAGGTGCGCGCCGCCGACGCGGCAGGCAACGTTGCCTCCGCCTCCGCGAACGTGCGCGTCGAAGGAATGCGGGCCGAAGACCTGTAGCGCCGGGCCGCCGCTTCAGGGCCTGTTCGTGAAGCTCACGTTGCCCAGCCCCGTGCCGATGGTCAGCACGCCCCACTGCTTCACGTCGCGCATGAAGGGCAGCTCGCTCAGGCCCTGCACCACCGCGTCGTTGTGCATCAGCACCAGCATCGGGTCGGCGCCCAGTGTGAGCATGCGGCGCCACACCGCCGTCGGCAGGTGGAAGGCGTGGCTTTCCCAGTCGCCGGGCAGGTTCTGCGCACCGCGCGCGATGGAGCCGTCGGGGCGAATCAACCCCGGGCAGCCGATGCCGATGAACGGCGCGAGCCGGATCTTCTTGCGCTCGCTGTAGCGCACCATGTCCATCAGCATGTCGGCGATGTGCTCGACCATGTTGCTGCGGTTGGGCCCTTCGTCGGCGTGGCGCCATTTCTCGCGCCGGATCACCTCCGCGCGCGAGAAGTCGGGCGCCTTGCGGTAGCGCGTCTTCACGATGCCGCAGCGCACGTTGGTGCCGCCGATGTCGACCGCCAGGATGGCGTCGTACTTGCGCAGCAGCGCGGGCGGCGTCAGGTGCACCCAGCCGATCAGGCCGCCGTCGTCCACGTTGTGCGAGAGGCGGCCCAGTTGCACGTGCAGGCCCATCTCTTCGAGGATGGCGCCCGTCTGCAGCACCGCGCGCTCGCCCACGTCGCTCTCGGGAAAGCCGCCGCCGATCACGATGCGCTCAACCTTCTGCCATGAGGGCTGGCGCAGGAAGCGCTGGATGACGGACGCCAGTTCCTCGGTGAACTCCTCGATCACGCCGTGCATCACGTCGGCGGCCTCCGAGGCCTTCTTCGCGCCCAGCACGCGGTCGAGCGCCTTCTTGCTCAGGTCGCGCGAGTGCAGCACTCCGAGCGGATCCTTGCCGTTCTTGCGGCGCCGCTTGCGCCAGCGCTCGAGCAGTTCCCTGAAGGCCGTCTGGCTCGCCTGGTCGCCCACGAAGCCGTCCTTGTCGCGCAACTGGAGGCTGTAGCCTTCGACGTGCACACCGGGGAGTTCGCGCAGGCCGTGCACATCGGCAGCGGGCAAGGGGTCGGCCGTTTCGGCCTTTGGCGTTTCGGGAGTTTCGGGCTTCGCGGGTTTGGACTTCATGACTCGGATGGTGCGCGCGCGGCAGCCCGCGGCCCATCGGTTGCGCGCACGACGGCGTGTAGGAGATTGGCGGGTACGCCAATCCGGTCGATGTCTATAAACTGGCCGCGATGCATCTGCCCCGTTGCCTCCGCCGCCTTGCCCTGCTCCTGACGCTCGCCTGGCTGGGCCTGACGCATGTCGCCAATGTCGCGCATGCGGCGGACGACACGCTGCGCGTCGGCTCCAAGCGCTTCACCGAGTCGTACATCCTTGCCGAGTTGCTGGCGCAGACCGCCGCGCCGCACACCGCGTCGCCGCCCGTCGTGCGGCAGGGCCTGGGCAACACGGCCATCGTGTACGAGGCGCTGCGCTCGGGCGCGATCGACATGTATGCCGAATACACCGGCACCATCGCGCTGGAAATACTCAAGGGCTCGCCGGCGGACACGCGCGAGGCCATGAACGCGGCGCTCGCGCCGATGGGCCTGGGCGTGGCGATTCCGCTGGGCTTCAACGACGGCTATGCGCTCGCGGTGCGCGCGGCGGATGCCGACCGGCTGGGCCTGCGCACGCTGAGCGACCTGGCGAAGCACCCTGAATTCAAGCTGGGCCTTTCCAATGAATTCATAGGCCGCGCCGACGGCTGGAAGGGCCTGGCCGAGCGCTACGGCTTCAAGCAGACACCCTCGGGACTCGACCACGGGCTGGCATACGACGCCATAGGGGCCAGGCAGATCGATGCGATCGACATCTACACCACCGACGCGAAGATCGACCACCTGGGCCTGCGCGTGCTGGAGGACGACAGGAAGTACTTTCCGCGCTACGACGCGGTGGTGCTCTACAAGCTCGATTTGCCCAAACGCCTGCCCGAGGCCTGGGCTGCGTTGAAAACGCTCGAAGGCCGCGTGGACGAGCACGCGATGATCGCGATGAATGCCCGCGCCGAACTGCAGAGCGTGCCTTTCGACGTGATTGCGCGCGACTTTCTCGCGAGCACCGGCAAGGAAGCGAAGGCGGGGCAGCAGCAACCGAAGGAAGAGCGCCGTGGCTTCACCGCCAAGCTGTTCGGGCCGGACCTGTGGAAGCTGGCACGGCAGCATCTGTTCCTGGTGGCGCTGTCGGTGGGCGTCGCGATTCTCATCGGCGTGCCGATCGCGATCCTGGTGTTCCCGCATGTGCGGCTGCGCGCGCTGGTGCTGGGCTTCGCGAGCCTGTTGCAGACGGTGCCTTCGCTGGCGTTGCTGGCGGTGCTGATCTCGATGCTCGGCGCCATCGGCGCGTTGCCGGCGCTGATCGCGCTCACGCTCTATTCGCTGTTGCCGATCATGCGCAACACGGTCACGGGCCTGGCCGAGGTGCCTGACGGCCTGCGGCTGGCGGGCACGGCGCTGGGCATGACGCCGCCGCAGAGCCTGCGGCTGGTGCTGCTGCCGCTGGCGTTGCCGACGCTGCTCGCGGGGGTGCGCACGGCGACGGCGATCGCGATCGGCACGGCGACGATTGCGGCGTTCATCGGTGCCGGCGGGTTCGGTGAGCGCATCGTGACGGGGTTGGCGCTCAACGACCGAGAGCTGCTGATGGCGGGCGCGTTGCCGGCTGCTGCGTTGGCTTTGGTCAGCGAAGGGCTGTTCGAGTTGATCGAGCTTTGGATGCGGCGCGGGCGCGGGGCGCTTGCGGCCTAGCTTTGCTTGTGTCGTTCAGGGCGCGATCAGGCCGACGGGGTACCTTGCTCCGCGAATGTCCCCCGGCCTTCGGCCTCCTCCTTTATTTCGCTGCGCAAGGCACCCCATCGGCCTGATCGTTGAGCGCCGCTGTGGAAGCTGCATTTGTTGGCGGTTGGCGAGACTTCGTGCAGCGCGGTGCGGCTGTTTCGCCTGGTTCTTCTCTAGAGTGAATGCCCCTGTCACTCCACACCCCGCTAGCGGGAGCAACTCCACAACCCACTTGTATGTTCGAAGGCTGCTTGCCTCGCGGCAGGTCGTCGGTGCGACAGCAGCGATGCAGAAGCGAGGTGTCAAAAGGCGACGACCGGGGTGTTACTAGCACCCCGACCGTCTAACCAAGTTCGTGCACTACCCTCTAAAGGACCGCACAAAAATGGCTACCAAGACTATAGCCCGGCCTCGCACGCCGGTATCTCCCGAAGACACCGCCCAAGACCCCGCGGATCTTCTCGAAAACACCCTCTCCCAACTCGAAGCCCTGCTGTGGGTGTGCCACGGCGAAGAGATCGACTGGTGCAGCGACGACGGGCCCAGGCAACTGGACAACCTGCTCTGGCTAGCGGCCGACCTGGCTCGCAAAGCGGCCCAACTGTTTCAGCTGAACGAAAAGGCGCGCAGCGCAGAACCCGGAACTGGCTCGGCTTGAAAGCCCAAGCTGCGTCCCTGTGCGCAGGGCGTCGGGTGCTCCCCGCAGCGAAATAAAGGAGGAGGCCGCAGGCCGGGGGACATTCGCGGAGGGGAGTACCCGATGGCCTGTGCACGCGCCCTGAACGAACGAACGAACGAATCAGGCCAGCGTATAGGCAGTCTTCACCGTAGTGAAGAATTCCTGCGCATAACGCCCCTGCTCGCGCGGACCGTAGCTCGAACCCTTGCGGCCGCCAAAGGGCACGTGGTAGTCCACACCCGCCGTCGGCAGGTTGACCATCACCATGCCGGCCTGGCTGTGGCGCTTGAAGTGCGTGGCGTACTTCAGCGACGTGGTGGCGATGCCGGCCGACAGGCCGAACTCGGTGTCGTTGGCCGTGGCCAGTGCTTCCTCGTAGTTCTTCACGCGGATCACGCTTGCCACCGGGCCGAAGATCTCTTCCTTGTTGATGCGCATGCCCGCGGCCGATTCGCTGAAGAGCGCCGGCGACATGTAGTAGCCATCGGTCTCCAGCTTCAGCAGCTCGCCGCCGGCCGCCAGCGTGGCGCCCTCGCCCTTGCCGATGGAGACGTATTCCATGTCCTGGTCGAGCTGCGACTTCGACGAGACCGGGCCCACGTCGGTGCCCTGCGCGAGCGCGTCGCCCACCTTGATCTTCGCCATGCGTTCCTTCATAGCGGCGATGAACTTCGGATAGATGCCCTCGGTGACGATGAGGCGGCTCGACGCTGTGCAGCGCTGGCCGGTCGAGTAGAACGCGCTCTGCACGCTCAGCTCCACGGCCTGTGCGAGGTCGGCGTCGTCCAGGATCACCTGCGGGTTCTTGCCGCCCATTTCGAGCTGCACCTTCTTGTGGTTGGTGACGCACTGGATCGCGATGTTGCGGCCCACGCCCACCGAGCCGGTGAAGCTGATCGCGTGGATGCCCGGATGATTGACCAGCGCATTGCCGATCACGCTGCCGCGCCCCATCACCAGGTTGAACACACCGGCCGGAATGCCCGAGCGGCTGATGATCTCGCTCAGCGCCCAGGCGCTGCCCGGCACCAGGTCCGCGGGCTTGAGCACCACGCAATTGCCGAATGCCAGCGCGGGCGCGATCTTCCAGGCCGGAATGGCAATGGGAAAGTTCCACGGCGTGATGAGGCCGACCACGCCGACCGGCTCGCGCGTGATTTCCACGCCGATGTTGGGCCGCACCGACGGCAGCACCTCGCCCGACAGGCGCAGGCATTCGCCGGCGAAGAACTTGAAGATCTGGCCCGCGCGCGTGGCCTCGCCGATGCCTTCGGCCTTGGTCTTGCCTTCTTCGCGCGCCAGCAGCGTGCCCAGCTCTTCCTTGCGCGCGAGGATCTCGTTGCCGATCTTGTCGAGCGCGTCGGAGCGGGCCTGGATGCTGCCCGTGGCCCACGCCGGAAAGGCTGCGGTAGCCGCCGCGACGGCAGCGTCCACGTGGGCGGCATCGCCCTGCGTGTACTGGCCGAGCACGTCGGACAGGTTGCTCGGGTTGACGTTGGGGCTGTAGCTCGCGCCGGCACGCCATTCGCCTGCGATGAGGTTGTCGAAGTTCTGCATGAGGGTTGTTCCTTCAGCGGACCATGCACGGTCGCTTGTTGTCGAAAGTCCAGTCGGGGATCAAGTATTGCATCGCCTGCGCATCGTTGCGAGCGCCAAGGCCGTGCTTCAGGTACAGCTGGTGCGCCTTCTCGACCTCGTCCATGTCCAGCTCCACGCCCAGGCCCCCGCGCGTGGGCACCTTCACGAAGCCGCCTTCGATGCGCAGCGGCGCCTGGGTCAGGCGCTGGCCGTCCTGCCAGATCCAGTGCGTGTCGATGGCCGTCACCTTGCCCGGCGCGGCGGCGGCCACGTGCGTGAACATCGCGAGCGACACGTCGAAGTGGTTGTTCGAATGCGAGCCCCAGGTCAGGCCCCAGGCCTGGCACAGCTGCGCCACGCGCACCGAGCCCTGCAGTGTCCAGAAGTGCGGATCGGCCAGCGGAATGTCGACCGACTGCAGCGAGAGGCTGTGCACCATCTCGCGCCAGTCGGTGGCCACCATGTTGGTCGCGGTCGGCAGGCCGGTGGCACGGCGGAACTCGGCCATCACCTCGCGGCCGGAGAACACGCCTTCGGCACCGCAGGGGTCTTCGGCATAGGCCATCACGCCGTGCAGGTCGCGGCACAGGCGAATGGCGTCCTGCAGCAGCCAGCCGCCGTTCGGGTCGAGCGTGACACGCGCTTGCGGAAAGCGCTCGTGCAGCGCGCGGATGGCCTCGACTTCTTCTTCGCCGCGCAGCACGCCGCCCTTGAGCTTGAAGTCGGTGAAGCCGTAGCGCGCATGCGTGGCCTCGGCCAGGCGCACGATGGCTTCGGGCGTCATGGCTTCTTCGTGGCGCAGGCGGAACCAGTCGTTGTCGGCGCCGGGGTCGCTCTCGTAGGGCAGGTCGGTCTTCTTGCGGTCGCCCACGTAGAAGAGGTAGCCGAGCATCTGCACCGCATCGCGCTGCTGGCCTTCGCCGAGCAGGGCCGCCACGGGCACTTCGAGGAACTGGCCGAGCAGGTCGAGCAGCGCGGCTTCCACCGCTGTTACCGCGTGGATGGTCACGCGCAGGTCGAAGGTCTGCAGCCCGCGGCCGCCGCTGTCGCGGCCGGCAAAAGCGCTGCGCATGCTGTTGAGCACCGCGTTGTGGTTGCCGATGCGCTGGCCCACGATGAGGCCGCGCGCGTCTTCCAGCGTCTGGCGGATCTTCTCGCCGCCGGGCACCTCGCCCACGCCGGTGCGCCCGGCGCTGTCGGTCAGGATCAGCAGGTTGCGCGTGAAGAACGGGCCGTGCGCGCCGCTGAGGTTCATCAGCATACTGTCGTGGCCCGCAACGGGAACCACGCGCATGCCGGTGACGACGGGCGCACCCGGCACGGCTTTGGAAACAACGGATTCAGGACTTGTCATCTTCGGGCTCGGTGCCTCAGTCTGCGGTGATGTGGCGGGTGTCGATCAATGTCTTCCATCGCGTCCATTCGCGCAACTGGAAGGCCGTGAAGTCATGCGCATGGCGGGCATCACATGCGTCTCCAGTATTTCTGGTCTTTTGCCGGGGCTTACTGCGGGCCGAGCGCGTCGATGAGCGCCTTGAGCTGCTCCATCTCGGCCGGCTTCAGGTCGGTGAGCGGCGCGCGCACGGGCCCGGCGTCGTGGCCGACGATCTTTGCGCCGGCCTTCACGATGCTCACCGCGTAGCCCGGCACGCGGTTGCGCAGCTCGAGGTAGGGCATGAAGAAGTTCTTCAGCAGGCGGTGCTGCGTGGGCAGGTCGTCGGCGGCCACGGCCTTGTAGAAGTCCATGGCGGTCTTCGGAATGAAGTTGAAGACGGCCGACGAATACACCGGCGTGCCCATCGCCTTGTAGGCGGCGGCATAGACCTCGGCCGTGGGCAGGCCGCCCAGGTAGGCGAAGCGGTCGCCCATCTTCTGGTAGATGGCGACCATGGCCTCGATGTCGCCGATGCCGTCCTTGAAGCCCACGAGGTTGGGGTTGCGCTCGGCCAGGCCGGCAAGCGTGTCGGGCTTGAGGCGGCTGGTGGCGCGGTTGTAGACGATCACGCCGAAGTTCACGCTCTTGCACACGGCCTCGACGTGCGCGGCCAGGCCTTCCTGGCCGGCTTCGGTGAGGTAGTGCGGCAGCAGCAGGATGCCGTGCGCCCCGGCCTTCTCTGCGGCCTGAGCGCACTGGATGGCAAAGCGCGTGGGGCCGCCGGCACCGGCAATGATCGGCACCACGCCGCGGCAGGTGTCCACCGCCGTCTTGATGATGCCGGGGTACTCGTCGCCGGTGAGCGAGAAGAATTCGCCCGTGCCGCCGGCCGCGAACAGCGCGCTGGCGCCGTAGGGGGCGAGCCATTCGAGGCGCTTCTCGTAGCTGCTCTTGTTGAAGTCCCCGTTCGCGTCGAAGTCGGTCAACGGGAACGAGAGCAGGCCGGAGCCCATGATGGTCTTGAGTTCTTGCGGGTTCATGGGAAAGAGTCCAGTGAAGTTTTGAATGAGAAAGAAAAGGGGTGCGAAGCGGCCGGTCAGTCGAGCCTGACGTTCGCTTCCTTGACGACCTGCGCCCAGCGCGCGCGTTCCTTGGCGAAGAACTGGTCCTGCTCCGGCGCGGCCATGGTCACGACTTCGGCGCCCTGCCCGGCGAGCCGGGCGCGGATGTCGGGCGTGCGGATGATGCGCACCAGCTCGCGGTTGAGCCGCGCGATCACGGCGTCGGGCACGCCGCGTCCCGCGACCACGCCCTGCCAGGTGCCAGACTCGTAGCCGGGGGCGCCCTGCTCGGCGATGGTCGGCACATTGCCGATCAGCGGCATGCGCGTGGCCTTGGACACCGCGATGAGCTTGAGCTTGCCGGCCTGCACCTGCGGATAGGTGGCGAGCATGCCGTTCATCAGCACCTGCGTCTGGCCCGCGACCGTGTCGAGCACCGCCTGCACGCCGCCCTTGTAGGGCACGTATTCCCACTTGGCGCCCACCTTGCGCTGCAGTTCGATGCCCGCGAGGTGCGCAGTGCTGCCGCTGGCGGTGACGGCGAAGTTGAGATCGCTTTTCTTCGAGAGCTCGACCAGCTCCTTCAAGGTGTTCGCCTGCACCGACGGGTGCACCACCAGCAGGTGCGGCGAGTAAGCCAGCATGGCCACGCCGCGCAGGTCTTTCGACGGGTCGAACGGCAGCTTGGGGTACAGCGAGGGGCTGATGGCCAGCGCACCCAGGTCGCACAGCATCAGCGTGTAGCCGTCGGCCGGCGCCTTGGCCAGCAGGTCGGCGCCGAGGTTGCCGTTGGCACCGGCGCGGTTGTCGACGATGACCGACTGGCCGAGCGCCTCGGACAGCGGCTGGCTGATCGCCCGCGCAATGATGTCGGACGAACCGCCCGGCGGGTATGGAACGATGAGCTTGAGCGGCTTGGACGGCCAGTTGCCGCCACTGCCCTGCGCAAGAACCCGCGCGGGCAGGCTCGCGGCCAGTGTCGTGGCAAGTGCGGCCCCTAGCGCGCCGCGTCGGTTGATGGTCATGCTGTCTCCTTTTGTTCGCTGGCTGTCGTGACTTTGCCTGATACTCGAATCAAGTTATCAGTCATCGTACAACTACAAAAATAAGTTGTCCAGCCGGGACAACAAGAAAACTCAGCTTGAAGTGGCGTTCTCGGCCGAAGCAGCACCGTCCGGGGTGACGGCATCGGCTTTCGCCTTCTGCTGCTGCGCGGCCTCTTGCGCCATGCGCAGGCGCTCGCGGCTGTTTGTCAGGTGGATGCGCATGGCCGCGCGGGCCGATTCGGGGTCGCGGCGCGCAATGGCCGCGTAGATTTCTTCGTGCTCGCGGTTCACGCGGCTCAGGTAAGGCGCCCCGCCCTCGTGCGTGCGGATCGCGCTGATGCGGGTGCGCGGAATGAGGGTGGTCCCCAGGTGTCTCATGATGTCCGCGAAGTAGGGATTGCCGGTCGATTCGGCAATCTGCAGGTGGAAGCGGAAGTCCGGCCCCACGGTGTCGCCCGCCACGACCACGTTGTGCTCGAAGTCGTCGAGCGCCTGCCGCATGGCCACGAGCTGCTCGTCGGTGCGGCGGCTGGCGGCAAGGCCGGCCGACTCGGTCTCCAGGCTGATGCGCAGTTCGAGCACGGCCAGCACGTCGACCGAAGCAGCGATCTCGCCGGGGTCGAGGCGGAACACGCCGCCCGTGCGCGGCTGCAGCACGAAGGTGCCCACGCCGTGCAGCGTCTCGACCAGGCCGCCGGCCTGCAGCTTCGACAGCGCCTCGCGCACCACGGTGCGGCTCACGCCGTAGGCCTGCATGATGGCCGACTCGGTCGGCAGCTTGTCGCCGGGCCGCAGCGACTGGTTGCGGATCTTCTCGCCCAGGTCTTCCACCAGCCCATGCGCGAGGCCGCGTGCGCGCTGGCGCGGACGCCCCACGAACGCCGCTTCCGCCGGCGCTTCCGATATCGAGGGATTACCCGCAGTCGACTGAACCATGGTCACGATGATAATCCCCAAACTAGTTGTACGACAACAGATAACCTAACACTCAATAACCTCTGGACGCCGCCGGCCGATCCGCCAGCGGCTGCCCGGTTTCCACAGCACCGACATGCAGCGCCCTTTCGACCTCGCCCTGCCGGCATCGTACCGGCCGCTGCCGTCGGCACGACACCGCGACGGCGGGCTGCCGGAAACCGCAACCACTGCGTGCACGGACGGGCAAAGATGAAAGACAACAAGATGAACCGCCTCCTGCTGACCGGCGCCGCCGGCGGCCTCGGAAAGGTGCTGCGCGAGCGGCTGAAGCCATTCGCCGAGGTGCTGCGGCTCTCGGACATCGCCTCGCTGGCGCCGGCCGCCGATGCGCACGAGGAAGTCGTGCCCTGCGACCTGTCGGACAAGGCGGCGGTCGATGCGCTGGTGGACGGCTGCGACGCCATCGTCCACCTGGGCGGCGTGTCTGTCGAGCGGCCGTTCGAGGAAATCCTCGAAGCCAACATCAAGGGCGTGTTCCACATCTATGAGGCTGCGCGCCGCCACGGCGTGAAGCGCGTGGTGTTCGCCAGCTCGAACCACGTGATCGGCTTCTACAAGCAGAGCGAGCACATCGATTCGCATGCGCCGCGCCGGCCCGACGGCTACTACGGCCTGTCGAAGTCTTTCGGCGAGGACGTGGCGCAGTTCTACTTCGACCGCTGGGGCATCGAGACCGTCAGCATCCGCATCGGCTCCTCGTTCCCCGAGCCGGCCAACCGCCGGATGATGAGCACCTGGCTCAGCTACCACGACCTGACCGCGCTGATCGAGAAGTCGCTGTTCACGCCGGACGTGAAGCACACGGTGGTCTACGGCATGTCGAACAACCGCGACGTGTGGTGGGACAACAGCGCCGCCGCGCACCTGGGCTTCTTGCCGCGCGACAGCTCGGAAGTGTTTCGCGACAAGGTCGAGGCACAGCCGCCCGTCGCGCCGACCGACCCGAACGCCATTTACCAGGGCGGCGCCTTCACGGCACAAGGGCCGTTCGGCGATGAGCGCTGAACTCGTTCTCGATGCGCGCAACGGCACCGGCGAAAGCCCGGTGTGGCATGCGCGCGAACAGGCGCTCTACTGGGTCGACATTCCGGCGCGCACGCTGAACCGCTGGCATGCGGGCGAAGGCCATGCGAAGTGGACCGCCGGCGAAATGATCGCCTGCATCGCGCCGCGCGCCGACGTGCCGGGCGAATGGATCGCCGGCATGGAAAGCGGCCTGTTCTCGCTCAAGCCCCAGGCCGACGGCACGCTGGCCGCCTCGTCTTTGGCGCCCGTCGAGCACGCCGCCCCGGCCATGCGCTTCAACGACGGCCGCTGCGACCGCCAGGGCCGCTTCTGGGCCGGCACGATGCTGCTCGACATGGCGGCGGGCGCACGCGTGGGCCGGCTCTACAGCTACGGCAGGGGCGACAGCAGCGCCGCCCTGCGCCTCGACGACCTCGTCGTGCCCAACGGCCTGGCCTTCAGCCCCGACGGCCGCACGATGTATCTCTCGGACTCGCACCCCACGGTGCAGGCCGTCTGGGCCTTCGACTACGACACGGAAACCGGCACCCCCGGCAACCGCCGCCTGTTCGTCGACATGAAGCCCCTGCCCGGGCGCCCCGACGGCGCGGCCATGGACACCGACGGCTGCTACTGGATCTGCGGCAACGACGCCGGCCTGGTGCACCGCTTCAGGCCCGACGGCCGGCTCGACCGCTCGCTCGAAGTGCCGGTGAAGAAACCCGCGATGTGCGCCTTCGGCGGCGCCGGGCTCGACACTCTCTTCGTCACCTCCATCCGGCCCGGCGGCATCGACCTGTCGGACCAACCACTGGCCGGCGGCGTGTTCGCGCTGCGGCCCGGCGCACAGGGCCTCGCGGAGCCCGCTTTCGGCATCTGACCCGTTTATCGATACATCCATCCGCTGCGTTTTCTTTTCATCCACCGAGGAGCATCAAAAATGAAATCACTACAAATGAAGAAGCTGTCGGGCCTGATCGCGATTGGTTTGATCGCATTCACGGCAAGCAACGCCACCATGGCGCGAACCTTCCGTTCCGCCGAGGTGCACGCCAAGGACTTCCCCACCAACCAGGCGGTGAAGTTCATGGGCGATGAACTGTCGAAGGCCACGGGTGGCAAGGACAACATCAAGATCTTCGCGGACAGCTCGCTGGGCTCCGAGAAGGACACGGTCGAACAGGTGAAGATCGGCGCGCTCGACATGGTGCGCGTGAGCAGCGCGTCGTTCCACGGCATCGTGCCGGAGTCGGTCATTCCGTCGCTGCCCTTCCTGTTCCGCGACATCGAGCACTTCCGCAAGGCGATGTACGGCCCGGCCGGCGACAAGGTGCTGGCCGCCTTCGAGAAGGCCGGCTTCATCGGCCTGTGCATGTATGAAAGCGGCGCGCGCTCGGTGTATGCCAAGAAGCCGATCAAGTCGGTGGCCGACATGAAGGGCCTGAAGATCCGCGTGCAACCCTCCGACCTGATGGTGAGCCTGGTGAGCGCCACCGGCGCCTCGCCCACGCCGATGCCCATCGCCGAGGTCTACACGGGCCTGAAGACCGGCCTGGTGGACGCCGCCGAGAACAACTATCCCTCGTACGAAGAGGCCAAGCACTTCGAGGCCGCGCCGGTGTACTCCGAGACCATGCACGTCATGACGCCCGAAGTGCTGGTGTTCTCCAAGAAGATCTGGGACACGCTCACCAAGGAAGAGCAGGTCGCGATCCGCAAGGCCGCCAAAGACTCGGTGCCCTACTACGTGAAGCTGTGGGAGCCGCGCGAGAAGGACGCCAAGGCGGCCGTCATCAAGGGCGGCGCCAAGATCGTCGCGGCCTCCGAGATCGACCGCAAGGGCTTCGTCGACGTCGAGAAGCCGGTGTGGGACAAGTTCGCGACCACGCCGGAGCAGAAGGCGCTGGTGCAGGAAATCGTCAACACCAAGTGACGCGCGCCGCACATGAGCCTGCTTACCTCATTGAACGCGCGGCTCTCCCGCTGGGCGATGTACATCGCCTGCGTGTGCCTCGTCGGCCTGCTCGCGGTGGTCGTCTATGGCGTGGTGCTGCGCTACGTCTTCAATGACGCCCCGCCGTATGTCGAGCAGGTCGCGCTGCTGCTGGTGATCTCGGTCGCCATGTTCGGCGCCTCCGCCGGCGTGCGGGACGCCGGGCACATCGGCCTCGATTCGCTGGTGAAGGCCCTGCCACCCAAGGGCCAGTTCTGGTGCAAGGCGCTCACCTACGTGCTGACCATCGGCTTCGCCGTGGCGCTGTTCGCGGGCGGCGCCGAAATGGCAGTGTCCACGCGCGAATCGACGATTCCCACGCTGGGCCTGTCCGAAGCCGTGCGCTACGTGCCGATCCTCTTCGCCGGGGTGCTGATCACCCTCTTCTCCATCGAGCACCTGGCTGCTCAGTTCACCGGCCAGAAGGTCGTTCCATCATGGCATTGACAGTGCTGTCCCTCAGCTTCGTGCTGTTCCTGCTGCTGGGGATGCCCGTGGCCTTCGCCATCGGGCTGAGCTGCCTGGCGACGTTCGCCTACGAAGGCCTGCCCTTCGAGACCGCCATCCAGATGATGGTGTCGGGCATGAACGTGTTCTCGTTCCTGGCCATTCCGTTCTTCATCTTCTCGGGCGAACTGATGCTGCACGGCGGCATCGCGGACAAGATCGTTGCCTTCGCGCGCAGCCTGGTGGGCCACTGGAAGGGCGGCCTGGGTCTGGCCAACGTGGTGGCGTCCACGCTCTTCGGCGGCGTCTCGGGTTCGCCGGTGGCCGACACCTCGGCCATGGGCGGCGTGATGATCCCGATCATGAAGCGCGAGGGCTACAGCGCGGCCTACGCGGTGAACGTGACGACGCATGCATCGCTCTCGGGCGCGCTGATGCCGACCTCGCACAACATGATCATCTACGCCTTCGCCGCGCAGGCCGCGGTGGGCACGATCGACGGGCACATCATCAAGGGCGTGTCCATCGGCGACCTGATGTTCGCGGGGCTGATCCCGGTGTTCTGGATCATGGTGTGCATGCTGGTGGCCGCCTACTGGCAGGCCGCCAAGCACGGCTACCCCAGGCGCACCGACGGCAGCACCATGGTCGAGCGCTTCCCCGGCTGGGGCATGGTGGGCAAGACCTTCCTGTCGGCCATTCCCGGCCTGATGGTGATCGTGATCATCCTGGTCTGCGTGATGCAGGGGGTGGCAACAGCCACCGAGGCGGCGGCCATCGCGGTGACGTATTCGTTATTGCTCACGGTGGTGGCCTACCGCACGATGACGCGCGAGAAACTCTTCAAGTCGCTGGCCAAGGCCTCGAAGACCACCGGCGTGATCCTGCTGCTGATCGGCGTGTCGAACATGCTGCGCTACCAGATGGCCTACCTGGAGATTCCGGACGCCATCGAAACAGTGCTGCTGGCCGCCACCTCCAGCCCCTGGCTGATGCTGCTGTACATCAACATCATCCAGATCTTCCTGGGCATCTTCCTGGACATGGCGGCGCACATCCTGATCACCACGCCGCTGTTCCTGCCGCTGGCCATCCAGATGGGCGTGGGCCCGGTGCAGTTCGGGATGATGCTGCTGCTGAACTGCGCACTGGGCCTGGTGCATCCGCCCGTGGGCACGGTGCAGTTCATCGGCTGCGCCATCGGCAAGATATCCATCGGGGAGGCGACGAAAACCGCGTGGCCCTACTATCTGGCGATCTTCATCGCCATCACCCTGGTGACCTACGTGCCGGCCTTCTCCACCTGGCTGCCCACGATGCTGACCGGCCACAAGGTGCTGTAAGCAAAAAGAGGTTCGCACGATGAGCAACGCCACCGGAGCCTCGCCGCTCTACATCCGCATCCACGCCAACGACAACGTCGCCATCGTCGCCAACGATGGCGGCCTGAAGGCCGGCGCCGAGTTCGCCGACGGCCTGCGGCTGGTGGACAACGTACCCCAGGGCCACAAGGTCGCGCTGGTCGACCTGGCCGAAGGCGAGGCCATCGTCCGTTACAACGTTGTGATCGGCTATGCGCAGAAGGCGCTGCCGCGCGGCAGCTGGGTGCACGAGCGCGTGATGCGCATGCCGCTGGCGCCCGAGCTCGACGGCCTGCCCATCGCGACCGTCAAGCCCCCCGCCCTGCCGCCGCTGGAGGGCTACACCTTCGAGGGCTACCGCAACGCCGACGGCTCGGTGGGCTCGCGCAACATCCTCGCCATCACCGAGACGGTGCAATGCGTGGCCGGCGTGATCGACTTCGCGGTGCAGCGCATCAAGGCCGAGCTGCTGCCCAGGTACCCGAACGTGGACGACGTGGTGGCGCTGGCGCACGGCTATGGCTGCGGCGTGGCCATCGACGCGCCCGACGCCATCGTGCCGATCCGCACGCTGCGCAACATCAGCCTCAACCCGAACTTCGGCGGCGAGGTGATGGTGGTGAGCCTGGGCTGCGAGAAGCTGCAGCCCGAGCGGCTCCTGCCGCCGGGCAGCATTCCCATCGTCGACAAGCGCGGCGAAACCGACGGCAAGGAAGGCGACGCGGAACTCGACGTGGTCTGCCTGCAGGACGACGAGCACATCGGCTTCATGTCGATGATCGATTCGGTCATGCGGCAGGCCGAGGTGCATCTGGCACGCCTGAACGCACGCCGCCGCGAGACCGTGCCGGCCAGCGAACTGGTGGTGGGCGTGCAGTGCGGCGGCAGCGACGCGTTCTCCGGCGTCACCGCGAACCCCGCCGTGGGCTTCTGCACCGACCTGCTGGTGCGCGCGGGCGCCACGGTCATGTTCTCGGAAGTGACCGAGGTGCGCGACGGCATCGACCAGCTCACCTCGCGCGCCTCCACGCCGGAGGTGGCCGAAGCCATGATCCGCGAGATGGCCTGGTACGACGCCTACCTGCAGAAGGGCCGCGTCGACCGCAGCGCCAACACCACGCCGGGCAACAAGAAAGGCGGCCTGTCGAACATCGTCGAGAAGGCGATGGGCTCCATCGTCAAGTCGGGCTCGGCGCCGATCACGGGCGTGCTGGCGCCGGGCGAGAAAGCCACGCAGAAGGGCCTGATCTATGCGGCCACGCCGGCCAGCGACTTCATCTGCGGCACGCTGCAGCTGGCGGCCGGCATCAACCTGCATGTGTTCACCACCGGCCGCGGCACGCCTTACGGGCTGGCCGAAGTGCCGGTCATCAAGGTCGCCACGCGCAGCGACCTGGCGCGCCGCTGGCACGACCTGATGGACGTGAACGCGGGCCGCATCGCCGACGGCGAGGCCACCATCGAAGACATCGGCTGGGAGATGTTCCACCTGATGCTCGACGTGGCCAGCGGCCGCAAGAAGACCTGGGCCGAGCACTGGAAGCTGCACAACGCGCTGGTGCTTTTCAACCCGGCGCCGGTGACCTGAACAACCCCGTACGGAGCACACACATGGAAGACCTCAAGGACAAGACAGCCCTCGTCACCGGTGCCAGCACCGGCATCGGCGCTGCGGTGGCCATTGCGTTCGCGGCGCGCGGCATGCGCGTGGCGGTGCACTACAACAGCTCGGCGGCCGCGGCCAACCAGGTGGTCGAGACCATCCGCGCGGCGGGCGGCGCGGCAGTGGCCGTGAAGGCCGACGTGCGCGACACCGGCGCGATCCGCGACAGCGTGAAGCAGACGGTGGCCGAGTTCGGCGGCATCGACGTGCTGGTCAACAACGCCGGCAGCCTTGTCAAGCGCGTGCCCATCGCCGAGTTCGACGACGCGCTGTTCGACGAGGTGATGCACATCAACGCGCGCTCGGTGCTCGCCTATTGCCGCGAGGTGGTGCCGCTGATGCGCTCGCAGGGCGGCGGCAACATCATCAACGTGACCTCCGTCGCGGCGCGCACCGGCGGCGGGCCGGCCGCGTACCTGTACGCGGGCTCCAAGGGCTTCGTGAGCACGGCCACGCACGGCCTGGCGAAGGAACTGGTGGGCGACCGCATCCGCGTGAACGCGGTGGCGCCGGGCGTCATTCAGACGCCGTTCCAGGACCGCTTCTCGACGCCCGCGATGCTCGACAACTTCCGCGCCAGCATTCCCATGGGCCGCCTCGGCGAGCCCGAGGAGTGCGTCGGCGCTTTCCTGTATCTCGCCTCGGACCAGCTCTCGGGCTATGTCACGGGGCAGGTGATCGAAGTGAACGGGGGGCAGTACATGCCCTGACTGCGAACGCTTTTTTTCCAGCAACAGCAAGACGAACAACGGAGACGAGACAGATGACGACGAAATTCCTGCGCAAGCTCGCGGCCCTCTCGGGTGCGCTCGGCCTTGCATTCGGCCTTGCGGCGCCCGCCGCGCAAGCCGCCGGCAACGACTACCCGAACCACACTGTCGAGCTGGTCGTGCCCTACCAGCCCGGCGGCGGCACCGACGCGCTGGCCCGCGCCTTCGCCGACGCGAGCCGCAAGCACATGTCCGAGAGCATCGTGATCGTGAACCGCCCCGGCGCCGGCGGCGCCATCGGCTGGAACGAGGTGATCCATTCGCGGCCCGACGGCTACAAGCTGGCCGTGCTCACGGTCGAGCTGCTGACGCTGCCGCACCTGGGCCTGGCCAAGTTCAACTACGACGACTTCCAGCCGATCGCGCAGCTCAACGCCGACCCGGCCGCCATCACGGTGAAGGCCGACTCGCCCTACAACACCATCGAGGAATTCCTGGCCGCGGCCAAGAAGAAGCCGGGCGAGCTGGGCGTGGGCAATTCGGGCACCGGCTCGATCTGGCACCTGGCCGCATCGGCGCTGGAGGACAAGACCGGCGCCAGGTTCAACCACATTCCGTTCCAGGGCGCGGGCCCGGCCGTGCTGGCGCTGCTCGGCGGCCACGTCGACGCGGTGGCCGTGAGCCCGGCCGAGGTGTCGACCTACGTTCAGGCCGGCAAGCTCAAGATGCTGATGGTGATGGCCGACAAGCGCCTGGCCGCCTTCGACAAGGTGCCGACCGCCAAGGAGCGCGGCATCGACATTTCCATCGGCACCTGGCGCGGCCTCGGCGCGCCGAAGAACACGCCGCCCGAAGTGATGGCCAAGCTGCGCGACATCGCCGCCAAGACCGCCAAGGAACCGCTGCTGCGCGAGGTGATGGACAAGCAGAACCTGGGCTACGCCTACACCGACGGCGCCGCCTTCAAGGAAACGCTGGCCAAGGACAACGAGTACTTCAAGGCGCTGATCACCAAGCTCGGCATCAAGCCCTGAGCCGCGCTGAAATCAAAGGAGACAAGACCATGCAACGCCGCACACTCATCCGCACCGCCCTCGCCTCTTCGCTCGCCGCCGGCCTTCCGGCGTTCGCGCAGAGCGGCAACTGGCCGACGGGCAAGGCCATCACCTACCTCGTGCCTTTTCCCGCGGGCGGCACGACCGACGTGCTGGGCCGGCTCATCGCGCAGAAGCTCGGCCCGGTGCTGGGCACGAGCGTGATCATCGACAACAAGGGCGGCGCCGGCGGCAGCGTGGGTTCGGAGGTCGGCGCACGCGCCGCGCCGGACGGCTTCACGCTGGTGGGCGGCACCATCAGCTCGCACGCCATCAACGTGAGCCTGTACCCCAAGATCGGCTACGACCCGATCAAGTCGTTCGCGCCGGTGACGCTGATCGGCACTAACCCGGTGGTGCTGGTGGTGAGCCAGAACAGCCCGTACAAGACGCTGAAGGACATCCTGGAGGCCAGCAAGACCAAGTCGGGCGGGCTGTCGTCGGCCTCGGCGGGCACGGGCACGTCGCAGCACTTGGCGCTCGAACTGCTGGCCTACAAGTCGGGCGTGAAGTTCACGCACATCCCTTACAAGGGCAGCGGCCCGGCGATCCAGGACGCGATCGGCGGCCAGGTCGACATGATGTTCGACACCACGGTGGTGGCCGGCCCGCATATTCAAAGCGGCAAGCTGCGCGCCATCGCGGTGACGTCATCGAAGCGGCTGGCCTCGCTGCCCGACGTGCCGACGATCGCGGAGTCGGGCCTGCCGGGCCTGAAGGACTTCGAAGTGGTGTCGTGGCAGGCGATCTTCGTGCCCGCCGCCACGCCGGCGCCCGTGGTCGACCGGCTGCACGCCGAGATCCGCAAGATCCTCGCGACACCCGAGATGCAGGACAAGCTCAAGGGCTTCGGCATGGAGCCGGCCGACCTGACGACTACGCAGATCGCGGCCTTCCAGAAGGCCGAAGTGGAAAAGTGGGCGCAGGTGATCAAGGCCGCGGGAATCAAGGCCGACTAGCACGCAACGCCGCGCCCGCGGCCCGCGTGGCCAATACCGAGGGAAGCTTCCTAGGCCCCGCCCGGGAAGCCCTTTATAGAATGCCCCTCCAATTCGCATTCCAGGCCCCCACCACGTGTCCGACCGCTCCGCCGTACTGCCCCAATACCTGTTCCCCAAGCAGGCCCTGACCAATTTCGCCGGCTGGGTCGCGGGCAAGGAGCGGGGGGCGGTCACGACGTGGATCATCCGGCGTTTCGTGGCCAAGTACGGCGTGGACATGGGCGAGGCGCTCGAGTCCGACATCGAGCACTACAAGAGCTTCAACCAGTTCTTCACGCGCGAGCTCAAGCCGGGCGTGCGCCCGCTCGCGCAGGCCGACCTGACCTGCCCGGTGGACGGCGCGATCAGCCAGTTCGGCCCGATCCAGGGCGACCAGATCTTCCAGGCCAAGGGCCACAACTACACGACCACTGCCTTGGTCGGCGGCGACGCCACGCTGGCAGCCAAGTTCGCGCACGGCAGTTTCGCGACCCTCTACCTGAGCCCGAAGGACTACCACCGCATCCACATGCCCTGCGACGGTCGGCTGGTGCGCATGATCCACGTGCCGGGCGACCTGTTCTCGGTGAACCCGACCACGGCGCGCGGCGTGCCCGGCCTCTTCGCGCGCAACGAGCGCGTGGTGTGCGTGTTCGAGTCGGCGCACGGCCCCTTCGTGCTGGTGCTGGTGGGCGCCACCATCGTCGGCAGCATGGCCACGGTGTGGCACGGCGTGGTCAATCCGCCGCGCGTGGGCGAACTGCGCGAGTGGAGCTACAACGACCAGCAGATCGACATCCGCAAGGGCGACGAGATGGGCCGTTTCTTGCTCGGCTCGACGGTCGTCATGCTGTTCCCGGCGCCTGCGCTGGCGTTCAACCCGGAGTGGTCGCCAGGGCGCGCGATCCGGCTGGGCGAAGCCATGGCCAATTACTCCAATTTGTGAGGCTTTGTCTCACAACCCGCATGCCGCTTGCGTTCACAGCTATAAAACTAGTAGCATCACGATCCTTTGCGCTATAGTCGTCTGCCACCCTGACGGTTCATAACCACATACAAGAGAACGCGCGCCGTCGCCCCTGCACCCAGGTCGGCGGCCCGCCCAGCTTCGAGGAGATGATGTCGATGAGTACCAAGGAAAACGCAGCCGTCAGCCAGCTGCTCGCCCTGCTCGAAGCCCGCTACGCACTGCGCGTGCTCTGGGCGCTGCGCGACGGTCATGCCCAGACTTTCCGCCTGCTGCAGGACAGCGTGGGCGGCATCACTCCCAACACGCTCAATACCCGCATCAAGGAACTGCGCGAGGCCGGCATCGTCGGCCACGGCAGCGACGGCTACAGCCTCACGCTCAGCGGACAGGACCTGCTCAAGCGGCTGTCCGACCTGCAGGCGTTTGCCGGCAAGTGGCAGCTGGGGCAGATCAAGAAGGCGGCAGCGCCGGCAGTGCCCGCGCCCGCGGCTGCCGTCCCCGCGCCGGAACCGCAAACCCCGGCCGCGGCGCCCGCTCCCACACCCGCGCAGCCCGGCGACGACACCAGCCACGGCTGACAGACGACAGGCCGGCGAATCCGGCCTCGTTAAACTCCGCGCCTTCGATTCATTCTTCTCACATCGACGCAAGGAGCGTTTCCCATGCCCACCACCCCCTCCGGCCTGCAATACGAAGACACCGAAGTCGGCACCGGCGCCGAAGCCAAGGCTGGCCAGCACGTGCACGTGCACTACACCGGCTGGCTCTACAACGACGGCACCCAGGGCGCCAAGTTCGACTCCAGCCGCGACCGCAACGACCCGTTCGCGTTCTCGCTGGGCGCCGGCCAGGTCATCAAGGGCTGGGACGAAGGCGTGGCCGGCATGAAGATCGGCGGCAAGCGCACGCTGATCATCCCCGCATCGCTGGGCTACGGTGCCCGCGGCGCCGGCGGCGTGATCCCCCCGAACGCCACGCTCAAGTTCGACGTAGAGCTGCTCGACGCCCACTGAGCGTTCGCGCCGACGGCCCCAAGGCCCGTTTGCGGGCCTTTTTCATGCCTGCGCGGCGCTTTTTGCTGCTTTTTTTCGCTTGAAATGCTTCTGGCCAGCCCCAAGTGGCTGGCTATCGTTTGTTTTCCGGCTCACGCCGGTTCTTTGAAAAATGTCTGACCCGCAACAATCCGCACAGAATTCGCAAATGCTGCAAGGCGAGCCAAGCCCCGAAGAACTGGAGGCCGCGCAAGCCGCCAACGAAGCCGATGCCCTCGCCGCACTGGCGCAGGCCCAAGGCGAGCTGGCTGCCCTGCAGGCCAAGAACGCGGAACTGGCCGACCAGTACCTGCGCGCCCAGGCCGACGTGCAGAACGCCCGCCGCCGCGCCGACGAGGAAGTCTCCAAGGCCCGCAAGTTCGCCGTCGAGGCCTTTGCCGAAAGCCTGCTGCCGGTGACCGACAGCCTCGAAGCCGGCCTGGCCGTCAAGGACGCCACGCCCGAGCAGATCCGCGAAGGCGCCGAAGCCACGCTGCGCCAGCTCAAGAGCGCGCTCGAACGCAACAAGGTGATCGAAGTGGCCCCCGCCCCCGGCACCAGGTTCGACCCGCACCAGCACCAGGCCATCTCGGTGGTGCCCGCCGACCAGGAGCCGAACACGGTGGTGACCGTCCTGCAGAAGGGCTACACCATCAACGAGCGCGTGCTGCGCCCGGCGCTGGTCACGGTCAGCGCGCCGAAGTAATCGGCCCCAGCCAACACCCGCACACAAGATTCCCACAGGAAATCCCCGCTTCATGCCTTGAATCGCGACGGGTTATCCACAAGTTCATAACAACATATTTTTCAGGCTTTCAGGAGTAAAGAACATGGCAAAGATCATCGGCATCGACCTCGGCACCACCAACTCGTGCGTGTCGATCATGGAAGGCAACACCACGCGTGTGATCGAGAACTCGGAAGGTGCGCGCACCACGCCGTCGATCGTCGCGTACCAGGAAGACGGTGAAGTGCTGGTCGGTGCCTCGGCCAAGCGCCAGGCCGTCACCAACCCCAAGAACACGCTGTATGCGATCAAGCGCCTGATCGGGCGCAAGTTCGAGGAAAAGGAAGTCCAGAAGGACATCGACCTGATGCCCTACACCATCGCCAAGGCCGACAACGGCGACGCATGGGTGGAAGTGCGCGGCAAGAAGATGGCCCCGCAGCAGGTCAGCGCCGACATCCTGCGCAAGATGAAGAAGACCGCCGAAGACTACCTCGGCGAGACCGTGACCGAAGCCGTGATCACGGTGCCAGCCTACTTCAACGACGCCCAGCGCCAGGCCACCAAGGACGCCGGCCGCATCGCGGGCCTCGACGTCAAGCGCATCATCAACGAGCCCACTGCTGCCGCCCTGGCCTTCGGCCTGGACAAGCAGGACAAGGCCGACCGCAAGATCGCCGTGTATGACCTCGGCGGCGGTACCTTCGACGTGTCGATCATCGAGATCGCCGACGTCGACGGCGAGAAGCAGTTCGAAGTGCTGTCGACCAACGGCGACACCTTCCTGGGCGGCGAAGACTTCGACCAGCGCATCATCGACTACATCATCGGCGAGTTCAAAAAGGAACAGGGCGTCGACCTGAGCAAGGACGTGCTGGCCCTGCAGCGCCTGAAGGAAGCCGCTGAAAAGGCCAAGATCGAGCTGTCGAACAGCGCGCAGACCGACATCAACCTGCCCTACATCACTGCCGATGCCACGGGTCCGAAGCACCTGAACATCAAGCTCACCCGCGCCAAGCTCGAAAGCCTGGTCGACGAGCTGATCGAGCGCACCATCGCTCCCTGCCGCCTGGCCATCAAGGACGCCGGCATCAGCGTGGGCGACATCAACGACGTGATCCTGGTCGGCGGCATGACCCGCATGCCCAAGGTGCAGGACAAGGTGAAGGCCTTCTTCGGCAAGGAACCGCGCAAGGACGTGAACCCCGACGAAGCCGTGGCCGTCGGCGCCGCCATCCAGGGCCAGGTGCTCTCGGGCGACCGCAAGGACGTGCTGCTGCTCGACGTGACCCCGCTGTCGCTGGGCATCGAGACCATGGGCGGCGTGATGACGAAGATGATCGCCAAGAACACGACCATCCCGACGAAGTTCGCGCAGACCTTCTCGACCGCCGAGGACAACCAGCCGGCCGTGACCATCAAGGTGTTCCAGGGCGAGCGCGACATCGCCTCGGGCAACAAGCTGCTCGGCGAGTTCAACCTCGAAGGCATTCCGCCGGCATCGCGCGGCACGCCGCAGATCGAGGTGAGCTTCGACATCGACGCCAACGGCATCCTGCACGTCGGCGCCAAGGACAAGGGCACCGGCAAGGAAAACAAGATCACCATCAAGGCGAACTCGGGCCTGAGCGAAGACGAGATCCAGAAGATGGTGAAGGACGCCGAGCTGAACGCGGCCGACGACAAGAAGAAGCTCGAGATCGTGCAGGCCCGCAACCAGGGCGAAGCCATGGTCCACAGCGTGAAGAAGTCGCTGGGCGAGCACGGTGCCAGCCTGGAAGCCACCGAGAAGGACGCGATCGAAGCCGCGATCAAGGACCTGGAAGAAGCCCTCAAGGGTGAAGACAAGGCCGCGATCGAGGAAAAGACCAACACGCTGATGACCGCGAGCCAGAAGCTCGGCGAGAAGATGTATGCCGAATCGCAGGCCGCGGCCGGCGCCTCGGCAGCTTCGGGTCCGGCGGGCGCGGAAGCCGGCGCACATGCGCAGGCCGACGACAACGTGGTCGACGCCGAAGTCAAGGAAGTCAAGAAGGGCTGATCTTCAGACCCTTCGGCAAGGCTGGAACACCTGCGCAGGTGCTCCAGCCTTTCTCGCTTCAAGTTACCCGAGTTCCCGCTGCTTCCCTGATCTGCTGACCGACCTGCCATGGCCACCAAACGCGACTACTACGAAACCCTCGGCGTCCCCAAGAACGCGAGCGAGGACGAAATCAAGAAGGCTTATCGCAAGCTCGCGATGAAGCACCACCCGGACCGCAACCACGGCGACACCGCGAAGGACGCCGAGGCCAAGTTCAAGGAGGTGAAGGAAGCCTACGAAATGCTGTCCGACGGACAGAAGCGCGCAGCCTACGACCAGTACGGCCACGCCGGCGTCGACCCCAACATGCGCGGCGGTCCGGGCGCGGAAGGCTTCGGCGGCTTCGCGGAAGCCTTCGGCGACATCTTCGGCGACGTGTTTGGCGGCGGCGGCCGCGGCCGCACCAGCAGCGGGCGCCAGGTGTTCCGCGGCAGCGACCTCAGCTACGCGATGGAGATCACGCTCGAGGAAGCCGCGGAAGGCAAGACGACCGAGATCCGCATCCCGACCTGGGACGAGTGCGACACCTGCCACGGCTCGGGCGCCAAGCCCGGCACCAAGCCCATCACCTGCACCACCTGCCACGGCGCGGGCGCGGTGCAGATGCGCCAGGGCTTCTTCAGCGTGCAGCAGACCTGCCCCACCTGCCACGGCAGCGGCAAGATCATTCCCGAGCCCTGCACCGCGTGCCACGGCCAGGGCAAGATCAAGCGCAACAAGACGCTCGAAGTGAAGATCCGCGCGGGCATCGACGACGGCCAGCGCATGCGCGTCACCGGCAGCGGCGAACCGGGCGTCAACGGCGGCCCGCCGGGCGACCTGTACATCGAGATCCGCCTCAAGAAGCACGACATCTTCGAGCGCGACGGCGACAACCTGCACTGCGTGGTGCCGGTGAGCATGACCACGGCAGCGCTGGGCGGCGAGATCAACGTGCCCACGCTCAAGGGCGCGGCAGCCATCGACATTCCCGAAGGCACGCAGAGCGGCAAGCAGTTCCGCCTGCGCGGCAAGGGCATCAAGGGCGTGAACTCGAGCTACACCGGCGACCTGTACTGCCACGTGCGCGTAGAGACGCCGGTGAAGCTCACCGAGTTCCAGCGCAAGCTGCTGAAGGACCTCGACGACTCCCTCAAGAAGGGCGGCGAGAAGCACAGCCCGACCGACAAGGGATGGTTCGACAAGGCGAAGGAGTTCTTCAGCTGAACTCGATGCCGCCGCGGTGACGTGACCGCACCACATCACTACAAGGGCCGCGATCGCGGCCCTTTGTCTTTCATGGATCACCAAGTTGGTGCGGGCACGGGCGGCACTCCCACGCCGGTTGGCGCAAACCGCCTATCGCGAGGTGGCGCGAGGTGGCGCGAGGATTGCTTTTATATTTTTTTGTTAGCGCAATAAACCAAACGGCAGATCGCGCGTTATTGCAGAAGAAGGCAGGTTTTTTTGAGACTTGAAGCTCAATAGGTGAGTTTTTCCCGGAGAAAAATCAAAAACGGCCAATGACCGTTCGGCATAGACGTTTTCACCCGGAGAAAATCAAAAAGCCAGCCCTTGAATTTAGCCGAAATCCGGAAATTTGTTCCTTGTTTTTCGCGGAACTTTACTTGATAGCGTGGTTCTGAATTAACAAATGATTTGCCGGGTTCAATCTTTGCTTTATGCTGATTGTTAGCAGATTGTTGTAAGGGAGTTTTCCGCGGCATGCAGCCAAGGGCAGGCACACCTTAAATGTTGCGCAAAGCCTTTGTTGCACGCCATCGGGCCAAAAGCCCACTGACTCTTGATGGAGGCGTGACCATGGATGTGATCAGCAACTTTGCCGCCCGCTACGAGCGCACACGCGAGGAAGTCATCTCGCTGCAGGACTACCTTGACATCTGCAAGCGCGATCCCACCGCGTATGCCACGGCCTCCGAGCGAATGCTCAAGGCTATCGGCGAGCCGGAGTTGGTAGACACGCGCAACGACCCCCGTCTGTCGCGCATCTTCGCCAACAAGGTCATCAAGATCTACCCGGCGTTCAAGGAGTTCTACGGCATGGAAGACGCCATAGAACAGGTGGTGTCCTATTTCCGCCACGCCGCGCAGGGACTGGAAGAAAAGAAGCAGATCCTTTACCTGCTGGGCCCGGTGGGTGGCGGCAAGAGCTCCATCGCGGAGCGCCTGAAGCAGCTCATGGAGCACGTGCCCTTCTATGCGATACAGGGTTCGCCGGTCAACGAATCCCCGCTCGGCCTCTTCGACGCACTCGAAGACGGCGAGATCCTCGAAAAGGAATACGGCATCCCCCGCCGCTACCTGAACCGGATTCTCTCGCCCTGGGCCGTCAAGCGGCTCGAGGAGTACGGCGGCGACATCCGCCAGTTCAAGGTCGTCAAGCGCTACCCGTCCGTGCTGCGGCAGATCGCCGTGGCCAAGACCGAGCCCGGCGACGAGAACAACCAGGACATCTCCTCGCTGGTCGGCAAGGTCGACATCCGCAAGCTGGAGACCTACGCCCAGGACGACCCCGACGCATACGCCTACTCCGGCGGCCTGTGCCTGGCCAACCAGGGGCTGCTGGAGTTCGTGGAAATGTTCAAGGCGCCCATCAAGGTGCTGCATCCGCTGCTCACGGCCACGCAGGAAAGCAACTTCAAGGGCACGGAAGGCTTCGGCGCCATCCCCTTCGACGGCATCGTGCTCGCGCACAGCAACGAGAGCGAGTGGAAGGCCTTCCGCAACAACAAGAACAACGAGGCTTTCCTCGACCGGATCTACATCGTCAAGGTGCCCTACTGCCTGCGCGCCTCCGAAGAGATCAAGATCTACGAGAAGCTGGTGCGCAACTCGTCGCTCGCCAAGGCACCCTGCGCCCCGGGAACGCTGCGCATGATGGCCCAGCTCTCGGTGCTCACGCGCCTGAAGGAGCCCGAGAACTCCAGCACCTTCAGCAAGATGCAGGTGTACGACGGCGAGAACCTCAAGGACACCGATCCCAAGGCCAAGTCGATCCAGGAGTACCGCGACTACGCGGGCGTCGACGAGGGCATGAGCGGCGTTTCCACGCGCTTCGCCTTCAAGATCATCTCGAAGGTCTTCAACTTCGACAGCTCCGAAGTGGCCGCGAACCCGGTGCACCTGATGTACGTGCTCGAGCAGCAGATCGAGCGCGAGCAGTTCGCCCCCGAGGTCGAGCAGAAGTACATCAGCTACATCAAGGAGCTGCTGGCGCCGCGCTACGCCGAGTTCATCGGCAAGGAAATCCAGACCGCCTACCTGGAGAGCTACAGCGAGTACGGCCAGAACATCTTCGACCGCTACGTGACCTACGCCGACTACTGGATCCAGGACCAGGAGTTCCGCGACGTGGACACCGGCGAAGTGTTCGACCGCGCCTCGCTCAACGCCGAACTCGAGAAGATCGAGCGGCCTGCAGGCATCGGCAACCCGAAGGACTTCCGCAACGAGATCGTCAACTTCGTGCTGCGCGCACGGGCCGGCAACGCGGGGCGCAACCCGGCGTGGACCAGCTACGAGAAGCTGCGCGCGGTGATCGAGAAGAAGATGTTCTCCAACACCGAAGAACTCCTGCCGGTGATCAGCTTCAACACCAAGAGCAGCGCCGACGAGCAGAAGAAGCACGAGGACTTCGTGACGCGCATGGTGGAGAAGGGCTACACCGCCAAGCAGGTGCGCCTGCTCTGCGAGTGGTATCTGCGGGTGCGCAAGAGCTCTTGATATGGCACACCCCCAGGCTTCGCGCACTTCGTGTCGCTTCGCCAACCCCCTTGCAGGGGGCAACGCCAGCGGCCCGGCAAAGCCGGTTCCACGGCGTTTCACGAAGGAACGCGTGATCCGTCATTAAGGGAGCAGACATCGTGGCCATTCTGCAGCAGATCATCGACCGCCGGCTATCGGGCAAGAACAAGTCCATTGGCAACCGCGAGCGCTTTCTCAGGCGCTACAAGGGGCAGATCCAGGAAGCGGTGAGGCGCGCCGTCAGCGGGCGCAACATCCGCGAACTGGAGCAAGGCGAAGACGTGACCCTGCCGCGCCACGACGTGTCCGAGCCCGTGTTCGGCCATGCGCGCGGCGGCGACCGCGAATATGTGCACCCTGGCAACCAGGAATACCTGAAGGGCGACCGCATCAAGCGCCCCGAAGGCGGGGGCGGCGGCGGCTCCGGCAGCGAGGAAGCCAGCGACGGCGGCGAAGGCGAGGACGACTTCGTCTTCCGCCTCACGCGCGAGGAGTTCATGCGCGTCTTCTTCGACGACCTCGCGCTGCCGCACCTCATTCGCACGCAGATCGCCGACGTGCCCGAGTGGAAGAGCCACCGCGCCGGCTTCACCAGCGACGGCTCCCCCAACAACCTGCACGTGGTGCGCTCGATGCGCGGCGCCCTCGCCCGCCGCATCGCGCTGGGCGGCGAGCCGCGCAAGGAACTCAAGCGCCTGGAGGCGCACCTCGAGCAGCTGAAGCGGCATCCGCAGGCCGCGCAGGCCCTCGTCCAGAACGAGATCCGCGAGACCGAGGAGCGCATCGCCGAGCTGCGCCGCACCATGCGGCACGTGCCCTACATCGACCCGATCGACCTGCGCTACCGCAACCGCGTGAAGACGCCCGTGCCCAGCGCCAAGGCGGTGATGTTCTGCCTGATGGACGTGTCGGGCTCCATGGACGAGGCGCGCAAGGACATGGCCAAGCGCTTCTTCATGCTGCTGTACATGTTCCTCACGCGGCACTACGAGAAGATCGACCTCGTGTTCCTGCGCCACCACACGCAGGCGCAGGAGGTGACCGAGGAAGAGTTCTTCCACGCCACGGAAACGGGCGGCACCGTGGTGTCGAGCGCGCTCGTGCTGATGGACGAGATCATCAAGGCGCGCTACCCCAGCGGCGAGTGGAACGTGTACGGCGCGCAGGCCAGCGACGGCGACAACTGGCACCAGGACAGCGGCCGCTGCCGCGAGCTGCTGGTCGACAACATCCTGCCCGTGGTGCGCTACTACGCCTACGTGCAGGTGGCCGAGACCGAGCAGAACCTGTGGCAGGAGTACCAGCAGCTCGAAGGCGTGCAGCCCAACTTCGCGATGCGCAAGGTGTCCGACGCGCAGGACATCTATCCGGTCTTCCGCGACCTGTTCAAGAAGGAAGGGGTGACATCATGATCACCGACCGTGTTCACGAACGCCTGCCCAGCCCCTCCGACTGGACCTTCGAACTCATCGAGACCTACCACGCCGAGATCGCCAAGACGGCCAGGAGCTACGGCCTCGACGTGTACCCGAACCAGCTCGAGGTCATCACGGCCGAGCAGATGATGGACGCCTACGCCAGCGTGGGCATGCCCATGATCTACCGCCACTGGTCGTACGGCAAACAGTTCATCTCGACCGAGAAGAACTACAAGCGCGGCCACATGGGGCTGGCCTACGAGATCGTCATCAACTCCGATCCGTGCATCGCCTATCTGATGGAAGAGAACACCATGGCCATGCAGGCCCTGGTGATCGCGCATGCGGCCTACGGCCACAACAGCTTCTTCAAGGGCAACTACCTGTTCCGCATGTGGACGGATGCCTCGTCCATCATCGACTACCTGGTCTACGCGCGGCACTACATCGCCGAATGCGAGGAGCGCCACGGCCTCGATGCGGTCGAGCAGCTGCTCGACTCCTGCCACGCGCTGATGAACTACGGCGTCGACCGTTATCGCCGTCCGCAGAAGCGCTCGCTGGCGCAGGAAAGCGCCCAGCGCGCCGAGCGCGAGCGCCACATGCAGCAGCAGGTGAACGACCTCTGGCGCACACTGCCGCGTAAGAGCGAGCAGGCTGCCGAGGCCGATTCGTCGAAGCGCTTCCCGTCGGAGCCGCAGGAGAACCTGCTGTATTTCATTGAGAAGAACGCCGCCCTGCTCGAACCCTGGCAGCGCGAGGTGGTGCGCATCGTGCGCAAGATCGCGCAGTACTTCTACCCGCAGCGCCAGACCCAGGTCATGAACGAAGGGTGGGCCACCTTCTGGCACTACACGCTGCTCAACACCATGTACGACCGGGGCCAGCTGGCCGATGGCTTCATGATGGAATGGCTCAGCTCGCACACCGGCGTGATCTACCAGCCGCCGGTGGGGCACCGCGCCTACAGCGGCATCAACCCGTATGCGCTCGGCTTCAAGATGATGACCGACCTGCGCCGCGTGTGCGAGAAGCCGACCGAGGAAGACCGCCGCTGGTTCCCCGACTTCGTGGACACCGACTGGGTCAAGACGCTCGACTACGCCATGCGCAACTTCAAGGACGAGAGCTTCATCGGCCAGTTCCTGAGCCCGAAGACGATGCGCGACCTGCGCCTGTTCTCGATCCGCGATTTCCAGAGCGAGTCGGAGCTGGAGGTGTCGGCCATCCACGACGATAGCGGCTACCACGCGCTGCGCGAATCGCTGTCACGCCAGTACGACATCGGCAGCCGCGAGCCCGACATCCAGGTCTGGAACGTGGCCACGCGCGGCGACCGCTCGCTGACCTTGCGCCACACGCAGCGCAACCACCTGCCGCTGCACGACGGCGCCGAGGAAGTGCTGAAGCACGTCGCGCGGCTCTGGGGCTTCGACGTGCACCTGGAAAGCGTCGACAGCCAGGGCCGCGTCAGCCGCAGCTGGAAGGCGGCGGCGCCGAAGCAGCAGTACTAGTTCAGGGCAGTCAGGGCACCAGCGCCGCGATGGCGAGCGTGTAGCCCTTCACGCCCAGGCCCACGATGATCCCCTTCGCCGCCGGCGAGATGTAAGAGTGGTGGCGGAACTGCTCGCGCGCGTGCACGTTCGAGATGTGCAGTTCGATCAGCGGCACGCTCGCGCCCTTGATGGCGTCGTGCAGGGCGATGGAGGTGTGCGTATAGGCGCCCGGGTTCATCACCACGCCCAGCATGTTGCCCGCCGCCACCTCGCGGCCGGCCTCCTGGATCCAGTCGATCAGCACGCCTTCGTGGTTCGACTGGCGGCATTCGATTTCAACGCCATGCTTGGCGCCGGTTTCCTTGCACAGCCGTTCGACGTCGGCCAGCGTGTCGCGTCCGTACTGTTCGGGCTCGCGCGTGCCGAGCAGGTTGAGGTTGGGGCCGTTGAGGACGAGGATTTTCTTCATGATGGCTGTATGAATGAGGGTCGGTCTGGCAGGCGCCGATTATGGTCTCGCGGCCGTCCGGCGGCGCCGCGCGGCCGATGACCCGACGTAGTAGTTGTAAGAGTCGATGTCGACCACGCAGCGCGCCATCAGGTCGACGAACGCGCGCAGTTTCTGCCCCATGTAGCGCTGGCGCTGGTAGGCACAGTAGATGCGGCGCGGCTCGGGCTGCCACTGCGGCAGCACCGGCGCGAGCACACCCTGCTCCACCTCCGGCCGCACGAAGAAGGCCGGCAGCAGCGCAATGCCCAGGCCGTCGATGCAAAAGGTCTTCATGACCCAGTGGTCGTTGGTCTCGAAGGCAGGCTCGGGCTGGAAGGCAAAGCTCTGCGCGCCCGACACCAGCAGCACCTGCGAACGCCCCGAAGAAGGCTCCTTCATCACGATGGACTGGTGCGCGGCCAACTCAGCCGGCGACGACGGCGCACCGTGCCGCGCCAGGTACTGCGGACTCGCGTAGAGCCCGTAGTTCAGCCGCCCCAGCAGCTTGGCCACGAGGTTCGGCGCGTCGGGCGGCTCGGCGCAGACATAGCAGTCGACGTCGCCGATGCGCGGGGCATGGAAGCCGTTGGCCACGTCGAGCTGGCAGCGCACCTCGGGGTGCGCTTCCAGGAAAAGCTTGACCACGTGACAGACGAAGGAGGTGCTGAACTGCGTGTCCGACAGCAGCGAGAGGCGTCCCGACACGCCCGTGGTCAGCTCGTGGATCTCCGTGCTGGCCGCCTCAAGCCGGCCCGTCACTTCGTCGAGCAGCCCCTCACCGCGCAGCAGAAAGGCGCGCCCCGCCTCGGTGAGCGCGATGCGGCGCGGGCTGCGCAGCAGCAGCTGGGCACCCAGCAACTCTTCGAGCCGCGTGAGCTGCCTGCTCAGCGTGGCCTTGGACGTGCCCGACAGGCTTTCGGCCCTGGTCAGGCTGCCGCTCTTCGCGACCAGCACGAAGGCCTCGACCAGTGCAAGATCGATCCGGCTCATGCGGCCCGGCGTTGCAGGAATGAAAAGTAGCGTCTCTCCATGTGGCTTTCATCGGTGCGTGGGAAGCGGTACGGTATCACCGCCATGAACACACAGAACACCGCCATCTGGCACCCCGTCGCGCGCTCGGCCGATCTTCGCCCCGGCGACAACATCGTCGCCGGCTTTGCCGAAGGCCAGGAACTCGCGCTCTGGCGCGCCACCGACGGCACCGCGCAGGCCTGGGAAAACCGCTGTCCGCACCGCAGCGTGCGCTTCACGCTGGGGCAGGTGGTCGACAACCACCTGGCCTGCGCGTACCACGGCTGGCAGTACGCGGCCGGCAGCGGGCAATGCACCCGCATCCCGGCGCACCCGGCCATGCAGGCGCCGCGCAATGTCTGCGCCAAGACCTTCGCGACGGCGGAGGCTGCCGGAATGCTCTGGGTCCGCCTGTCGCCGGAGGCGACGCCCGCGGCACCGGCCCTGGCCGACGCCGTGCCCGCCGGCTGGCACTTCTGCCGCACGCTGACCGTGAACACGCCCGCCGACACCGTGCGAGCGGCACTGGCGCAACGCGGCTTGATCGCCGAAGCAGCCTCGGGCGCCTGGCGCGGCCAGCTCGACGGGGTGGCCACCGCCGCGCTCGTGCTCGACGCCCAGCCCCGGCTCGCCTTCGTCCAACTCTGGACAGACGCCGCCCCGGGCTCCCTCGCCATGCAGGCCCTGCACACCGCCGCGCGCAGCCTGCGCGCCGACATCGAAGCCCTCGGCTGAAAGATCCCATGCCCTTCGTCACCGACGACCCCAACATGCTCGACGACTGGCTCGTCATCGGCCCCGCCACGGCCGCACCCCGCACCACCCGTCTGCTCGGCGAGACCGTGCAGCTGTGGATCGACGACTCCGACGGCACGCCCCGGTGCCGCCTCGGAAACCAGCCGCTGGCCGTGCAGTCGCGCTACGGCTACCTCTGGGCCTGCCCCAGCGGCAAACCGGCGCGCCCGTTGTTCGACTTTCCCGAATACAGCGAGCCCGGCCGCCGCACCATCGACTGCGGCGGCATCGGCGTGGCGGTGTCGGGCCTGCGCGTGATCGAGAACTTCCTGGACATGGCGCACTTTCCCTTCGTGCATGCCGACTACCTCGGCAAGGTGCCGCACACCGAGGTGGCGCAATACCAGGTGCAGGTCGAGCCCGCCACCGGCGAGATCTGGGCCACCGACTGCCGCTTCTGGCAGCCCCGGGCCTCGGCCGCGCACGACAGCTCAGGCAGCGAGGTGCTCTACAAGTACCGCGTGATGCAGCCGTTCTCGGCCATGCTCTACAAGTCGAGCTTCCGCGAAGGGCAGCTCGACGCCATCGGCCTTTTCCTGCAGCCCGTGGACGACGAGCGTGTCATCGCGCACACCATGCTCGCCTGCTTCGACGAGGACTCCACCGACGCGGAGCTCATCGCCTTCCAGCACACCATCTTCGGGCAGGACAAGCCCATTCTGGAGAACCACGCCTTCAAGCGCATGCCGCTCGAAGGCCGCGCCGAGACGCCGACGCGCGGCGACACCTCCTCCGTCACCTACCGGCGCTGGCTGCGCGAGCGCGGCATGCGCTTCGGCGTGAGGGCGGCGGCATGACCGTGAAGCTGTACGACTACCCGCTGTCGGGCAACTGCTTCAAGGTGCGGCAGATGCTGGCGTGGCTCGGCGTCGAATACCAGACGGTGCCGGTCGATTTCTTTCCGGGCCGCGAACACAAGTCGGCCGCGTTCCTGGCCAGGGTCAACCCGCTCGGCCAGCTGCCGGTGCTCGACGACGACGGCTTCCTGCTGCGCGATGCGCAGGCCATCCTGGTCTACCTCGCGAGCCGCTATGACCCGCAGGGCCGCTGGTATCCCGACGACCCCAGGCTGCGCGGCCAGATCGCGATGTGGCTCGCCACCGCCGATGAGATCACCCGCACCGCCTCGGCCGCGCGGCTGCACGATGCGCTCGGCTACCACCAACTGGACATCGAGGCATGCCGCAGCGGCGCGCGCGCCGTGTTCCGCGTGCTCGACGACCATCTGGCGGAACAGGCCAGCGCGGGCCTGCGCTGGCTGGCCTCCGCGCCCGAGCCGACCATTGCCGACATCGCCTGCTTTCCGTACGTGGCGCTGGCCGGCGAAGGCGGCATTTCGCTCGACGAATTTCCCGCACTGCGAAACTGGGTGTGGAATGTCCGCCACGTGCGCGGGTTCATCGGCATGTCGGGTATCTTCCCCGCTGGCCCCGCCTGAGTATCCTCACCCCTCCCGCCTTCTGAAGAACCCAACACCATGAAAACCAAAGCCGCCGTCGCGTGGAAATCCGGAGCGCCGCTCACCATCGAAACCGTGGACCTCGAAGGCCCCAAGTTCGGCGAAGTGCTGGTCGAGATCAAGGCCACCGGCATCTGCCACACCGACTACTACACGCTCTCGGGCGCGGACCCCGAAGGCATCTTCCCCGCCATCCTGGGCCATGAAGGCGCGGGCATCGTGGTCGACGTCGGCCCCGGCGTCACCACCCTGAAGAAGGGCGACCACGTCATTCCGCTGTACACGCCCGAATGCCGCCAGTGCAAGTTCTGCCTGAGCCGCAAGACCAACCTGTGCCAGTTGATCCGCGGCACCCAGGGCAAGGGCCAGATGCCCGACGGCACCAGCCGCTTCAGCCTCGACGGCAAGCCCATCGCCCACTACATGGGCACCAGCACCTTCAGCAACTACACCGTGGCGCCCGAGATCTCGCTGGCCAAGATCCGCGAGGACGCGCCCTTCGACAAGGTCTGCTACATCGGCTGCGGCGTGACCACCGGCATCGGCGCGGTGATCTTCACCGCCAAGGTGGAAGCCGGCGCCAACGTGGTGGTGTTCGGCCTCGGCGGCATCGGCCTGAACGTGATCCAGGGCGCCAGGATGGTGGGCGCCGACAAGATCATCGGCATCGACCTGAACCCCGAGCGCGAAGCCATGGCCCGCAAGTTCGGCATGACGCACTTCCTGAACCCGAAGGACCACGAGAACATCGTCGATGCCATCGTGCAGCTGACCGACGGCGGCGCCGACTACAGCTTCGAGTGCATCGGCAACACCAAGGTGATGCGCCAGGCGCTGGAATGCACGCACAAGGGCTGGGGCCGCAGCATCATCATCGGCGTGGCCGAGGCCGGCGCGGAGATCAGCACGCGGCCGTTCCAGCTGGTCACCGGCCGCAAGTGGGAAGGCTCGGCCTTCGGCGGCGCGCGCGGCCGCACCGACGTGCCGAAGATCGTCGACTGGTACATGGAAGGCAAGATCGACATCGACAGCCTGATCACCCACACCATGCCGCTGGAGGACATCAACAAGGGCTTCGACCTCATGAAGCGCGGCGAGTCCATCCGCGGCGTGGTCATCTACTAAAAAGCCCCGGAGGCACCGGCCATGACACGCATGGAGCCCTTGCAGAAGGTCGAGGCCGGCGTCCTCGAAGTCGCGTACTTCGAGACCGGCCCGGCAGACGGCCCGCCGGTGCTGCTGATGCACGGCTTTCCGTACGACATCCACACCTACTCGGAAGTCGCGCCGATGCTGGCCGGCCAGGGCTGCCGCGTGATCGTGCCGTACCTGCGCGGCTATGGCGCCACGCGCTTCCTGAGCGACGCCACGCCGCGTTCGGGCGAGCAGGCAGCGCTCGGCGCCGACCTGCTCGCGCTGCTCGATGCGCTGAAGATCGAACGCGCGGTGCTGGCCGGCTACGACTGGGGCGGCCGTGCCGCCTGCGTGGTGGCGGCGCTGTGGCCGGAGCGCGTGGCGGGGCTGGTGTCCTTCAACAGCTACAACATCCAGAACATCGCGAAGGCGATGGAGCCCGACACGCCGGCCAACGAGCACAGCCTCTGGTACCAGTACTACTTCCACAGCGAGCGCGGCCGCGCAGGCCTCGAGAAAGACCGCAGGGCATTCACGAAGCTGCTGTGGAAGCTGTGGTCGCCGACCTGGAAGTTCGACGACGCCACCTTCGAGCGCAGCGCCTCGGCCTTCGACCACCCCGACTTCGTGGACGTGGTGATCCAGTCGTACCGCCACCGCTTCGGCCTGGTGCCGGGCGACCCGGCCTACGCGGACATCGAGCGCCGGCTCGCGGCCCAGCCCGCCATCACCGTGCCGACCATCACCTTCGACGGCATCGACGACGGCGTGCGCCCGCCGGCGGAGGCGACGGCCCACGCGCACCGCTTTTCCGGCCCGCGCTCGCACCGCCTCGTGCCCGGCGTGGGCCACAACATGCCGCAGGAAGCGCCGCGCACCTTTGCCGACGCCGTGCTCGAACTGGTCCCCGCGTTGCGCAACAACACCCCATGACAGACAACACACCCAAGACCCTTTCCGAGCATCACGCCTTCGGCGGCGTGCAGAGCTTCCACGAGCACCGCTCGCACGAAATCGGCCTGCAGATGCGCTTCTCGGTCTACCTGCCGCCGCAGGCCGCGAACGGCGCCGTGCCCGCCCTGCTTTACCTCGCGGGCCTGACCTGCAACGAAGAAACCTTCGCGGTGAAGGCCGGCGCGCAGCGCATGGCCGCGAGCCTGGGCATTGCGCTGATCGCACCCGACACCAGCCCGCGCGGCGCCGAGGTGGAGCGCATTCCGGGCGCCAAGGACAACTGGGACTTCGGCATCGGCGCGGGCTTCTACCTCGACGCCCTGGCCGAGCCCTGGGCCACGCACTGGCGCATGGAGAGCTGGATCGTGCACGAGCTGCTGCCGCTGGTGGCCGCGCACTTCGCCATCGACGGCCATCGCGTCGGCATCTTCGGCCACTCGATGGGCGGCCACGGTGCGCTCACGCTGGCGCTGCGGCATCCGGGGCGCTTCAAATCGCTCTCTGCCTTCGCGCCGATCTGCGCGCCCACGCAGTGCCCGTGGGGCGAGAAGGCCTTCGCCGGCTACCTGGGCGCGCCCGGCGACGACCGCGCGCAATGGCTCTCGCACGACGCCAGCGCGCTCATGAAGTCGCAGGTGGCCGCGCCTTACCCGCAAGGCATCCTGATCGACCAGGGGCTGAGCGACAAATTCCTCGCGGAGCAATTGCACCCCGAGGCGTTCGAGGCGGCCTGCTTCGCCGCCGGCCAGCCGCTCACGATGCGCCGCCACGCGGGCTACGACCACGGCTACTACTTCATCCAGACCTTCATGGCCGACCACATCGCGCACCACGCGCAGAGCCTGCGCGCCTGAGCGGCGGCCCGGGTCGACCGGGGCGGACTCGCGCCGTATCATGAGCCGCATGTCCGCCGCCCAAATTCCCGCCTTCCACCTGCGGTCGCGCGAAGGCTCCGCAGAAGAGAACATGGTGCTGGCCGGCATCTGGCGACGGGCCTGGACGGCGGCCAACCGCGGCGCCGCCTTCATCGAACCCATCGGCCACTGGCTGCATCGCGTGCACACCGAGTTCGGCCCGCCCGCCGACGTGGTGCTGGCGGAACGCGAGGGCCAGGTGCTGGCGTTCATGGTGCTGCTGGAGCGGCGCGAGTACGTGGCACAGCTTTTCGTGGAACCGCACCTGCGCGCCCAGGGCCTTGGCAAGGCGCTGCTCGACGAGGCCTGCGTGCGCATTCCAACCGGCTGGCGGCTGCACGTGGCAGTGACCAACACCTCGGCGCAGCGCTTCTACGAGCGCTACGGCCTGGAGCGCGGCACGGTCGACCGCCATCCGGGCAGCGGCCGCGAACGCATCGCCTACCATTGGTCGCCCGCTCGCCCGCCGTGGCGCGTGGGCTGATCCAGCCTCTCTTCCCGCCCTCCATGCGCATCGATCACATCGCACTCTGGACCACCGATCTCGAACGCTGCAAGCGCTTCTATGTCGACTACTTCGGCGCCACCGCCGGCGCGGGGTACGCCAACCCGGCCAAGGGCTTCGCCTCGTGCTTCCTGAGCCTGGGCGACGGCGCGCGCATCGAGGCCATGACCACCTCCACGCTCTCCCCGGTGACGGCCGAGGCCGGCGCCCAGCGCATGGGCTGGACGCACCTGGCCATCAGCGTGGGCTCCGACGCGGCCGTCGACGCGCTCACCCAGCGCCTGAAAGCCGACGGCTACCCGCTGCTAGACGGACCGCGCCGCACCGGCGACGGCTACTACGAGAGCGTGGTGCTGGACCCCGACGGCAACCGCATCGAGATCACAGCATGAGCGCAGCGCCGGGCCGCCCCAAGCAAGCTCGCTCCGCAGTGCGAAGCACGAAGGTTGTCGAATGAGCGAATTCGTCGACAGCCTGCACGAGGTGTTCGAGCGCCTGGGCCGCATTCGCACGCGCCGCATGTTCGGCGGCCATGGCATATGGCATGAGGACCGCATGATCGCCCTCGTGGTGAACGACACGCTCTATCTCAAGGCCGACGCAGAAAGCGCGCCGCACTTCGGCGCGCTGGACCTGCCGCCCTTCACCTACGAACGCCAGGGCCAGTCGATGCCGATGTCCTACCGGCTGGCTCCGGCGGACCTGTTCGAGGACCGGCACGAGGCCGCCCTCTGGGGCCGCCGCGCCTACGAGGCCGCGTTGCGCTCGGGCCAGCCGCCCAAACAGAAGAAACCTCCCGCAAAGAAAGCCGAAGTGAAGAAAGCCGCAGTGAAGAAAAAGACGACAACGAAAGCAGCCTCCCGGTGAGCGAGCAACACAAGCCGGCACTCCCGCCCCTGCCCGAGCGCGAACAGATCGCGCTGCTCGAACCCTTCGAAGGCCTCGGCCTCAAAGACATCGTGGTCGTCGCCACGCTGCAGGACGCCGAGCATGCGGCCGGCGCGCTGCTGGCCGCGGGCATTGCCGGCTTCGACACCGAATCCAAGCCCACCTTCGCAAAGAACGAGGTGTCGGGCGGCCCGCACGTGGTGCAGTTCTCCACCCGCGACACGGCCTGGCTGTTCCAGCTGCACCGCACGGAGTGCAACCCGGTGGTGGCCGCGCTCATTGCATCGACCGAGCTGCGCAAGGTCGGCTTCGGGCTGTCGGGCGACCTCACGCTGATACGCAACCGCCTCGGCATCGAGCCGAAGGCGGTGTTCGACATCGACGACGAATTCCGCAGGCGCGGCTACCGCAAGTCGGTCGGCGTGAAGGCGGCGGTGGCGCTGGTGTTCAACCGCCGCTTCATCAAGTCGCGCAAGGCGACCACCTCGAACTGGGCCAACAGGCAGCTCACCGAGGCGCAGATCCGCTACGCCGCGAACGACGCCTATGCGTCGATCCGCGTGTACGACGCACTCTTCAGCAGCCGCTGACCCCGCGCGCTCAGTCGCGCCCCGCCTCGATGATGGCCTGCGCCAGCCGCGCCGGGTTGGAGAAGAACATCTCGTGGCTGCCGGGGCACTCCACCAGCCTGAACAGCCCCAGCCGCTCCGACAGGCGCGGATGCCACGGCAGGCCGTGCGGCATCGCCGTGTCCTGCTGGCAATTGACGTAGGACTTGCCCAGCGCCAGCGCGGCCAGCGGCTGCTTGAGCCGGATCTTGTCGGTGAAGGTGCGGTACGGATGCGGGTTGAGCCTGGCGTAGGCGGCGGTGGCCGTGGCGAGGTCGGCATCGTTGATGAAGGCTTCGCGCCAGATCTCGAACGGCAAGGTCACGGCGTTGCCGTTGGCCTCGGCGACGGCATCGAACATGCTCACGTAGTGCGGCGGCACCATGTCGTTGAGCGATTCGCCGTCCAGCGGCACGAAGGCGTTGATGTAGACCAGCCGCTTCAACCGCGCAGCGATGCGGTCCGCCACGCCGGAGATCACCATCCCGCCGTAGCTGTGGCCCACCAGCCGCACCTCGGTGAGGTTCTTTTCCTCCATGTAGCGCACGGCCGAGGCGATGGCGTCTTCCAGGCCGGTGCTGGCGCGGTCGTCACCGGGGTTGTTGCCGGCGAGCGTGGGGCAATGCACGGTGTGGCCGGCCGCGCGCAGGCCGTCCGCCACGGCTTCGATCTCGGCACCGGTGTGCCATGCGCCGTGAACCAGAACGTAGGTGTCTGACATGGGAGTCTCTTTCGTTGTTGCGACGGATGAGCACTTTAGAAACAGTGATCCATTTTGAATAGCCCATGCCTGCCAGCCGGATGGCCGATTCGTGCCAAGGCCCCCCGGCGCGATTGCTTCCATTCGATTATTCAACGATACTTGAAATATGGAAGAAAACGACGTCGTCCGCTCCCTCGCCGCCCTGGCGCAACCCATTCGCCTTCGCGTGTTCCGCGCGCTGGTGGTCGCCGGCCCTGCCGGCCTGACGCCCGGCGCACTCACCGAATCGCTGGAGGTGCCCGGCACCAGCCTGTCGTTCCACCTCAAGGAACTGATGAATTCGGGGCTGGTGTCGCAGGAACGGCAGGGGCGCAACCTCGTGTACCGCGCCGCCTTCGAGCAGATGAACGCCCTGCTCGGCTACCTCGGCGAGAACTGCTGCCAGGGCGAGGCCTGCGCCGTCGAGGCTCCTTCGGCATGCGGCTGCTGAGCCCGGCATGCTGACCGCCGTCCTGATCTTCGTCTTCACGCTCGTGCTGGTCGTCTGGCAGCCGCGCGGCCTGGGCATCGGCTGGAGCGCATCGCTCGGCGCCGTCATCGCGCTGCTGCTCGGCGTGGTCCAGTTGTCCGACATTCCCGTCGTCTGGGGCATCGTGTGGAACGCGACCGCCACCTTCGTCGCGGTGATCGTCATCAGCCTGCTGCTCGACGAGGCGGGCTTCTTCGAATGGGCCGCCCTGCACGTGGCGCGCTGGGGCGGCGGGCGCGGCAGGCTGCTGTTCGCGTTCGTCGTGCTGCTGGGCGCGGCGGTGTCGGCGCTGTTCGCCAACGACGGCGCCGCGCTGATCCTCACGCCCATCGTGATGGCGATGCTGGCCGCGCTCGGCTTCACGCCCGCGGCCACGCTCGCCTTCGTCATGGCGGCGGGCTTCATCGCCGACACCGCGAGCCTGCCGCTGATCGTGTCCAACCTCGTGAACATCGTCTCGGCCGACTTCTTCCGGATCGGCTTCGGCGCGTATGCCTCGGTGATGGTGCCGGTGAACATCGCGGCGGTGCTCGCGAGCCTGCTGGTGCTGATGCTGTACTTCCGCCGAGGCATTCCGGCACGCTACGACGCGGCCCGGCTCAAGGCGCCTGCCGATGCGATCCGCGACCCGGCGACCTTCCGCGCCGGCTGGGTGGTGCTCGCGCTGCTGCTGGTCGGCTTCTTCGGACTCGAGCCGCTGGGCGTGCCAGTGAGCGCTGTGGCCGCATTCGGCGCGGTGGTGCTGCTGGCGGTGGCCGGGCGCGGTCCGGTGATCGGCATCCGCGGCGTGCTGCGCGGCGCGCCCTGGCAGATCGTGGTGTTTTCCCTCGGCATGTACCTGGTGGTGTACGGGCTTCGCAACGCGGGGCTCACCGGGCAGGTCGCGGCGCTGCTCGATGTGTTCGCGCAGGGCGGCGTCTGGGGTGCGGCAATGGGCACGGGCTTTCTCGCGGCGGTGCTGTCTTCGGTCATGAACAACATGCCCACGGTGCTGGTCGGGGCGCTTTCCATCGACGCGTCGGCCGCGAGCGGCGCGGTGAAGGAAGCGATGGTCTACGCCAACGTGATCGGCTGCGACCTGGGCCCGAAGATCACGCCGATAGGCAGCCTCGCCACGCTGCTCTGGCTGCACGTGCTCGCGAAGAAGGGCACGCTGATCGGCTGGGGTGAATATTTCCGGGTCGGCATCGTGCTGACCCTGCCGGTGCTGTTCTTCACCCTGGCGGCACTGGCGCTTCGACTGAGCATCGCACTGCCATGAACAACCACATCACGATCTATCACAACCCCGGCTGCGGCACGTCCCGCAATGTGCTCGCGCTGATCTGCAACTCCGGCGAGGAGCCCGCCGTCATCGAGTATCTGAAGAACCCGCCGGACCGCGCCACGCTGCAGCGGCTGATCGCGCAGATGGGCATGCCGGTGCGCGACCTGCTGCGCCGCAAGGGCACGCCGTACGACGAACTCGGCCTCGACGATCCGAAGTGGACCGACGAGCAGCTCATCGGCTTCATGCTGGCGCACCCGATCCTCATCAACCGGCCGGTGGTGGTGACGCCGCTGGGCACGCGCCTCTGCCGGCCTTCGGAGTTGGTGCTCGACATCCTCCCGCGCCCGCAGCAGGGTGCGTTTTCCAAGGAGGATGGCGAGCCCGTCATCGATGCGAAAGGCCAGCGTGTCTTTCGCCCCTGACCTTCCCAACCTCGACCCCGAGGCCTTCCGCCTGCCCGGGCTGCACTCCCTGCTGCCCGCGCAGCGCGCCACGCATGCGCCGCGCATCCTGCTGCTCTACGGCTCGCTTCGCGAACGTTCCTACAGCCGGCTGCTGACCGAGGAAGCCGCGCGCCTGCTGGTCGCCATGGGCGCCGAGCCCCGCATCTACGACCCGCACGGCCTGCCCCCGCCGGACGGCGCGCCCGAAGACCACCCGAAGGTCAGCGAACTGCGCAGCCTCGCGCAGTGGGCCGAAGGCATGGTGTGGACATCGCCCGAGCGGCACGGCGCCATGACCGGCATCATGAAATCGCAGATCGACTGGATCCCGCTGTCGGTCGGTTCGGTAAGGCCCACGCAGGGCAAGACGCTGGCGGTGATGCAGGTGTCGGGCGGCTCGCAGTCGTTCAACGCGGTGAACCAGCTGCGCGTGCTCGGGCGCTGGATGCGCATGCTCACGATCCCCAACCAGTCGTCGGTGGCCAAGGCCTTCATGGAGTTCGACGAGGCCGGCCGCATGAAGCCTTCGCCGTACTACGAGCGCGTGGTCGACGTGATGGAGGAGCTGGTCAAGTTCACGCTGCTCACGCGCGACTGTGCCGGCTACCTCGTCGACCGCTACAGCGAGCGGCGCGAAAGCGCGCAGGCGCTTTCAAGGCGGGTGAACCTGCGCGCCATCTGAGCGCGCGCGGCGGCTGCCGGCTCAGCGCCGGCGGCGCAGTTCACCCGGCGTGGCGCCGAGGTGCGCACGGCACTGCCGCACGAAGTGCGACGCGTCCGTCAGCCCCACGCGAAAGCCGATTTCCGCGATGCCCAGCCGGTCGAAGCGCGCGTCGCCCAGCATGCGGCGCGCCGCCGCCATCCGGAAGCCCGCCAGCGCGCCGGCGAAGGTGATGGCGCCTTCACCCTCGCCGACGCCGCAGGCCAGGCAGCGGTGCAGGCTGCGCTCCGAAATGCCCAGCCCGCGCGCAACGCTCGCGGCCGTGAGGCCGGGTTCGGCATGCCGCTCGCGCGTGGCGTCGAGCACGCGGCGGCGCAGCGCCTCCCGGCTACTGTCGGGCGCGCTCGACTGCCCCTGCCCGGTCGCCAGCGCCAGCAGGCTGCCGAGCTGGTCGCTCAGCAAGCCGGCGGGCAGCGGCGGCTGCACTGCAACTTCCGGCGACAGCTGCCGAAGAAAGCCGCACAGCACGCCGCCCCACCCGGCCTGCCCGTCGATGCGCCGCGCCACTTGGTCGCCGGCATCGGGTATCCATTCGTCGACCCAGGCGGTCGGCAGTTCGAGCGAGAGGGTGTCGGCCGATTGCAGCAGGTGAAATTCGTAGCACCGGCGCGAATCGACCAGCACCGCGTCGCCGGGCAGCAGCCGCGCGGAGCGGCCGTCCTGCACCGCCACCCAGGCCGAGTCGGTCTTGCAGAGCAGGTAGAAGTAGTTGTGGCGGCTCTGGGCGATGGCGCGGCGGGTGCGGTAGACGTCCTGCGCGCTGCCGCGCACCCGGTTCACGACGATGGGCCCGAGCGACGCCGACTCCAGCGTGGCACCGAAGCGCCCGGCCTCGGGGCTGGTCACGTCCATCTCCAGGAAGCCCTCGCACACCGCGCCGACCCAGTAGTCCAGCCGCTGCGCGGGCGGCACGGCGTCGGTCGACCAGCGGTGGATGGCATTGCTCATGCGCGCGAACATACCCAAGCCCCGCCGGGTTGCCAAGCGGGTATAGACCGCCTCCGACTGCGGCCCTTTCCCGACCCCGGCAAAATGGTTCTGGAACCAAACCCCGTGCGCGGAGCGCTCCGCCCGCGCACATGAATGAAAGAAGGGCCATGAGCACCAAAAGCGATTTCGGACTGATCGGCCTGGCCGTGATGGGCCAGAACCTCGTGCTGAACGTGGAAAGCCGCGGCTTCCAGGTCAGCGTGTACAACCGCACCGAAGCCACCACCGAAGCCTTCATTGCCGCCAACCCCGGCAAGAAGCTGGTGGGCACCAAGACGCTGGAGGAGTTTGTCCAGAGCCTGGCCAAGCCCCGCAAGATCCAGATCATGGTCAAGGCCGGCGCACCGGTCGACCAGGTGATCGAGCAGCTCATCCCGCTGCTCGACAAGGACGACATCGTCATCGACGGCGGCAACAGCCTCTACACCGACACCGAGCGCCGCGACGCCTACCTGAGCAGCAAGGGCCTGCGCTTCATCGGCGCCGGTGTGTCGGGCGGCGAGGAAGGCGCGCGCAAGGGCCCGTCGATCATGCCGGGCGGCCCGCTTTCCACCTGGGAAGTGATGAAGCCGATCTTCGAGAGCATCGCGGCCAAGGTCGACGGCGATCCCTGCGTCATTCACATCGGCCCCGGCGGCGCGGGCCACTACGTGAAGATGGTGCACAACGGCATCGAGTACGGCGACATGCAGCTCATCTGCGAGGCCTACAGCCTGTTCAAGGCGGCCGGCTTCAGCACCGACGAGATGGCCGCCATCTTCAACGAATGGAACGACGGCGAGCTGCAGAGCTACCTGATCCAGATCACCGCCAAGGCGCTCGAGCAGAAGGACCCGGAAACCGGCAAGCCGATCGTCGACGTGATCCTCGACAAGGCCGGCCAGAAGGGCACGGGCCAGTGGACGCTGATCAACGCGGCCGAGAACGCGGTGGTCATCAGCACCATCAACGCCGCCGTCGAGGCGCGCGTGCTGTCGTCGCAGAAGAAGGCGCGCGTGGCGGCCAGCAAGCTGCTGCAGGGGCCGAAGATCGAGCTGTCGCTCGAGAAGAAGGCGCTGGTGGCCAAGGTGCACGACGCGCTCTATGCCTCCAAGGTCATCAGCTACACGCAGGGCTTCGACCTCATCAAGACGATGGGCGACAAGAAGGAATGGAAGCTCGACCTGGGCGGCATCGCATCGATCTGGCGCGGCGGCTGCATCATCCGCGCGCGCTTCCTGAACCGCATCACCGACGCCTTCCGCACCGACCCGGCGCTGGGCAACCTGATGCTCGACCCGTTCTTCAAGGACCTGCTCAACCGCACGCAGCAGAGCTGGCGCGAAGTGGTGGCGCTGGCGGTGAGCAACGGCATTCCCGTGCCGGCATTCAGCGCGTCGCTGGCCTACTACGACAGCTACCGCACAGAGCGCCTGCCGGCCAACCTGCTGCAGGCGCAGCGCGACTTCTTCGGCGCCCATACCTACGAGCGCGTCGACAAGCCCGAAGGCCAGTTCTTCCACACCGACTGGCCTGAAGTCATCGGCTGAGTCGCCCGAGCGATGCCATGCCGGCCCTCGACTACCCCAGCCACCTGGTCGAGGACTGGCAACTGCGCGACGGCACGGCGGTGCGCATCCGCCCGATCCGCGCCGACGACCTGGCCATGCACGCGGCATTCGTGGCGGGCCTGTCGAACGAAACCGGCTACCGCCGCCTGCTGTCGCCGCGCAAGCCACAGCCGGACGAACTCTGGCGCATGACCCACATCGACTACGACCGCGAACTGGCGCTCATCGCGACCACCGTGGCCGACGGCGCCGAGCAGCAGGTGGGCGTGGCGCGCTACGTGCGCGGCGACACACCCGAGACGGCGCACGTCGCGGAATTCGCGGTGGTCATCGCCGACGCCTGGCAGCACCGGGGCGTGGCCCACAAGCTCATGCGCAAGCTGATCGATGCGGCGGCCGATGCAGGTGTGAGGCAGCTCGCGGACATCACGCTGTTCGACAACGTCGCGATGCTGGCGCTGGCGCGCAAGCTGGGCTTCAAGGTGCGGCGCGATCCGGGCAACCCGAATGTCACGCAGTTGCGGCTGGCGCTCCAGGCGCCGGCAACGTAGCCATTTGGTAAAGCGCGACAGCCGCCCTGACCTGGCCAGCAAACTTAAATCTACTTCCTTATGATGCGAAACCTTTTTCCGTCGGAAGCAGAGAGCCCCCGCCATGGTCCAGCTTGCGTTGCGTCGTCCGTACACCTTCATCGTCATGGCGATGCTGATCGTGCTGGCCACGCCCTTCGTGCTGGCGCGCATGGCGACCGACATCTTTCCGGAAATCAACATTCCGGTGGTCAGCGTCATCTGGAACTACACCGGCCTGCCGGCCCAGGAAATGGGGCAGCGCATCTCGGGCCAGGTCGAGCGCGGGCTGACCACCACGGTGAGCGACATCGAGCACATCGAGTCGCAGTCGCTGGCGGGCGTATCGATCATCAAGGTGTTCTTCCAGCCCACGGCCAACATCGAGATGGCCATCTCGCAGGTGGTGGCCTCCATGCAGGCGCAGGTGCGGCAGCTGCCGCCGGGCATCACGCCGCCGCTGGTCATCAAGTATTCGGCTTCCAGCGTGCCGGTGATCCAGCTGGCGCTCTCCAGCCCCACGCGTTCTGAAAACTCCCTGTTCGACGCCACCGTCAACCAGCTGCGCCCGCAGCTCATCACGGTGCCGGGCGCGGCCATTCCCTTTCCCTACGGCGGCAAGAATCGGCTGATCTCTGTCGACCTCGACACCCAGGCGCTGCAGGCGCGCGGCCTCTCGCCGGCCGACGTGGTGAACGCGGTGAACACGCAGAACCTGATCCTGCCCTCGGGCACGGCCAAGTTCGGCGCCACCGAATACAACGTGAAGATGAACGGCTCGCCCGACGCCATCGCGGGCCTGAACGACCTGCCGATCCGCACGGTGAACGGCGCCACCACCTACCTGCGCGACGTGGCCTACGTGCGCGACGGCTTCTCGCCGCAGACCAACGTGGTGCGCCAGGACGGCGTGCGCGGCGTGCTGCTGTCGGTGCTGAAGAACGGCGGCGCCTCCACGCTGGACATCGTGTCGAACATCCGCGCCATGCTGCCCGTCGCCGCGCAGACGATGCCCGAGGACATCAAGATCACGCCGCTGTTCGACCAGTCCGTGTTCGTCAAGGCGGCCGTGAAGGGCGTGGTGTTCGAAGCCATCCTGGCCGCCGCGCTCACCGCCGCGATGGTGCTGCTGTTCCTGGGCAACTGGCGCAGCACGCTGATCATCGGGCTGACCATTCCGCTGTCGATCCTGGCGTCCATCCTGGTGCTGTACTCGCTGGGCGAAACGCTCAACCTCATGACGCTGGGCGGGCTGGCGCTGTCGGTGGGCATCCTGGTCGACCAGGCGATCGTGACCATCGAGAACATCGAGCGGCACCTGCACATGGGCACGCCGCTGAAGGAGGCCATAGAGGTGGGCGCGGGCGAGATCGGCTCGGCCGCCTTCGTCTCCACGCTGTGCATCTGCATCGTGTTCGTGCCGATGTTCTTTCTCTCGGGCGTGGCGCGCTTCCTGTTCGTGCCGCTGGCGGAGGCGGTGGTGTTCGCCATGCTGGCCTCGTACCTGCTCTCGCGCACGCTGGTGCCGACGCTGGTGATGCTGCTGATGGGCGGCTCGCACGGCCCGCAGCAATCGCAGCCGGGCGAAGGCGCAAGACAGAGCGCGCTGCAGCGCCTTTACCGCGCCTTCGACCAGCGCTTCGAACGCGTGCGCCGTGCCTACACGCTAGTGCTGTCGGCGGTGCTCTCCAGGCGCGCCGGCTTCATCGGCCTGTTCCTCGGCTTCTGCCTGCTGTCGTGCCTGCTCTACCCGGCACTGGGCCGCGACTTTTTCCCGACCGTCGATGCAGGCCAGATCCGCCTGCACCTGCGCGCGCCCACCGGCACCCGCATCGAAGAAACCGCGCGCCTCACCGACCAGGTCGAAGCCGCCATCCGCGAGCTGGTGCCGCCCGACCAGCTCGAAACCATCCTGGACAACCTCGGCATTCCCAACAGCGGCATCAACCTGTCGTACAGCAACGCCGGCACCATCGGCACCTTCGACGGCGAGCTGCTGCTGTCGCTGAAAGAGGGCCACAAGCCGACCGAGCAGCACGTGTCGCTGCTGCGGGCCGAGCTGCCCAAGCGCTTTCCGGGCATCGAGTTCTTCTTCCAGCCGGCGGACATCGTCACGCAGATCCTGAACTTCGGCCTGCCAGCGGCCATCGACGTGCAGTTCAGCGGCAACGACATGGCCGGCAATGCGGCGCGCGCGGCCGAACTGACCAAGGCGATCCGGCAGATTCCCGGTGCGGTCGATGCCCACGTGCACCAGCGCCTGGACGGCCCCGCGCTGAGCCTGCAGATGGACCGCACGCGGCTGCAGCAGTACGGCCTGACCGCCTCGAACGTGGGGCAGAACGTGCTCATCGCGCTGTCGGGCAGCTCGCAGACGGCGCCCGCCTTCTGGCTGAACCCGGCCAACGGCGTGGTCTACAGCATCGCGGTGCAGACGCCGCAGTACACGGTCGATTCGCTCGATTCGCTGCTCAACATTCCGGTGGGCGCCAGCGGCGGCGCGGGCGGGCCCGGCTCGCAGCAGTTGCTGGGCAACCTCGTGAGCACGCAGGCCGACCGGCAGCCGGCCGTCATGTCGCGCTACAACATCGCGCCGGTGATCGACGTGTACGTGAGCGTGCAGGGCACCGACCTGGCCAGCGTGGCCTCCAAGGTGCAGAAGCTGGTCGACGAGATGCGGCCCAAGCTCTCGCGCGGCAGCCGGGTCGACATCCGCGGGCAGGTGCAGACCATGCAGTCGTCGTTCATCGGCCTGGGCGTGGGGCTGGCGATGGCCATCGTGCTGGTGTACCTGCTGATCGTGGTCACCTTCCAGTCGTGGCTGGACGCGGCCATCATCATCACCGCGCTGCCGGCCGCGCTGGCGGGCATCGCGTGGATGCTGTTCATCACCGGCACCACGCTGAGCGTGCCGGCGCTCACGGGCGCGATCATGACCATGGGCGTGGCCACGGCCAACTCCATTCTTCTGGTGTCTTTCGCGCGCGAGCGGCTGCAGGCCGGCATCCCGCCGCTGTCGGCCTCGCTGGAAGCGGGCGCCACCCGCATCCGGCCGGTGCTGATGACGGCGCTGGCGATGATCATCGGCATGATCCCGATGGCGCTGGGCCTGGGCGAAGGCGCCGAGCAGAACGCGCCGCTGGGCCGTGCGGTGATCGGTGGCCTGGTCTTTGCCACGGTGTCGACGTTGTTTTTCGTACCCGCCGTGTTCGCGGGAGTGCACAGTCGGCTTGCCCGCCGCCGGGCGGCGCGTGAAGCCTCCCAGCAGCAGCATCAACCGCCAGCGGGCGCAACGCCCCAGGAGAATTGATTTCATGACGGAGCAACGCCACGCGGCATTGACCATCCATCCCACCGGCGAGAGCGACGGCGAGCTGCTGCGCCGCCGGCAGATCGTGCGGCGCACGCGCTGGCTGGTGCTGATCGTCCTCGTGCTGCTGGGGCTGGGCGCGGCACGCACGGTGTTCGTGCGCATCGCCAACGCCCGCGCGCTCGAAGCGGGCACGACCGAACGCGCCAAGCAGTACGTGCAGACCGCCCTGCCCCGCGTGCCCACCGCCGGCCAGACGCTGTCGCTGCCGGGCACGCTGCAGGGCTTCGTGCAGTCACCGATTTCGGCGCGCGCCAGCGGCTACCTCAAGCGCTGGACCAAGGACATCGGCAGCCGCGTCGAAAAGGGCGAGCTGCTCGCCGAGATCGAGACGCCCGAGATCGACCAGCAGCTGTCGCAGGCCGTGGCCGCGCGCGCACAGGCCGCCTCCGGCCTGGAACTGGCGCGCAGCACCGCCGAGCGCTGGGAAGCGCTGCGCAAGAAGGATGTGGTCTCGCAGCAGGAACTGGACGAGCGCCGCAGCGCGGTGGCGCAGGCCACCTCCAACGTGGCGGCGGCCGACGCCAACGTGCAGCGGCTGAAGCAGACCGAGGGCTTCAAGCGCGTGGTGGCGCCGTTCGCGGGCGTGATCACGCGGCGCAACGTGGACGTGGGCGACCTGATCGACGCGGGCGCGGGCGGCGGCGCCGGTCGCGCGCTGTTCCTGCTGGCGCAGACCGATCCGCTGCGCGTGTACATCAATGTGCCGCAGGCCTACGCCCAGCTCGTGAAGACCGGCCAGCCCGTGGTGGTGACGCAGGCCGAGCTGCGCGGCCAGACCTTCAAGGGCCAGGTGGCGCGCACCGCCGGCTCCATCGACACGACCACGCGGATGATGCAGGTGGAGGTGTCGCTGCCCAACAGCGACGGCGCGCTGCTGCCGGGCGCCTATGTGCAGGTTTCGCTGCCGCTGGCCGCGAGCCGCACGCTCTCGGTGCCGTCGAACGCGCTGCTGTTCCGCGCCGAGGGCACGCGCATCGCGGTGGTCGATGCGCAGGGCCGCGTCAACCTGCGCGCCGTGACGCTGGGCCGCAACTACGGCGAGAACGTCGAGGTGATCGACGGCCTCGAGAAAACCGACCGCATGGTGCTGAACCCGTCCGACTCGCTGGCCGAAGGCGACGTGGTGGCGGTGGCGCCCGAAGCGCCGCCGGCGAAGGCGCCGACACCGAAGGCCCCGGCGTGACGCCGCCGCGCCTGGCCGCTGCGCTCGCGCTGCTCGTCGCCATGCTGCTGGCGGGCTGCGCGGTCGGCCCCGACTACAAGACGCCGGACACGCCGCTGCCGGTCAGCTGGAAGCTGGAGGAGCCCTGGCGCGTGAGCACGCCGAGCGACACTGCCGAAAAGGGCCCATGGTGGCGCCGCTTCGGCGACCCGCAGCTCGACGCGCTGCAGCAGCAGGCGCTGGCCGGCAGCCCCACGCTGGCCATCGCCAATGCGCGGCTGGCGCAGGCGCGTGCCACGCTCGCGGCCAATGCGGCCGGCCAGTATCCGCAGGTCGGCCTCGGCACCCGCGCCTCGCGCCTGAGGATTTCCGCCAACCGCCCGCTCACCAACTACGCGACGCCCAATTCGACGACCGTGCAGAGCGACTTCGCGCTGTCGCTCAATGCGAGCTACGAAGTCGACCTGGCCGGCCGCGTGCAGCGCACGGTAGAGGGTGCCAAGGCGTCGGCGGAGCAATCGGCCGCCGACCTGCAGAACACCCGGCTGCTGCTCAGCGCCGACGTGGCCAGCAGCTACTTCAACCTGCGCTCGACCGACGTCGAACTCGACGTGCTCACCCGCTCCATCGCACTGCAGCGCCGCGCGCTCGAGCTTGTCACGGCGCGCCACGACCTGGGCGCCGTGTCGGGCCTGGACGTGGCGCAGCAGCAGGCGCTGCTGGAGACCACGCTGACGCAGGTCGACGTGCTGAGGAAGCAGCGTTCGCAGTACGAGCATGCGCTGGCCACGCTCACCGGCACGCCGGCGCCCAGCTTCTCGCTGCCGGTGGACCTGCGCGAGATCAGGCCGCCGGCCGTGCCGCTGGGCGTGCCCTCCGAGATCCTGCAGCGCCGGCCCGACGTGGCCTCGGCCGAGCGCGCGATGGCCGCCGCCAACGCGCAGATCGGCGTCGCCACCGCGGCCTTCTACCCGAGCATCTTCATCTCGCCCACCGTGGGCGTTGACAGCCGGATGATCGAGACGCTGTTCAACGGCCCGAGCCTGCTGTGGTCGCTGGGCGTGTCGGCCACGCAGGTGCTGTTCGACGGCGGACGCATCCGCGCCAACGTCGATTTCGCGAAGGCCGGCTACGACGTCACCGTGGGCAACTACCGCCGCACCGTGCTGACCGCAATGCAGGAAGTGGAAGACGGCATCACCGGGCTTGCCGCGCTCGACAGCGCAACGACCCAGGCGCAGGCCGCCGTGACGGCCGCGCGCCGCGTGCTCGACATGGCCACCAGCCGTTATGAGGGCGGCGCGTCGACCTACCTCGACGTGATCACCGCGCAGCAGTCGCTGCTGACGGTGGAACGCCAGGCCGCGCAGCTGCGGGGGCAGCGGCTGCTGACGGCGGTGTTCCTGGTGAAGGCGCTGGGTGGCGACTGGTGCGGCGCGGATGAGCCCGGCAAGGCCCCGGCGTCGTCTTGCCCCGCCGTCGGCATCGATCGGATTGCGAAGGCCGGTTGAACGGCAAGGCTCTGTTCGCGCGACTTGGTGCCTTGCTGGTCGATCGACGCACGTCGTCACTGTCGGAGCGATTCCGCTCGAGCTCTCCTGGCTCAGTGCATTGACGCCGCCGGCTGCGCGACGGCGCCCGCAGCGGAGCACAGCGCGAGGCCGCCCGCCAGGCTCCATGCCTGCGCATGGCCGAGCCGGCGCAGGGCCTTGGCCGCCTGCGCGCTGCGATTGCCGCTTCGGCAGTAGAAGAGCACCGGCGCACCGGCCGGCAGCGCCATCCAGCCGGGCAGCGCATTCAGAAGCCCCGACAGCGGCACAGCCTCGGGGTGGGTGTCGGCACCGAAGGGCGACGATTCGCTCACGCGCTGCTCGTAGGGCTCGCGCACGTCCACCAGCACCAGGCCCGGGTGCTCGAGCAGCAGCCGCTGCGCCTGCGTGGCGTTCAACTCGTGGCCCGCGCCGGCGCAGCCGTTGTCGATGCGCGCACCGCAGGCGAGGGTCTGGTATTCGGTCAGCGCGAGGTCTTTCTCCAGTTCGGCCTTTGCCGAGGCGAAGCCTGCCGCGTCGATGCTGCCGGACAGCACCTGCGCGAGCAGCGGCTGGGCCGCGCATTCGCGGGCCAGGGTGCTCGCGAAGCGGTCGTCGTAGTCGTGCGCCGGGAGCAGCAGCGTGCCGGGGCCCGCGGCCTGCGCCAGTTGCTTCAGCGAGGGGCCGAATGCGAGCGGCGCACTTTGCGCGAAATCGCTTCGCCCCAGGGCGCCGGGCATCACCGTGTCGCCCACGAATGCCAGGCGGATCTTCAGCTGCTCGTCGTGCAGCAGGTAGGCGGTCGAGTCGGCGGTGTGCCCGGGGGTTGCCAGCCGGGTCAGCGTCTGCGCGCCCAGGCAGATGGCATCGGCGCCCAGGGGCCAGCCGAGCGCATCGACCTCGCCTTGCTGGACAAGGCGTTCCGGCAGCGCGGCGCGCAATTCGCCCACCGAGGAAACATGATCGCCATGGCTGTGCGTGTCGAGCACGGCGGCCAGCGTGTAGTCCTGGCAGCGAAGCAGCTGCGCGATGCGGCCGGTCAACTCGGGCAGCGGATCGATGACCACGCAGCGGCGGCTGCCGGCATCCGCCAGGAGGTAGCAGCATGCACCGCCGGCCACGAAGCGGGTCAGGCCGTCGAGCGCGTCGCCCGGACGGGAGGTGTCGGCGCCGGTATTGAGGCAGCTTGCGCGCAGCGACGCGCCACAGGAGCCGATCCTTTCACAGGCTTCGTCGATGAAGGCCGCGTCGCTGGCCGGACCGAACGACAGGCGCACGGCCGAGGCCGCCTGCCAGGCGGGCAGCCCCATGGCTTGCAGCACGTGGCTCGGCAGCGCCTTCGACGCGCCGCAGGCCGAGCCACCGCTCACCCGCACGTCGGCCGCGTCGAACAGGTCCTGCAGGAGCTTCGAGTCGAGGCCGGGCACCGAGAAATTAAGGGTCGTCGGCAAGCTCAGTTCAAAGGGCGCGTTGAACACCACGCCGGGGAACGCATTCTTCAGCGCGGCGGCGATGCGGTCGCGGTACGCCTCCAGCGTGAGAGCGTCCCGGAAGGTGTGGCCGTCTTCCAGCGCTTCCAGCACGGTGCCGAGCGCGGCGATGCCGGACATGTTCTCGGTCCCCGAGCGCAATGCGCCCTCCTGGCCGCCGCCCGCCATCAGCGGCGTGAACGGCGCGCCGGCGCGCACGTACAGCAGGCCGATGCCCTTGGGGGCATAGAGCTTGTGCCCCGAGAACGGCGCGTAGTCGATGCGGAGGGCTTCGAGCCGGAGCTCGAGCTTGCCCAGCGCCTGCACGCTGTCCACCATCCACAGCGCCGGGCTCCCGTCGAGCGCCTGGGCGATGCCTTCCAGGTCGCTGACGACGCCGGTCTCGTTGTTGGCGGCCATGGTGCAGACCAGACCGGCACGTGCGGCATGCGCGCGCAGCCAATGCAGGTCATGGCGGCCGTCTCGGCCGACCGGGATGGGCAGCACGCGCAGGTTCAGGCCCAGCAGTTTGTTCCAGTGGCTGATCGCTTCCGGCACCGCCTTGTGCTCCGTCGCGCCGTACAGCACGCAGTCCACGTCCTCGCGGCCGCGCAGCGCGCTCAGCGCCGACAGCACCGCCGTCTGGATGCCTTCGGTGGCGCCACTGAGAAACAGCAGGTCGCCCGTGGGCGCACCGAGCAGCCGCCGCGCGCGGGAGCGCACCGAATCCATCAGCGCGCGCGCCTTCAGCCCGGTGCTGTGGACGCTGCTGGGGTTGCCGAAGTCGTCGGCCATGGCTGCGAGTGCCGCGGCCCGGGCGCGAGGCAGAACGGGCGTGGTGGCGTTGGCGTCGAGGTAGATGTCCATTCAGGTGATTCCGGGAGAAGAGATGCAGGCGTTTGCGGGCGTGGCGGGCGACCACGCCGCGCACCCGGAAGAGTCTGCCGCCCGGGGCGGAGCAGCAGCTTGCGTTTTATGCTGCCGATACCGATAAGATTGGAATCCCATGCTCAATCAAGGATATTTGATGAAACTGGATTCCATAGATATCAAGATTCTTGATCTCCTGCAGCAAGACGCCGAGCTGCAGGTTGCGCAGATCGCCGAGCAGGTGGGCCTGTCCGCCACGCCATGCTGGAGGCGCATCCAGCGGCTCAAGGAGGCGGGCGTCATCACGCGCTCGGTGGCCCTGCTCGACCCGCGCAAGGTCAACGTGGCGGTGACGGTCTTCGTGTCGGTGCGGACCAGCACGCACTCGCAGGAGTGGTTCGACCGCTTCACGGCCACGGTCCATGCCATTCCGGAAGTGGTCGAGTTCTATCGGATGAGCGGCGACGTGGACTACCTGCTGCGCGTGGTGGTGCCGGACATCGCCGCCTACGACGCCGTCTACAAGCGACTGATCTCGGGCACGAACCTGCACGACGTCAGCTCCAGCTTCGCCATGCAGGAACTGAAGCAGACCACGGCGCTGCCGCTGGGCTACGTGTAGAAGATTCGCGAAGCGGCCACGCCGCCGTTCAGAACAGGCTGCCCTGCCCCGCTGCGCCAGGCGGCCTGAACGCCGTGATGTCCAGCGGAATGCGCTCGCGGTTGTAGCCCAGTCGGTTGGTCGCCTTCTCGAAGCGCTGGTGGATCAGGTCGGCCCACAGGCCCGAGCCCTTCATGCGCGTGGCGAAGTCGGCGTCGTAGTCCTTGCCGCCGCGCATCTCGTGGATGCGCGCCATGATGCGATCGGCGCGCTGCGGATAGTGCAGCGCCAGCCATTCCTTGAAGAGCGGCGCCACCTCCCACGGCAGCCTCACCACCGTGTAGAAGGCGCTGCGCGCGCCGGCTTCCCATGCGGCCTCGAGCACCTGTTCCATGTCTTCGGTCACGAAGGGAATCTGCGGCGCCACGCTCACGCCGACCGGCACGCCCGCCTCGGTCAGCGTGCGGATGGTGCGCAGCCGGCGGTGCGGCGCCGCGGCGCGCGGCTCCAGCTTGCGGGCGAGTTCGCCGTCGAGCGTGGTCACGGTCACGTACACGGCCGCAAGACGGTCGGCCGCCATGGGCGCGATCACGTCGAGGTCGCGCTCGATGGCGCTCGACTTGGTGACCAGCGCGAACGGATGCCGCGCTTCCTGCAGCAGTTCGATGACCGAGCGGGTGAGCCTCAAGTCGCGCTCGATGGGCTGGTAGCAGTCGGTGGCGGTGCCGATGGCGATGTAGCTGGGCCGGTAGCTCTTGCGCCCGAGTTCCGTACGCAGCATGTCGGCGATGTTTCGCTTGGCGATCAGCTTGGTCTCGAAGTCGAGGCCGGGCGACAGGTTGAGGTAGCTGTGTGTGGGCCGGGCGAAGCAATAGATGCATCCGTGCTCGCAGCCGCGGTAGGGGTTGAGCGAGCGGTCGAAGTAGATGTCGGGCGAGTCGTTCTCGTTGAGCGCCGACTTGACGTCTTCGAAGCGCACCTCGGTGGCGATGGGCTGCAGCTCCTGCGCCTCGGCCACGCCGTCTTCGAGCGTGCCCCAGCCGTCGTCGAAGGCATTGCGCTCGTCCTTGGAGAAACGATGCGCGAGCTGCGTGGCCGCGCCGCGGCCCTTGATGGCGTGGATGGGGATGTGGGCTGCGGGCATGGCGAATCTCGTTACTGTGTATTTGTACAGTATTTCACCGTTTCCTTGCGACTGCCCGCTTTTTACATTTCTCTCTTGACAGAAATTTCGCAAATCCTAAACTCCAAGCCATGGAACTCACAGAAATTCAACGCAAGTTCGTCCTCCACTGGGGCGAAATGGGGTCCATGTGGGGCGTCAACCGCACCGTCTCGCAAATCCACGCGCTGCTCTTCGCCCACGGCAAGCCGATGCATGCCGAGGAGTTGTCCGAAACCCTGGGCGTCGCGCGCTCCAACGTCAGCAACAGCCTGAAGGAACTGCAGGCCTGGAACCTCGTGCGCGTCACCCACACGCTGGGCGACCGGCGCGACTATTTCGAGACCAGCGTCGACGTGTGGGAGCTGTTCCGCACCGTGGTGCGCGAGCGCAAGGAACGCGAGTTCGACCCGACCATCCGCGTGCTGCGCGAACTGGTCTCGAGCCCCGATTTCCAGAAGGAACCGCCCGATGCGCAGGACCGCATCCGCTCCACCATGGACCTCATGAACAAGCTCGCCACCTGGGCCGACGAAATGCTGCGGCTGTCGCCGGGCACGCTCGACAAGGTGCTGACGCTGGGCGCCAACGTGCAGAAGTTCGTGCGCGGCGACAAGGGCGGCAAGGACGAAGACTCCGACGCACACCACGCCAGCCTGCCGATGATCTGAACCTTCTCTTTTTTTGCCCTTCAATTTCTGTTTTGACAGAAATATCGAGAACAAAGGATGCCATGAGCCGCGACGCCCTCCCCGCCTATCCGCTGACCCTGTACTTCGACGCCAGCTGCGCCATCTGCTCGGCCCAAATGGGCAACCTGGGGGCGCGCGACACCGCGGGCCGGCTGCGCTTCGTCGATTGCTCGCCGGCATCGTTCAGCGACGGGCCGGCGCCGCGCGACGCGCTCATGGCCGGGATCCACGCGGTGGACGCCACGGGCCGGGTGCTGGTCGGCGTGGCGGCCATCCGCGCGAGCCGCGCGGCGGTGGGCCTGCCCAGCGGCGGCGGCCTGCTCGACCTGCCGCTGGTCGCGCCGCTGGCCGACCGCGCCTATGCCCTGCTGGCGCGCAACCGCTACCGCATTCCGCGCTGGCTGGCGACACGGCTGGCGGGACGCGTCGCGCCTACCTGCAACGACGGCAACTGCCGCCTCTGAAGAAAAAACACCACCCGAGGGAACAGCCATGCCCACAGTTTTCCAGCCCGACTTGCGCCTGCCGCTCGAAGCGCCCGCACAGGCACCTGCCGGCACCTCCATCACTGCTGAAGACACCCAGGTCTACTTCACCGAAGTCGCGTTCGACTACAGCGCCTGGAGCCCCAGCTACAACATGCACTTCGGCTTCTGGCGCGCCGGGCTGAACCCGTTTCGGCGCGAAGGCATGCTGGTCGAGATGAACCGCGTGGTCGGCCGCGCGCTGCGGCTTGCCGATGCGCAACCCGGCGCCGCGCCCCGCCGCTGCGTGATCGACATGGGCTGCGGCGCCGGCGCCACCGCGCGCACGCTGGTGGGCGACAACCCGTCGCTTTACGCAGTGACCGTGACCAACGTGGCCGTGCAGAACAGCATCGCCGCCAGGCTCGATGCGGCGGCAGGCGTGGCCGACCGCATGGCCCACGTGGAGGCCGACTACACCCGCACCGGCCTGCCCGCCGCGCAGGCCGACGGTGCATGGGCCCTGGAGAGCGCCTGCTATGCAGAGGGCACCGCCAAGGCCGACTTCATCCGCGAGGCCGCGCGCCTGCTCAAGCCCGGCGCCCGGCTGGCGGTGGCCGACGGCTTCCTGCTGCGCCGCAAGCCCGGCCGCGTGGCCGGCTGGCTGCACCGCCTGTGGGCCGACAGCTGGGCCGTGCCCACGCTGGCCGTTCGCGACGACTTCATCGCCGCCCTGCGCGACAACGGCTTCGAGGACATCGAATGCAAGTCGCTGCGCTGGCGCGTCGCGCCCAGCGCGCTGCACATTCCGGTGCTGGCCACGCGCTTCACCCTGGCCGAACTCTGGAAGGCGCGCGGCAAGCTCGGCGCGTGGCGGCGCAAGCACATCGTGGCCAGCTATTGCGCGCTGGCGCTGGGCATGTTCTGGCGCGACTTCGACTACTGCATGGTCACGGCCACGCGCAGTGCCGGCTGAGCGAACACGAGAAGAAACAACCAGCAGAAAGCTACGCATGCAAGAAGACAATCAGGACAGCAGGCTCGCCGCGCTCGCGCCAGACCAGGCACCCGGCGAACTGCCGCCCCAATCCCGCGGCGCCATGCCCTTCGCATGGTTCTGGCCGATGCTGGCGGGCGCGGCCATCGCGCTGGTGCTTCGCATCATTTTCAGCGGCGGCCCGGGCCAGCGCTTCTCGCCGATGCTCGGCTCCTTCGTGTACTTCGTGCCCGCGCTGTGCGGCGCCGTCACCGTGTACATGGCCGAGCGCATCGAGCGCCGAAGCTGGGGCTACTACCTCTGGGCGCCGTGGGTGGCAACGGCGCTTTTCGTCGGCGGCACGCTGGCGGTGTTCATCGAGGGGCTGATCTGCGCCGTCGTCATCGTGCCGCTGTTCGCGGTGATGGGCAGCGTCGGAGGACTGGCGATGGGCATCGTGTGCCGCATCACCAACTGGCCGAAGCAGGCCATCTACAGCTTCGCGGTGCTGCCGCTGGTGCTGGGCGCCATCGAGCCGCAGCTGCCCAACCCGGACCGGCTGTCGAACACGTCGCGCACGCTCTTCATTGCCGCGCCGGCCGAGCGCGTGTGGCACGAGCTGAACGCGGCGCGCGACATCCGCCCCGCCGAAGTCGGCGACGCCTGGGCCTACCGCATCGGCGTGCCGATGCCGGTGTCTGGCGTCACGGTCGACACGGCCGAAGGCCGCGTGCGCCAGGTGCAGTGGCAGAAGAACGTGCACTTCGAGGAAGTCATCACCGAATGGCAGCCCAACCGGCAGCTGAAGTGGCGCTTCCGCTTCTCGCCCGACTCTTTCCCGGCCGGTGCGCTCGACGATCACGTGATGATCGGCGGCCAGTACTTCGACCTGCGCGACGCCACCTACACGCTGACGCCGCGCGACGGCGGCACCGAGCTGCGCGTTGCGGTGTCGTGGCGCATGAGCACCAGCTTCAACTGGTATGCGGACCGCGTCATGCACCTGCTGCTGGCCGACGCATCCGAGAACATCCTGCGCTTCTACAAGGCACGCGCCGAAGCCACGGCCGGCGCGGCGGCGCCCGGATGACGACGATGCCGCCCACCGCACCGGTCTTCCAGCAGGCGCTCGGCCCCGCCTGGGAACGGCTCGGCGACGTCATCCGCCGCCACTACGCGATGGCGCCGTTCTCCGACGACCACGTGTGCGTGCGCGGCACGATGAGCGAGGTCTGGCACGCCCGCTGGGCCGCGCTGCTGATGCCCCTCGGCCGGCTGTTCGGCGCGCTGGTGCCGCACCAGGGCAAGGACGTGCCCATCGAAGTGCACTACAGCTGCCGCCCCGACGACGCCACGCTCCACTGGGACCGGGTCTTCCGCTTTCCGGGCAGGCCGCCCTTCCATTTCCGCTCGTACATGGCGCACGACGCGCGCCGGGGCGGCGAGGTGATCGAGTACGTGCGCTTCGGCATCGGCATGCGGCTGGCCGTGAGCGCGGAAGAAGGCGCGCTGGTGTTCCGCGACCGGGGCTACATCTGGCGCGTGGCGGGGCTGCGCATTCCGCTGCCGCTGGCGCTCCTGCTGGGCACCGCCTACGTGGAAGAGCGGCCCGACCCGCAGGACGCCGACCGCTTCACCATGAAGATGCTGCTGCGCCACCGCTGGTTCGGCGACGTGTTCCGCTACAGCGGGCGTTTTCACCTCGGCCCGCGCCCGGGCCCACAATGAGCCCACCATGCCACGCCGCCCCGAAAACCTCTACGCCCAGTACCACGCCCACGTCTATTTCGCGCCCGACACACTGGCGCAGGCGCGCAGCCTCTGCGAGCGCGCCGGACAGGAGCTGATGGTGGTGGTCGGCCGCGTGCACGAGCGGCTGGTGGGCCCGCATCCGCACTGGAGCTGCCAGCTCGCATTCGACGCCGCCGAGTTCGACCAGGTCATCGGCTGGCTCGAGGCCAACCGCAACGGGCTCGATGTGTTCGTGCACGGCGTGACCGGCGACGACTTCGCGGACCACACGGCCCATGCCATGTGGCTGGGCGAGGAAAGCGCGCTCGACCTGCGGATGTTCCGGCACTAGCCTCCGAAGCTCGCGCCCGTTTTTTTAGAACTCCGCGTCGAGCTCGTCGATTTCCTCGGGCTCCTGCTTCGCCGCGGCCACCCATTCCTGCATGGCCGGCAGCTCCATCACCCGCTTGCAGTAGGCCGCGCACGCGCTGTCCAGCGCCACGTCGTAGCTCAGGAAGCGCGTGACCACCGGCGCGTACATCGCGTCGGCCATGCCCGGCTGCTTGCCGAACAGGAAGGGGCCGCCGTAGGCCTTGAAGCATTCGCGCCAGATGGCGACGATGCGGTCGATGTCGGCCTGCGCGCGCGACCACACCTTGAAGTTCTTGAAATGGGCCTTGATGTTCATCGGCAGTGCGCCGCGCATCGACGAAAAGCCCGAATGCATCTCGCCGCAGATGGCGCGGCAGTGGGCGCGGGCGGCGATGTCGTCGGGCAGCAGTCCGGCCTTGGGCTTGATCTCGTTGAGGTACTCGCCGATGGCCAGCGTGTCCCACACCTTCACGCCGCCATGCTGCAGCGAGGGCACCAGCATCGACGAAGACAGCAGCAGCATCTCGGCCTTCATGGCCGGGTCGTCCGGCGGGATGACCTTCTCGCTGAAGTCCAGCCCGGCCAGCCTGCACATCAGCCAGCCGCGCAGCGACCACGCGCCGTAGTTCTTGCTGCTGATGGTGAGAACGGGTTTGGCCATCTTGAAGCTCCTTGGGCGTTGCCTCGCTGCGTGCAAGCGCCATGCCATGCGGCTGGCCCGCAACTTGCCTGCGCCAGAACCATGCTGTACCGGGCCTACCAGAACCAAGCCGACATGCTGTCGCCTGCCAGGCTCGCCGCGCAGTACCTGGGCCAGGCGCTGTGGAAAGACGGCACCGAGCGCACCATGCTGCGGCGCATGGCAGCGCAGTTCGAGGTGTTCTCGCGCATGCGGCTGACGCACACGCGGCCGCCCTACGGCATTGCCAGCGTGACGGTCGACGGCGCTGAAGTGGCCGTGCACGAGGAAAAAGCCCTGGTCTCGCCCTTCGGCACCCTGCTGCACTTCAGGAAGGACACCGAAGCGGTGCACCCGCCCGTTCTGCTGGTCGCACCACTCTCGGGCCATTTCGCGACCCTGCTGCGCGAAACCGTGCGCACGCTGCTGCGCGACCACGACGTGTACCTGACCGACTGGCACAACGCGCGCGACGTGCCGCTCTGGGAGGGCCGGTTCGGCCTGGACGACTACACGCTGCAGCTCATGCGTTTCCTGGAGGCCGTGGGCCCGGGCGTGCACATGGTGGCGGTCTGCCAGCCCTGCGTGGCCGCGCTGGCCGCCACCGCGCTGATGGCCGAGGACGACAACCCCGCCACGCCGCGCAGCCTCACGCTGATGGCCGGCCCGGTCGATTGCCGCATCAACCCGACCACGGTCAACAAGCTCGCCACCGACCGGCCGATCGACTGGTTCCGGCGCAACCTCATCAGCCATGTGCCCTGGCCGCATGCAGGCGCCATGCGGCGCGTGTACCCGGGCTTCCTGCAGCTGTCGGCCTTCATGAGCATGAACCCGGAGCGCCACAAGAAGCAGTTCCAGGACATGTACACCCACCTGGTCGAGGGCGACATCGACAAGGCCCGCACCATCGGCAACTTCTACGACGAGTACCTGGCCGTGAACGACCTGCCGGCCGAGTTCTACCTGGAGACGGTGGAGCGCGTGTTCCAGACCTACGACCTGCCGCGCGGCAAGCTCACCGTGGGCGAGCGCACCGTGAACCCTGCCGCCATCCGCCGCACCGCGCTGCTGACGGTGGAGGGCGAGCGCGACGACATCTGCGCCGTGGGCCAGACGGTGGCGGCGCAAGACCTCTGCACCGGCATCCGACCCTACCTCAAGGCGCATCACCTGCAGGCCGGCGTGGGCCACTACGGCGTGTTCAGCGGCAGCAAGTGGAATGCGCAGATCTACCCGCGCGTGCGCGAAACCATCCACGCGGCGGCCGAGCTGAACGGCTGAGCCGCAACGCGCCAATCCGGCAAGGGCCGTGAGGCCATTGTTTGCCCTTGCGCGCCGGGCTTCCTACACTCGGGCCCATGCAACGCCAGGCTTTCATCCGCAGCACGCCGCGCGCAGTCTTCACTGCGTGCACGGCTGCAGGGTCGCATCCGACCCTCGCAGATCTCTGAGCCCGGCGGTCAGCCTCCCTCCTCCCCTCCCTTTTCTTCAGCACCTTTCATCGACCGCCGGGCCCAAGCCCCGCGCGGTAGCGCGCCCGCACGGGCACGCCGCGCTTTCCCCAGCTGATTCCTTCGCTCGCTGCCAGCCGCTTCGCCGTGGCCGGCGGCCGGCTTTGTCATGCGGAAAGAACACTGACGATGAACATCCAATCGATCCTGGCGGTGACCGACCTGTCGGCGCACGGCCTGCGCACTGTCGTGCGTGCAGCCAACATCGCGGCGGCGCACGGCGCGCTGCTGAAGATCATGTACGCGCCCGCCGCCTTCGCCGGACCTGCGGATGCCGATGCGGCCAGCGGCCTGGGCGCCTTATGCCTGGAGGTGGCCGAGCGCTTCGGCATCCTCGTCAAGAAGATCGACGACACGCGCGGGCGCCTCGACGGCGCCGCGCACGAGGCGCAGTGGTGCGACCTCGTGGTGATCGGCGACGAGCCCGACCGCTCGCTCGCGGCCTTCTTCCACGGCCAGCCGGCCGAACAGCTGGTGCGGGCGGCGCAGCGGCCGGTGCTGGTGGCGCGGCTCGATGCGCGCGCCGGCGGCTATGGCCGAATCCTCGTCGCCGTCGATCTCATGGAAGAGTCGCGCCCCCTGGTCGACCTGGCCTGCGCCTTCGACGGCCAGGCCGACATCGAGCTGTTCCACGCCTTCACGCCCATGCACGAAGGCAAGCTGCGCTACGCCGACGTGTCGTCGCACGTGATCGACGCCTACCGCCACGCGTGCGCCCGCCATGCGCGCGAACGAATGCTGTGGCTGTCCGATGCGTCGATCGCGCGCCGCAACCGCGTGGTGTCGTCGATAGGGCGCGGCGATCCGGCGCGGCAGGCGGCCGTGCAGCAGCAGTACTCGAAGGCCGACCTGCTGGTGGTCGGCAAGCGCAGGCGCTGCGCGCTGATGGACTTTCTTTTTGGCAGCGTGGCGCTCCGCGTGCTGCGCTGGTCCACGGGCGACGTGCTGGTGGTGCCGCACTGCGCGCTTGCCGCACGGCAGGGTCAGCACGCCGCGGCGCTGGCGCAGAGGGGTGCGGCATGACGCTCGCGCTGGCATTCCCTCCGATGCAGCCGGTCTGGTGGCGCTTCAGGCCGGCCGAGCTGCGCATCGATGTCGATCCGCGCAAGGCCAGGCCAGCTGACACGCTGGTGCCAGTGCACGAACGCATGCGCACGATGGGCGCCCGCCTGCACGACATGCCGCAGTTCGCGCTCGGCGACCCCGGCCTGCGCGCACGCTATCGCGAGGCCGACGGCGAGCTGTACGTCTACATCGAGGACACGCGCCGCGACAGACTCGTCGGCTACACCGTGTTCAACCGGCTGATCGAGCTCAACCGCAGGGCCGACCGCCACGTCCGCGCGCCGCATTCGCAGTACGACCCGGCCTACCAGCGGCGCGGGCTGGCCTCCGCCGTGTACCGCTGGGCGCTGGGCCGGGGCATCTGCCTCATGAGCGGCGCGCGGCAGTCGCCGGGCGCGCATGCGCTCTGGCAGAGCCTGTCGCGCCACTGCGAGGCGGGCTTTGCCGACCTGCGCAACAAGCAGCTGAGCTACCTTGGCAGAGAGGTCGGGCGCGCCACGCTGGCCGAGCTGCACACGCGCATGTTCCTGCTCGGCCAGGGCTGGACGCTGGAGCGCTTCCGGCGCGAGACGCAGATGGCCTGAAGCGCTCAGCGCCGCGCGCGCGGCGCCTTGCTCACGCGCCGCACCGTGGCCTCGCCGGCCTGCGGAAGCCTGTCGCGCAGGAACGCGATCAGCTCCTGCGCCACCACATTGCGCATCGGCCCCGGCAGGTAGGCCAGCACCACGCGGCGTTCGACGCGCGGCTTCAGCAGCGGCACCACGGCCAGTTCGGGGTCGCGCAGCGAAGAGGTGTACAGGCGCGGCATCAGCCCCAGCGCCTGCCCGCTGCGCACCAGCGCATAGAGCGTTTCCGAATAGCTCACGCGGTAGGGCTCCGCGCCCTGCGCGAACTGCGCGCGCGCCGGGTTGCCCAGCGCGGGCATGCTGCCGCTTTCGAACAGCACCAGCCGCTCCTTGCCGATGGCCTCCCAGTTCGCGTCGCCGGCGGCCGCCAGCGCATGGTCGCGCCGCACCACCAGCACCAGCGGGTCGCGGAACAGGTCGATGCAGGTCAGCCCGCCCGGTGGCTCGGTGATGGCGGCCACCGCCATGTCGATCTGCCCGCTGCGCAGCTCGGCCAGCAGCGTGTTCGACGGCGCGTCGCGCCAGGCCAGCTCCACCTCGCGCTGGCCGCTGCCCAGAAACTCGCTGGCCGCGGCCGCCACGCGCGCACTGGCCGAGGGAATGACGCCCACGCGCACGAAGGCCCGGCCGCGCTGCACCGTGCTTTCGATGTCGCGCAGCGCCACGTCGAAGGTGTTGACCAGGAAATCGGTGCGCGCCAGCACCTCGGCACCCACGGGCGTGAGTTCCAGCCGGTGGGTGGAACGGGTCAGCAGCTCGGCGCCCAGCAGTTTTTCCATCTGCTTGATGGCGTTGCTCAGGGCCGGCTGCGTGATGGAAAGCCGCCTGGCAGCGCGGCCGAACTGGCCTTCTTCCACCAGCACCGAGAAGAACTGCAGCTGGCGCAGCGTGAGCGCACGCAGGGGCAAGGCGGCCATGGACGCATCCTCGGTTATTGATTCAGTGAATCAAATTATAGAAATTCAAAATTTTCCTTATGAGGAGGCAATTACTAGACTGGTCAGCATGACCAGCCCCACCCCTGCTCCCTTCACGCTGGAATCGATGCTGCGGGCCATGCCCAAGGCCGAGCTGCACTGCCACCTGTTCGGCACGGTGCGCCACGAGACCTTCAAGCAGCTCAACCTGCGCGCCGGCGCGCCGCTGGCGACCGACGAGATCGAGGGCTTCTACACGCGCGGCGAAAAGCCGGTCGGCGTGCTGCGCGTGCTGCGCGCGCTCGACGCCCAGCTGGTGCGCGGCCCCGGCGACCTGTACCAGCTCACGCTCGAATACCTGCAGGACGCGGCCTCGCACAACGTGCGCTATGCGGAGTTCTTCTGGAACCCCACCGGCACGGTGCATGAATCGGGCATTGCCTATCCGATGGCGCAGGCGGCCATCGTGCGCGCCATCCACGACGCGCAGCAGGATTTCGGCATCACCGGCCGGCTCATCGCCGCCATCGACCGCGAAGCCAGCCCGCAGGCCGCGGTGGAAATGGTGGAGTGGGTCAAGGCGCACCGCTGCGACGAGGTGATCGGCATCGGCATCGACTACCGCGAGAACGACCGGCCGCCCGAGCTGTTCACCCAGGCCTATGCCGACGCGAAGAAAGCCGGCCTGAAGACCACCGCGCACGCGGGCGAGTTCGGCATGCCCTGGACCAACGTGCGCACCGCGCTCGACGTGCTGCAGGTCGACCGCATCGACCACGGCTACACGGTGGTCGACCAGCCCGACTACGCGCGCCAGTGCGCAGAGCGCGGCGTGATCTTCACCGTGGTGCCCACCAATTCGTACTACCTGCGCACGCTGCCGCCGGAGCGCTGGGCGCTGGACCATCCGATCCGCAGGATGCCGGGCCTGGGCCTGCGCATCCACCCCAACACCGACGACCCGACGCTGCACAAGGTCACGCCCACGCAGGCATGGCTGATGATGGTGCGCGACTTCGGCTTCGGCCTGGACGACCTACGCGGCTTCATGCACAACGGCCTGGACGGCGCGTGGATCGACGACACGCAGCGCCGCGAATGGCGCACGCAATGGAGCGACGCGTTCGACACGCTGCGCGCCCGCCTCGACACCGAACCCGCCCCCACCATCCTCGAATGACCCACGCCATGAACACTCCCCGCCGCCTGCTTCTCACCGCCGCGCTTTTCGCCGCCCTGCCCACCGCGGCGCTCGCGCAGGCCTGGCCCACGGCCAAGCCCATCACGCTGATCGTTCCCTACACCGCCGGCGGCAGCGTGGACGTGAATGCGCGCCTCGTCGCGCAGCGCCTCGGCGAGCGGCTCAAGCAGTCGGTCGTCATCGAGAACGTGAGCGGCGCGGGCGGCGCCATCGGCGTGGCCAAGGCGGTGAACGCCACGCCCGACGGCTACACGCTGGTGGTCGGCCCCGACAGCGCCATCGCCATCGGCAAGCTGGTGAACCCGACCGCCTTCCGCTTCGATCCGCTGAAAGACCTGGCGCCGGTCGGCCTGCTCAACACCGCGCCGATGGTGCTGGTGGCGCGGCCCGGCCTGGAGGCCCAGACTTTTTCCGACTTCGTGAAGCTCGCGAAGGCAAAGCCCGGCAAGTACAACTACGCGACCTCGGGCGTGGGCACGGTGCTGCAACTGGCCATGGAACTGCTGAAGGAACGCAGCGGCATCTTCGTCACCCACGTGCCCTACCGCGGCGGCGCGCAGATTGCCACCGACGTGATCGGCGACCAGGTCGACCTGGCCATGCTGGTGAGCACCAGCGCCATACCGCACGTGAACGGCAAGCGCCTGAAGGCCCTCGGCATCACCAGCACCAAGCGGCTGCCCACGCTGCCGAACGTGCCCACCTTCGACGAGATGCCCGGCCTCAAGGGCTTCGACATGGTGAGCTGGACCGGCATCTTCGCGCCCGCGAAAACGCCTCCGGCGGTGGTCGCGCAGATCAACCAGGAACTCAATGCGGTGCTGCAGGAAGAAGGCGTGCGCTCCAAGCTGATGGAGCAAGGCGCGCTGCCGGGCAGCGGCACGCCGGAGTCGTTCGGCAAGTTCGTGCAGGCGGAATACGCACGCAACCAGAAGATCGTGCAGAACGCCAACATCAAAGAGTAGGGCTCGCCTCCAACGCGGAGGCAGCGCTCAGCCGGTCTTTTCGTCTTCCGCGGGCCAGTCGCGGATGTAGGCCTTGAGCATCTTGTTCTCGAAGTTCTGGCTGTCCACCACGGCCTTGGCCACGTCGTAGAAGCTGATCACGCCCATCAGCATGCGCTTGTCCATGACGGGCATGTAGCGCGCGTGGCGCTCCAGCATGATGCGGCGGATTTCGTCGAGGTCGGTTTCCAGGGTGCAGGTGACGGGGGCGTCGTCCATGGCCTTGCGGACCAGCGTGGTGCCGACCTGGCCGCCGTTGTTGACGATGGCGACGATCACTTCCCGGAAGGTGAGCATGCCGACCAGGTCGCCGTGCTCCATGACCACCAGCGAACCGATGTCCTTTTCCGCCATGGTGTTGGCGGCGTCTGCCAGCGGGTCGTCTGGCGTGATGGTGAAGAGCGTGTTGCCCTTGACGCGAAGGATGTCGCTGACTTTCATCGTGTGCTCCTCTCGGGACTCAATCTCGGCTATCTCTGGTGTACTGGGCGGGCCTGCCGTTTTTGAATATAGCCCACAATCGACGCCGACCTGAGCGCCCTTGTCGCGGACGCATGAATTGCAGACGTAACGGGGCATTGCCAGGAGACAACGCTCAGACACAGAAAGGCCTTCATGCCCGGTTATTCCGACCCCGGTTTCGACACCCTCGCGCTGCACGCCGGCGCCTCGCCCGACCCCGCCACCGGCGCGCGGGCCGTGCCGATCCACCTCACCACCTCCTTCGTCTTCGAGTCGAGCGACCACGCCGCCGCGCTGTTCAACCTGGAGCGCGCCGGCCACGTCTATTCGCGCATCAGCAACCCGACCAACGCGGTGCTGGAGCAGCGCGTGTCGGCGCTCGAAGGCGGCATCGGCGCCATCGCCACCGCCAGCGGCCAGGCCGCGCTGCACCTGTCGGTGGCCACGCTGATGGGCGCGGGCTCGCACATCGTGGCCAGCACGGCGCTGTACGGCGGCTCGCAGAACCTGCTGCACTACACGATGCGCCGCTTCGGCATCGAGACCACCTTCGTCAAGCCCGGCGACCTGGACGGCTGGCGCAACGCCGTGCGGCCCGAGACAAAGCTGTTCTTCGGCGAAACCGTGGGCAACCCCGGGCTCGACGTGCTCGACATTCCCGCGGTGAGCGACATCGCCCACGAAGCCGGCGTGCCGCTGCTGGTCGACTCCACGCTCACCTCGCCCTACCTCATCAAGCCCTTCGACTGGGGCGCCGACCTGGTCTACCACTCGGCCACCAAGTTCCTGTCAGGCCACGGCACCGTGATCGGCGGGGTGGTGGTCGACGGCGGCAGCTTCGACTGGGAGAAGTCGGGCAAGTTCGCCGAGCTCACGCAGGCCTACGACGGCTTCCACAACATGGTGTTCAGCGAGGAAAGCACCGTCGGCGCCTTCCTGCTGCGCGCCCGCCGCGAAGGCCTGCGCGACTTCGGCGCGTCGATGAGCCCGCACACGGCCTGGCTCATCCTGCAGGGCATCGAGACCCTGCCGCTGCGCATGGAGCGCCACATCGACAACACGCAGAAGGTGGTCGAATTCCTGGCCGCGCACCCGTTCGTGTCGCGCGTGGGACACCCGCTGATCGAGTCGCACCCGAGCCACGCGCTCGCGCAGAAGCTGCTGCGCCACGGCGCGCGCGGCGCCGGCGCGGTGTTCAGCTTCGACATCAAGGGCAGCCGGGCGCAGGGCAAGGCCTTCATCGAAGCGCTCAAGCTGTTCAGCCACCTGGCCAACGTGGGCGACTGCCGCAGCCTGGTGATCCACCCGGCCAGCACCACCCACTTCCGCATGACCGACGAGGCGCTGGCCGGCGCGGGCATATCGCAAGGCACGATCCGCCTGTCGATCGGCCTGGAAGACGCTGCCGACCTGATCGACGACCTCAAGCGCGCGCTGAAGGCGGCGGAAAAGGCGGGTGCCTGACATGAACTACATCGTCAACGGCCACGGCACCTACTGCTACACCGGCGGCAAGCCGCTCGACCCGGCCAGGCCCACGGCCGTGTTCATCCACGGCGTGCTGAACGACCACAGCGTGTGGATCCTGCAGACCCGCTGGTTCACCAACCACGGCTGGAACGTGCTGGCGGTCGACCTGCCCGGCCATTGCAAGAGCGAAGGCCCGCCGCCCGCCAGCGTGGAAGAGGCGGCGCAGTTCGTCATCGCGCTGCTCGACGCGGCGGGCGTGGAGAAAGCCGCGCTGGTCGGCCACAGCTTCGGCTCGCTCATTGCGCTGGAGACCGCTGCGCGCGCGCCCGGGCGCGTGTCGCACCTGGCGATGGTGGGCACGGCCTATCCGATGACGGTGTCGCCCGCGCTGCTCGACGGCGCGCTCAACGACCCGCAGCGCGCCATCGCCATGGTCAACACCTTCTCGCATGCGCTGCTGGCGCCGCCGCCCTCCTCGCTCGGGCCTGGAACCTGGCTCTACGGCAGCTCGCGCGCGCTGATGCGCCGCGTGCTCGCGAGCAACCGCGACGCCAACGTGTTCCACATCGGCTTCAAGGCCTGCAACGACTACGCCAACGGCGAAGCGGCCATGGAAAAGGTGCAGTGCCCGGTGCTGTTCCTGCTCGGCGACGCAGACCAGATGACGCCGCCGCGTGCCACCATGGCGCTGGTGGGCAAGGCCCGCAGCGGCAAGGTGGTGACGGTGCACGCCGGCCACGCGCTGATGAGCGAGGCGCCGGACGCGGTGCTGTTCGCGTTGCGCGACTTCCTGAACGCGGCGCCTGCCGCCTGAAGCCGCCGCGCTGGCGGCTCAGTCCAGCGAGATGCCCGCGCGGTCGGCCTGCACGCGGTAGCGCGAGATCTCGCTCTCGGCCTCCTTGCGGAAGGCCTCCGGGCCGACCGTCACGGGGTCCATGCCCTGTGCGCGCAGGTTCGCCTGCAGGGCCGCGTCGTCCATGGCCCGCGTGACCGCCCGGGAAAGCGCGTCGAGCACCGGCGCCGGCGTGCGCGCCGGGGCAGCCAGCCCGAACCAGGCTTCGAACGTGGCATCGGGCAAGCCCTGCTCCGCCAGGGTGCGCACCCCGGGCAACGTACCGGAGCGTCCGGCGCCGAACACGGCCAGCGCACGCAGCCGGCCCGCATTCACGAGCGGCGCCACCGCGCCCGCCACCTCGATGCCCAGGTCCACTTCGCCGGCGCTCAGGGCCACGGCAAGCTGGCCCGTGTTGCGGTAGGGCACGGCCTGCAGCCGGATGCCCGCTGCGGCGGCAAGCATCTCGCCCGCCAGGTGAGGGCCCGACCCCGGGCCGAAGGTGCCGTAGCGAATGCGCCCCGGGTGCGCCCTGGCCGCCGCGATCAGCTCGGGCAGCGAATGCCAGGGCGTGTCCTTGCCCCCCACGAGCGCGAGCGAACTGCGCGCGACGATGGCAATGGGCGCCAGGTCGCGCGCCGGGTCGTAAGGCAGCTTCTTGCGCAGCGCCGGGTTGATGCTGAAGCTGGTCGATCCCGACAGCAGCAGCGTGTGGCCGTCAGGCACCGAACGCACGACGTACTGGGTGCCGATGACGGTGGCCGCGCCCGGCCTGTTGTCGATGAACACCGGCTGGCCCAGTTGCTGGGACAGCGGCCGCGCGAGGACACGGGCCACGACGTCGCTCCCGCCGCCGGCCGTGAACGGCACCACCATGCGGATCGGCCTTTGCGGCCAGTCGCCCTTCGCAGCCGTCTGCGCATGGGCGCCCGACACCGCGGCCAGGCACAGCAGAACGCCCTGCCCCCAGCGCCGGAGGACGAGCAGGGCATGAAGAAGAACGCCGAGAATGCGGGACGAAAGCTGGGTCATGGAATCCGCGCCGGGCCGGGCGAGCGGCCCGGCCGGTTGCCGCACGGGCAACGAACAGATTTCCAGTTTGCCCCATGCCATCCATCCGTGCAGCCCACGGGGCCGAGTTCGCGCACCTGTCCTACCTGCCCGGCATCTACTCGGCGGCGATGCCCGCGCGGTGCGCCAGCGCGCGGTAGCGCGAAATCTCGCCCTCCATCTGCGCGCGGAAGGCGGCCGAGCCGATGGCCACCGGCTCCATGCCCTGCGCGCGCAGCTGCCCCTGCAGCGAGGCATTGGCCATGGTGGCCGTGACCGCGCGGGCCAGCTTGTCGATCACCGGCGCCGGGGTGCGCGCCGGCGCGGCAAAGCCGTACCAGGCGTCGAAGGTGGCATCGGGCAGGCCCTGCTCGGCGAGCGTGCGCACCTCGGGCAGCATGCTAGAGCGCGTGGCCCCCACGATGCCCAGCGCACGCAGCTTGCCCGAGCGCACATGCGGTGCCACCGCCGCCACGGTGTCGATGCCCACTTCTATTTCGCCGCCGATCACGGCCATCGAACTCTGGCTGCTGCCCTTGTACGGAATGTCCTGCAGCTGGATGCCGGCCGCCAGCGCGAACAGCTCGCCCGCCAGGTGCGGGCCCGAGCCCGAGCCGAAGGTGGCATAGCGGATGCTCTTCGGCCTGGCCTTGGCGGCCGCGATGAGCTCCGGCACCGAATGCCACGGCGTGCCCTTGCCCACCACCAGCACCAGCGGCGTGCGCGCCACGATGGCGACGGGCGCCAGGTCGCGCACCGGGTCGTACGGCAGCTTTGCGCGCAGCGCCGGGTTCACGCTGTAGCTGGTCGAGCCCGAGAGCAGCAGCGTGTAGCCGTCGGGCGCGGCCTTGGCGACGGCGTCGGTGCCGATGATGGTGGAGGCACCGGGCCGGTTGTCGACGACGATGGGCTGCCCGAGGCGCTCCGACAGGGTCTGCCCCATCGCGCGCGCCACGAGGTCGGTGCCGCCGCCCGGCGGAAAGGGCACGACGAGCTTGATGGGGCGCTCGGGCCAGGCGTCCTGGGCGAACGCGGGCGCATGGGGGCCCAGCACGGCGGAAGCGGAAAGCAGCAGCCCGAAGCGGCGGCGTGAAATGGCGAGGTTCATGGTGCGAGTCAGGAGGAGGAAGAAGAAACGGATGCCGGCAGCCGCCCGGCGGCCCACGGCGCGAGCCCCGGCTCGCCCAGGTCCCAGTACAGGCCGGCCATGATCTGCAGGCCTTCGCGCGCCAGCGGCGCGAGCAGGTGCTCGTTGGGTGCGTGCTGCGCGCAGGCGGGGTACGAATGCGGCACCCACAGCGTCGGCAGGCCCAGCAGGTCGGCGAACACATCGTTGGGCAGCGAGCCCGCGAGGTTGGGCAGCAGGTCCAGGCGATGCCCGCTGCTGCGCTCGATGGACTGCCGGGCCCAGCCGACCCACGGGTTTTCCACGTCGAGCCGCGTGGCCGCGCCGGTCAGCGTGATCGCCACCTCGACCTGCTCGAAGCCATGCGCATCGAGGTGCGCGCGCACGATCTGCCGCAGGTCCTGCCAGGGCGTGCCGACCACGAAGCGCAACTGGCAATGCGCCACGGCCTCCGAGGGAATCGCATTGACCGGCCGCACGGCGGAGCCGGCGCCGAGCGCCAGCACCTCGATGGTGTTCCAGGCCACCAGCCGCTCGGCCGGGCTCAGGCCGGGCTCGCCCCAGCCTTCGTCGACGGCGGGATCGTCCGTGCCGCCGCCGATGGCGATGTCGGCGAGCGCGTCGCGCACCGCCTGCGAGACAGGCGGTGGGCGCAGGGCCTCGACCAGGATGCGGCCGCGCGCATCCACCAGCGAAGCCACCGCATGGCTGAGCACCGTGCCCGGGTTGACCAGCACGCCGCCCCAGTTGCCCGAGTGGTAGCCGCGCGGCCGGGCGCGCAGCCGCAGGCTGAAGTTGACCGCGCCGCGCGAACCCAGGAACAGCGTGGGCCGCAGGGCGCTCACGCGCGGGCCGTCGCTGGCAATGAAGAGGTCGGCGCGCAGCTTGTCGCGCTCCTGCGCGCACACCGCGTGCAGGCCGGGCGAAGCGGCCTCCTCGCCCATCTCGACGAGCCAGGTCACGTTGTAGCCCAGGCGCCCGCCGCGCGCCTGCAGCGCAGCGGCGAGGCCGCCCAGGTTGATGCTGTGCTGGCCCTTGTTGTCGGCCGTGCCGCGGCCGTACCAGCGCTCGCCGCGCACCGTGAGCGCCCACGGCGCGAGGCCCTCTTCCCAACTCGCGTCCTGCCCGCTGACCACGTCGCCGTGGCCGTAGGTCATGACCGCGGGCAGCGACGGGTCCTCGATGCGGCGCGCGATGAGAAAGGGCCCGCCGCCGGGCACCGGGTTGGCGATGACCTCGCAGGCGAAGCCGAGCGCCGAGAGGGGCGGAATCATCTCTTCGCGCAGGTAGGCCTCGAGCGCGGGCGTGGCGGCGCCGGTGTCGCTTTCGGTGCGAAAGGCGACGCGGCGCTGGAGGTCGGCGAAGAAGCCGCCGCCGTCGAAATAGGCCGTGGCAGCGGCCAGGCTGTCGGTGCGTTGCATGAAGTGTTTCCTTGTCCTTGCATGGGGTGGAGCAAGTACAAGGCCTGAAGGCCGATGCTTCCAGCATCGTTTTGGCAAGCTACCATTGCCTTCAAGGCAACACCCGTCCGGCGCACATGACCCTTCCGCTTCTCAGCATCCCGATGCGGCACTTCCTCGAAGTGGCGCGCAGCGGCTCGGTCAACCAGGCGGCGGCGCGGCTCTACGTCGCGTCGTCGGCGGTGAGCCGGCAGATCGCCAAGCTCGAGGACAGCCTGGGCACGCCGCTGTTCGAGCGGCATGCGCGCGGCATGGCGCTCACGGCGGCGGGCGAGCGGCTGGCGGCGCACCTGCGCAATGCGCAGCTCGACATCGAACAGGTGGTCGAGCAGGTGCGCGACCTCGGCGGCCAGGGGGCGCGGCGAATCCGCATGGCTTGCACCGAGGGCTTCGCGGGGCATTTCATGCCGCTGGTGATGCGCAGCTTCGAGCAGGCGCACCCTGGTTGCCAGCTCGAGCTGCACGTGGGCTCGCCCGACGGCGTGAGCGCGCTGCTGGCGCGCGGCGAGACCGACATCGGCCTCAAGTACGTGGTGGCGCCGGAACCCGGCCTGGCAATAGCGCACACAGCCACCGCGCCGGTATACGCCGTGCTGCGGCCCGACCATCCGCTGGCGCGCCAGCGCGTGGTGTCGGTGGCCGACGCGGTGCGCTACCCGTTGGCGGTGGGCGACAAGGGCGTTACCGCGCGCCAACTGTTCGACCAGGCCTGCAGCCTGCAGGGCCTGCGCTACCAGGCGATCTTCGTGAGCAATTTCTCGTCGGTGCTGCTGCCGCTGCTGCGCACGCCCGACGTGATGCTGTCGGGCCACCTCACGGTGATGCACCTGATCGACGCGGGCACCGTGGTGGCGCGGCCGTTCGCCGAAGCGCCGCTCCAGCAGCGGCAGTTGCAGGTGCTGGCGCTCGAAGGCCGCACCTTGCCGCCGCTGGCGCAGGAATTCGTCGGGCACCTGGTGGCTGCGATCGCCAGCGCGGGCCGGCGCAAGCTCGGGCGGGCACGCGCGGGCGCCGCCGCTGCTGCCTGAGCAGGCTCAGCCCAGCGCGTTGATGTCGGCCGGGTCGAGCACGACCTTGGGCGCGCCGTTGCGCGCCACGGCCAGCATCGCGCGGCCGACCTTCTCGGTGGTCGTCACCCGGTTCGGCCAGAGCCGGTAGGCCAGGCCGAGCAACGGGCCGAGCACGCGGATGGCGGCGTCGTAGAGCGGCGTCTTCGAGCGCACGCCGTGCATCGGCTGGATCATGCCGGGGCGGAACATGTAGGCCGCCTTGAACGGCAGGCGCAGCAAGGCGTTTTCGGTCGCGCCCTTCACGCGGGCCCACATGCTGGTGCCGCGCTCGCTGCTGTCGGTGCCCGCGCCGGTCACGTAGGTGAAGGTCATGCCGGGATTCAGCCTGGCGAGCACGGTGGCGGCGGCCAGCGTCAGGTCGTAGGTGATGCGCTTGTACTCCGGCTCCTTCATGCCGACCGAAGACACGCCCAGGCAGAAGAAGCAGGCGTCGAAGCCCTGGAGCTGCGGCTCGATGGCGCCGTAGTCGTACATGTCCTTGTGCACCAGGTCGCGCAGCTTCGGATGCTGCTGGCCGGTGGCGCTGCGGCCCACGGCCACCACGCTTTCGACGTCGGGCGCGAGCAGGCACTCGCGCAGCACGCCCTGCCCCACCATGCCGGTGGCGCCGAAGATCAGGATTTTCATGGGCAGGGTTCCGGTCAGACCGTGAAGACGGCAGGCTTCCTGTTCAGCACCGCGAGCAGCAGGTCGACATCCAGGCTCGAAGGCTTGGGCGGCTGCAGCGCCGAGAGCATGCGCGAGAGCGTCTCCGCATGCGGCAGCAGCGGGCCGAGGAAGCGCGTGCCATCCGCACCGGCCACCAGCAGGGTCGGGAAGGTCTCGACGTCGAATGCATCGGCGATGTCGGCGTGGTCTTCGATGTCGACCCAGGCGAAGCGGAACTCCGGGTGTGCGCTCGCCACCTGCTGCAGCAGCGGCCGGTAGTCGCGGCAGGTGCCGCACCATTCGGCGCACAGGCACACGACCCACGGCGCATCGCTGGCGGGCTCGGCGGATTCTGGGGTGCTTGGAAGTGCGCTCAAGGCTGATGCGTCAAAGGTGTGATCGGAAGACCGGATGGTGCGGTCGCAAGGTCGTGGCTATTATGGACAAAGCCCTCCGCCAACGGGTTCCGGGGGCACAGGAGACTCGCACGATGAACACCACGACTGCCACGGGATCTGCCGTCGATCCGCGCCAATTCAAGAGCTTCGCGCAGTTCTATCCCTTCTACCTGACCGAGCACGCCAACCTCACCTGCCGCCGGCTGCACTTCGCTGGCTCGACGATTTCGCTGCTGTGCCTGGTGGCGCTGGTGGTCACGCTCAACCCGCTGTGGCTGCTGGCCGGGCTGGTGGCGGGCTACGGCTTCGCATGGATCGGGCACTTCGGCTTCGAGAAGAACAAGCCGGCCTCGTTCAAGCGGCCGCTCTATTCGTTCATGGGCGACTGGGCGATGTACCGCGACATCTGGCTGGGGCGGGTGAAGATCTAGGCAGCTTGGTTAGACCTTGCCCACCAGCGGAGCGGGGTCCCCTGCCATCGCTCCTTACTACTGCTTTGAGCAAGTAACGCTCGAAGCAGAGCTCTAAGTGCGCAACGTCGCGGCAACGATCATTTTGTCCTCCATCCGCAAAGTCGAACTGTCCAGCAGGTCTTTGATCGTCGAGGAAATCAGCTTACGAAGCTGCGTACTGGTAGCCTTAAAACCAAGCATACGAGAAACAGCAACAACGATCTCGTCTTCGGTCGCTCCGAAATTCGTTGTAACGATATGAACAGCACCAACCGCAAGCTCACGCGGAGAAATCATCTCCAGCCTTCGAAGGCCCGGTGACAACGTAGCACTACGGTTGCGAGGAAATGGGTCATGTCCCGGGCTGGAAAGAAATGCACCATCGCGGGTAATTCGCCCTCTGCTCAAAGCCAGACCCGCTCCCTGTTCGACTGCAGCCTCAATCCGCGCACCGGCACGCAAAAGCCCCCATGCCGTGCGAAGTCGTGCGATCACTTCGTCGATGTGAACCGGCCCCTCAACACGGACCACCTGCTCAACCAGATCAGCCATCATTCCAACAGGAGTCTCGTGAAGCTCGTATTGCCCCGATCTCAAGGGACTGGCCTCAACGTAAAGGTGATCGGAGGGATTGCCGTCTTCGGTGTCTGATAACCCGATCTCGGAGACATCGCCTCGGTCCACGGTGACGATCGCCACAGGAACCGCACGCTGATTCAGCTGGCCGCTCTCAAGTCTTGCATCCAGTTCCGTCTTCGCAGCTTCGATCGCCGCGACCGTTCGTTCCAATTGTTCACTTGGGCGTTGGAACCAGTCCGTACTCCAGATGCGATGAATAATCCATCCATGGTCTTCGAGCACAGCTTGACGCAGTCGGTCTCGATCTCTTGCGGATCGGCCCGAGTGATATGAAGCACCATCGCATTCAATGCCAATCAAGTATCGCCCAGGGCGCTGCGAGTCTGCGATCGCCAAGTCGATGAAGAATCCAGCAATCCCAACCTGCGGGTGAACTTGATAGCCTTTCGCTTGGAGTGCGCGGGCTACTTGCTCTTCGAAAACGCTATCCATTTCCCTACCACTCGTCTGCGCAACCGAAAGTCGGCCTGTACGTGCGTAGTGGAGGAACAGCTTGAATGCGAAGACACCCTTGCCCTTCGCCCGACTAAGGTCGATGTCTTCATCCGTCATTGAGGCGAACACTTCACACCGTCGCTTTGCACGGCTGATAAGCACATTCAAACGACGCTCGCCACCATCTGCTCCTAGTGGGCCAAAGCGCATGGCCATATACCCCTGCGCATTTCTGGCATAGCCGACTGAAATGATGATGACGTCGCGTTCGTCTCCCTGCACGTTTTCCAGGTTCTTGACGAAAAAAGGTTCGCTTGGATGTGCGTGAAAGAAGTCTTCCGTATCCGGATTCAATCGGCGCAGCAATTCCAGTTCGTCCTGAATTGCGCGGCGCTGAGATACGGAGAAAGTAGCCACACCCAGCGATTGCTCCGCACTAGTCTTGGCATGCCGAATAACGGCTTCTGCCACCACCCGAGCCTCAGTGGCATTAGTCCCGGTACCACCTGAGTCGAAGATGCCCTCTGGAACGTGATGAAAGCGCAGTCCCATCCCCGCTTCTTGGGTATACGGGCTCGGCACAATGAAGAGCTTGTTCTCGTAGAACTGACTGTTCGAGATCGCGATCAAGGATTGATGCCGACTGCGATAGTGCCAGCGCAACATGCGCTGCGGCAAACCTCGCGCGACAAACAATCCCAAGATGCTTTCGATGTCCGCCACCGGGGTGCCGTCATCGTCTTCCTCGCCACCCTGCGAACCAGTCATCTTGGAGAAGAATTTCGTTGGTGGAAGCTGTCTTTCATCCCCGACCACGACGACTTGCTTGCAACGCGCGATTGCGCCGAGCGCGTCGACAGGCTGGATCTGACTTGCCTCATCCATCACCAAAAGATCGAAGGTCAGGCGTCCAGGCGTCAAGAATTGCGCCACAGACAAAGGACTCATCATGAGCACCGGTTTCAGAGCCTGTATGGCGGGCCCGGCCTTCTGCATGAGTTGCCGGATCGGCATGTGTCCCCTACGCCGCGCCATCTCAGCGCGGAGAACGCCGACGGGGCCGACGCCGCCGTCGCGGGGCGGGATCCTCCGATGGTGGATCCTCACGACCTCGATGCTTGCTGCTTTGATGCGCTGCAGATCAAGACTTGCAAACTCCTGAACCTGCTGGGCATGAAGATTTCCGTCAAACCGCCCGAGTTCGACATCAAGTTGAACCAACTCAGCCAGCATCGCTTCGTAGTACGCAATCTCGAACGTCGAGCGCGCCGCTTCGGTTTTCAGCCGTCCATCAACAAGGCGATCAACGATTTGAGTCAACCCCGCTGCCCGGGCCTTGTTCGCGCGCTCCCGGTAGGTGACCCACTTCGACAGTTGTTCAGGATTCGCAAGCCAAGCCGCCAGCTTGCCGCCTGCAGCGCCTATAGATACCACTGCTGTGGAAGACGTACCGAAGATCGCGGCGGCGTCCGTTCGTAACTCAGTAAGCAGTTCCCCAAGTTCGGACGATGCCGCTTCGGATGCACGCTCTACACCTCGCGCGCGCTCAGCAATCTCCTGGCGAAGCGGGAGCCTCGCTGCAAGGTGCCTGTGAGCGCTATTCTGTTTGATCCAAACGAATCCAGAGGAAAGGAGCCTGAAGTCGGAGGCAAGCCCGGCCCAGGCGACGTCGAACGCATGGCGGCCAGTTGCATCATCGGTACCTATTGTCTTGGCCAGTTCTTGCCATGCCGCTAGGCGTCGAATCAGATCCAAGCGCTCATTCAGCCTTTCCGGCACCGTCTTCAACACTTGACCTGAAAGGTCATCTGCCCAGACCATTCCCCTGACACGGAGTTCGATCAGCTCCAGTGGAGCGCGCTCCACAGAGGCAGCACCGTTCATGGCATCTGATGCGACGGTCGCGAGATCGGACCACAGCTTGGTAAGGAGCGGCTGAGTACGGTCAAGGAGTCTTCTCAACTGGAGGGCCCGGTCACCAACTTCAGTGCGCTGGGCCAATTTTCCAGCGATCAGTCGCGGCTCGGCCCCCAAGCCTCTCAGCGTGCGCATCCACGCAACTAGCGCCAACAATGGAGCACTCGCAGACCGTTCACCCCGCCAGTCCGCACCGAATGCCGAGCGACCAAAGTTGTCGCCGTCACGGACTTTGGCTGCTGACGCTTGCCCTCGCATGAGAATATCGAGGAGCTTTATAACTTCCGATATCTGTTCATTCTGATCGCTGATGATCGAACGCACGAGCGCTCTCGCCTTGCGCCAATCGCTGTTGAAATGCCTGAGCCAACCCGTATTTGTCGCCAGGGACTGCCGTGCGGCCCTTACGTCGATGTTCCAAGCCGCGTCCAACAGGCGATTTCCAATCCTGCCACGTGCTTCCTCTAGTGCGGCCACGGCATCGGCCAAGTCACCGGCCTGCTCGACGCCATGATCCCAGACGGTTGCGGCGAAGGCATCGGGACTGGCATCAGGCGCAGCAGCAACACGTTCGCCGGTAGCGGCCATCTTTGCCATTGCGGCGAACGTATCGATCGCGCCAACCGAGCCCAACTCGATCCGCAAACGCTCGGCATCGGCCTGCAACAGCGGAAGGATTTCCGCCAGCTGTCGCGCGATGTTGAACACATCGGATGAGATGTTGACCGGGAGCCAAGCCAATCCGGCCTCCAGGCCGTCGATTGACGTACTAAGCGCCTGTGCAGAGAGTAAGGGCGATAGCTCACTCGATACCCGTTCAAACATCAGTCCGTGATCGACAAGCTCTCGGACCTGAGTCAGGCCTTGGTCCCATATCGGCGAGATCAACGCAAGCTTGGAAAAAGCAGGCGCAGACTCAACAATCTCCGCAAACTCGCGAACTCTGCGGACATCCGCAAACGTGTCAGGTAGAGAGCCCAACTCCAGAGCCTCAGCGAGGTCGACCACCTCATTACGCACACGCTCGATGCCCGCACTAAGACCTTCCAGCCTTGGGATCAATCTTTCAACAGTCGTCGGCAGCACCATATCCAGTCCCACGCCGTTCCACGGGTGGCTGGCGGGCAGACCAATTTCATCAATGCGCTGCGTAAGTTCGTGAACTAGGCGACTGCGAGCTGCAAAGTCATCAGGTGACCACGAGGTTGCACCGTCCAGAGAGACATCTACAGGGCTTTGGCCCTCCTGTCGAAGGCGGGTCAAATGTCCGATGACGTTATACGCAGTCAATTCCGAAGGCATGTGAGGCGCATGCATGCGGGAAGCATGACTGTTGAGAAGGTCTCGCGCGTTCTTGAGTTTTGCGGTCAATGCGGATGGGAACTCTCCCCTTGGAGAGCCCAGTTCCCAGGTTCGCCGCAGTTCATCGAGCAGGATCCGCTTGTTCGCCTTGTTACTGTGGAGCTCAAGGCAGGTGTCGCCTACGCCCGCCTGATCCAGGCGTCTCTTCACAACATCGAGCGCAGCCATTTTTTCTGCGACGAAGAGGACGGTCTTGCCGTCTGCGACGGCCGACGCGATGACGTTGGCGATGGTTTGCGACTTTCCCGTGCCTGGTGGTCCCTGTATGACCAGATCGCGTCCGCGGCGCACGTCGTGAACGGCCAGGGTCTGCGAGCTATCGCAGTCGACGATGTGAAGCATCTCGTCGGGCTCAATATGAGCGTCGAGCGGTAGGTCTTCCGGCATGAGTGGCTCTCCACCTTCAAAGCCGTCGGACAAGAGCGAGCGAATCATCGGTTGGTCCGTCAGCTTTCCCACTGCGGGCCAGTTTTCAGGATCCAGATCTCTGTACATCAGAAATTTGGCGAACGAGAAGAACCCCAGGACGATGTTGTCTGGGGATACACCCCAATCGGGCTTAGTCGATATGGCTTCCGCGACGGCATCAAGGTATGCCGACGGCTCGAACTCATCCCCTCCATCGAAGGTGGGGAGCTTGAGCGCGTGCACTCGGTCCAAGTAGGCTTCTAGCGACAGGTTCGAGGTCTGGTCCTCCGGTCGCAGCCGAAGCCGAAACTTTTCGCCTGCGGTTCCGCGCTCCAGACTGACTGGAATCAGAATCAGAGGAGCATTGCGAATGTTTTCCTTCTTGTTCGGATCCACCCAATTCAAAGTACCGAGTGCCAAGAAGAGGATATTCACGCCCTGCTCTTCCTCGAGCGTGCGTGCATCGTGATAGAGATCCAAAAGGCGCTTTTGTAGCCCCTTAGGCGTCATCCGTGTTTGAAGCTTGGTGTCGGTGTGTCGCAGGAACACGCCTCGCGCATCTGCTTCTCCCTCGACTTCCTCGGGTTGAGCAAGCTCAACCGTGGAAATTTCTTCCTCATCTTCCGTGTCATCCGCTGCATCGTTACCAGTTCGATCCGGTCGTCCGGCAACGAAAGTGAACGCCTTGTTCTCTCGTACCAAAAGACGAAAAACCTCCGAAGATTTCTCGTCGATAACGTCAATGGTCTTGGCGCTTTTTGAAAAACGTGGAATATGCAAAAGACGATTTCGTGCAGAAAGGTCTAGCAATTCCATCCGAGCGCGCTCCAGTTTGATCTCCAGAGGCAGATTGCTTTGAAAAACAGAGGATTCAGATTCAGACATCCGTCACTTTCGACTGGACCGACGGTGCTTTATCGACAGCACGCGCGGCGAAGTAACCCAAGCATGGAGACGGGTTCAGTCGTCACAATGATCGACAACCGTCTCAATCGGTTATGTAAAGTAACACATTGTGCGTAGGTGCGAATAAGGCTATGCCCGTAGAGCGAGCCACGCATCAATCTGGCGTGCAGGCAGGCGGCAACTCCCGCCCACCGGTCTAGCGGGCTTTCTCTCAAACCAACAGCACGTCGCCCAGCCTTAACGAGCGCAGCGGGCCCTTCTGCCAGAGGTCTTCGAGCGGCTCGGCCCGGGGCATCAGCAGTTCCTTCAGCAGCGGCTCGATGGGGGTCGAGGGGTCGGCCAGAAGCACGTAGCGCGGATCTTCGTTGGCGGGCTCTTCCGCCAGCGGTGCGATCCAGTCGAGCGCCACCAGCGTCTCGAGCACCGGCGCGAGCTGCAGCGAATCGACCCGCATGCGCGTCACCAGCTCGGCCGCGCCCATGCCCTTGGCCGGCGTGGCGCGCGCGCGGGCCAGGTGCTGCAGCGATTCCATGGCCAGCTGCAGCGGCCAGCCGGCGGTGCCGCCGCGCCGCGCGACGCCCGTCAGCAGGCTCGGCAGATAGGCCGCGATGACCGCGCCCAGCAGCACGATCACCCAGGCCACGTAGATCCACACCAGCAGGATCGGGAAGGTGGCGAAGGCGCCGTACAGCACCGAATAGGTCGGCACCAGGCTCAGGTAGTAGCCCAGCACGCGCTTGGCGATCTCGATGGCCGCCGCCACGAAGATGCCGCCGGCCCACGCATGCGACCAGCGCACGTTGGTGTTGGGCACGTAGTGGTAGAGCGAGGCCATGCCGGCCGCGAGCAGCATGAACTCGAGGCTGTCGAAGGCCAGCTTGACCATGGTGCCGCCCACCACGTCGCGCGAGGCCGAGAACACATAGGACGTGGTCGACAGGCTCACCGCCAGGATCAGCGGCCCCAGCGTGATGGTGGCCCAGTAGATAAGCACCCGCTGCGCCAGCGGCCGCGGCGAGCGCACGCGCCAGATGTTGTTGAGCGTCTTGTCGATGGTGAGGATCAGCGCAATGGCGGTGATCAGCAGCACGATCAGGCCCGCGATGCCCAGCCCGCTGGCCTTGCTCGCGAACTGGTTCAGGTAGCCGAGCACCTGCCGCGCGATGTTGTCCGGGATCAGGCTCTCGATCAGCCAGCGCTGCAGGCGGCCCTGCATCTTGGCGAACATGGGGAACACGGTGAACAGCGCCAGCGCCACCGTGAAGAACGGCACCATCGCGATGGTGGTGGTGAAGGTCAGGCTGCTGGCCGTGAGGCCGAGCTTGTCTTCGCGGAAACGCTCGCCCAGTACCGCCGCGGTGTTGCGCCACGGAAAACGCGAAAGATCCCTCCAAAGCTGCCGACGATTCATGGCGGATATCATGCCATCCGCTCTTTTCGTTGCCACCGGCCTGTCGCCGGGCGCCCTCCCTTCTTCGCCGCCCAACGTGTCCGACCACCCGCTCCCGCCCTCCTCCGTTCGCGCGACCCGCTGGGCCGCCGTGGGCAGCCTCGTCGGCCTCATCGTGCTGGGCCTGGCCTGGGAGCTGTGGCTGGCGCCGTTGCGCCCGGGCGGCTCGCTGCTGGCGCTGAAGGTGCTGCCGCTGGTCATTCCGCTCGCGGGCCTGTGGAAGAACCGCATGTACACCTACCGCTGGGTCAGCCTGATGATCTGGCTCTATTTCACCGAGGGCGTGGTGCGCGCATGGAGCGACACCAACGGCGTGGGCCAGGTGCTCGCGCTGGTCGAGGTGCTGCTGTGCCTCGTGCTCTTCGCGGCCTGCGCATGGCACGTGCGGCTGCGCCTGCGCCACGCCAAGGCCCTTGCCGCCACCTCGCGCCCACTGGAGGCTTCCACCCAATGACTTCTTCTTCCGACCTGATCGACCAATTGCGCGCCCTCGTCGGCGCCCAGCACGTGCTCAACGAGGGCGACCTCACCGCCTACGAACAGGACTGGCGCAAGCGCGCGCGCGGCAAGTCGCTGGCCGTGGTGCGCCCGGCCAACGCCCAGCAGGTGGCCGACGTGGTCAAGGCCTGTGCCGCCGCCGGCACGGCCATCGTGCCGCAGGGCGGCAACACCGGCCTGGCGGTCGGCTCCATCCCCGACGACAGCGGCACCCAGGTGGTGCTGAGCCTGCAGCGCCTGAACGCCATCCGCACCATCGACGCCGCCAACCTCACCATGACGGTGGGGGCCGGCTGCATCCTGCAGACCCTGCAGGAAACGGCCGAGAAGGCCGGCTTCCTG
>NZ_JARVTD010000023.1:0-204928 GCF_030208835.1 Variovorax sp. efr-133-TYG-130 | reverse complement strand
CCGCAGGCCGGGGGACATTCGCGGAGCAAGGTACCCCGTCGGCGTGAGCGCGCCCTGAAAGGCGAACGTCAGGCACAACACGAAAACCCAAAGGACAACCGCTCATCTCAATGCGCCAGAACGGACAGCGCATTCAACGGCAACTGGATGTGCACCATGCTGCTCGGCACAAGCGGCTCGCCGCCACCGCCGCGCGCGTCGGCCGGCAGCTCGGCTTCGATCTCGATGCCCAGCGGCTCGCAGGCCAGGCGGGCCGAGGTGCGGTTGCCGAAGAATTCGGTGTCGAGCAGGCGCGCCGCGAAGCTGTTGGCGCCGAGTTCGGTGCCGTAGCGCTTCACGACCACGTGCTCGGGGCGGATGCCCACGGTGGCCTGCGCGCCGACGCTCAGGTTACCGGGGGCGCAAAGCAGCTCGCTGTCGCGCACGCGTACCTTGCCGTCGGCCAGCACCGTGGCGGGCAGCATGTTCATGCGGCCCACGAAACCGGCCACGAAACGGGTGCGCGGCTGGCGGTACAGCTCGTCGGGCGTGCCGGCCTGCTCGATGCGGCCGTTGTGCATCAGCACCACGCGGTCGGCCATCGACAGGGCTTCTTCCTGGTCGTGCGTGACCATGATGGTGACGATGCCCAGGCGCTTCTGGAGCGCGCGGATTTCGCTGCGCAGGCTGGCGCGCACCTGCGCGTCGAGCGCGGAGAGCGGCTCGTCGAGCAGCAGCAGGCGCGGATTGGGCGCAAGCGCACGTGCCAGCGCAACACGCTGCTGCTGGCCGCCCGAGAGCTGCACCGGGTATTTGTCGGCATGCGCGGCCAGCCCGACCAGGTCGAGCATCTCGCGCGAGCGCTTGGCCATCTCGCGGGCCAGCGCGCCGGTGGGGTGCAGGCCGTAGGCGATGTTCTGCGCGGCCGTGAGGTTGGGGAACAGCGCATACGACTGGAACACCACCCCGAAGCCGCGCGCCGCGGGCGGCAGGCCCGCGATGTCCTGCCCGCCCAGCAGGATACGGCCGCTGTCGGCACGCTCGATGCCGCAGACGATGCGCAGCAGCGTGGTCTTGCCGCAGCCCGAGGGGCCGAGCAGGCACACGAACTCGCCGGGCTCGATGTCGAGGTCGATGCCGTCGAGCACGCGGGTGGCGCCAAAGGACTTGCCGATGCCGCGAAGGGAAAGAAAGCTGCTGCTCGTCATGGCCGGATACCGCCTGGGGGTTGGATCAGAGGGGCTTCTTTTCCGACTTGGACTCGTAGCGCTTGGACCACTCCGTCAGGATGCGGTCGCGGTTGGCGGCAGCCCAGGCGAAGTCGTTCTTGGCCAGCAGCTTCTCGACGTCGCCCGGCACGAACTCGAGCTTTTCCTGCACGCCCGGCAGCGCCAGCACGGCGAAGTTCTTGGCATACAGCTCGTTGGCCTGCCTGGTGACGGCCCAGTCGGCCAGCGCCTTGGCGGCTTCCTGCTTCTTGCTGGTCTTGATGATGCCGGTGGCTTCCATGTCCCAGCCGAGGCCTTCCTTCGGCAGCACGATGTCGATGGGCGCGCCTTCGCGCTTGGTCTTGTTGGCGCGGTATTCGAAGGACATGCCCAGCGCGAACTCGCCGGCGCCGGCCTGGCGGCAGGGCTTGCTGCCCGACTGGCTGTAGATGCCGATGTTCTGGTGCAGCGCGTCCATGTACTTCCACGCCTTTTCTTCACCCATCATCTGGATCCAGCCCGAGACCATCAGGTAGCCGGTGCCCGACGCGGCGGGGTTGGGCATGGTGATCTGGCCCTTGTAGACCGGGTTGGTCAGGTCGGCCCAGCTGGTGGGCTTGGGCAGGTTCTTCTTCGCGGCTTCGGCGGTGTTGAAGCAGATGGCCGACGACCACACGTCCATGCCGACCCACTTGGGCGGGTTGGCCGCATCGCGCATGTTGGGCTTGATGGCGTCCAGGCCCTTGGGCGCGTAGGGCTGGAGCATGCCTTCCTTGTCGAGCAGCATCAGCGAGGTGGCGGCCAGGCCCCACACCACGTCGGCCTGCGGGTTGGCCTTTTCGGCCAGCAGCTTGGCGGTGACGATGCCGGTGGAGTCGCGCACGAACTTCAGTTCGATGCTCGGGTTCTCCTTTTCGAAGGCGGCCTTGTAGGCCTGCACCTGGTCGGCCTCGAGCGCGGTATAGACCAGCAGTTCGGTGCGGCCCTGGGCCGATGCGGCAAATGCCAGCGAGAACAGGACGGCCGGCACGAAGGCGCGGCGGAGTTGACGGTGCAGCATGGTGGAGATTCCCAAGTGGAAAAAGAAGTGACGCAATTCGCAAGACGCTGCGGGCAGGAGACCGAAAGTACGCAAATCCTGTCCAGCGACGAATGCGGCGATGCTGGCAGCGGCATGTGACAGGGATTTGTCAGATGCCTCAAAAAAACACAAATCCCCAAAATGGCGCCAGGGCAACAAGCGTCGTCATCCGCATGTCACCGCTGCGCGCCAGACTTCGCGCGCTGTCACCCGCGCTTTCCCTCCGCCCGCTGCGTTCCACTTCCATGACACTCGACCTCGCCGAGATCGCCCGCCTGTTCGCCGAACGGGGCGGGGTTGCCTATGCGGGCGAGCCCGTCACGCAGCTCGAACACGCGCTGCAATGCGCCTGGCTCGCGGAACAGGCCGGCGCCAGCGACTCATTGGTGACGGCCGCATTGCTGCACGACCTGGGCCACCTGCTGATCGCCGAGCACCAGACGCTATCGCACTCTCCTACAGAGCTCGGCATCGACGACCGCCACCAGTACATCGCCCTGCCCCTGCTGCGCGGCGCCTTCGACGTCGAGGTGCGCGAGCCCATACGGCTGCACGTGGACGCCAAGCGCTACCTGTGCGCCACGCGGCCCGGCTATTTCTCGAAACTCTCGCCCGACTCGGTGCGCAGCCTCGCGCTGCAGGGCGGCGTGATGGACGACGAGGCGGCCCGGCGCTTTGCCGAGCACCACTGGGCCGACGACGCCGTGCGGCTGCGCCTGTGGGACGAAGAGGCGAAGACGGAAGGACTGAAGACGCCCCCGCTGGCGCATTTCCTGGCCGTCGCGGCGCGGGTGATGCTGAACTGAGCGGTTCTCGAGGCGGCGGGAGCGATTCAGCCCCATCTAAGAAACATATGTTTTCCTCATGGCGAGCGGCGCACGAGCGCCGAGAGGAAAACCGCATGTCTTCATCCCCCTCCATCACCGCGCGCACGGGCACGCTGGTCCAGGTCCTGCGCCGGGTATTCAAGCTCGCGGCGCCCTACTTCAGCTCCGAGGAAAAGTGGCGCGCCCGCGCGATGCTGCTGACCATCGTCGCGCTGAACCTGTTCTACGTGTACGTGGCCGTGCTCGGCAACGAGTGGTACGGCCGCTTCTACGACGCGCTGCAGAACAAGAACGCGGTGGTCTTCTGGCACGAGGTGGGCGTGTTCGGCTGGATCGCCTTCGCCAACATCGCGGTGCAGGTGCTCAAGTTCTATGTGACCCAGCTGCTGCAGCTGCGCTGGCGCACCTGGATGACGCGCAGCTACCTGTCGCGCTGGATGGCCGACCGCACCTTCTATCACCTGGAACTGGCGCGCTACGCCGGCAAGGACGGGCAGACGCCGGACAACCCGGACCAGCGCATCCAGGAAGACATGCAGATCTTCACCAGCGCCACGATGTCTCTCTCCATGGGCCTGCTGAACGCCGTGGTCACGCTCATGAGCTTCATCGGGCTGCTGTGGGGGCTGTCGGGCAATTTCTCGTTCACGTTCAACGGCACCACCCACCAGATCGTCGGCGCGATGGTCTGGGTGGCGCTGGGATATTCCGTGCTGGGCACCGTCATCACGCATTTCATCGGCCGCCCGCTGATCGGCCTGAATTTCAGGCAGCAGCGCTTCGAGGCCGACTTCCGGCACCACCTGGTGCGGGTGCGCGAATACAGCGAGGCCATCGCGCTGGACCACGGCGAGAAGGTCGAGCGCGACCAGCTCGACCTGCGCTTCAGCAACGTGTTGCGCAACTACCTGCTGCTGATCAAGCAGCAGAAGAACCTGGTCACCTTCACTTCGTTCTTCGGGCAGGCGGCCGTGATCTTTCCGTTCCTGGTGGCGGGGCAGCAGTACTTTGGCGGCGCGTTCCAGCTGGGCCACCTGATGCAGATCGGCTCGGCCTTCGGCAAGGTGCAGGAGTCGCTCAGCTGGTTCGTCGACAACTACGACAGCGTGGCCGTGTGGCGCGCCACCACCGACCGTCTCACCGGCTTCGACGACAGCATGGCCGCCCATGCCGCGCAGGACGAAGGCCTGCAGCGTGCGCCTGCCGCGGTGCTGCACAGCGATGACCTGGGCGTCGCGCTGCCCGACGGCACGCCGCTGCTCGCCGGCGCCGCCCTGGCGGTCAAGCCCGGCGACAGCGTGCTGCTGCAGGGCCCGTCGGGCAGCGGCAAGTCGACGCTGTTCCGCTCGTTCGCGGGCATCTGGCCGTTCTCGAAAGGCCGGCTGCAGGTGCCTGACAACGTCGCCTTCATGCCGCAGCGTCCCTATGTGCCCGACGGCAAGCTGCGCGACGCGCTGACCTACCCCAACCCGGCCACGAACTTCAACGACGACCAGCTGCGCCAGGCCCTGGCCGACGCCCTGCTGCCCGACCTGGTGAACCGCCTCGACGAGAGCGACGCCTGGAGCCAGAAACTCTCCGGCGGCGAGCAGCAGCGCCTGGCCATTGCGCGCGTGCTGCTGAAGAAGCCGGCGTGGCTGTTCGCCGACGAGATCACCAGCGCGCTGGACGCGCAGGCCGAGGGCGTGCTCTACAAGCGCCTCGCGGCCACGGTGCAGGCGGCCGGCGGCGCGATGGTGTCCATCGCGCACCGCGCGGCCGTGGGCGACTTCCACAACCAGCGCTGGACCATGGTGCCGCAGGCAGAGGGCGCGACCGGCGGCGGGCCGCGCTACCGGCTGGACACCGCGGCCGTTCAGCCGGCGGCGGCGTAGCGCTCCCAGCCCTTCTTGCGCAGGTCGCAGGCGGGGCACTCGCCGCAGCCATAGCCCCAGGCCTGGCGATGCGTGCGGTCGCCGAGGTAGCAGGTGTGGGTTTCCTCGACGATCAGGTCGACCAGCGGCTCGCCGCCCAGGCGGTGGGCCATCTGCCAGGTCTCGGCCTTGTCGATCCACATGAGCGGCGTCTCGATGACGAGGCGGCGCTCCAGCCCGAGCGACAAGGCGAGCTGCATGGCCTTCATGGTGTCGTCGCGGCAGTCGGGATAGCCCGAGAAGTCGGTTTCGCAGACGCCGGTGACGATCACCTGCAGCCCGCGCCGGTACGCCAGCGCGCCGGCCAGCGTGAGGAACAGCAGGTTGCGCCCCGGCACGAATGTGTTGGGCAGGCCGTCGGCCTGCATCGCGAAGGCGACCTCCTCGGTCAGCGAGGAGCCGCCGAGCTGCGCCAGCGCCGCCAGCGTGAGCACGTGGTCTTCGCCCAGGCGGGGCGCCCACTCGGGAAAGCGCTCGCGCATCTTCGCGAGGATGGTGCCGCGCACGTCGAGCTCGACGCGGTGGCGCTGCCCGTAGTCGAAGCCCAGGGTTTCGACGCGCTGGTATTTCGAGAGCGCGTCGGCGAGGCAGGTGGTCGAGTCCTGGCCGCCGGAGAAAAGAACGAGGGCGGTGGTGTGCAGGGGCATATCCGTCAACGGCGGGCCGTTGTAGTCCAAAGGCGCAATTTTCGCAGGCCGCCCAGGCTGCGCGGATACCATGCCGCGAATGAGCACTAAACACTTGGTTGCATGGGCAGTCACCTTCGTGGTGCTGTTGGTGATCGACATGATCTGGCTGGGCGTCGTCGCCAAGGGCATGTACCAGGAGGCCATGGGCGACCTGATGTCGCCGAATCCGCGCCTGGCCTTTGCCGCTGTTTTCTACCTGGTCTACCCGATAGGCCTGCTGCTGTTCGCGATCATGCCCGGCGTCGAGGCGCAGAGCGTGGTTCGCGCGGCCGTGCTGGGCGCGCTGTTCGGCATGTTCTGCTACGCCACGTACGACCTGACCAACCTGGCGGTGATCCGCAACTGGCCGCTGGCCCTGTCGTTCATCGACATCGCCTGGGGCACGGTGGTGAGCGGCGTGGCGGCGGCGGCGGGCGCGGTGGCCTGGCGCTGGATGGCGGCGCGCTGAGCAAGCCCCATCCCCGCTAGCAAGCGGGCATGACACGCCGGAGTCTTCCGGCGTGTTTCTTTCTTGAAATTCGCTGAACTTTTTCAACGGACATGCGTCGTCATGGCCGAGTCACGTGACGTCTTTAGATTTCACCTCCGGAACATCTGTGCGCCACGCGCACTACTCAAACAATCCTCCGGAGGAGTCGCATGACCCAACGCTTCATTGCCCCAGCGCTGCTGGGCGCTTCGCTATTGCTGTCCGCCTGCGGCGGCAGCAACCAAGGCCCCCAGCTGCTGCCGCTGCCGCAGCAACCGCAGCAGCCCGCCGCACAGCCCCAGAAGAATGTGCTGTTCTTCCTGGGCGACGGCATGGGCATCACCACCATGACCGCCGCGCGCATCTACAAGGTCGGCGAAGACGGCGACCTGACGATGGACACGCTGCCCGAGACGGCCTTCGTCCACACCTATTCGAACGACGCCCAGGTGACCGACAGCGCGCCGTCGATGTCGGCCTACATGACCGGCGTGAAGATGAACAACGAAGTCATCTCCATGAGCCCCGAGACCAAGGCCACCGACGCCTCGGGCAAGGCCTATCACGTCAACTTCGACAGCACCTGCCCCTCGGGCAACGGCCAGGCCGTCGAGACCCTGCTTGAGCAGAGCAAGGCCAAGGGCTATGCGACCGGCGTGGTGACCACCACGCGCATCACGCACGCCACGCCTGCCGCCACGTACTCGCACGTGTGCCACCGCGACGCCGAGAACACCATCGCCGCGGCGCTGGTGCCGGGCGGCGCGGGCTACAACGGCAAGCTGGGCGACGGCGTCGACGTGTTCTTCGGCGGCGGCACGGACTACTTCCTTTCCAAGGAAGCGGGCGGCAAGCGCAACGACAAGCGCGACCTGATCGCCGAACTGAAGACCGCCAAGTACAGCTACGCAGGCAGCAAAACCGAGTTCGACAAGCTGCCAGTCGACGGCACCACCAAGATCGCCGGCCTCTTCACCAAGAGCCACATGGCCTACGACCTGGACCGCGACGCCACCAAGGAGCCGAGCCTGGCCGAAATGACCGGCAAGGCCATCGACGCACTGGCCGCGCGCAAGAAGGGCTTCTTCCTGATGGTGGAAGGCGGCCGCATCGACCATGCGCTGCACGCCACCAACGCCCGCCGCGCCCTGCAGGACACCGGCGCCTTCGACGACGCCATCAAGCTCGCGCTCGACAAGATGCAGGCCATCGACCCGGGCCTGAAGAACACGCTGGTGGTGGTCACGGCCGACCATGACCACACGCTGCAGCTCAACGGCTATGCGGCGCGCACCGGCAAGACCGAGCCGGGCAAGCCGGGCGTGCTGGGCCTGGTGAAGGACTACGTCGACAACAGCAAGACCAGCAAGGACGTGGACGGCAACCCGTACACCATCATCGGTTTCGGCAACGGCCCTGTCCGCCTGGCCACGCGCGGCCCCATCGACAGCACCGCGCTGGAAAGCAAGGACTACAGGCAGGAAGCCGTGGTTCCCACGGACGCGGCCAGCGACTCCGAAACCCACGGCGGTGCCGACGTGTTCCTCGGCGCGCAAGGCCTGGGCGCCGACAACTTCTCCGGCGTCATCACCAACACCGACGTGTTCGGCCTGATCAAGAAGGCGGTCGGCCTGTGAGGGGCCGCAAGCGCTCATCGACGAACACCAACATGAACACGACCATGAACCGCATCACCCGCAAGACCCGCCTGGCCGCCGCCCTCTTCTGCGCCGCCGCCGGCACCCTGGCCGGCAGCGCACACGCCGCCGGCGAAGCCAAGAACGTCATCTTCTTCCTCGGCGACGGCATGGGCCCGGTCACCGTGACCGCCGCGCGCATCTACAAGGGCGAAAAGCAGCTGGCGGCCAAGCCCGGCTCGCTGGTGAGCCCGGAGCGCGCGAACCTCGTCATGCAGTCGCTGCCGTACGCGGCCCGCGTGAAGACCTATTCGCTCGACGGCCAGACCACCGACAGCGCCCCCTCGATGGCCGCCTACATGACCGGCGTGAAGATGCGCAACGAGGTGATCTCGATGTCGAGCGACACCGTTGCCGTGGACAGCACCGGCAAGCAATACATCAACGGCGAGAACACCACCTGCCCGCCGACCAACGGCAAGGCCGCCGACACGCTGCTCGAGCTGGCCAAGGCCAAGGGCCGTTCGGTGGGCGCCGTTTCGACCACGCGCGTGGGCCACGCCACGCCGGCCACCACCTATGCCCACATCTGCAATCGCAACGGCTACAACACCATTGCCGAGCAGAGCGTGCCGGGCCATGCCAACTACAACCCCAAGCTGCTCGACGGCGTCGATGTGCTGATGGGTGGCGGCCAGCGCAACTACCTGCCGGTGGCGACCAACCCCAGCAGCAAGCGGACCGACGGCGTCGACCTGGTGGCCGCAATGAAGGCCAAGGGCTACACCTACGTCGACACCGGCACCAAGCTCAAGGCCGTCGACACGGCCGCAACCGGCAAGCTGCTGGGCCTGTTCTCCCAAAGCGAGATGGCCTACGAGCTCGACCGCACGAAGCAGAGCCTGGACCAGCCCAGCCTGTCGGACATGACCGAGAAGGCCCTCGGCGTGCTCAGCAAGAACGACAAGGGCTTCTTCCTGATGGTGGAAGGCGGCCGCATCGACCACGCCCTGCACGGCACCAATGCCAAGCGCGCGCTGGAAGACACGCTGGCCTTCGACGCGGCCATCCAGACCGCGCTCGACTTCATGAACAAGAAGGACCCGGGCCTGAAGAACACGCTGGTGGTGGTCACCGCCGACCATGACCACGCGATCGCCTTCAACGGCTATCCGAAGATCGGCAACCCGATCCTGGGCCTGGTCAACGGCTATGCCGACGGCAAGCTCACGAAGGCAGCGGACGGCAAGCCGTACACCACGCTGGTGTTCGGCAACGGCGGACGCCCCAACGCGACCGCCGGCAGCGACGTCAACGCGGAAGACGGCAACAAGAAGTGGATCGCCCCCGCGCGCGCCGCCTCGCGCGACGACCAGACCGCCATGGACACCACCGACGACAACTTCCTGCAGGAAGTTGGCATCAACCTGGGTTCGCCCGGCGCTGAAACCCACGGCGGCGGAGACGTGATGCTGTTCGCCGGCGGCGCCGGTTCGAAGATCTTCAAGGGCACCTTGGAGAACATCAAGGTGTTCAACAAGGTCAAGGAAGCGGCCGGCCTGTGACCGCATCCGTGACGCTCAAGACGCTGCTGGCGGCAACCGCCCTGGTGGCCTTGCCGCTGGCAGCCAGCGCCGCGGGCGATGCCGAGGCGCCGGACCAGAACCTGCGCATCCAGCACCACATGATGTCGATCGGCAAGGACGGCGTCCAACGCGAGAGCCGCTACGCCGACCTGATGTTCCGCCGTGCCGGCTCGGTGTGGGTCGAGCGCGAATTGCCGCCCGCGCTGCGCGAGGACCACGACCACGAAGCCCGCGAGGGCAAGGTGCACATCGGCCACGCCCACGCGGACAACACGGCCGCCCCGCTGTGGGTGCGCCGCGACGCCGCGGGCAAGGTGCAGGTGGGCATGGTGCTGCGCGAGCAGCGCAAGCTGATCGACATCGACGCGGCCAACTACGGCAACGTCGGCTACAGCGGCTCGTGGGCCAACTCCTACTGGCTGGTCGATCCGGCGAGCCTGGCGCGCATGAAAGACCTGGGCGCGGCGGGCAAGGGCGTGCAACGCTACGAACTGAAGCAGGGCGAGGGCACGCTTCGCATCGACTGGGACACGGCCGGCAGGTATGCCCGCAAGATCGAGCAGCGCAACGCGCGCGGTACTTCCGTCAACGTCATGACCGCCTCGGCCATCCCGGCGCCGAAGACCTTGCCGTGGAAGGCCACCGAAGCCTACGAGCGCGGCGACTACTCGGACCTGCTGGACTGACCGGGTTCAGCCCGGCTTGCGCGGTGCGCCGCGCATGGCCCCGAGCCCCTGAAAAGGCTGCGGGGCTTTTTCTTTGGTACTCAGAGAAAACGCTCTAGCAGCTTGCGCGAGGCCCGGTCAAGCGTCTTCACATCGGGAATGCGGAACTGCACGCCGTGCGCGCTTGCAATGAGCAGCGCACCGCCTTCGAGCCGGCGGATGTCTTCCTCGGCCTTCAGCACGAAGGAGGTGTCGCCACGGTCGGTGCTGATGGTCCAGGTGCTGGGCACGCCGAAGCTCGACACGCCATGCAGGCGCAGCAGCGTGGGTGCGAAGTCGCGCACCGCGAGTTCTTCCTGCAGCAGCGCCTTGGCCTGCGCCGGCAGTTGATCGACGCTGTCGATCCAGACCAGTTCGCGCCCTTCGCTGCCCACCAGCGACACGCCGTGGCCCGGCGCGCTCAGCGGAAAGGCCCGCACCGGCACGACGCCGGCGTGGCGTTCGCCTTGCGCGTCGGTCAGTACTAGGCGGCCAAAGGCGTCGCGCTCCAGCTGGAAGTCGTTGCTGCTGTGGGTATTCATGCGTCCCCCGCCGGATGGGCTGCGTGGGCGATGGGCAAAGGTGCCTGCGCGCTGGCGCGCTCGTTCGCGGCACCTTCGCTCGCATCGTCGTCGGCCTGGCGCAACTGCGCCTGGTAGAGCCGCCAGTAGGCGCCCTGCTTCGCCATCAAGGCGTCGTGCGGCCCGACCTCGACCACTTCGCCACGGTCCATGACCACGAGCCTGTCTGCCTTGCGCAGCGTCGACAGGCGGTGCGCGATGGCGATGGTGGTGCGCCCCTGCACGAGGTTGTCGAGCGCCTTCTGGATTTCCTTCTCGGTCTCGGTGTCCACCGCCGAGGTGGCCTCGTCGAGGATCAGGATGCGCGGGTCGATCAGCAGCGCCCGCGCAATGCTGATGCGCTGGCGCTCGCCGCCCGACAGGCCCTGCCCGCGCTCGCCCACCAGCGAGTCGTAGCCGTGCTGCAGCCGCAGGATGAAGTCGTGCGCGTGCGCGGCGCGCGCGGCGGCCACGATCTCTTCGCGCGTGGCGTCGGGCTTGCCGTAGGCGATGTTCTGCGCGATGGTGCCGAAGAAAAGGAACGGCTCCTGCAGCACCAGCCCCACGTGGCGCCGGTAGTCGGCCACGGCGAAGCGGCGGATGTCGGTGCCGTCGACCTTGATGGCGCCGTCGGTCACGTCGTAGAAGCGGCAGATCAGGTTGACCAGCGTGCTCTTGCCCGAGCCGCTGTGGCCCACCAGGCCGATCATCTCGCCGGGCTCGATCACCAGGTCGAGGTCGTGGATGACGGCGCGCGAGCCGTAGCGGAAACCCAGCCCGCTCATCTCGATGCGCCCCTGCACGCGCTCCACCTTCACCGGGTTGGCTGGCTCGGGCACGTTGCTCACGTGGTCGAGGATGTCGAAGATGCGCTTGGCGCCGGCCGCCGCCTTCTGCGTGACCGAGACGATGCGGCTCATGGAGTCGAGCCGCGTATAGAAACGGCCGATGTACGCGATGAAGGCGGTGAGCACACCCACCGTGATGCTGCCGCGCGCCACCTGCCAGATGCCGAAGGCCCAGACCACGAGCAGGCCGATTTCGGTGAGCAGCGACACGGTCGGCGTGAACAGCGACCAGGTGCGGTTGAGCTTGTCGTTGACCTGAAGGTTGTAGGCGTTGGCGACGCGGAAGCGCTCGGCCTCGCGGCGTTCCTGCGCGAAGGCCTTGACCACGCGGATGCCGGGAATGGTGTCGGCCAGCACGTTGGTCACCTCCGACCAGACGCGGTCGATCTTCTCGAAGCCGGTGCGCAGGCGGTCGCGCACGACGTGGATCATCCAGGCGATGAAGGGCAGCGGCACCAGCGTGACCACCGCCAGCAGCGGATTGATGGAGATCAGGATGACGGCGGTCATCACGATCATCAGCACGTCGTTGGCGAAATCCAGCGCGTGCAACGACAGGAAAACGTTGATGCGGTCGGTTTCCGAGCCGATGCGCGCCATCAGGTCGCCGGTGCGCTTGCCGCCGAAATAGTCGAGCGGCAGGGTCAGCAGGTGCTCGTAGGTGGTGGTGCGCAGGTCGGCGCCGATGCGCTCGGACACCAGCGCCAGCAGGTAGGTGCGCGCCCAGCCCAGCCCCCAGCCGACCAGCGCCGCGACCAGCAGTCCGCCCAGGTACAGGCCGACGCGCATGGTGTCGATCTTCTGCCCGTTCTGGAACGGAATCAGGATGTCGTCCATCAGCGGGATGGTCAGGTACGGCGGCACCAGGGTGGCGGCGGTGGAAATCAGGGTCAGGACAAACCCCAGGATCAGCTGCTTGCGGTACGGCTTGGCGAAACGGCCCAGGCGCAGCAGCACCCAGGTCGAGGGCGGGGTCTGGAGTTCGGTGTCGGCAACGGCGGCATCGTCGCCGTCGGCGGCCTCGGCCGGCTCGGGTGTCGCCTTGGCGACATCGGACGCGCGCTGGCCGAAAAGCTTGAGCAGGCGCAGCGCCGCCACCTGGTGGGCCAGGGTGTAGCGCCAGCGGGCCAACCGGCCCTCGGAGCCCGTCAAATCAAGGGTTCCGACGCCGGAATGGTCGGAAAGCCGCAGCGCCAGGGAGGCGTCCGTCAGTGGCCACTCACGCCATTCGCCGCCCGGATCGAGCGCGATCAGGCGCCGGTCAGTCAGGGCGACTAGGCCGCAAGCGAAGCGAAGTTGGTCGTCGAGGTCAACCGACAGTATTACCAGAACGTTTTCCGCGACTGCGAGCCGGTTTTTCAGCGCGTCTGAAGCCGCCTCTGTTTCGCCCTCCCGGGTGCCGACTGGATCGTGATGTTGCATTGTGTTTCTTTGACTCTTGCCCGTCGCGGGCCGCATGGACCGCGTCATGGCGCCCTTGGTCGGGCGCCGATTCTGACCGATCGCCATGGGCGCGCTTGAAGGCGCCGCGGTGCTCGGCCAAAGCACATCGAACGTTTGCATGACCCGTTTCGACGACATCCAATTGCTGCGCATCAATTATTTGCGCGGTCCCAATCTCTGGACCTACCGTCCGGTGCTCGAAGTCTGGCTCGATCTGGGTCAACTGGAAGACTACCCCTCCAACAAGATAGACGGCTTCACCGACCGCCTGACCGGGCTGCTGCCGGCGCTCATCGAGCACCACTGCGGCGTCGGCGAGCGCGGCGGCTTCATCCAGCGCCTGACCGAAGGCACATGGTCGGGCCACGTGCTCGAACACGTGGTCATCGAGCTGCTGAACCTGGCCGGCATGCCCACCGGCTTCGGGCAAACCCGCAGTACTTCCGAACACGGCGTGTACCGCATGGTGTTCCGGGCGCGCGACGAGCAGGTCGCCCGCGTGGCGCTCGCCGAGGGCCACCGCATGCTGATGGCCGCCATCAACAACGACCCGTTCACCGCCGCCGACGTGCAGAAGGCCGTCGACGCGGTCAAGGCCAAGGTCGAGGACTGCTACCTCGGCCCGAGCACCGCCGCCATCGTGGCCGCCGCCACCGACCGTGGCATTCCCCACATGCGGCTGAACAGCGGCAACCTGGTGCAACTGGGCTACGGCGCCAACCAGCAGCGCATCTGGACCGCCGAAACCGACTACACCAGCGCCATCGGCGAATCGATCGCCAGCGACAAGGAACTGACCAAGTCCCTGCTCGCGAGCTGCGGCGTGCCCGTGCCCGAAGGCCAGGTAGTCGCCAACGCCGAAGAAGCCTGGGAAGCCGCCGAGGACATCGGCCTGCCCGTGGTCGTGAAGCCATCCGATGCCAATCACGGCCGGGGCGTCTCGCTCGAACTGACCACCCGCGAGGAAGTCATTGCCGCCTTCGCGGTCGCCGAGCCCGAGGGCAGCGACGTGATGGTCGAGCGCTTCATCCGCGGCCACGAACACCGCCTGCTGGTGGTGGGCGGCGAAGTGGTGGCGGCCGCGCGCGGCGAGATCATCACCGTGACCGGCGACGGCCAGGCCACGGTGCGCGAACTGATCGAGAAACAGCTCAACAGCGACCCGCGCCGCGGCGCCGAGGAAGAGTTCCCGCTCGACGTGATCGTCATCGACACCGACGCCAAGCTGCAGCTCGAACTCAAGCGCCAGGAGCTGGACGCCGACGCCGTGCCGGCCGCCGGCCGCGTGGTCACGATCCAGCGCAACGGCAACATGGCCAACGACTGCACCGACCAGGTCCACCCCGAAGTCGCGCACGCCGCCGTGCTGGCCGCGCGCGTGGTGGGCCTCGACATTGCCGGCATCGACCTCGTGGCGCTGGACATCTCCAAGCCGCTGGGCCCGCAGCGCGGCGCCATCGTCGAAGTCAACGCCGGCCCCGGCCTGCTGATGCACCTGAAGCCGGCCGTCGGTTCGCCGCGCCCGGTGGGCCGCGCCATCTGCGACCACCTGTTCCCCAACGACGCGCCCGGCCGCATCCCCGTGGTCGGCGTGGCCGGCTCGCGCGACACCGCCGTGCTGGCGCGCCTGGTGGCGTGGCTGGTCGGCCTGGGCGGGCGCCACACCGGCCTGGCCTGCCGCGACGGCCTGTTCCTGGAGCGCCGCCGCGTCGACGCGCGCGACAGCGCCAACTGGGACGCCGGCCACCGCCTGCTCGTGAACCGCGCCGTGCAGGCCGTGGTGATCGAGAACGGCGCCGAGACCATCCTGCGCGACGGCCTCTCCTACGACCGCTGCGAAGTCGGCATCGTCACCGACCTCGACGGCTGCGAAGCCCTGGCCGACTACGACATCACCGAGAGCGACCAGATGGTCAAGGTGCTGCGCACGCAGGTCGACGTGGTGCTGTCCGAAGGTACCGCCGTGCTGAATGCCGACGACGCCCGCGTGGCCGGCCTCGCGCCGCTGTGCGACGGCGCCGTCATCCTCTATGCGGCCGACCCGCAGGCCGCCGCGCTCACCGCACACCAGGCCGCCGGCGGCAAGGCCGTGCTGGTGCGGCAGGACCGCGTGGTGCTGGCCAACGGCAGCAGCGAGTCGTTCCTGCCCGGCCTCGGCCGGCTGACCGTGTGGCGCGCCACCCATGCCGGCGTGAGCCTCGAAAGCCTGCTGGCCGCCGTGGCCGCAGCCTGGGCCATGGGCATTCCGCTGAACCTGATCGGCGCCGGCGTGGAGGCCTTCGAGGCCGACCTGCAGGCCGCGCTGGCCTCGCTCCAGCTGTCGCAGACCCAGCCCCTTCAACCCCAGCTGGCCTGAGCCCCCGCGCCAGCCCGCAAGCAGTCCCACGCCGACCATGAAAGTCACCCGCATCCGGGCCCTCCGCGGGCCTAACCTCTGGAGCCGCCACACCGCCATCGAGGCCGTCGTGGCCTGCCACGGCGACGAGAACGCCGTCAGCCGGCTCGCCGGCTTCGAGGACCGCCTGCGCGCCCGCTTCCCCACCATCGGCGAGCTGCACCCGATGGTGCTGGGCCAGCCGCTGGCGCTGGCCCACGTGCTCGAGAACGCCGCCGTCGCGCTGCAGGCCCAGGCCGGCTGCGCCGTCAACTTCGGCCACACCTCGCCCACGGTGGAAGAAGGCGTCTACCAGGTCGTGTTCCAGTACACCGAGGAGGCCGTGGGCCGCCGCGCCGCCGAACTGGCCGAACAGCTCATCGCCGCTGCCCAGGCCGACACCCCGTTCGACGCCGAAGCCGCCATCACCGAGCTGCGCGACCTCGACGAATCCGAGCGCCTGGGCCCGAGCACCGGCTCCATCGTCGACGCCGCCGTGGCGCGCGGCATTCCGTACCGCCGCCTCACGAGCGGCAGCCTGGTGCAGTTCGGCTGGGGCTCCAAGCAGCGCCGCATCCAGGCCGCCGAGGTCGACAGCACCAGCGGCGTGGCCGAATCGATCGCGCAGGACAAGGAACTGACCAAGCAGCTGCTCAATGCCGCCGGCGTGCCGGTGCCGCTGGGCCGCCCTGTGCGCGACGCCGAAGACGGCTGGGCCGCCGCACTCGAAATCGGGCTGCCCGTGGTGGTGAAGCCGCAGGACGGCAACCAGGGCAAGGGCGTCACGGTCAACATCAACACGCGCGAAGAGCTTTTCTCGGCCTACGACTCGGCCGCCGCCTACGGCGAGGTGATGGTCGAGAAGTTTCTCCCCGGCTTCGACTTCCGCCTGCTTGTGGTGGGCGACCGCCTGGTGGCGGCCGCGCGCCGCGATCCGCCGCAGGTCATCGGCGACGGCGTGCTCACCGTGCGCCAGCTGGTCGACACCGTGAACCTCGACCCGCGCCGCGGCGAGGGCCATGCCACCTCGCTCACCAAGATCCGACTGGACGACATCGCCATCGGCCGGCTCGAATCGCAGGGCCTCACGCCCGACAGCGTGCCCGCGCGCGGCCAGCGCGTGGTGCTGCGCAACAACGCCAACCTGTCCACCGGCGGCACCGCCACCGACGTGACCGACACCGTGCACCCCGAAGTCGCGGCGCGCGCCGTCGACGCGGCGCAGATGGTCGGCCTGCACATCTGCGGCGTCGACATGGTCTGCGAGAACGTGCTGCGCCCGCTCGAGGAGCAGCACGGCGGCGTGGTCGAAGTGAACGCCGCGCCCGGCCTGCGCATGCACATCTCGCCTTCGTTCGGCCGCGGCCGCGCGGTGGGCGAAGCGGTGATGGACACGCTCTTCGCCCACGGCGACGACGGCCGCATCCCCGTGGTCGCCGTCACCGGCACCAACGGCAAGACCACCACCGCGCGCCTCATCAACCACCTGCTGGCTTCCAGCGGCCTGCGCACCGGCATGACCAACACCGACGGCGTGTACGTCGACGGACGCCAGACCGACAGCGGCGACTGCAGCGGCCCCAAGAGCGCGCGCAACGTGCTCATGCACCCCGACGTGGACGCGGCGGTGTTCGAAGTGGCCCGCGGCGGCGTGCTGCGTGAGGGCCTGGGCTTCGACCGCTGCCAGGTGGCCGTGGTCACCAACATCGGCAGCGGCGACCACCTGGGCCTGAACTACATCACCACGGTGGAAGACCTCGCGGTGCTCAAGCGCGTGATCGTGCGCAACGTGGCCGCCGACGGCTACGCCGTGCTCAACGCCGCCGACCCGAACGTCGCGGCCATGGCCGCGGGCTGCCCGGGCCACGTGATCTTCTTCACCGCCGACCGCATGCACCCGGTCATGGCCACGCACCGCGCGCAAGGCAAGCGCACCGTGTACGTCGACCAGGACACGCTGGTGGCCGCCGAAGGCTCGTGGCGCGAACGCATCGCGCTGCGCGACGTGCCCATCACCCGCGGCGGCACCATCGGCTTCCAGGTCGACAACGTGATGGCCTCGGTGGCCGCCGCGTGGGCCGTGGGCCTGGACTGGGACACCATCCGCAGCGGCCTCGCGAGCTTCATGAACGACGCCGCCGGCGTGCCCGGGCGTTTCAACGTCATGGACTACCGCGGCGCCACCGTGATCGCCGACTACGGCCACAACACCGACGCCATGCGCGCGCTGGTGTCGGCCGTGGACACCATGCCCGCGAAGAAGCGCTCGGTGGTCATCAGCGGCGCGGGCGACCGGCGCGATTCCGACATCCGCGACCAGACCGCCATCCTCGGCCAAGCCTTCGACGACGTGATCCTCTACCAGGACGCGGCGCAGCGCGGCCGCGCCGACGGCGAAGTCATGGCGCTGCTGCGCCAGGGCCTGCAGGGCGCCGCGCGCACGCGCTACATCGACGAGATCCGCGGCGAGTTCGTCGCCATCGACACCGCGCTGGCCCGCCTTCAGCCCGGCGATCTTTCGCTGATCCTCGTCGACCAGGTCGAGGAAGCGCTCGCTCACCTCGCGCAGCGCATCGCAGCGGGCTGACGCCCGCCTTGCCGGACACGTCCCACACCGATGGGCGCGTCCGGCCCGGCCGTGCGGTGCGGCCTGTCCCACAGACGCGTACCCCACGCCGACACCACACTGTGGCTCCGGTCACGCACCTCCTTTCGCGGAGGGCGTGGCCCAACCAAGGAGCCCGCATGACAAAAACAGTTCGTTCACTTCTTTCCGCCACGGCACTCTTCGCCGCCAGCGGCTTCATCGTTTTCGGCGCCCAGACGGCCAGCGCGCAGGCACCGGGCTCCGATGCACGGATGCAGAAGGAACGCGCCACCTGCGACGGCGTTCAGCAAGACCGCGCCGCGTGCCTGCGCGAAGCCGGCGCCGCACGCCAGGAAGCCAGGCGCGACGGCCTGACCACGCCGAGCGCCCCGCGCGAGCAGGTCAACGCACTCGCCCGCTGCAGCGAGCAGCCCGGCCCCGACCAGGCCGAATGCGAAGCCCGCATCAAGGGCGGCGCGCGCACCACCACCGAAGGCAGCGTGATGGGCGGCGGCGTGATCCGCGAGACCGTGACGCCGCTGCCGGCACAGCCCGCACGTTGAACCCGGCACATCCACGCCGGTCCAACATTCCCCGGTTTTCTTTTAGCTGACTCCAAGGAGCCGTCCATGAAAAGCAATACGCGTTCGATCATCCTGGCCCTGCTCGCCGCAGGCGGGCTGACCGCCACCACCATCGCCTCGGCCGCAGGCGAATCCTCCAGCACGTACCAGCGGGAACTGGCCGTCTGCGGCCACAACCAGCAGGACCGTGCGGCCTGCATCCGCGAAGCGGGCGCGGCGCGCCAGGCAGCCGCCCGCGGCGGCCTGACCAGCGCCCCGGACTACCGCGCCAATGCCCTGGCGCGCTGCAGCCTGCAGCCGCCTACCGAGCGCTCGGCCTGCGAAGCACGCGTGCTCGGCAGCATGGGCGACACCCGCGCCATGGTCGACGGCAGCGTGATGGGCGGTGGCGTGATCCGCGAATCGGTGACCACCACCCTGGTGCCTGTCGTGCCGGCGCCGCCGCCGGAACCGATGCCCATGCCGATGCGTCCCATGCGCTGATCGGCGACCCGGGGCTGGCCCGCCGCATGAGGCAGGACCGGCCCTCGTGTGCAATTGAGGGGAAACCCCAATGGATACCCTCCGTTGTCACACGACTGTCATAAAAGGCAAAGGAGTGCTAGCTATAGTTCTCGGTCCCTGCCTACCGAGGAACCACTCCCCATGAATGCCATCAAGGTCGCTCGCCGATTCATAGAAACGGACCCGGCCAACGAATCGGCCAAGATTCTGGCCCAGCTCGTGTTGGCGCTCGAGTCCGAACGCAGCTTCGAACTGATCACGCTCTACAACCTCGACTACAAGAGCTTCCAGCTTGCCATGGACATCCTGAAGGAATGGCGGCTCGACCGCTATTACGCCAGCAAGTCCAAGCTGTTCGACCTGTCACTTCAGGTCAGCGAACTCGAAAAAGCCAGCGCCACGCCCACGCCCGAAGCCTGAACGGCCCCTGAGGCGCGTTCGCGTTTTCTCCTTCTCCCAGCTTCTTCACTTCCCCCAGCGCAGCACCATCGGATCGAGCCGCCTCGCGGTCTCGATCAGTCCGGTGCGCGTGTCGGGGTGCATCGGTGGCAGCGGATGACGCGGCGCTTCGCATGCGATCACGCCGCCCTCCTTCATCAGCGACTTGCAGGCCAGCAGGCCGGCTTGCCGGTTCTCGTAGTTGATCAGCGGCAGCCACTGCTGGTAGAGCGCGAAAGCCTTGTCGCGGTCGCCTGAACGGTGCGCCTCGATGATCGGCCTGATGCCGTCCGGATAGCCGCCACCGGTCATCGAACCGGTCGCTCCCGCGTCGAGGTCGGGCATCAGCGTGATGGCTTCTTCGCCGTCCCACGGCCCTTCGATGGCATCGCCGCCAAGGCGGATCAGCTCGCGCAGCTTCGACGCCGCGCCGGCCGTCTCGATCTTGAAGTACGCGACCTGCTCGATCTCCTTCGCCATGCGCGCGAGGAACGGCGCCGACAGCACGGTGCCGCTGGCCGGCGCGTCCTGGATCATGATCGGAATGCCCACCGCGTCCGACAGCCGCGCATAGAACTCGAAGATCTGCGGCTCGGGCACGCGGAAAGTCGCGCCGTGGTAGGGCGGCATCACCATGAGCATTGCAGCGCCCATGTCCTGCGCGCGGCGGCTGCGCTCGGCGCATACCTTGGTGCTGTAGTGCGTGGTGGTCACGATCACAGGAACGCGGCCCTTCACATGTTCGAGGATCGCGCGCGTGAGCACTTCGCGCTCCTCGTCGGACAGCACGAACTGCTCCGAGAAATTCGCGAGGATGCACAGGCCGTCCGAACCCGCGTCGATCATGAAGTCGACACAGCGCTTCTGGCTCTCGATGTCGAGCGCGCCCTGTTCGGTGAAGGTGGTGGGCACCACCGGGAAAATGCCGCGGTATCTGGGGGTCATGCTGGTGTGTGAGTCAGTGTGAATGGCGGGGAACGGCGGCGCCGCGGCAGCCGACCAGGAAATCGAAGTCGCAGCCCTCGTCGGCCTGCAGCACGTGGTTGACGTAGAGCTTCTGGTAGCCGCCGCCGCGCGTGCTCATCGGCTGCGCGTCCGAAGCCGACAACGAAGCCAGGCGCGCCGCCAGCTCCTCGTCGCTGATGTCCAGGTGCAGCCGCCCCGCGTCGCAGTCGAGCTCGATCCAGTCGCCGTCGCGCACCGCCGCGAGCGGGCCGCCATCGGCCGCCTCGGGCGCCACGTGCAGCACCACCGTGCCGTACGCCGTGCCGCTCATGCGCGCATCCGAGATGCGCACCATGTCCTTCACGCCCTGGCGCAGCAGCTTGGGCGGCAGGCCCATGTTGCCCACCTCGGCCATGCCGGGATAGCCCTTGGGGCCGCAGTTCTTCAGCACCATCACCGAGCTTGCGTCGATGTCGAGGTCTTCGTCGACGATGCGCGCTTTGTAGTGCTCCAGGTTCTCGAACACCACCGCCTTGCCGCGATGCTTCAGCAGCTCGGGCGTGGCGGCCGATGGCTTCAGCACCGCGCCGCGCGGCGACAGATTGCCGCGCAGTATGCGGATGCCGCCATCGGCGATGAGCGGCTTGTCGAGCGGGCGGATCACCTCGTCGTCGAGGCTCGGCGCCTCGCGCACGTTGTCCCAGATCGACTGGCCGTTGACGGTGAGCGCATCCGGATGCGGCAGCAGGCCGGCTTCGCCGAGCCTGCGCAGCACGGCGGGCAGCCCGCCGGCGTAGTAGAACTCCTCCATCAGGAAGCGCCCCGAAGGCATCAGGTCGACGATGGTCGGCGTATGGCTGCCGATGCGCGTCCAGTCTTCCAGCTCCAGCTCGACGCCGATGCGCCCCGCGATCGCCTTCAGGTGGATCACCGCATTGGTCGACCCGCCGATGGCCGCGTTCACGCGGATGGCGTTCTCGAAGGCCTCGCGCGTGAGGATCTTCGACAGCGTGAGCCCCTCCTTCGCCATCTCGACCACGCGCATGCCCGACATCTGCGCGAGCACGTAGCGCCGCGCATCCACCGCCGGGATGGCCGCGTTGTGCGGCAGCGAGGTGCCCAGCGCCTCGGCCATGCAGGCCATGGTCGAGGCCGTGCCCATGGTGTTGCAGGTGCCCGCCGAGCGCGACATGCCACCTTCGGCCGAGAGGAACTGGTGCAGGTTGATCTCGCCCGCCTTCAGCGATTCGTGCAGCTGCCATACGGCCGTGCCCGAGCCGATGTTCTTGCCGTCGAGCTTGCCGTTGAGCATCGGCCCGCCCGTGACCACGATGGCCGGTATGTCGCAGCTCGCCGCGCCCATCAGCAGCGCGGGCGTGGTCTTGTCGCAACCCGTGAGCAGCACCACCGCATCGACCGGGTTGCCGCGGATGGCCTCTTCCACGTCCATGCTCGCAAGGTTGCGCGTGAGCATCGCGGTGGGCCGCAGGTTCGATTCGCCGTTGGAGAACACCGGGAACTCCACCGGAAAACCACCCGCCTCGGAGATGCCGCGCTTCACGTGCTCGGCGATCTTGCGGAAGTGCGCGTTGCACGGCGTGAGCTCCGACCAGGTGTTGCAGATGCCGATGATCGGCCGGCCGTCGAACTCGTGGTCGGGAATGCCCTGGTTCTTCATCCAGCTTCGGTACATGAAGCCGTTCTTGTCGGCCGAGCCGAACCATTCGGTCGAACGAAGTTTCTTTGTCATGGGTTGAATCAGCGCCGTGGAGAGCGCGAGGTAAAGAAGCGTTGCAGCAAACAGAAGACGAACAGCAGCGCGCCGACCACGATGCGGGTCCACCACGAGCTCAGCGTGCCGTCGAAGGAAATCAGCGTCTGGATGATCCCGAGCATCAGCACGCCGAACAGCGTGCCCGCCACGTAGCCCACGCCGCCCGTGAGCAGCGTGCCGCCGATCACCACCGCCGCGATGGCGTCGAGCTCCAGCCCCACCGCATGCAGGCCGTAGCCCGAGAGCATGTAGAACGTGAAGATCACGCCCGCCAGCGCCGAGCAGAAACCCGAGAGCGTGTACACGCCGATGAGCGTGCGGCGCACCGGCAGGCCCATCAGCATGGCCGAATGCTCGCTGCCGCCGATGGCGTACACCGCGCGGCCGAAGGGCGTGCAATGCGCGATGAATATCGCCGCCAGCAGCACCGCCACCGCGATCACCGCGCTGATGGACACCGAGGCCTCGCCCCAGACCGGAATGCGGATCTGCGAGACCTCCGAATAGAAAGCGTTGGTGATGCTGATCGAGTCGATGCTGATGAGGTAGCACAGCCCGCGCGCCAGGAACATGCCCGCCAGCGTGACGATGAAGGGCTGCAGCCGGTAGCGTTCGATCAGCAGCCCCATGAAGGCGCCGAAGGCCGTGCCCATCACCAGCACCAGCGGAATCACCACGCCGGGGCTCCAGCCGTGTTTTTCTACCAGCGAGGCCGACACCATGGTGGTCAGCGCGATCACCGAGCCCACCGACAGGTCGATGCCGCCCGAGAGGATCACGAAGGTCATGCCCACCGCCACGACGATGAGGAAGGCGTTGTCGATCAGCAGGTTGAGGAACACCTGCGCCGAAAAGAACCCGTCGTAGAAGACCGAACCCAGCGTGGCCACCAGCACGAACAGCGAGATGGTCGCCGCCAGCGGCAGGTACTTGGGGTTGAGCCCCTTCCTGCTTCCTTTCCCGCGCGCGGGAGAAGCGGGCGAAGGTTGCGGCGAGGGTGTCACGTCGATCACCGCGCTCATGACCGCGCTCCTTCATGCGCGGGCCGCTGCACCAGCGACCGCACTTGCGCCCTGAACTCCGGCGACTGCAGCAGCATCACCGCGAACACCACGCCCGCCTTCACCACCAGGTTGATCTCCGGCGGCACGCCCAGCGAATAGATCGCATAAGTCAGCGTCTGGATGATCAGCGCGCCGATCACGCTGCCCACGAGGCTGAAGCGCCCGCCGGTCAGCGCCGTGCCGCCCAGCGTCACCGCCAGGATCGCATCGAGCTCGATCAGCTGCCCCGCGTTGTTGCCGTCCGCGCTCTTCACGTTGGAGCTGATCAGCAGGCCCGCCACGCCGGCGCAGGCACCGCAGAACGCGTAGGCCCCGACGATCAGGCGCCGCGACTGCACGCCCGCCACCCGCGCCGCCGTCGGGTTGATGCCCACCGCCTGGATGAACAGCCCGAGCGCGGTGCGCGTGATGGCCAGGTACAGCAGCACGAACACCGCCGCCGCGATGAACAGGGAGAACGGCAGCCCCAGCAGGTAGCCGCTGCCCAGGAAAAAGAAGGGCTTGTAGTAGATCGTGATGATCTGTCCGTCGGCAATGAGCTGCGCAATGCCGCGCCCCGCCACCATGAGGATCAGCGTCGCGATGATCGGCTGCATGCCGACCTTGGCGACCAGCAGGCCGTTCCACAGCCCGCACAACAGCGCGATGCCGATGGCCGCGAGGATGGCAAGCGACATGGGGAAGCGGCTCACGTCGCTGGCCACCGAGCCGCCGATCATCCAGGCCGCGAGCGCCGCGGCGATGGCCACCACCGCGCCCACCGAGATGTCGATGCCGCGCGTGGCGATGACCAGCGTCATGCCGAGCGACACCAGCACCAGCGGCGCCGCGCGGTTCAGGATGTCGATCAGGCTGCCGTACAGGTGCCCATCGCGCCATTCGAGGTGCAGGAAGCTGGCATTGAAGGCCGTGTTCACCGCGAGCAGGAGCACGAGGGTGACGATGGGCCAGGCCAGGCGATGGCTCATGAGAGATGAAAGGCGGTTCATGTGTTCTGCCTTGCTCCTTCCCCTTGCGGGGGAAGGCCGGGATGGGGGCATGCGGACTCGGACACCGCGCGATGGTGGAGGCCGCCTGCCCCCACCCCTGCCCTTCCCCTGAAGGGGAGGGAGAAAGAAAGGAGATGCATCATGCGGCCGCAATCATTTCGTAGACCTCGTCCTCGGTCGCCCCACCCGGCAGCTCCCCCACCTTCTTGCGGTCCCGCAGCACCACGATGCGATGCGCCACGCGCACCACCTCGCTCATCTCCGACGAGATGAAGATCACCGCCATGCCTGCCTTAGCGAGCCGCAGGATCTCCTCCATGATCTCCTGCTTGGCCGCCACGTCGATACCGCGTGTCGGCTCGTCGAGTATCAGGAGCCGCGGCTCGGTCGCGAGCCAGCGCGCGATCATGGCCTTCTGCTGATTGCCGCCCGAGAGCAGCCCGATGGGCGTCTCGACGCTCGCCGTCTTGATGCCCAGCGACTTGACGAAACGCTGCGCCATCTCGGTCTGCTCCGCATGCGACAGGAAGCGCCGCGTGCCCAGCCGCGCCTGCAGGGCGAGCGCGATGTTCTCGCGCACCGACAGCTCCGCAACGATGCCGTCGGTCTTGCGCTCCTCGGGGCACAGCGCGAGGCCTTCGCGGATCGCATCGGCCGGGTTCGAGAAACTGACGGAACGGCCATCGACCTTCAGCACGCCACGGTCGGGCGACTCCAGCCCGAACAGCAGCCGAGCCAGCTCCGTGCGGCCCGCGCCCAGCAGGCCGGCGATGCCGACGACCTCGCCGGCACGCACGCGCAAGTCCGTCGCCTGCAGTTGACCGGCCTGGCCCAGCCCCTCGGCCTGCAGCAATGCAGGCGCGGCTTCGTCGAACGCGGGCAACGCCGCGGGCCGTGCCGACTGCGCCGCCAGTTCGCGCCCCAGCATCGCGGCGATCAGCGCCTGCGGCCCCAGGTCGGCCGCCTTCCATTCGCCGATCCAGCTGCCGTTGCGCAGCACCGTGATGCGGTCGGACACCGCATACATCTGGTTGAGAAAGTGCGTGACGAAGACGATCGCCAGCCCCTCGCCGCGCAAACGCCGCAGCACCTCGAACAGCTTCTCGACCTCGTCGTCGTCCAGGCTCGAGGTCGGCTCGTCGAGGATCAGCACCTTCGACGACACGCCCAATGCCCGCGCAATGGCCACCATCTGCTGCACCGCCACCGAGTAGCTCGACAGCAGCCGCGTCACGTCGATGTCCAGGCCGATGCGCGCCAGCAGTTCTTCGGCGCGCCGATTGACGCTGGCCCAGTCGATGCGAAAGCCCTGCGCCACACCGCAGCGCGGATAGCGCCCGGCAAACACGTTCTCCGCCACCGACAGGTTCGGGCACAGGTTCACCTCCTGGTAGACCGTGCTGATGCCCAGCTTCTGCGCCTCCAGCGGCGAATGCGGGTGAATCGGCTGGCCGTCGAGGAATATCTGGCCGCCGCTCGATGGCAGCACGCCGGTCAGCACCTTGATCAGCGTCGACTTGCCCGCGCCGTTCTGTCCCATCAGCGCATGGATCTCGCCCGGGTACAAGCGCAGCTGCACGTCGCGCAGCACCGGAATGCCGCCGAACTGCTTGTGGATGCCCTTGAGCTCCAGCACGGGCGAGGGAGTGTCGTCGTCAGCCATGCGAAGCCGTCACTTGTTCTTGTTGTAGACGTCGATGAACACCGCCGCCAGCAGCACCAGGCCCTTGATGACCTGCTGGTAGTCGATGCCGATGCCCAGGATCGACATGCCGTTGTTCATCACGCCCATGATGAAGGCGCCGATCACCGCGCCCATCACCCGGCCCACGCCGCCCGAAGCCGAGGCGCCGCCGATGAAGCAGGCCGCGATCACGTCCAGCTCGAAGCCCAGGCCCGCCTTGGGCGTGGCCGTGTTGAGCCGCGCCGCGAACACCAGGCCCGCCAGCGCCGCCAGCGCGCCCATGTTCACGAAGGTGAGGAACGCGAGCCGTTGCGTCTTCACGCCCGACAGCCGCGCCGCCTTCTCGTTGCCGCCCAGCGCATAGATGCGCCGGCCGAGGGTGGTGCGGTTGGTGACGAAGTCGTACACCACGATCAGCACCGCCATCACGATCAGCACGTTCGGCAGGCCCTTGTAGGTGGACAGCAGGTAGCTGAAGAACAGGATGATGGCCGCGAAGAACAGGTTCTTCACCAGGAAGAAGGCATACGGCTCCTGCTCCATGCCGTGCGCCGCCAGCTTTGCGCGGCCCCGCAGCTTGAAGAACACCAGTGCCACGGCGGCCAGCGCGCCCACGATGAGCGACGTGAGGCGCAGTGTGTCTCCGCCCAGCGGATCGGGAATGAAGCCCGAGCTGAGCCGCTGGAACGCCACCGGAAACGGCCCCACCGACTGCCCCGCCAGCAAGGCCAGCGTGAGCCCCTTGAACACCAGCATGCCCGCCAGCGTGACGATGAACGACGGAATCTTGCGGAACGCCACGAACCAGCCCTGCGCCGCGCCGATGACGGCGCCCGCGAGGATGCTCACGATGGCCGTCGGCACGAAGTGCCACTCGTACTCCACCATCAGCACCGCCGCCAGCGCGCCGATGAAGCCGCACACGGAGCCCACCGAAAGATCGATGTGCCCCGCCACGATCACCAGCAGCATGCCCAGCGCCATGATGACCACGTAGCTGTTCTGCAGCAGCAGGTTGGTGAGGTTGAGCGGACGCAGCAAGGTGCCGTCGGTCAGCACCTGGAACAGCACCATGATCGCGACCAGCGAGATCAGCATGCCGTATTCGCGCAGGTTGTTCTTCAGGAAGCCGGCATGCAGCCTGGCCGCGCCTTCCTGCACCGGCACCGCCGGCTTCATCGCGTTGACTTCAGGCTGCGACATGGACGGAACTCCCCGCGCTGACGATGGCATGCATGATGCGTTCCTGCGAAGCCTCGGCCGCAGTGAACTCGGCCACGAAGCGGCCCTCATTCATCACGTAGATGCGGTCGCACATGCCGAGCAGTTCCGGCAGTTCAGAAGAAATCATGAGAATGCCTTTGCCCTCGCTCGCGAGCTGGTCGATGATGGTGTAGATCTCGTACTTGGCGCCCACGTCGATGCCGCGCGTGGGTTCGTCCAGGATCAGCAGTTCGGGTTTCGTGAAGAGCCACTTGCTCAAGACGACCTTCTGCTGGTTGCCGCCCGACAGGTTGACCACCAGCTGCTCCACGCCGGAGCAGCGGATGTTGAGTGCCTTGCGGTATTCGTTGGCCACCTTGAATTCGCGGCCGGTGTCTATCACCGCCGAATCGGCCACCGCCTCCAGGTTGGCCAGGCTGATGTTCCTGCGGATGTCTTCCTCCAGCACCAGCCCCAGCCCCTTGCGGTCTTCGGTGACGTAGGCGATGCCGTGGTCGATGGCCTTGCGCACCGTGCTCACGTCCACCGGCTTGCCGTGCATGAACACCGAGCCGCTGATGCGCTGGCCGTAGGACTTGCCGAACACGCTCATGGCCAGCTCGGTGCGGCCCGCGCCCATGAGGCCCGCGATGCCGACGATCTCGCCCTGTCGCACGTTCAGGCTCACGCCCTTGATCTGTTCGCGGTCGGCGTGCAGCGCATGGTGCACGCGCCAGTCGCGCACCTCGAACACGGTCTCGCCGATCTTCGGCGCGCGCTGCGGATAGCGATGCGCCATGTCGCGCCCGACCATGCCGCGGATGATGCGGTCCTCGCTGATCGGCTGCGCGCGGCAGTCCATGGTCTCGACGGTCGCGCCGTCGCGCAGCACGGTGATCGAGTCGGCCACCTTGGCGATCTCGTTGAGCTTGTGCGAGATGAGGATCGACGCGATGCCCTGGCGCTTGAGCTCCAGCAAGAGCATCAGCAGCGCGTCGCTGTCGCGCTCGTTGAGGCTGGCGGTGGGCTCGTCGAGTATCAGCAGCTTCACTTCCTTGGCCAGCGCCTTGGCAATTTCCACCAGTTGCTGCTTGCCCACGCCCAGGTCGGTCACCAGCGTGGTCGGCGGCTCCTGCAGGCCCACCTTGGCGAGCAGCTCGCGCGTCTTCGCATAGGCGGCGAACCAGTCGATCACGCCGCCGCGCGTGATCTCGTTGCCCAGGAAGATGTTCTCGGCAATCGACAGCAGCGGCACCAGCGCCAGTTCCTGGTGGATGATGATGATGCCGAGCTTCTCGCTGTCGGCAATGCCCCTGAAGCGGCGCACCTCGCCCTCGAAGCGGATCTCGCCCTCGTAGGAGTCGCACGGGTAGACGCCGCTGAGCACCTTCATGAGCGTCGACTTGCCCGCGCCGTTCTCTCCCACCACGGCATGGATCTCCCCGGCGCGCACGCCGAGGTTGACGTTGCTCAGCGCCTTCACGCCGGGAAACGTCTTGGTGATGCCGCGCATCTCGAGGATTGCGCCGGCATCGGCGAGGCTGCCTCCGATGCTCACTTGATCTGGCTTTCCTTGTAGTAGCCGCTGTCGACCAGCACCTGCTTCCAGTTCGATGCATCCACGCTCACCGGCTTGAGCAGGTAGGAGGGCACCACCTTGATGCCGTTGTTGTAGGTCTTGGTGTCGTTCACCTCGGGCGTCTTGCCCGAGAGCATCGCGTCCACCATCGACACCGTCACCTTGGCCAGCTCGCGCGTGTCCTTGAACACGGTCGAAGTCTGTTCCTTGCGCAGGATCGACTTGATGGAAGGCACCTCGGCGTCCTGCCCCGACACGACGGGCATCGGCTGCGAGCCCGAGCCGTAGCCCACGCCCTTGAGCGACGACAGGATGCCGATGGAAAGGCCGTCGTACGGCGACAGCACCGCATCCACCCGGTCCTTGGTGTAGTAGGCCGACAGCAGGTTGTCCATGCGCGCCTGCGCCACGGCGCCGTCCCAGCGCAGCGTGCCGACCTTGTCCATGCCCATCTGCTTGCTGCGCACCACCAGCTTGCCGCTCTTGATGTACGGGTCGAGCACCGACATCGCGCCGTTGTAGAAGAAGAAGGCGTTGTTGTCGTCGGGCGAGCCGCCGAACAGCTCGATGTTGAACGGCCCCTTGCCGCTCTTCAGGCCCAGCGCCGCCTCGATCGACTGCGCCTGCAGCACGCCGACCTGGAAGTTGTCGAAGGTGGCGTAGTAGTCGACGTTCTTCGAGCCCTTGATGAGCCGGTCGTACGCAATGACCTTCACGCCCTTGTCGGCCGCCTTCTGCAGCACGTCGGACAGCGTGGTGCCGTCGATGGCCGCGATGACCAGCACCTTGGAGCCCTTGGTCACCATGTTCTCGATCTGCGCGAGCTGGTTGGGAATGTCGTCGTCGGCGTACTGCAGGTCGGTCTTGTAGCCCTTGTCCTTGAAGTACTTGACCATGTTGGCGCCGTCGGCGATCCAGCGCGCCGACGACTTGGTGGGCATCGAGATCGCGATCAGGCCCTTGTCCTGCGCGCTGGCCAGCGGCGAGAAGCCGACGATGGCGAACGCGATGCCCGCGAGCGATGCCTTGAGGAATTTGCGTTTCATGTCGGGGTGTCCTCAGTACTTGCGGTTGGGAAACTCTTTGGCGGCCACTTCCATGGGGAAGATGCTCTCCACTGTCACGATGCGCTTGGGCAGCGTCTTGCCGTCCTTGATGTCCTTCACCGCCTGCATGAGCTGCGGGCCGAGCAGCGGGCTGCACTCCACCGACACGTTGAGCTTGCCGGCGATCATGGCCTCGAAGGCGCCCTTCACACCGTCGATGGAAATGATGACGATGTCCTTCGCGGGCTTCAGGCCCGCCTCTTCGATGGCCTGGATCGCACCGATGGCCATGTCGTCGTTGTGCGCGAACAGCACATTGATCTTCTTGCCGTCGGCCTTCAGGAAGGCTTCCATCACCTCCTTGCCCTTGGCGCGGGTGAAGTCGCCGGTCTGCGAGCGGATGATCTTGAACTTCGGGTCGGCCTTGATGATTTCCTCGAAGCCCTTCTTGCGGTCGATGGCCGGGGCCGAGCCCACGGTGCCCTGCAGCTCGACGATGTTCACGTCGCCCTTCTGGTCCTTCATCTTCTCGACCAGCCAGCGGCCGGCCTTGCGGCCTTCCTCGACGAAGTCGGAACCCATGAAGGTCACGTAGAGCGAGTCGTCCTTGGTGTTGACGGAGCGGTCGGTCAGCACCACCGGAATCTTGGCGGCCTTGGCCTCGCGCAGCACGGTTTCCCAGCCCGACTCGACCACCGGCGAAAAGGCGATCACGTCGACCTTCTGCGCAATGTAGGAGCGGATGGCCTTGATCTGGTTCTCCTGCTTCTGCTGCGCGTCGGAGAACTTCAGCTCGATGCCCGCGTCCTTGGCGGACGACTTGATCGACTCGGTGTTGGCGGTGCGCCATTCGCTTTCGGCACCCACCTGCGCGAAGCCCAGCACGAGCTTCTTCTGCGCGAAGACGGACACAGGCAGCATGCTGCCCAGGGCTGCGGCGGCGAGCGCGGTGTTGAGGGTGCGGCGATTCATGGTCATGGGATGTCTCCTTCTCGATGTCGTGAGGACTTGCAGTTGACTGTTGGTAGTAGTGATGAACGAAACCCCGTCAGGTCAGGCCAGCATGTAGCCGGTCTTCACCGTCGTGTAGAACTCCGCGGCGTGGCGCCCTTGTTCGCGCGGCCCGTAGCCCGACCCCTTGCGGCCGCCGAAGGGCACGTGGAAGTCCACCCCCGCGGTCGGCAGATTGACCATCGTCATGCCGACCACGGCATGGCGCCTGAAATGCATGGCGTGCTTCAGCGAATTGGTGCAGATGCCCGCGCACAGGCCGAAGGGCGTGTCGTTGCACAGCGCCAGCGCCTCGTCGTAGTCGTCGGCGCGCAGCACGCAGGCCAGCGGGCCGAAGACTTCCTCGCGCGCGATGCGGTGCGAAGGCTTCGCCAGGAACAGCGCGGGGCTCATGTAGTGGCCGCGGGTGGCACGCTCCAGCGCCTCGCCGCCCCACACATGCTCGGCGCCTTCCTCGCGCGCGATGCCGACCCACGCGAGGTTCTGCGCCAGGCGCTCCTCGTCGGCCACCGGGCCGATGTCGATGCCGCGTTCCAGCGCATGGCCGATCTTCAGCGCCTTGAGCCGCTGCCGCAGCTTGGCCACGAAGGCGTCGTGCACCGGTGCTTCGACGATGAGCCGGCTCGACGCGGTGCAGCGCTGGCCGGCGGAAAAATACGCGCCCTGCACCGCGCAGTCGACGGCGCGGTCGAGGTCGGCATCGGCCAGCACCACCAGCGCGTTCTTGCCGCCGGTTTCCAGTTGCACCTTCGCGCGCCTCGCGGCGGCAATCTGCAGGATGCGTTCGCCGTTGGCCACCGAGCCGGTGAAGCTCAGCGCATCGACCAGCGCGCTGTCGACCAGCGCCTGCCCCACCTCGCGGCCGCTGCCCATCACAAGATTGAATGCACCGGCCGGCAGGGCGGCGCGGCTGATGATCTCGGCCAGCACCCAGCCGCAGGCCGGCACCAGCTCGGCCGGCTTGAACACCACGCTGTTGCCGTGGGCCAGCGCGGGCGCGATCTTCCAGGCGGGAATGACGAAGGGCGAGTTCCACGGCGTGATGAGGCCGACCACACCCACCGGCTCGCGCGTGACGTCGACCTGCACGCCCGCGCGCACCGAGGCCACGTTCTCCCCGCCGCCGCCGCCCGCACCGCCACGGATGGCCTCTCCGGCGAAGAACTTGAAGATCTGGCCGGCGCGGGCCACTTCGGCCACGGCCTCGGGCAGCGTCTTGCCTTCCTCGCGCGCCAGCAGCAGGCCCAGCTCGTCCTTGCGCGCCAGCAGCTCGGCGCCGATGCGGTCGAGCACGTCGGCGCGCCGCTGCGGCGTGCTGTGGCTCCAGTGCGGAAAGGCTTCGGTGGCGGCGCGGATGGCGGCTTCGGCCTGGCGGCGGTCGGCACGTGCGTACTCGGCCACCACTTCGCTGGTGTCCGAGGGATTGGCGCTCACACCCGTGGTCGCGCTGGTTTCCCAGCGGCCGTTGATGTACTGCCGCACGTGCAGATGAATCTCGCCGTGAATCACCGTAGCGTCGACCTTGTCTCTGTTGTTCTTGAATCGGAGGGCAGTCTAAGAACAGAATCGATATCGATCCAATCGTTTTTTACGCAAAATTCATATCAATCGCTGGATTCTGGAAAACCCGATCAGTCCTTGGTCTTAAGAAAAATGACGAACTACAACCACTGGTTCATCCGCGCCCGGCTCAAGACGCGGCAACTGCTGCTGCTCGTGGCGCTGGCCGAGGAAGGCAACATCCACCGCGCGGCGCAGGTGCTCAACATGACGCAGCCGGCCGCCTCCAAGCTGCTGAAGGACCTGGAAGACGTGCTGGAGGTGCCGCTGTTCGACCGCCTGCCGCGCGGCATGCGCCCGACCTGGTACGGCGAGACCATGATCCGCCACGCCCGCGTCGCGCTCGCGAGCCTGAACCAGGCGCACGACGAACTCACCGCGCTGAAGGCCGGGCGCTTCGGCCAGGTGAGCGTGGGCGCCATCACCGCGCCGGGGCTCACGCTGCTGCCGCCGGCCGTGGCCATGGTCAAGCGCGAGCAGCCCGACCTGCGGGTGTCGCTGGAGATAGAAACCAGCCCGGTGCTGATCGAGCGGCTCGAGCAGGGCAAGCTCGACATCCTGGTGGCGCGCCTGTTCGCCGAGCACGACAAGGCGCAGTTGCGCTACGAGGCATTGAGCGAAGAGCCGGTGTGCGCGCTGGTGCGGCCGGGCCATCCGCTGCTGGGCGTGAGCGGCCTCACGCTGCGCGACGTGGTGAGCGCCGGCTGGATCGTGCCGCCCGCGGGCAGCGTGCTGCGCCACCGCTTCGAGCTGATGTTCCAGGAAGAAGGCCTGGCGCCGCCGACCAACACCATCGAGAGCCCCGCCCTGCTCTTCATCACGCGCATGCTGCAGCAGAGCGACATGGTGGCGGTGCTGGCGACCGACGTGGCGCGCTACTACGCGTCGCACGGCATCGTGTCGCTGCTGCCGCTGAACATGCCCTGCCACATGGACGCCTTCGGCATCATCACGCGCACCGACCGGCTGCTGTCGCCGGCGGCCAGGGTGATGATGAAGGCGCTGAAGACCGCGAGCCTCAGCGTGTACGGCCGCAAATTCGAGATCGACTGAGGGCGGATGGCCGCCGCGGCTTCAGGTCCAGCCGGCGTCCACGGTGAATTCCTGAGCGGTGCACATCTTCGCGTCATCGGATGCGAGGAACAGCACCATGCGCGCGATGTCTTCCGGCATCAGCTTGTCGGGCAGGCACTGGTTGCGGTGCAAGGCCTTCTCGCCTTCCTCGTCGAGCCACAGCTTCACCTGCCGCTCGGTCATCACCCAGCCGGGCGACACGGTGTTGATGCGGATGCGGTCGCGGCCCAGGTCCACCGCCAGCCCGCGCGTGAGGCCGTTCACCGACGACTTGGCGATCGCATAGCAGGGGTAGCCCGAGCCCTTGGTCTGCCAGCCGGTGGAGCCCAGGTTCACCACCGAGCCGAAGCCCAGCCGCTTCATGCCCGGCACCACCGACTGGATCGCGAACAGCGCCGGCCGCTCGTTGATGGCCATGCGGTTGTCGTAGTAGTCGGGCGTGACCGACTCGAGCGTGTGGCGGTCGTCGCTCGCCACGTTGTTGACCAGCACCGCGAAGTCGCCGAGCTCGCCCGCCGCATCGGCAATGGCCTGCTGCAGCGCGGCGATGTCGCGCACGTCGCAGGTGCGCCACCACGGCGCCGCATGGCCGGCCGCCACGATCTGCCGCGCGAGTTCCGCGCTGGCGCTCTCGGCGATGTCGACGAAGGCCACGCGCGCGCCCTGCGCCGCGAAGGCAGAGACGATGGCCGCGCCGATGCCGCTGCCGCCGCCGGTGACGAACACCGTGCGGTCCTTCAGGCTCGGATGAATGGAAAGCTGAGGGGAATTCAAGAAATGGTCTCCAGATGCCCGGCAACCGACATTGCAATATGAATATCAATCGATGCCAGTATTTTTGATTTCGGTTATCAATATGCCTTGATACGATCCGCCGCGTCAAGAAGACATGACACCGAGCAACGGAAACAACAAATGAACAAGCACGAGACAAACACCGCTTCCTCCTACTCCCCGCCGGTCGTCGAAGGCCCGCCCGAATGCATCTGGCCCGCGGGCGCCAACCTCGGCGAAGGCACGATGTGGTCGCAGCGCGAGCAGGCGCTCTACTGGATCGACATCCTCACGCCGCGCCTGTTCCGCCTGGACCCTGCCACGGGCGCGCAACGCACCTGGACCTTCGACGAGGAGATCACCGCCATCGCCGAGCGCGCCTTGGCGCCGGGCCTCTTCATCACGCTGCGGCGCGGCTTCGCGCTGTTCGACACCACCGTGCCCGGCGACGAGGCGAAGCCTCGCTACCTGCACCAGCCCGAGACCGAGCGCACCGGCAACCGCTTCAACGACGGCAAGTGCGACGCGCGCGGCCGCTTCTGGGCCGGCAGCATGGACTTCGACTGCAAGGCCCCCACCGGCGCGCTCTACCGCTACGACGCCGACGGCCGCTGCACCCGGCACGACGACGGCTTCGAGGTGACCAACGGGCCGACATGGTCGGGCGACGGCCGCACCATGTACTTCAACAACACGGTGCTCAACAAGCTCTACGCCTACGACTTCGACATGGAAGCCGGCAGCGTGTCGAACCGGCGCGAGTGGCACCGCTTCCCCAAGCCCGACGGCCTGCCGGACGGCATGACCACCGACGCCGCCGGGCGCCTGTGGATCGCGCACTGGGGCGGCGCCTGCGTCACCTGCCACGACCCGGTGAGCGCGGCCGAGCTGTGCCGCATCGACATACCCGCGAGCCACGTGACCGACTGCGCCTTCGGCGACGCCGACCTGCGCACGCTCTACATCACGACCGCGCGCAACAGCCTCACGCCCGAGAAGCAGGCTGCCGAGCCGCTGGCCGGAGGCCTTTTCAAGGTGCGCATCGGCAGCCCCGGCGTGCCGACGGCGCTTTTCGCGGGCTGAGCCTCGCTGCTTCAGCCGATGCCGAACCGGTGCTCGGTCGCGCTGCGGAACACCTCGGAAGGTCGCAGCACCGTGGAGGGAAAGTCCGGCCGGTTCGGCGAATCCGGGAAGTGCTGCGTTTCCAGGCACAGCCCGTCGCCCTGCCGCAGGCTCGCGCCGCCGCTGCCCAGCAGGCTGCCGTCGAGGAAGTTGCCCGAATAGAACTGCACGCCGGGTTCGCTGGTGTGCACTTCCATCACGCGGCCCGACGCCTCGTGCGCCAGCCGCGCCGCCAGCGCCAGCCCCTGGTGCGCGGGGCTCCGGTCCAGCACCCAGTTGTGGTCGTAGCCGTGCGCGAGCAGCAGTTGCTCATGGCCCTGGCGGATGCGCTCGCCGATGAGCGTGCCGGCGCGAAAGTCGAACGGCGTGCCGGCCACGTCGGCCAGGCCGGTCGGTATGAGCGTGGCATCGACCGGGCAATAGCGGCTTGCCGGCAGCGTGAGCCGGTGGTCCATGACCGAGCCGCCGGCGTTTCCGCCAAGGTTGAAGTAGTCGTGATGGCTCAGGTTCAGCACCGTGGGCCGGTCGGCCAGTGCGCTGTAGTCGATGCGCCAGGTGTTCGCCGTCGCGCTCAGGGTGTAGCGCACCGTCGCGCGCAGTTCGCCGGGGTAGCCCTCTTCGCCGTCGGGGCTGGTGTAGCGCAGCTCGATGGCGATGTCGCCGCCGGCCTCTTGTGCCGTCAGCGGCACGATGTCCCAGAAGCGCGTGCCGAAGCCCTTCGCGCCGCCGTGCAGCGAGTTGGGGCCGTCGTTCAGCACGAGTTGCCGAGCCACGCCATCGAGCGTGAAGCGCCCCGCCGCGATGCGGTTCGCGAAGCGGCCGACGATGGTGCCGAAGTGCGGATGCGGCTTCAGGTATTCGGCCAGCGACGGCAGCCCCAGCACGATGTTCGCGGGCTGCCCGTGCCGGTCGGGCACGCGCAGCGCGGTGACGATGCCGCCGAGGTTGATGGCGCTCAGGCTCAGGCCCCGGCCGTTGTCGAGCGTGTATTCGGTCACGGCGCGGCCGTCGGGCATGCGGCCGTAGGCGCGCGAGGTGATGGAGCTGCTCATGGGGGTGTGCGTTCTGGAAGCTGGGGAAACAGCGCCTCGCGCGCGCACAGCGAGGCGGTGCGCAGGCCGATGCGGTCGGTGAGGTCGTGATATTCGGGCGGCTCGGCCGCGTGCGTGCGGATCTCCACGCGGTGCCCGGCCTTGCCCACCGCGTCGGCAAAGCGCTGCTGCAGCGCGAAGGGCGTGTTGCGGTCGTCGCGGTTGCCGATCAGCACGATGCGCCGCGACGGGTCGCGCGCGATGCCGCCCACGTGGTCGAGCGGGTCGTAGAACTGCGCGCTGCCGGTGGTGTCGGTGCGCCCGCCGTTCGAGCGGCCCAGCAGCGTCGCGCGCTCCAGCAGCGCGAAGGCGCCCGATGTCAGCACGGCGCAGGCCACGCGCGTGCGCCCCAGCGTGAGCAGCGCGGCGCCCGCCGTGGCGCCGCCGCTGTGGCCGAGGATGACGATGCGCTGCAGCTTGTGGCGCTGCATCAGCGCGTCGAGCGCGGCGTCCAGCGCATGGAACTCCACCAGCTCGCGGCGCTTGCGGTGGTCGCCCGACGAGCCGTAGGTGCCCGGCCGCGCGACGAAGACCCAGGGCACGCCGGCGCGGTCGCGGCTGCGCTGCGCGTCGAGCGTGCGCAGCGGCTCGGTGTTGCCGGGAATGCGCGTGGGCGCCTGGTCCATCACGCTGTCGCGGTCGCCCGAGAACTGCACGATGGCGATGCGCGCGCCGTCGATGTCGTCGCTCGCGAAGTAGCGGATGCACGCCGGCCCCTCCACCGGCTGCACCCACAGGTAGCCCGCACGGTCGGGGCAGCTCGCGCGGTCGGCGGGCTGGTTCCAGTGCAGCACCTCGTCGTTGCCGGCGGCAAAGGGGCGCGGCACGTCGGGGCCGGTGCGCTGCGCGCAGGCGGCCTGCGCCAGCGCGCACAGCACGACGAAGGCGCCGCGGGCGTGCCGCCACAGGTAGCCAAGCATGCTCATAGCTTGCGCAGCAGCACGGGCACCTCGCCGAAGTCGGACCCGATGCGGTCGCCCTTCACCAGCACCAGGTCGCCGTCGCGCAGGAAGTCGCCCAGGTAGCCCGCGAGCTGTGCCGCGTCGTCGAAGTGCGGGCCGAGCAGCTCGGCCGGCACTTCCTCGCGCAGCCAGCGCATCTCGTCGCCGTGCGTCACCACGTGCGCGATGCCCGACTGCAGCAGCGGCGCGGCCAGGCTGCGGTGCATGGCCTCGGCGTCCTTGTCGAGGTTGATGATGCGGCCCAGCACGCCGATCTTGCGCACGACCGGGCCCTGCGCCGCGTGCTGGAAGCCGCGCACGAACTCCATGGCATTGCGCATCGACAGGACCTCGGCGTTCCAGCTGTCGTCGATCAGCGTGGCCTGCACGCCGGCCTGCGTGCGCAGCGGATGCACCTGCATCACCGAGGCCGGCAGGCGCACATGCGGCATGCGCGCGCAGGCGGCTTCGGCGTCGAAGCCCATGGCCACCAGGGCCGCGAAGGCCAGCGCCGAATTGCGCACCAGCCCCGCGCTGTGCAGCGGGAACGAATACGCCACGGTGCGCCCCGCCATCGCGATGCGCACGCGGCAGCCGCCGCCGGGCTCGGGCTGCGTGTCGACGATGCGGATGTTGGCGTCGGGCCCCGGGCCCACCACCCAGATCGCGCCGGCCGTTCGCGCCGCCGCCTGCACCACCTGCTGCAGGCAGGCGATGTGGTCGGGCACGATGGCCACGCCGCCGGGCTCCAGGCCCAGGAAGATGCGCGACTTGTATTCGGCCGTGAGCTCCAGCGTCGAGGCCTGCCGGGTCTGCGACAGCCCGATCTCGGTGATGACGGCCACGTGCGGCCGCGCCACCAGCGATATGGGGCCGCGCTCCATCCACAGGCCGCTCTGCGCCATTTCGAGGATGCACACGTCGGCGTCAGCCGCCAGGTTGGCCAGCATGGCCGGCACGCCGACGCGCGAGTTGTAGTTGTCGATGGTGGTGTGCACGCGCGCGCGTTCGGGCAGCAGGTCGCGCAGCATGGCGATGGTGGACGACTTGCCCACCGTGCCGGTCACGCCCACCAGCAGGCTCTTGTAGCGCGCCCGCGCGGCGGCGCCCAGCGCGAGCATCGCGGCAATCGGGTCGTCCACCTTCAGCAGCGGGAAGGCCGCGTCCAGCCCATCGACCTCGTGCGCGACCACGGCGCCGGCCAGCGCGTGCTGCAGCCTGGGGAGTTCGAGGTGGCGGTCCCAGTTGTCGGTACGCGGCTTGCTGTAGCTCTCGTGCACTGCGAGCGTGCGGTAATCGGAAGCCACGAAGAGCGACGGCGCCGGCAGCATCGACATGTGAGTGGGCCCGCGCACCACCGAGTTCACGAACCAGCCCGGCGGCGGTTCCACCAGCCAGCGGCCGCCCGTGACCTGCTGCAGCTGCGCGGCGGTCCACACCGGCGCGGGCTCGTTGCCCTCGCCCAGGCGGTCTGCAGCCAGCACGGGCGCGGGGCGCTCGGGCAGCGGCACAGGAAGTTCCGGCACGCGCAGGCCGCACCACACAGGCAGGCGCCGTGCGCTCGAGATTTCTGGCGGCAGGCCGGGCAGGCTGCCGCGCAGGCGCACCTCGATCTGCAGCACGTCGCTTTCGAGCAGTCCGGCGCGCGGCGGGCGCAGGCCGTAGCGGTCGCGGTAGATGCGCCCGGGCTCCCAGCGGCTGGTGGGCCACATCCAGTCGCAGGGGTCGTGGTCCATGCCCTCGCCCCAAGGCGGCATCGTGCGGCTGCGCATCGGCAGCGCGCGGAACTGCAGCCGCAGGTCGGCCGCCACGGGCTCGTCGGCGCACCAGAAAGACTCGACCCACAGCATGCGCCGCCCGGCGATCTGCCGGGGCGCGATGCGCAGCCCCAGCAGGCGCAGCGGGCCGAACTGCAGCGGCTTGATGTGTGCGTCGAACGGCACCGCATCGACCAGCCATTCGGGGCGCGGCGCGCGCACCGGGCCGACGACCGGCGCGGGCCGCGCGGGCCGCGAGGGCGGCGCCTCGGCCGCGGCCGGGTCGGCCTGGAACACCGGGCGCTGCGGCGGCGACAGCCGCAGCGTGCAGCGGCCATCCCGCGCCACCGCCAGTTCCGTGCCGAGCGCGCGGCATTGCGCCGCGAAGCGCGCGCCGAGCGCCTCGGCCTCCGCGCCCGCCAGTTGGCGCGAGAAGCCGTAGCCGACGCCGACCGGCGTGAACACCACCGCCTCCACGCCGTGCAGGCCCAGCGCCAGCGTGAACACGCCCGAATCGCCGAGGTCGTTGCGCACGGAGTCGAACAGCAGGTCGCCCGCGTCATGCAGGATCGGCCGGCCGCGATAGACCTCGATGCCCTGCAGCACATGCGCCGAAGTGCCGAGCACCGCGTCGGCGCCCGCATCGACGATGGCATGGCCGACGGCGATCTCGGCCGCCGTAGGCTCGGTCTCCAGGTTGGCGCCCCAGTGCACCGCCACCAGCACCACGTCGGCCTCGCGGCGCGCGGCTTCGATGCGCGGTGCCAGCTCGGCGGTCCATGCGGCGGGGTCGTCGAGCGGCAGCCAGGCGGCGCCCGCGCGTTCGGCGGTGGCGGCAAAGCGCGGCTGCGTGGCGTCGAGCGAGAACAGCGCCACGCGCACGCCGCCCGCACTGCGTAACGCGGGGCGCAACGCGGCCTCCAGCGTGCGGCCGGTGCCGGCATGGGCGATGCCGGCGGCGTCGAGGTGCGCCCGCTGCTCCAGCAGCGCCTCGGCGCCGTAGTCGCCGCTGTGGTTGTTGGCGGTGGCGACCATGCCGATGCCGGCCTCGGTCAGCACCGCGAGCATCTCGGGCCGCGCGCGGTAGTAGTACGGCCCGGCCTCGCCCTTGTCCACGCCCTGCTCTCCCGTGGTGGCGACCACGCATTCGAGATTGACGATGCGCAGGTCGGCATCGCGCAGCGCGGCGATGTCGCCGAGCATCCTGCGCGCGCCGCCCAGCTCGTGCATGCGGAAATGCTGGCGCCGCCCCAGGTTCACGTCGCCGCCCCATGCAACCGTGCCGGCGCGCCGCCCTTGCTGCAGGCCCTCGCTCGCCTTCAGCATGCGGTGATAGGCCACGTAGCCCGACAGGTAGTGCTCCACGTCGTCGATGCGCACCCGGAAGCTGTGGTGCTTGATGAAGAACGAGCCCGCGATGCGGTCTGGGTTGCGGAAGAACATCGCCAGCTCGGGCCAGAAGTGGCCGTTGGCGAGGTAGCGGGCGCGGTAGGCCAGCGCGCGGTCGAACTTGTCGCGGTCGAGTTCGGCCAGCAGCGGGCGCAGGGCCGGGTCGGCTTCGAGCCGCAGCACCATGTCGCGCGCGGCCATCATCAGCTCGAGCAGCGTGGGGAAGGTGGTGATGCGCTCGAGCACGAAGTCCAGGTAGCCCGCCACGTTGCGCAGGCCGAACTGGTAGTAGCGCGTTTCAGGCCGGTAGCGGGTGAGCTCGTTGACGCAGTAGCTCAGCCAGTGGTCGTGCGCGCGCCAGTGCTCGGCCGCGATGAAATGCTCGAAGGCTTTCTCGACCACCGCGAGCCAGCGCGCGTCGCGCGTGAGGCCGTACAGCCGCATGAGGCCGAAGGCGGCCTCGCCGTCGTAGTAGATGACGCGGAACTTGTCCTTCACGTCGAGCGCGGGCGCATTCAGCACGTGCACGAAGCTGCCGGTCTCCGCGTCCTGCATGTGGCGGATGCCGAGCGCGAGCTGCTCCAGCAGCGGCAGGAACTGCCTGTCGCCCGTGAGCTCGGTGTACTTGACCAGCGCGAGCAGGCACACGGCGCTGCCGCCGAGCTTGATCTCGTTGCCGATGTCCAGCAGGTAGGCGGCGCGCGTGCCGTCGGGCAGCACGGCCGGGCGGATCAGCGTGCCCGTGAGGAAGCCGATCGAGCGGTCGATGGACGCTTTCAGCGTGTCGTCGCGCGTGAGCTCCCAGGCCTCGAGCATGGCGTAGGTCGAGCTTGCGTGGCGCAGCGTGTTGTAGGTGGGAATGAGGCGGTCGAAGCAGGGAAACCAGCCGTAGTCGAACTCGCCCGTGGGCTTGACCTGGGCGGCGAGGTAGGTGCTGGCGTCCTCGATGAGCGTGCGGATCTGCGGCGCGTTCCAGTCGGTGAGGGTGCGAAAGCCCGCCGCCTGCCCTTCGGCGGTGATGGGCCATGCGCCCTCGGCGTCGACGTACACGGCGCGGGTGGTGAAGCACCAGACGGGCGTTTCGTCGTCCGCCGGAAAGTCGATCTCGCGGCCGAAGCGGCGTTTGCCGAGCAGGTGCAGGTTGCCGGGGTTGGGCTCGGCGTGGTCGACGTCGCCGTTGTAGAGCACCGCGCCGCCGTGCATTTCCTGCGCGAGCAGGGCCATCTCGAAGCGCGCGTCGAAGGCGATGCCTTCGTTGAAGTAGTTGCGCTTGGTTTGCGCCAACTTCGCCTTGAGCTCGCGCCAGCGCATGGGGGTGACTTTGTCGACGACTTCGGCGCGCAGGCGCTGCGGCGGGTTTTCGCCGCGGGCGGCCTGCACTGCGATGGCTTCGGCGGCCGCTTGCCATGCGGCGTCGACGTCGGCGCCACGGCCGGATGCCACGCGGGCGCGGCTGCTGCCTTCGCCGGTGGCGAAGAACACGACGCATCCGGCCTCCGGGGTGGCGGGGTTCGCTACCGGCAGCATGCCCGCCGGGTCCGCCAGGGCTTGCCTGGCTCGGTTCAACAGATCGGCGAGGGGGTTCGGATCGATGTTCATGCAGCGGCGAATGATGACAGGGCGTCGCGCGGCTTGCCATCCCGTCAATCCATGGGATTGGTCTTGTCGACGGCCAATCAATAGCTGACGCTCACAGGAAGCGTGGCTTGCCCAAGACCACCGCGAGGACGAGCCGACGAGCGAGGCTGGTCAACGCGAGCGAAACACGATCTCTTGCATCCTCCGGAGCTTTGGAGTCACCGCGGGCACGGTCAGCATGGTGCTCGCAACTGCCATGACGAGAAGCGCCGTAAAGGTCTCGTTGGTGATGATCGCCTTGTCCAGCAGGACGTTGGCGAAGATGATCATGATGAGGGCTTTGGTCTGGAGCAGCCAACCGATCAGAGAGCCCTCGCCCGGCTGCCATTTCAACAGCCGGCCGGCCATGCCGAGTCCGATGAGCTTGCCGGCCACCGAGGCCACCAGCAGTACCGCCGCGACCAGGAAGACCGCCGTGCCGCCCACCTGCCAGTTGGTGCGCAGTCCGGTGCTCAGGAAAAAGACCGGCATCACCACCAACAGGACGTTGTGGCGCAGCCAGTCCATTTGCTCCTGATCGAACCACTCCCCGTCCATCACCGCGCCGGCGATGAATGCGCCGACCATGTAGTGCAGGCCGCACCAGTCGGCGCCCAGACCGCAGGCCGCAAGCCAGATAAGACCCGCATACCACCGGTCGCGCTCGGGCACGCGCACCATCAGCCAGCGAAACGCGGCCGCGGAGACTGCGAAGACCACGAGGAAGCCAGCCTGCTTGCCCACCCGCTCCCAGTCCATGAGAATCAGCGCCAGCACACCCCAGATGGCGATGTCGTCCAGGCTCGCGTAGCGCAGGATGCGCTGGCCGATTGGTTGGCGAAGAATCTGCAGCTTCTCCATCAGCAGAATCAGGATCGGCAAAGCGGTCACGGCGCACGACATGCCGATGCCCAGCACGAACTGCCAATGGGTCGCCTTCGCCCCTATCCAGCCTGGATAGGAAAGCAGCGCCAGTGCCGCCGCCGCGCCAAAGACAAGAGGCACGCCAAGCGCAAGGCCAGCCGTGATCCCGCTCTCGCGACGATGCTCCCAAGCCTTGCGCAGATCCAGCTCGATGCCTGCGATCCAGACGAACATCATCACGGCCCACTGCGCGACTCCATTGAGCGACTGGATCACCGGCCCGTTGAAGACGAACTTGTAGTAGTCGGGGAACATCGCCCCCAGCACGCCCGGGCCAAGCACGATGCCCGTGATGATCTGCACCACCACAAGCGGCGCGAAATAATCGGTTCGACCAAGACGCCACACCAGATATGGGAGCGAAAAGATGATCAGCATCGCGATCAGGAAAATCTCAGAAGTGCTCACTTGACCGCCGTCAGCCTGAAGTTGAATCGCGGCGAGTCTGCCATACGCCGAGCGGCCGTGAAGGGGCTTTTGCGATGGCTGAGACCGGCTACAGTCGGCCAGAAGCGGGCTCTCATCACGGCGACCTGGTCTCCGATCACGGCGAGCTGACAAACGACACGACGGCTACAAAAGCATGCGTACCGAATTCCGATGAAATTCAATGATCTTGCTCGCAAGGCCGCCAAGGGCCCCGGACCGCTGTCCTATGGTGGCTCGGTTCATCCAGAAGATTTGATTCGGTTTTCTCTGGCGTATGGCGCTGACGGCGCCGATGAGATTGAGCGGCTGTCCAAGCAACACGGATGGCACGAAGACGGTCTGCTTGAGGACGGCTCGAGGGTGGCGCCGCTCGCGCGCTGGGCCGTGGCCTGCGTCGCGTACGGCCGCGGCGGCGTTGCGTCGCTGCAGCACTTGCTGACCGATCGGACGCTCGCGACGTTTGCCATTGCGGTTCTTGAGCAAGTTCGCACCGCGTCTTGCGTCACGGCTCTGTTGGACTACTGCATGTCGACCACTGCGCTTTCAGACGAGCCAAGCGATCCATTCTGGCAAGCGCTCAGCGCGCTGAATACGTTGACGAGTTTCGACGACGGTCTGGTACTGCCGCAAGATCAGCAGGAGAAGTTGAGAGACCTGGTGATCGAGACATTCGCCAGCGCCACCACATCACATCAGCAGACACTTTGCCTATGTGCCTTGAGAGGGGCTCCAATAGAGGGAGCGCTGGAGTGGGCAGAGGCGCAGACGGTGACCGATCCGACCGTGAGGCGCGCAAAAGCCGCCGCGTTGAAGTCGCTCCGACGCCGTCTTTCCGGCGCCTACAAGCCACCCAGTGCCGAGCAGAAACGTCAGATCCGCAGGCAGCGAGCCCTCGATGTCTAGAGTGCTTCCGGCCAAGCCCAGTCATTCGTTGCAGGAGTCCAATTCAGCGAAGTCAGTCGAATTGCTGACCGTGGCAGAGCGATTTCAGCTCTCAGGAATTGGCCTGACCTTGGTGCCGGATTTCCCAGTGCGGGCCGGGTGGAAGAATGTCGCAGAACAGGTCGTTGTGGTCGCGCCGGACGGCAAGGAAGTCATGGCGCAGGCTCGCCTTCACATGATGCACTTCAACTTTGGAAATGCTCCCACCGACGAGCAGCGAACCCGGACGTGGCGCGTGGTCGTATCCTTGCTCAACGTCGAAAAGGCAGTCGTTCCTATCGGGAGTCGGGTCTTGGTGTCGCCTGCGACACACCGTGCTGTTCTTGGCACAGATGCCAAAGCCCGATGAGGGTTGGCTGACGACAATCGGCCAAATGCAGACCCTCAATGCCGTGGCCCTGTTTCGCTCCGCGCCAAGGTGGCGCTTCACTTTTTAGGAAGGTTGTTATGGGTGTTTCCGCGTGCGTCTACTGCAACTGCCTTGAAAAAGGGCTCTTAGCTTCGCAACCGAAGTCCGAGTGGAACGTGTTTGTCGACTCTGATGGTTCAAGAAGCACGGAAGGTCTTGATCTGGAAGCCGAGCTCGAATTTGATCAATGGAATGAATCGGCCTGTGAACACGAGTCAGGTATCTATGCGAGAAGGCCGATAGGCAACGTTTCCCTCGTTGGGATGCTTCGAGAGCAGCTTGGAGCAAACGGAACAGGAAAGACTTTCCCTATTTTGGTAGGGCATGTGTTGTACAACGGCACGCACGGTGGTGATTCAGTGCCGATGGAATTGATGCCTCAGTTGCGCGAAGAGGTTTCTCAACTATTTGTAGTTCACTGCGACGAGCCAAGTACCGAGGCGTTCTTGAGAGGTTTTGAGCAAACCATGCAAGCCCTCTGTGCGGATGCGGAAGCGCTCGATAGGCCAATCTGCTTCTGATCGCACACATGCCGACAATGTATCGCGGCTTGCGGCCACAACCAGCCGTTAGCAGCGGCCGTCAAACCTCGGCCAAATTCGGACTTTTGCGTGCAACTGCGGACGAAGCCCATATGAAGACCCAGTACTGTCACCTCTGCCACAGGGATTGCCGCTGCGAGTCGTGGTACTTCCAAGCTGGAGGTGGATACGTAAGGTTCTCAGACTACTTGCCTCTTCCTGAAGGCGCAGCTGGGCACCCTCGATCCATGGAATGGTTTTGCCCTGTCCACCTGCCAGCGGCACGGGCTTTGGCATCTAAGCCGTTGAGTGACGCCATGACTTGCTTGAAGCAGGAGTACGGTGCCTTCGAACCTCCTCTCTCTTATGGTCCATGTCCAGATCCAGAACTCTGGCTGACATCCATTGGCCAAAATCGATCAAGGGTGTTCAACATCATTCGTCGAGTCACAGGCCGCAGCCCGAGTGAAGTTAAGGCGTTGCTCGAAAACGGCAATTTCAGGATCAAAGCAGGGTGGCCAGTAGACGCGGAGCTCCGACCTATCGCTGAGGCCCTTGAGGCTATTGGTGCGTCGGTGGTTTTGCGTTGCCCTTAGCTGCGGACGTGGTTTCCGATTGCGAGAATGTCTGCTCTCAAGCGAGTCGCAAGACTGCTCAGGCCCCTCTGCGGTCTTCCCGCATTGTCCAAGGTTGCCGGTCCCGCCAAAGCTAAAAGACATCTCCCTCCATGCACTGTCTAGCTAGGCACGCTGAATAAACTCCAGCCATGTCCGCCGCTCTAGCCCCACGCCCCAAGTGCACCGCTTGCCTGCGTCCGCTGAGCGGCTGCATTTGCCGCTGGGTCGCGCCCACCGCCCATGCGGTGGAGGTACTGGTGCTGCAGCACCCGCTGGAGGTACACCAGGCCAAAGGCAGTGCCCGCCTGCTGCACCTCAGCTTGGCGCACTGCCGCCTGGTGGTGGGTGAGGCATTCGCCGTGCCGGTCTGGCCGGTGGACGGCAAGCACACGCTGCTGCTGTACCCGGACAGTCTGCAAGATACCGCCCCGGACTTGCGGGTCCCACCCCAGCTACCGCCCGAGTGGCTGCAAGCCCAGTCGCGCCTGCGTCTGGTCGTGCTGGACGGCACCTGGCGCAAAAGCCGAAAGATGCTCTACCAAAGCCCGCCACTGCAACAGTTGCCCCGCTTGGCCCTGCGCAACCTGCCGCCTTCGCACTACCGTATCCGCAAAGCCCATGGACCCGACCAACTGTCCACGCTGGAGGCGACCTGCTACGCCTTGAGCCAACTGGAAGGAGACGCGGAGCGGTTCCAGCCCTTGTTGAATGCCTTCGACGGGTTTGTCGAGTACCTGGAGCAAGCTGGCGGGCAGCGAAACGCGCAAACCGGCAAGTCCTGCCCTCCAAAGCTTACGGGGTTCATCCAAGTGGCCAGCTGAATGGCTGGTTGGGCCATGGACCCACAAGCCACCTCAATCAAGCCGAATTTCCGCCATCACGGAAGCTTCAGCTGTCGCACCTGAATCTGCGGCCCGCAGATCGACCGCTGTCAGCCGGGCTCGGGCGCTCCGCGTCGCGCCTTCTCGCTCACCTGAAACAGCTCCCCCGCCTTGCGAGCCATATCAGCCGCAAGCCAGAGCAGATTGCCCAGTGCCGAGCCGCTTCACCGTTGTGCCAGTCGATGCCTTCGCCGTGGCATACCTTCCACAGCAGCGCCGAACGCTCACGCCGATGAGGTGGCCTGCGCAGCGAAATAAAGGAGGGGCGGAGGACATTCGCTGCGGGGAGCACCCGGCGTCCTGCGCACGATGAGTGCGGCTGTGGCGTTGGTGGTTCGAACGCTGGGACGAGTTGCAGATGGATATGCGCGGGTGCGCCGCTGAGCTTTTTACGAACGGCGAGCGCCGATGAACCAAAAATAGTCGGCAACATGGACATTGAAATGGCGCAGACTGCGCTTCCCTATGCGACCAGGACCGGTCGCATTCTTTGAAAGAAAGGAAGCATGTCATGGTCACAGTCGCGTTGTTTGTTCGCCTGGAAGCGAAACCCGGGAAAGAGAAAGAGGTCGAGAGTTTTCTCAAGGGTGGTCTTCCTCTCGTCATGGAAGAGCCAGCCACTACCGCCTGGTTCGGCATTCGCCTTGGGCCGTCGACCTTCGGAATCTTCGATGCCTTTCCGGATGACGCAGGCCGCCAAGCGCATCTGTCGGGCAAGGTTGCGGCGGCTTTGATGGCACAGGCGGGGGAGTTGTTCTCCGAGCCGCCATCCATTCAAAGTGTCGACGTGCTTGCGGCAAAGCTACCCGGCTAGGCAACCCATCAGAGCGCGCCAGCCGCTAGCCGCCGGTCTCAGGCGCTGCGCGTCGCGCCTTCTCGTTCAGCTGAAACAGCTCCCCCGCCTTGCGAGCCATATCAGCCGCAAGCCAGAGCAGGTTGTCCAGTTGCCGAGGCCCTTCACCGTTGTGCCAGTCGATGCCTTCGCCGTGGCAGACCCACAGCAGGGCTTCGAGTTGCGAGAGGGTGTTTTCGAGAAGATCCGCCGGGTCCTGGGCGTTGTCTTCGGAAGCTACCGGCATAGTTGGCCGGGCTATAGTCTTGCTAGCCATTTTTGTGCGGTTCCTTCCAAGGTGGTTGCACGAACCTGGTTAGACGGTCGGGGTGCTCGATACACCTCGGCCGTCGCCTTTTGATACCTCGCATTTGCATCGCTGCTTTCGCACCGACGACCTGCCGCGAGGCAAGCAGCCTTCGAACATTTCGGTGTTGGGTGTGCCGATGGGGTGCCTTGCGCAGCGAAATAAAGGAGGAGCCCGAAGGGCGGGGGACATTCGCGGAGCAAGGCACCCCGTCGGCGTGAGCACGCCCTGAAGGCATCCGACACACACGCATTCGATACCGCATCGAGCCGCAAGGCTTCTGCGCCGGCCGGCATGCGAATCGCGCCCGCGCCGCAGAATTGCCGCTCCTGTGGAGCCGCACCCTCATCATGAGTCAACCAACATTCCCGCCCCGCCTGTTCGAGCCCCTGAAGCTCGGCCAGCTTGAGATAGACAACCGCATCATCATCGCGCCCATGTGCCAGTACTCCGCCACGGAGGGAACGCCGGGCGACTGGCATCTGATCCACCTCGGCCACCTGGCGCTTTCCGGCGCGGGGCTGCTGATCATCGAAGCGACGGCAGTGGAGGCCGAAGGGCGCATCTCCCCCGGCGACCTTGGCCTTTATTCCGATGCCAATGAAGAAGGCCTGGCGCGGGTGCTGCATGCCACGCGCGCTTTTTCGCCCATCAAGATCGCCATGCAGCTGGGGCACGCGGGGCGCAAGGCATCGAGCCGCGCGCCCTGGGAAGGCGGCAAGCAGATCCGCCCCGGCGAGCCCGGCGGATGGAAGGCATATGCGCCCTCGCCCGTTCCGCATTCGCCCACCGAAGACCCGCCCATCGCACTCGACGCCGCCGGCCTGCGGCGCGTGCGCGATGCCTTCGTGACGGCGGCACGGCGCGCGACGCGGCTGGGCATCGACGGCATCGAGATCCACGCGGCGCACGGCTATCTGCTGCACCAGTTCCTGTCGCCCATCGCCAACCACCGCGACGACGAATACGGCGGCAGCCTGGAGAACCGCATGCGCTTTCCGCTCGAAGTGTTCGACGCGGTGCGCGAAGCCTTCCCGGCCGAGCGGCCGGTGTGGGTGCGCGTGTCGGCCAGCGACTGGGTGCCCGGCGGCTGGGACCTCGACGGCACGGTCGCGTTCTCGCAAGCACTGAAGGCGCGCGGCTGCGCGGCCATCCATGTGTCGAGCGGCGGCGTGTCGCCTCAGCAGGCCATCACGCTGGGCGCGGGCTACCAGGTGCCGTTCGCGCAACGCATCAAGGCCGAGGTCGGGCTGCCGACCATCGCCGTGGGGCTCATCACCGAGCCGGCCCATGCCGAGGCCATCATTGCCGACGGGCAGGCCGACGCGGTGTCGCTGGCCCGCGCGATGCTGTACGACCCGCGCTGGCCGTGGCACGCGGCGGCCGAGCTGGGCGCGCAGGTGAAGGCGCCGCACCAGTACTGGCGCTCGCAGCCGCGCGAGTTCAAGGACCTGTTCGAGAACGCGGCGTTCGGCGCGCGCTAGGCCCAGGCCAGGTCCAGATAGAAAAAGGTGGTGGCGCACGGCTCGCCCCGCGGCAGCAGCGCAAAGCCGGGAACGCTGCCCACCCGCGTCCAGCCCGTGCGGACGTAGAGCCGCTCGGCCTCGGGGCTGGAGGTGTCGAGCACCAGCAGCGTCTTGCCGCGCTCGCGCGCCTGCTGCTCGGCAGCGCGCATCAGCAGCTCGCCGATGCCCCGGCGCCGCGCCCTGCGGTGCACCAGCATCTTGGAAACCTCGCCGCGGTGCGGCTGGTTCTCGGGCTGCGCCAGCACCACCTGCACGGTGCCGACGATGCCTTCGGCGTCTTCGGCCACCAGCAAGTCGCGCTCGCCGGCGGCCACGCCCGCGGCCACGTTGCGCCAGAAAGCCTGTGCGCGCTCGGGCGTGAGCGGATGCATGAAGCTGACCGACGCGCCGCCCTCGACGCAGTCGATCAGCAGGTCGGCCAGCGCTTGCAGCTGGTCATCATCCACCGCCGAAAGAAGACGGATGCGCGGCGCTTCGAGGTTGGTCATGTCGCTCATTTCCAGGAAAAAGGCAGGGTCGCGATCACCACGGCGTAGCGGGTGGTCTCGCGAGAGGGGTTGTAGTAGCTCATGGGGCGGTCCAGCACCATCGCCAGGCAGTCGCCGGTGGAAAGCCGGTGGCTCTCGTCGCCCAGTGTGAGTTCGATGACGCCGTCGAGCACCCACACCTGCTGGTGGATGAGCGGCTCGCGCGCCGAGCTTTCGTAGGCCACGCGAGCCTTGGGCGGAAACAGCACCTCGACGATCTGCAAGGGCGAAGCGAAGACGCTGGGCGACACGTTGCGCCGCACGTAGCCGGAGTGCGGGTCGCGCCACTGCAGCTGGCCGGCCAGCCGCGACACCGGATCAGCGGCGGGCGCCGGCGCCTCGAACAACGAGGCCAGTGACACGCCGAGGCCGGTCGCGAGTTTTTCGAGCAGCACGGCGGTGGGACTGCTTTCGCCGCGCTCGATCAGCGAGATCATGGAACGGCTCACGCCGCAGTGCGTCGCCAGCGCGTCGAGCGACAGGCCGCGCTGCGCGCGCAGGTCGCGCACGCGCTGCGCGATGCGGTCGTTCAGCCCGGAGGAGGCTTCTTCAATTTCCTTCATATTGGATTAAATATCCACTATGACGGAATCTACGTCAAGCCTCTTCTCTTAGCAGTTCGCCCTCACCGCGAAGGGCCGATCAATGCGGCACGCGCGGCTTCCGAAGGAAAGACGCAGGCCACGTCGTGCGCGCAGCCCGGCACGACCACCACCTGGCGCTGCTTCTCGGGCGCGAGCACCGCGCGGTCGTACTGCGCATAGGCCAGGCCGCGCTGCAGGCGGAAGGTGCCTTGCGCGAGCGCCGCGCAGGAGCGGTCGAGAACGCGGTAGGCCGTGCCCTTGGCGTCGTTGCTGTCGAGCGCGCCTTCGAGGTAGCTGATGTCGGCTTCCGCGTACTGCCGGCGGGCCTGTTCAGCGCTGCGCCCGAGGTGCGCGGGCAGGTCGTCGGTGCCGTACTTCCAGCGGTTCGTTTCGGGGCATGCGGCGGCGTCGGGCACCGCGAATCCCGCGACCGACGTGCCGTCGGGTGCGAACCGAGGGCGCACCGGGTCGAAATAGAGCCACGTGCTCGGGTCGGCGACCACGTAGCGGATGGCGACCTTGCCCGCCGTGCCCGCAGTCCCGCCGGTCCGCGCGAAGGCGGCATAGCGCTGCACGAACTGCCCGCCGGCCGAGAAGCCCGCGATGGTGATGGTGCGCAGGCCCGGCCAGCGCTGCACCAGCTCGGCCACGAGCGCGTCCATGACCGCGAACGAGCCGATGCGGCTGCCCGATGCCGAACGGCCGCCTTCGAGCCAGGAGCCGCAGGTCCACAGCAGGTCACCAGGCTGCGGCGCGGGCAGGCCCGGCGTGTTGCAGCGGCCTGCCGCGGCTTTGTCGGCGGGCACCTGGAACAGCGGCGCGATCACCAGCGTGTCGTCCAGCGTGCCGGCGTTGCGAACGGTGCGCAGCGTTGCCTCGAAGGTCTTGTTGGCGTCGCGCGAGTGGCCGTGCATGGCGATGAGCGCCTTGGTCGGCCCGGCTGCGGGATCGAGCGAGGCGTAGTAGTGCAGCGCACCTGCGGCACCGTCCGCTGTGAAGCTGCGCAGGCATTCCGCGGCCGCCGAGGCCGTGCAGGCGGAGGGGTCGGCTGCCGCCGCATAGGCCGGCCAACACACCGGCAGGCACGCGGCCGCGAGGAAAAGAAGGAGCCTTCTGCAGCTGGGCATGTTCGCGAAATTCCAAAAAAGGGATGGATGGCGGATTCTCTGCCTGCCGCCATCTGCGAACCTGACTGCGCCAGTCGCTCTGAACCTAGCGATTTACTCTGTCGAACAACAAATCTTCGAACACAAATTCGGCGATCAGGCGCAGATCATCCAACATATCTCCAGCACGAGCCGCCCATGAGCACCACCACCACCGACTCCGACCCCCTGCCCTCCTCCTTCGCGGCATTCGCCGACGGCCTGCCGCCCGGGCCTTCGCCGCTGCGCGAGCAGATCACCGCGGCCTGGCGCCGTGCCGAAACCGAGGCATTGCCGCCGCTTCTCGAACAGGCCCGCCTGCCGCGCGGGCAGGCCGAAGAGGCGCATGCGCTGGCGCATCGCATCGCGCGGCAACTGCGCTCGCGCAAGAACGCGAGCGGCCGTGCCGGCCTCGTGCAGGGGCTGCTGCAGGAGTACGCGCTGTCGTCCCAGGAAGGCGTCGCGCTCATGTGCCTGGCCGAGGCGCTGCTGCGCATTCCCGATGCCGAGACGCGCAACGCGCTGATCCGCGACAAGATCGCCCACGGCCAGTGGCAGACGCATGCGGGCCGCAGCCCGTCGGTGTTCGTCAACGCCGCCACCTGGGGCCTGCTGCTGACCGGCAAGCTGGTGGCCACGCACAGCGAGACCGGCCTGTCGGCCGTGCTCACGCGCCTGATCGGCAAGGGCGGCGAGCCGCTGATCCGCAAGGGCGTGGACATGGCGATGCGCATGATGGGCGAGCAGTTCGTCACCGGAGAAACCATCGCGCAGGCGCTGGGCAACGCGCGCGAACTGGAGGCGCAGGGCTTTCGCTATTCGTACGACATGCTGGGCGAGGCCGCGCTCACCATGGAAGACGCCAGGCGCTACAAGCTCGCCTATGAAGAGGCGATTCACGCGATCGGCAGGGCCTCGAATGCGCGCGGCGTGTATGAGGGCCCGGGCATCTCCATCAAGCTGTCGGCGCTGCACCCGCGCTACAGCCGCGCGCAGCACGCGCGCGTGATGGCGGAGCTGTACCCGGTGCTGCGCGAACTGACGCTGCTGGCGCAGCGCTACGACATCGGCCTGAACATCGACGCCGAGGAAGCCGACCGGCTGGAGCTGTCGCTCGACCTGCTGGAGCGCCTGTGCTTCGAGCCGGCGCTCGCGGGCTGGAACGGCATCGGCTTCGTGATCCAGGCCTACCAGAAGCGCTGCCCCTTCGTGATCGACTACGTGATCGACCTCGCGCGCCGCAGCCGCCACCGGCTGATGGTGCGGCTGGTGAAGGGCGCCTACTGGGACAGCGAGATCAAGCGCGCGCAGATCGACGGCCTCGACGGCTACCCGGTCTACACGCGCAAGGCCTACACCGACGTGTCTTACCTCGCCTGCGCGCGCAGGCTGCTCGCCGCGCCGGAGGCGGTGTACCCGCAGTTCGCCACGCACAACGCGCACACGCTGGCCGCCATCTACACGATGGCCGATCCGTCGCGCTACCAGCCGGGGCAGTACGAGTTCCAGTGCCTGCACGGCATGGGCGAGCCGCTGTACGAGCAGGTGGTCGGCCCGCTCGGGCGGCCGTGCCGCATCTATGCGCCCGTGGGCACGCACGAAACGCTGCTGGCCTACCTGGTGCGCCGCCTGCTGGAAAACGGCGCGAACACCTCGTTCGTGAACCGCATCGCCGACCCGACGATTTCGCTCGAAGCGCTGGTGGAAGACCCGGTGGCAACGGTGGAACACATGGCCGCGCAGGAAGGCACGGTGGGGCTGCCGCATCCGGCCATCGCGCTGCCTGCGGCGCTGTACGGCACGCAGCGCCGCAACTCGCGCGGACTCGATCTCGCGAACGACGACAGCCTGCGCCTGCTGGGCCAGAGCCTGCAGGCCACCGCGCATGAGGGCTGGCATGCCGGGCCGATGCTAGCGGTGGATGCCGTCACGCAAGCCGAACCGGCCGATGTGCTGAACCCCGCCGACCATCGCGATGTGGTCGGGCAGGTGTGGGAGGCCACGCCGGCCGATGTCGAATCCGCCGTTTTGCAAGCCGCGGGCACTGCCGGCGCCTGGGCCGCCACGCCGCCCGCCGAGCGTGCCGCCATGCTCGAGCGCGCCGCCGATCTGCTCGAAGAACAGATGCCGCGCCTGCTCGGGCTGCTGGCGCGCGAGGCCGGGAAGACCTATGCCAACGCCATTGCCGAAGTGCGCGAGGCGGTGGACTTCCTGCGCTTCTATGCGGCGCAGGCGCGCAGCGATTTTTCGAACGACACGCACCGCGCGCTCGGCCCGATGGTGTGCATCAGCCCGTGGAATTTTCCGCTGGCGATCTTCACCGGCCAGGTGGCCGCCGCGCTCGCGGCCGGCAACCCGGTGCTCGCCAAGCCGGCCGAGCAGACGCCGCTGGTCGCCGCAGAGGCGGTGCGCCTGCTGTGGCAGGCCGGCGTGCCGCGCGCCGCGGTGCAGCTGCTGCCGGGCCGCGGCGAGACGGTGGGCGCCAGCCTGGTCGCCGACGCGCGTGTGCAGGGCGTGATGTTCACCGGCTCGACCGAGGTCGCGCGCATCCTGCAGAAGACGCTGTCGCAGCGCCTCGGTGCCCACGGCGCGCCGGTGCCGCTGATCGCGGAGACGGGCGGGCAGAACGCGATGATCGTGGACTCCTCCGCGCTGGTGGAGCAGGTCGTCACCGACGTGATGGCCTCGGCCTTCGACAGCGCCGGCCAGCGCTGCTCGGCGCTGCGCGTGCTGTGCGTGCAGGAAGAAGCGGCCGACCGGCTGGTCGAGATGCTCGAAGGCGCGATGGCCGAGGCCTGCATCGGCAACCCCGCACGGCTGGCCGTGGACGTGGGCCCGGTGATCGACGCCGAGGCGCGCGACGGCATCGAGCGCCACATCGCGGCCATGCGCGCGCGCGGCCACAAGGTCTACCGCCAGGGCCGCGAGCATGGGCAGGACACGCGCCACGGCACCTTCGTGATGCCCACGCTGATCGAGCTGGACAGCATTTCGGAACTGCAGCGCGAAGTGTTCGGCCCGGTGCTGCACCTGGTGCGCTACCGCCGGCGCGACCTCGGCGCGCTGGTCGGGCAGATCAACGGCACGGGCTACGGCCTGACGCTGGGCGTGCACACGCGCATTGACGAGACCATCGCGCAGATCGTGCAGCACGCGAAGGCGGGCAACGTGTACGTCAACCGCAACATCGTGGGCGCGGTGGTGGGCGTGCAGCCCTTCGGCGGCGAAGGGCTGTCGGGCACGGGGCCGAAGGCGGGCGGGCCGCTGTACATGCTGCGCATGCTGTCGAAGCGGCCCGACGATGCGATGGCGCGGGCGATGGATGGCGAAGGCGCTTCCGAGGCGGTGCCGAACGCAGGCCTGTCGGCGCTGGCCCGCTGGGCCCGGAAGACCGGGCGCGACGCGCTGGCCGCGCAATGCGCGCGCTTCGCATCGCTGTCGCGCGCCGGCGATTCACGCACGCTGGCCGGCCCGACCGGCGAGCGCAACGTCTACACGCTGCTGCCGCGCGAGGCGGTGCTCTGCCTGGCCGGCACCGAGGCCGACCGGCTGGCGCAACTGGCGGCCGTGCTGTCGGTGGGCAGCGCCGCCATCTGGCCGGCCGATGCCGACACGCAGGCCCTGCGTGCGTCGCTGCCGGCAGAGGTGCAGCAGAGCGTGGCCATCGCCAGCGACTGGCGCTCGCCGACCGTGGCCTTCGACGCCGCGCTGCACCACGGCGACGACAGTACCCTGGCCGACGCGATGCAGCGCATTGCCGCGCGGCCCGGCCCCATCGTCGGCGTGCGCGCTTTTGAGCCGGGCGACGCGGACATTCCGCTCGAAAGCCTGGTGGTAGAACGCGCGCTCAGCGTCAACACCGCGGCAGCGGGCGGCAACGCAAGCCTGATGACGATCGGCTGATCCGGCCTTCTACTTCTCGAACGCCGGATCGATCGGCACGCGGTAGCCGTTGACCAGCCGGTTGGTCTCGTTGGCCATGCCGACCACGGCCATCAGCTCCGCGAACATCTCCGGCGTCATGCCGGCCTTGGCCGCGCCCGCATGATGGCTGGCGATGCAGTAGCCGCAGTTGTTGGTGACGCTCACCGCGAGGTAGACCATTTCCTTGACCACCGGATCGAGCGCGCCGGGCGCCATCACCTCCTTGAGGCTGCCCCAGGTGCGCTTGAGCGTGGCGGGATCGTTGGCGAGGTACTTCCAGAAGTTGTTGACGTCGGGCACGTTGCGCGAAGTCTTGATGTCGTCGAACACGGCTTTGACGTCGTCGGAGGCGGCGGCGTACTCGATGGGTTGTGGCTTCACTATTCAATCTCCTGGGACGAAGGCCGCATTGTGGAGCGGCCGTCGCCATCAGTCAGGCACCGCCGGCTCCGGCCGCCGCCAGAGCCACGCGAGCACGACGGCCATCGAGCCGATGCCGAGGCCCGCGAGCCAGCCCTTGTGCGCGGTAAGCGCGATGACGACGGCGCAGAACGCCATCGCCGCGGTGGCGCTCCACTTGGCGCGGCGGCTCACGGTGCGCCCGTTCTCCCAGTTGCGCAGGATGGGGCCGAACAGCCGGTGCTCCAGCAGCCAGCGATGCAGCCGCGGCGAGCTGCGCGCCGCGGCCCACGCGGCCATCAGCACGAACACCGTCGTCGGCATGCCCGGCACGATCACGCCGATGACGGCCAGCACCAGGCACAGCGCGGCAAAGGCCAGCAGCAGCCAGCGGGCGGCCAATGGCAACGGGCGCGGCACGGCGACGGCGGCATCCGCGGCGGGCGGGTTCTTTTCTTCGGCGGGGATCACGGGCCGATTGTCTTTCAGCGCACGACGCGCAGCGCCACCGGCTCGTTGCAGTTGCCGGCCAAGGCGTCTTGATAACAGGAATTCACAAATGAGATTCATTATCATCACGACCCTTCGCGGCGTTGTTTCGACGTCGCGACCCGGGCTTCTCCTGTCGCCCGGCCATCGGCCCTCTCACAGCGCAACTTTCCCGTGATTTTTCCAACCTCTTCTTCTTCTCCTCTTCCTTTCGCGCGTGCTTTTGCCGCCCTGCTGGCGCTGTCCCCTGTCACCGAACTGCTCGCGCAGCAGGCGCCGGATGCCGGCTCCGCCAACACGCTCAAGACGACCGAGATCCACGACCAGTCGGAGGGCGCGGCTTCCGGCTATGCAGGCCCTCGCGGCGGCACCGCGGCAACGCGCACCGAGACCCCGCTGATCGAAGTGCCGCAGGCGGTGCGGGTGGTGCCGCGCCAGTTGATCGAAGACCTGGGCGCGACGCGGCTGGGCGACACCATCGACTACGTCAGCGGCATCGCGCGGCTCAACGACTTCGGCGGCACCTGGGACAACTTTGCGATCCGGGGCTTCAGCAACACCGAAGGCGGCTCGCTGCTCAACGGCTTTCCCTCGGGCCGGGGCTATGGACCGCAGCGCGACGTGGCGAGCGTCGAACGCGTCGAATTCCTCAAGGGCCCGGCCGCGGCGCTCTACGGCAGCAGCGAGCCCGGCGGCACCATCAACATCGTGACGAAGAAGCCGCAATTCACCGCCGCGCACAACGTCGGCGTGGAGTTCGGCACGCTGGGTTTCCGGCGCACGACGCTGGACACCACCGGCCCGCTGGGCAGCAGCTTCGCCTATCGGCTCAATGCAGTGGCCGAGGACGGCGCCAGCCGCAGCAGCTTGATCGACAGCCGCAAGCAGGTACTGGCACCGGCGCTCACATGGACTCCCGACAGCCGCACGGTGGTGCAGTACGAAGCCGAACTCGTGCGCATCCGCGCGCCGCTCGACCGCGGCCTGATCCAGATCAACGGCAATGCCGGCGTTCTTCCGCGCGACCGCTTCCTCGGTGAGCCCGACCGGGACAACATGCACATCGAGGGCGACACCCATCAACTGACGGTGGACCGCGAACTGGGCCAGGGCTGGCGCGCCCGGGTCGGCACGTCCTACCGCGAGACCCGTTACTTCGGCGACGCGGTCGACCTCAACAGCACGCTGCGCGCCGACAGCCGCACCCTCAATCGACGGGACAGCTGGCGCAGCCTGCCGTCGCGCGACACGTCGGTGCAGGCCGAAGTCGAGGGCAAGTTCAGCACGGGCGGCATCGGCCACACGCTGCTGGCGGGCGTGGAGTCCTGGCGGCTCTTCATGGGTCAGTACGGCGAGTATTCGAGCGTGGCCAGGGCGCCATATGCGATCGATATCTACCAGCCGCTCTACGGCCAGGCCCGCACGGCGCCGCTCTCGCCCCTGTTCAACACACGCGACGATCAGCGCGCCACCGGCGTCTTCGTGCAGGATCAGATCGACCTGTCGCCGCAATGGAAGCTGCTGGCCGGCGTGCGCTTCGACCGCTTCCACCAGGACTACGACGACCTGCTGGCACGCAAGTCCACCGCCCAGAGCCACTCGGCCACTTCGCCGCGCGTGGGCATCACGTATCTCGTGAGCGACCGGCTGTCCTTCTATGCCAGCGCCGGCAAGTCCTTCAAGCCCAATTCGGGTGGAGACGAGAACGGCAATGCGTTCGCGCCGCAATCGGGCCGCGCGCTGGAAGCCGGCGCCAAATGGCTGTCGGCCGACGAGCGGCTGACCGCCACGATGGCGGTGTTCGACATCCGCAAGAGCAACGTGCTCACCCGCAGCCCGACCAACGCCAACTTCAACGTGGCCGCCGGCCAGGCGCGCAGCCGCGGCATCGAGGCCGACGTTGCCGGCCAGCTGGACGCGCACTGGCGCCTCACCGGGAACCTGGCCTATACCGACACCGAAGTCACCCGCGACAACAACCCGGCCATGCTCGGGCGCAGGCTGGCCAACATCCCGCGCGTCAGCGGCGGCCTGTTCGCCATCCGCGAGGACAGGCTGTTCGACGGCCGCTATGGCATCGGCGGCGGCGTGGTGCACGTGGGCGAGCGCACCGGCAACGCCACCGACACCTACCGGCTGCCTGCCTACACCACCGTGCGCCTGACGGCCTACTGGCAGGTCAATCCGCGCGTTCGCGTCACCCTCGATGTCAACAACCTGTTCGACAAGACCTTCTACGTTGCTTCGTGGAACAACCTGACGGTGCTGCCCGGACTGGGCCGGCAAGTGGTGGCGGGCCTGCAGGCGAAGTTCTGACGGGCTGCGACGACGGCACCGCAGCCCGCAGCCTCACTCCACCGTCACGCTCTTCGCCAGGTTGCGCGGCTTGTCCACGTCGGTGCCCCGCGCACCCGCCGTGTGATACGCCAGCAGCTGCAGCGGCACCACGTGCAGGATCGGCGAGAGCGCGCCGTAGTGCTCGGGCATGCGGATCACGTGCAGCCCTTCGCTGCTGGTGATCTTCGTGTCGCCGTCGGCCAGCACGTAGAGCACCCCGCCGCGCGCGCGCACTTCCTGCAGGTTGCTCTTGAGCTTTTCGAGCAGCGCGTCGTTGGGCGCCACGGCCACCACGGGCATTTCGCTCGTGACCAGCGCGAGCGGGCCGTGCTTGAGTTCGCCGGCGGCGTAGGCTTCGGCGTGGATGTAGGTCACTTCCTTGAGCTTGAGCGCGCCTTCGAGCGCGATCGGATAGTGCAGCCCGCGCCCCAGGAACAGCGCGTGGTCCTTGCGCGCGAAGTCTTCGGCCCAGCCGATGATCTGCGGCTCCAGCGCCAGCACCGACTGCAGCGCGACGGGCAGGTGGCGCATTTCCTTGAGGTAGCGCGCCTCGTCGGCTTCGCTCAGGTGGCCCTTGCTTTGCGCGATGGCGAGCGTCAGCAGGAACAGGCCGGCGAGTTGCGTGGTGAAGGCCTTGGTCGACGCCACGCCGATTTCCACCCCGGCGCGCGTGATGTACGCCAGCTTGCACTCGCGCACCATCGCGCTGGTGGCGACGTTGCAGATGGTCAGCGTCTGCTCCATGCCCAGCGAGCGCGCATGCTTCAGCGCAGCCAGCGTGTCTGCGGTTTCGCCCGACTGGCTGATGGTGACGACCAGCGTCCTGGGGTCGGGCACGGAGTCGCGGTAGCGGTACTCGCTCGCAATCTCGACCTGCGTGGAGATCTTCGCGATGCTCTCCAGCCAGTACTTGGCGGTGCAGCCGCTGTAGTAGCTGGTGCCGCAGGCGAGGATGAGGATCTTGTCGATGTCCTGGAACACGCGGTGCGCGCTGGCTCCGGTAGCGCCGTCCTGCCCGATGCCGTCGAACAGCTCGGGCACGATGCCTTCCACGCCCTCGAGCGTGTCGCCGATGGCGCGCGGCTGCTCGAAGATTTCCTTCTGCATATAGTGGCGGTAGGGGCCCAGTTCGGCCGCGCCGCTGTGGGCGAGCACGGTGCGCACCTGGCGCGTCACCGGCTTGTGGTTCCTGTCGACGATCCAGTACTTGCCCGGCTGCAAGTCGACCACGTCGCCTTCTTCCAGGTACACGATCTGGTCGGTCACGCCGGCCAGGGCCATCGCGTCGCTCGCGAGGAAGTTCTCCGCACCGTCCTTGCCGGCGCCCAGGATCAGCGGCGAGCCTGCGCGTGCGCCGACCACGCGATGCGGCTCGTCGCGGCAGATCACGGCAATTGCGTAGGCGCCGTGCAATTGCAGCACCGTGGCCTTGACGGCTTCGAACAGGTCGCCGTCGTAGAGGCTGTCGACCAGGTGGGCGATGACTTCGGTGTCAGTCTGGCTCTCGAACACGTAGCCCTTGGCTTCGAGCGCGGCGCGCAGCGGCTCGTGGTTCTCGATGATGCCGTTGTGCACCAGCGCGATGCGGCCCGGGCGCGCGCCCTGCGCACCGGCGCCGGGGCCGTGGCTGAAGTGCGGATGCGCGTTGTGCACGACCGGCGCGCCGTGGGTGGCCCAGCGTGTGTGGGCGATGCCGGTGAGGCCTTCGACCTTGTCGTCGCGCACCTGCGCCACGAGGTCGGCCACGCGCGAGGTGGTGCGCGCCCGCGTCAGGCCGCCGGCATGCACCGCCACGCCGCACGAGTCATAGCCGCGGTACTCGAGCCGCTGAAGGCCCTGTACCAGGACCGGAACGATGTTGCGATGGGACGCTGCCCCGACGATGCCGCACATGGTGATCTGCCTTTGAATGAAGAAGAGGCTCGATGGTAGGAAGACAGCCAAGAAATATGCATTCGAAATTCATATGATTTCGGAATTTTATTTCTCTCTTTCGGCTATTTGAATATTTATTCCATAATTCGATTGAATATGGAATCAATCACCCTCGATTCAACCGACCTGCGCCTGCTCGACGCCCTGCAGCGCGACGCCTCGCAGACCAACCAGCGCCTGGCCGCGGATGTCGGCATCTCCCCGCCCACCTGCCTGCGGCGCGTGCAGCGGCTGCGAGAAGAAGGCCTCATCGAGCGCCAGGTCGCGCTGCTGTCGCCCGACCGGCTGGCCACGGTGCTCGGTCACGGCCTGCAGGCGGTGGTCGAGATTTCGCTCGACAGGCAGGACGCTGGCTCGCTCGACGCCTTCGAGGCGCGCGTGATCGCAGACGACGCGGTGCAGCAGTGCTGGCGCGTGTCGCCCGGCCCCGACTTCGTGCTGATCGTCGCGGCGCGCGACATGCCGGACTACGGCGCGCTCGCGCAGCGCCTGTTCACGGCCGATGCGAACGTGCGCAACGTCAAGGCTTTCTTCAGCCTCAAGCGCGCCAAGTTCGAGCCCCGGCTGCCGCTGTCGGCACCCGGGGCCTGAAGGCCGTCCTCAGGCCTTCGGCTTCTTCTGCGGACGCTTCCAGTTGGGAAAGCTGACCTGCTTGGCGCGCGAGACGGTCAGCGCCCCGGGCTCGGTCGACTTGTTGATGGTCGAGCCGCCGCCGATGGTGCCGCCCGCGCCCAGGGTGATGGGCGCGACCAGCACGCAGTTGCTGCCCACGTGCACGTCGTCGCCGATCACGGTGCGGTGCTTGTTGGCGCCGTCGTAGTTGGCCGTGATGGAACCCGCCCCGTAATTGACGCGCTCGCCCACGGTGGCGTCGCCCAAGTAGGCCAGGTGGTTGGCCTTGGCGCCGGCGGCCAGCGTGGAGTTCTTGACCTCGACGAAGTTGCCGATGTGCACCTCCGCGCCCAGTTGCGCGCCGGGCCGCAGCCGCGCGAACGGGCCGATGAGCGCGCCCGCGCCCACGCTCACGCCGGCCTTCTCGCCTTCGATGTGCGTGAACGGGTGGATCACCGCGCCGGCCTCGATGCGCGCATTGGCAATGACGCAGTTGGCACCGATGCGCACGCCCTCGCCCAGCGACACGGCGCCCTCGAAGATGCAGTTGACGTCGATCTCCACATCGCCGGCGCACTCGAGCGTGCCGCGCAGGTCGAAGCGCGCCGGGTCGGCCAGGCGCACGCCCTGCTCCATCAGCGCCTGAGCCTGGCGCAGCTGCCAGGCGCGCTCCAGCGCGGCGAGCTGGGCCGGGCTGTTGATGCCGGCCACCTGCAGCGCGTCGGTGGTGATGTGCGCGACCACGGGCACGCCGTCGGCGGCCGCGAGCTTCACGACGTCGGTCAGGTAGTACTCGCCCTGGGCGTTCTTGTTGTCCAGCCGCGCGAGCCAGCCCTTGAGCAGCCGTGCCGGCACGGCCATCACGCCGCTGTAGATCTCGCGCACGGCGCGCTGGGCCTCGGTGGCGTCCTTGTGCTCGACCACGGCGGTCACGTCGCCGTTGGCGGCCGAGCGGATCACGCGGCCGTAGCCGGTGGGGTCGTCGAATTCGATGGTCAGCAGCGCCAGCTTGCCGCCCGCACTGGCCGCCACCAGCGCACGCAGCGTGTCTTCGCCGATGAGCGGCACGTCGCCCGACAGCACGACCACCGTGCCGTCGTCGGGCAGCAGCGGCGCCGCCTGCAGCACCGCGTGGCCCGTGCCCAGCTGCGGCTCCTGGCGGGCGAAGCGCAGCGTGGCGCCGGCAATGCCGCCGGCCATGGCCGCCTCGACCTCGGCGGCGCCGTGGCCCGTGACCACCACCACATCGCGCGCGCCGATGCGCCCGGCGGTGCCCGTCACATGCGCCAACAGTGCGCGGCCGGCCAATCGATGCAACACTTTGGGCAGCCTGCTCTTCATGCGCGTGCCCTTGCCGGCAGCCATGATGACGATGTCCACCGGTCCCGGCGTGTGTTGTTGCGGAGTCTGATTCATGCGTTTTTCTTCCCGATTTCGTTGCGCGGCAATGGCGCGGATTATCGGCGTGCTGCTCCTGGCCGCCGCGCTGGGGGCCTGCAGCGCGATCCGGCTGGCCTACAACAACCTGCCCACCGTGAGCTACTGGTGGCTGGACGGCTACCTCGATTTCGACAGCGAGCAGGCCCCGAAGGTGCGCGACGAACTCGCCCAGCTGCTGGACTGGCACCGGCAGAACGAGCTGCCGCGCATCGCCTCGCTGCTGCAGGAGGCACAGGCGCTGGCGCCCGGCGAGGTGACGCCGGCGCAGGTCTGCACCATGGCCGACCGCATCCGCGAGCGCCTGCTGGCCGTGACCGACCATGCGGAAACCGCCGGCGCCCAGCTCGCGCTGAGCCTGACGGCCGCCCAGCTGCAGCAGCTGGAACGCAAATACGCCAAGAACAACGCCACCTATCGCAAGGAATGGCTCGACCGCACGCCGGCCCAGGTGCAGGAAAAGCGCTACGACCAGTTCCTCGACCGCACCGAGGACTTCTACGGCCGCCTGAGCACCGAGCAGCGCGAGTTGCTCAGGCAGCAGGTCGCGCAGTCGGTGTTCGACCCGAAGCTGGCGGACGCCGAACGCCGCCAGCGCCAGCAGGAAGCGCTGGCGCTGCTGCGCGGCTTCGTCGCCGACAAGCCCACGCCGGCCGAGGCGCGCGCCGCGTTGCACGCCTACATCCAGCGCGTCGCCGAGCCGCCGCCCGGCCGCTGGCGCGACCAGCAGCAGGCGCTGCTGGAAGAAGGCTGCCGCAACACCGCCGCACTGCACAACGGCACGACCGCCAGCCAGCGCGCGCAGGCGGTGCGCCGGCTGCAGGCCTACCAGGACGATCTGCGCCAGCTGGTGGCGGCGCGCTGAAGGCGCCGGGCGGCCCCTAGGGAGCGACCGGGTCCGCCACCGTCGGATCGCGCTGCGGTCCAGCCACGAGGCGTGCGTCGTGCAGCCGCCCGATGGCTGCACCGCTCAGGCCCAGTACTTCATGCAGCACCTCGTCGGTATGGGTACCGAGCAGCGCGGCCGGCGGGGTGGCTTCGCGTTCCATGCAAGTTGCACGCACCGCCGCACCCGCCGCGAGGTGGGCGCCGATGCCGGGGGTGTCGATGCGCTCGAACACCGGGTTGGCCAGGCTCGCGCGTGCGTCTCCCGCCAGCGCTTCGCCCACCGTGCCGTAGCGGCCCCAACAGACCTTGTGCTGTTCGAGCGCCGCTTGCGCCGCCTGCCGCGTACGAGCGGCGAACCAGGGCTCGACCAGTTCCGCGATGGCGTCGCGCGCCTCGAAGCGCTGCGCCTCGTCTGCAAAGTCGAGGCCAAGACGTTGCTGCAGCGCGTCGACGGGTTCCGCGATGCCGCAGCACGCCACCAGCGCCTTCCATTGGCCGGCGGAGATTGCCGCCACCATGATGCGGCCGCCGTCAGCGGTTCCGAAGTCGCGCCCGAAGGCACCGTAGAGATGGTTGCCGATGGAAGGCCGCTCCTGCCCCAGCAGCTCCGCTTCGGCCAGCACGCCCAGGTGCGACAGCATGCCGAAGGCCATGTCCGAGAGTGCCAGCTTGAGTTCAGCGCCCTGCCCGCCGCGGCGCCGATGGTCGACCGCGGCAAGCACCGCGAAGGCCGCCTGGTACGCGCACGCGATGTCCCAGGCGGGCAGCACATGATTGACCGGATGCTCGCGCGACCCGCCGCCCGTGACGGCGGGATAGCCGGTGGCGCAGTTCACCGTGTAGTCGACCGCCGTGCTGCCGTCGCCATTGCCCTGGATGGTGCAGCTGATCAGGTCGGGGCGCCGCGCGGCCAGCACCTCGTGGGCCAGCCAGGGCGTGCCGATGTTGGTCAGCAGCACGCCGGCATCCGGGCCCGGCGCGGTGGCCAGCGCCTGGATCAGCTCGCGGCCTTCCGGCCGGCGCAGATCGACCGCCACCGAGCGCTTGCCCTTGTTGAGCCCGGTCCAGTAGAGGCTGCGGCCCTGGCCACGCGGGTGCGGCATGCGGGGCATGCGCGCGTAGTCGATGCCGCCGCCGATCATGTCGACACGGATCACGTCGGCGCCGAACTGCGCGAGCGTCAGGCCCGCCAGCGGCGCAGCGATGAAGGCGGAACTCTCGATGACCCGGAGCCGGCCGAGAAAGGGATATGTCATGCGCGCGGCTCCGGCTCAGGCGCGCTCGAACACCGCGGCCAGGCCCTGGCCGCCGCCGATGCACATGGTCTCCAGGCCATAGCGCACGCCGCGCCGTTGCATCTCGTGCAGCAGCGAGGTCATGATGCGCACGCCGGTCGCGCCCACCGGATGACCGAGCGAAATGCCCGAGCCGTTGACGTTGAATCGCTCCGGGTCGTTCCAGCCCCAGCCCTTGGCGCAGGCCAGTGCCTGGCAGGCGAAGGCCTCGTTCAGCTCGACCAGGCCCATGTCGTCGAAACCCAGGCCGTTGCGGCCGAACAGCTTCTTCACGGCGGGCACAGGCCCGATGCCCATGTGCGAAGGCTCGCAGCCTGCGGCGGCCCAGCTGTGCAGGTATCCGATCGGCGCGAGCCCGAGTTCCTCGAGCCGGTCCTCGGCCACGATCAGGCAGGCGGCGGCGGCGTCGTTCTGCTGGCAGGCGTTGCCCGCGGTGACGATGCCGTCCCTGACCAGCGGCTTGAGCCCGGCCAGTTGCTCCAGCGTCAGGTCGGCGCGGATGCCCTCGTCGCGGTCGACCACCAGCGCCTCGCCCTTGCGTTGCGGCACGCTCACCGGCACCACCTCCTCGGCGAACTTGCCCGACGCCCATGCCGCCGCCGCGCGCCGATGGCTGCGCAGCGCGAAGGCGTCGGCCTCCTCGCGCGTGATGGCGTAGTCGCGCGCCAGGTTCTCGGCGGTCTCGATCATTCCGGAGATGCGGCCGAAGCGCGACTCGGGCTGCGAGCGCTCGCGCCCGCGTTCGAGCCGGTCGTGAAACTTGACCGTGCCCGCGCGCTTGCCCCAGCGCATGTCGGTGGTGTAGTACTCGACATTGCTCATGCTCTCGACGCCGCCGGCCATCACCACGTCGGCGGCGCCGGTCTGCACCATCATCGCGGCGGTGGCGATGGCCTGCAGGCCGCTGCCGCAGCGGCGGTCGAGCTGCATGCCGGCCACCTCGACGGGAAAGCCAGCCTGAAGCGCCACCCAGCGGCCGGTGCACGGCACCTCGCCGTTGGCGTAGGAATGGGCGAAGACCACGTCTTCGATGCGCGCGGGGTCGAGCCCGGTGCGGGCGATCACGGCGCGCGCGACCGTGGCGCCGAGTTCTTCCACGGGCACGCCGCGCAGCGAACCGCCGAAGGCGCCGATGGGGGTGCGAAGGGGGGAGACGATGGCAGCGCGTTTCATGGTGTCACTCTTTCTCGGAATGCAGTGCGTTGGGAAAATCCGGCGCCTCCTTGGCAAGGAAGGCGCGCACGCCTTCCCTCGATTCGGCCGAAGTGAAGACGCGTTCGGACAGCGGCAGCGCGGCCGCTATTGCCGCGTCGCGCGGCATGTCGAAGCTGAAGCCGATGGCCTGCTTGCACAGCGCCAGTGCCAGCGGCGGCCGGCCGGCGAGCGTGGCGGCGAGCGCCAGAGCGGCCTCGAGCGCCGTGCCCTGCGGCACCACGCGGTCGACGAGGCCCCAGGCCATCGCCGTGGCCGCGTCGACGGGTTCGCCGAGAAACATCATTTCCTTGGCCCGGCCCTGGCCCACGCGGCGGGTGACGCGCACCGGCCCGCCGCTGCCGGGAAACACCCCCAGCTTGATCTCGGGCAGCGCGAAGCGCGCGCGCTCGTCGCTCACGATGAGGTCGCAGCACACAGCGATCTCCAGCCCGCCGCCGAAGGCCAGGCCATTGACGGCCGCCACGGTGGGCTTGGGAAAGTCGTCGAGCCGGGCGAACACCGCCTGCTGCAACGCGAGCTTTTCCGGACCGATGCGCCCGGGCTGCATCAACGGCTGGAACTCGGCGATGTCCGAGCCTGCGCAGAAGGCGCGCGTGCCGGCACCGGTCAGGACCACGGCGCGCACGTCGGCGTCACGCGCCAGGGCATCGAGCGCACTGCCCAACGCCTCGGTGAGGCCGCGGAACACGACGTTGAGCGGCGGGTTGTCCAGCGTCAGGACGGCCACGCCGCCCTGCATGTGGCAGCGCACCGGGCCGCACTCGATCTCAACCATAGCGCCCGCCCGTCACGTGAAGCACCTCGCCGGTGATGAAGCCGGCGCGCTCCGAAGCCAGGAAGGCCACCGCGTCCGCGATATCGGCGGGCTTGCCCACGCGCTTGATCGGCTGCATGGCCACCGCGCGCTCCTTGATGGTTTCGTAGGTGGCCAGCGCCTGCACCATCTCGGTTTCCATGAAGCCCGGCGCAACGCAATTCACCGTGATGCCGTAGCGCCCCTCCTCGATGGCCAGCGCCTTGGCCATGCCGATCAGGCCGGCCTTCGCGGCCGAATAGTTGGCCTGCGTCGGATTGCCGAAATGCGCGCGCGAACTGATGTTGATGACACGGCCCCAGCCCTGTTCGATGAAGCGCGGCATGACGGCCTTGCTGGCGAGGAAGGCGCCCTTGAGCATCACCTCCATCACCAGGTCCCAGTCGTCCTCGCTCATCTTCACCAGGTAGCGGTCGCGCGGGAAGCCGGCGTTGTTGACCAGGATGTGCAAGCCGCCGAAGTGCGCGACGGCCTCGTCCACCAGGCCCTGCACCTCGGCGCCCTTGGTGATGTCGGCGACGACGCAATGCGCCTGCAGGCCGTCGTCGCGCAGCGCGGCGGCGGTGGCTTCGGCCTGCTCGCGCAGGATGTCGGTGATGATGACCTTCGCGCCCTCCTCGGCCAGGCGGCGCGCGGTGGCGGCGCCCAGGCCGCGCGCCGAGCCGGTGACGATGGCGACTTTGTCCTTGATCTGCAGGTCCATGCTTGTTTCTTTCCTTCGATGCTTGGGGGGGTGTTGGTTCAGGCCAGGTCCACGCGGCCCGCGTTCAGCACCAGGGTGTTGCGCTCCAGTGCCGTGGTTCGCAGCGACACAAGGCGGCCGTCGCGCCAGAGTTCGGTGCGCAGCGTCTCGCCCGGCAGCACCGGCGCCGTGAAGCGCACGCGCATGCCGCGCACGGCCGAGGCGTCGTAGCCCAGCAGCATGCGGAGCACCGCGTGCAACGCGATGCCCATCGTGGCAAGGCCGTGCAGGATCGGCCGTGGAAAACCGGCGGCGAGCGCGACGCCAGGGTCGGCGTGCAGGGGATTGAAGTCGCCGCTCAGGCGGTAGAGCAGCGCGGCTTGCGGCAAGGTCGGCAAGTCGCAGACGGCGTCGGGCGGCCGGGCCGGCATGGCGTGCGGCGCCGCCAACGGCGCGCCATGCGCTCCGCCGAAGCCGCCGTCGGCGCGCAGCATGCTGGTCTGGCTGACGCTGGCCAGCAACTCGCCGCTGGCTGCGTCCGTGACGCGGCGCTCCTGCAGCATCAGCGCGCCCTTGCCGGCGCCCTTGTCGTGCAGCGCGGCGACGCGGTTCGTGCCCAGCACGCGGCCTTCGACCGGCAGCGGACGCTGCAGCACGAAGGCCTGCTCGGCATGCACGAGCTGGCGCCAGTTGATGCCGGTGTCGGGCTGGTCGGCCCAGAAGCCGCCGTAGCCGAGCACGTTGACCAGCGTGGGCAGCGCCCGAAGCCCGCCTTCGGCGCGTTCGTAGACATAGCGCAGCTGCCCGGCATCGAGCGGGTCGGCGCCCAGGCCGACGCCGAGCGCATAGAGCTGCGTGTCGCGCATGCCATAGGCGTGCTCGACCGGTGCGAATTCGCGCGCGAGCAGGCGCTTCACATCGAGAGCCATGCGACGCTCCCGTCAACCCTGCGCCGGGTCGGACGCGGACGAAAGCACGACCACGGCATCGGCGGCGAAAGCGCCCTGCCCCTGCGGCAAGGCCAGCACGGGGTTCAGGTCGATCGACTGCAGGCGCGGGCCGGCCTGGTGCGCGAACACAGAAAGGCGCGAGAGCATCGCGGCCAGCGCCTTCACGTCCGCCACCGGCTTGCCGCGCGCGCCCAGCAGCAGCGGCGCGCCCTGAATGCCGCGGATCATCTGCTCTGCCACGTCCTCGCCAAAGGGGCATCGGCGCAGCACCACGTCTTTCATCACCTCGACGAAGATGCCGCCCAGGCCGAACATGGCCACTGGGCCGAACACCGGGTCGCGCTGGATGCCCAGGATGCATTCGACACCGCCGCTCAGCTGCTTCGCGACCAGAACGCCTTCGATGCGCGCATCGGGCGTGGCCAGGGCGGCGCGTTCCATCAGCAGGGCGAAGCCCTCCCGCACGGCGCCCGCGTTCGCCACGTTCAGCAGCACGCCACCCATTTCAGACTTGTGCACGATGTCGGGCGACAGAATCTTCAGCACGACCGGAAAGCCGAGCGCTTCGGCCGCGGCCACCGCGTCCCGTGCGTTCGCGCAGGCCCGCTCCGGCGCCACGGCAATGCCGGCTTCGGCCAGCACACGCTTGGCCTCGGCTTCGCTGGGGGTGGCGCCCGGCAATGCCACCGCAGGCACCCGCGGGGGCTCCTGCGCGGGCCGGCGCGCGAAAGCCCGGCCGAAACGGCCCATGGCCTCGATGGCGACCACGGCGCGCGCCGGGTCCTCGAACACGGTGAAGCCGTCGGCCTCGTACTGCTGCACACGTTCCCTGGACGCCAGGATCGAGAGCACGAAGAGCCGGTCGGGGTGCCTGTCGCGCACGGCCTTGAGCTGCGCGCGCAGGCCATCGGCAATGGACTCGGCACCCACCGTGTAGGTGAAGAAGCCCAGCACCGAACGGTAGCCGCCCTCGGCCACCACAGCCTCGGCAAAGCGCCCGGCAATGCTCAGGTCGTTCATGAACTGCGCGGTGCAGTCCACGGGATTGCGCGGCGCGGCGAAGGGGATCAGCGCCTTCAGGTGCCGCTGCGCGGCGGCGGGCATCTCGGGCATCGGCAGCCCCGCGAGTTCGGCCGCGTCGGACACGATCACGCCCGCGCCGCCGCTCACGGTGATCACGCCCAGCGAGTTGTCGGCCGGGTAGATGCGGCGCGTGGCCAGGCGAGCCACGTCGAGCATGTGCTCGGTGGAGCGCGCCCGCACCACGCCGAACTCGGCCAGCACGGCATCGGTCACCGCGTCGTTGCCCGCGATGGACGCGGTGTGCGACTGCGCCGCGGCGCTGCCCACGGCGCTGGTGCCGACCTTCATCATCACGACCGGCTTGCGGGCGAGCCGGGCCGCCTCGAGCGCTTCCAGCAGGCGCGCGCCGTCGCGGATGCCTTCCGAGTACACCGCGATCACATCGGTGTCGCCGTCGTTCACGAAGGCCTGCACGAGGTCGCCCAGGCTGATGTCGCATTCATTGCCGCTCATGACGCAGGACGACACGCCGATGCCGAACTCGCGCGCAATGCCCAGGATGTGGCTGCCATAGGCGCCCGACTGGCTGGCGATGCCCACGCGCCCGGGCTTCGGAAAGCCCATTTCCACGACCGAGCTGAAGCTGCCATAGAAGCCGATGCGCGGGTTGAGCACTCCCAGCGAATTGGGGCCGAGCAGCCGAACGCCGTGGGCGCGCGCCGCCTCCACCATGCGCCGCTGCAGCCGCTCGCCGTCCTCGCCCATCTCGGCGAAGCCGGCCGAGAACACGATGGCCGCGGGCGTGCCGCGCGCACCGAGGTCGGCCACCACCTGTGGCGCGAGGTGCGCCGCCACGGCCACGATGGCTACGTCGGGCGTCTCGGGCAGTGCGGCCACGCTGGCGAAGGCGGGCAGGCCCTGTATCTGCGTGCGGTTCGGGTTCACCGGCATCAGCCGGCCCGAAAAGCCCTGCGAACGCATGTAGGCGATGGGCCTGCCCCCGATGCGCAACGCATCGTCGGAGGCGCCGATCACGGCCACGGAACGGGGATTCAGCAGGCGGCCGAGCGCGAGATCGGCGTGCATGTCCGCAAGGGATCCGGGCATCTGGTTGGCGGCGCTCATTCGGCCTTGGCGCCCGAGGTCTTGACCACCTTCGACCAGCGTTCGATGTCGGCAGCGATGAGTTTGCCGAACTGCTCGGGCGTGTTTCCCGCGGGCTCGTAGCCCTGCGCGGCCAGGCGTTCCTTGAAATCGGCGCTGTCGAGTTCGTGGCGGATCTCGGTGTTGAGTCTGGCGATCACGTCTTTGGGCGTGCCGGCCGGCGCCATCAGGCCGTTCCACACGGTCACCTCGAAGCCCGGCAAGCCGGCCTCGGCCACGGTGGGCACGTCCGGCAAGGCGGGCGAGCGCTTCGCGCCGGTCTGCGCAATGGCCTTGAGCTTGCCGCCCTTCACCTGGGGCATGGCCGAATACATCATGTCCATGACGACCTGCGAGTTGCCGGCGATCACGTCCATCATGGCCGGCGCGCTGCCGTTGAACGGGATGTGCGTCATCTTGATGCCGGCCTGCGAATCGAAGTACTCGGTCGCCAGATGGGTCGATGAGCCGTTGCCCGCCGACGTGAAGTTCAGCTCGCCAGGCCTGGCCTTGGCGCGTGCGATCAGGTCCTTCACGCTGTTGATGCCGAGAGCGGGATTCACCATCAGCAGCGCCGGGCCGCTGGTGAGTTCGGTGATGGGCGCCAGGTCGGTGCGGATGTCGTAGCGCAGGTTCTTGTAGAGCGACGGGTGGATGGTGTGCCCCATGGTCACCAGGACCAGCGTGTAGCCGTCGGCCGGCGAGCGCGCCACCAGCTCGGCGCCCAGGTTGCCCGACGCGCCGGGCTTGTTCTCGACGATGAAGGGCTGGCCCATGCGTTCGCCCAGGCGCTGCGCGAGCAGGCGCGCCACGCTGTCGTTGGTGCCGCCCGGCGGGTAGGGCACGACGATCTTCACGGACTTGCTGGGGTAAGCGCCCTGCGCCAGAACGGCGGGGGAAATGCCGGCGAGGGCCAGCCATGCGATGCAGCAGCCCACGGCGGCGCGGCGTGTGATGGTGTTCATTTGTCTTGTCTCCTGATGGCCGGTGTGCCGCTGACCGCTCAGCGCCACCGTGATGGAGACCGAATCGTAGGGACCAGGCTATATTCAATCCAATACTTTTGATGGACTCTCCTATATACGGGGTGTATGGATGGACCTGAGACAACTGCGCCAATTCCTGGCACTCGCCGAAACCGGCAGCTTCAGCGTCGCGGCCGAACGGCTGCACATGGCGCAGCCGCCGCTGTCGGTGGCCATCCGCAAGCTGGAAGAAGAACTGGGCACGCTGCTCTTCGTGCGCAGCTCGCGCGGCGTGAAGCTCACGGCCGCGGGCGACGCGGCGTTGAAGGCGGCGCGCGAATGCCTCGATGCGGCCACGCACATCAAGGCCGCGGTGCAGCTCGCGGTAGCGGGCGAGTCGGGCAAGCTGGCCATCGGATTCAGCGGTTCGGTCACGCTGCGCCTACTGCCACGGCTGGTGCAGGCGTTCCGGCTGCGCCACCCCGCGGTTCACCTCGACCTGAAGGAAGGCACGAATCTGGAGCTGCTCTCCCGCGTGGAGGCGGGCACGCTCGACCTGGGCTTCGTGCGCGTTCCCACCAACCGGCCGCCCGAGCTACGCTTTCAGATGGTCGAGGAAGACCGCTTCTGCCTGGCGCTGCCGCGCGGCCATGCGCTCGCGCGCAAGCCTGCCGTGGCCCTGGCGGCGCTGGAGGGGCAACCCTTCATCGGCTACGCCCCCTCGCCCGTCGGCGGGCTGCATGCGGCGGTAAGCCTGGTGTTCCAGCGCGCCGGCGTGGCGCCGCGCATCACGCAGGAAGCCATCCAAGTGCAGACGGCGCTGGGGCTGGTGGCCAGCGGCCTGGGAATGGCCCTGGTGCCGGCTGCCAACACGCCTTACCAACGGTCTCTGGGAGCGGTGTTCAGGCCGATCCTCGACCTGCCGGACGACGCGCGCATCGGCATTGCGCTGGCCTACCGGGCCAACACCGAAAACCCGGCGCTGAAGCGCTTTCTGGAAATCACCGTCGAGAAAAACGAAGGAATGGCGACGCCCGTCGCCGGACCCGCGGGTACCGCCGCTAGATCAGCGGCGTAGGCCGCATCGGCCGCTCGAAGTAGTCGCCCAGCGTCTCCAGCGCATGCGGCTCCATGATGCGCAGCCAGCCGGTGTCGATCTTGTAGAACCCGAGGCGCTGCAGCCGGCGCATCGTCTTGTTGGTGTGCACCAGCGACAGCCCCAGCGCGTCGGCGATGTGCTGCTGGTTGAACGGAAACTCGACCCAGCCGTCGCGCACCATGCCCACGCGCTCGGCGCGGCGGTACAGGTGCATCAGCAGCATCGCCACGCGCTCGCCGGCGTTGCGCCGACCGGTGGTGACGAGGTTGTCGTCCACCATCTTTTCCTCGCGCGCGGCGAGCCAGGTGATGTCGTAGCCGAGCTTGGGCTGGGCGTGGAACAGGCCCCAGAGCCGGTCGCGCGAGAAGGCGCACAGCGTGACATCGGTGACGGCCTCGACGCCGTGCGTCTGGCCGTCGGCGAACTCGTCCTGCAGGCCGATGAAGTCACCGGGCAGGAGAAAGCTCAGGATCTGCCGCCGGCCATCGCTCAGCGTCTTGTAGCGAAAGGCCCAGCCCGAATAGAGAGTGAAGAGCTGCGAACTGGGCCGATGCTCCTCGATGATCGAGCTTCCGGCCTCCACGCGCCGGGCCCCGACCCGGAACGACTGGATGGTCTTGAGTTCTTCCTCGGTGGCGGGAAGGAAGGCGTCGAGCTGGCGCAACGCGCACTGGTCGCACGGATTGACGCCTTGAGGCGGCGCTGCGGCGGCGGGGTAGTCCTCGAATTTCACGCTTAACTATAGGCCGTCCGGCTGTGTCTTTTGACATTTCAGGGTGTCTTTTGCGTCACTAGACTGCGCAGCGCCCTCCCTTGACAAGACGCATGACGCAAGACCAGACGCTTTACGAAATCCTTTACTGCAGCACCCTCGTGCAGGACCTGTCACCCCGAACGGTGGGCGCGATCGTCAGCCAGGCGCGTGGGCGCAACGCCGAGCATGGCATCACGGGACTGCTGGTTTTCGACGGCTTGCGGTTCTGCCAGCACCTGGAAGGGCCGCGCGAGGCGGTTCAGGCGCTGATGCAGCGGATCGAACGCGACCCGCGCCATGTCGATGTACGCATCGCCTATGAAGGCGCACTGAGCAACCGGCGCTACACCGGTTTCGGGCTGGGCCTGGCGGAAAGCGAGGGGCCGCACCTGATGTCGGGCGTGCACGCCCTGGAAGGCGAAACCGCCCTGCTGCATTTCCTGGCGCTGCGGCCCAGCTTCGACATCAACGGCTGAGGAACGCCCAAGCAAAGAAAAAGGCGGCCGAAGCCGCCTCTCTCGAGCACAGGGTTGGCGGAGGGTCAGGCGTTGTCCCAGCTGTAGGTCGCGCCGTAGCCGTCCCACGCTTCCATGACGATGCGCTGGCCCGCCGCCACCGTGAGCGATTCCCCGGGTGCGAGCACCAAGTCTTCGCTGGGATTGGCGAGCGTGGCGTCGGGAGTGACCCACACGCGGCCCTGCTTGACCCGCAGCACGCTGGTCGAACGCGCCTTCAGGCTCATCGCCTCGCCGGGGGCGATCTGCCAGGCGCCGCGGCGCACGGCTGGCGGCACTGCGGCAGTGGCGGTGCGGGCGGGAACGGACAGGGACGAGAGCGATTCGGTGGTGCAGACGGCGGTGGACATGATGAGGGACTCCTGGGCTTGCCGAAGCGCTTGACAGACAGAAGGCAATTGCGCAGTTCGGGAATGAATGATCGTTTCTGGCCCGTTGGCAGTCCAATGAAAAGGAGGTAGCCTACTGATGCCCGTTTCGCATCAATGCATCCGGCCGCCGGATTGCCGCCCGAAGTCATACCCATGCAACATTCGCAAACCCATTTGCGCTCCCGCCCGATCTCGGCCGGGCATCTGCGCGCCTTCGAGGCCGTCGCCCGCCACCTGAATTTCCGCGCCGCCGCCGAGGAAATGGCGCTCACCCAGTCGGCCGTCAGCCGGCAGATCCAGTCGCTGGAAGAAGAAGTGGGCGTGGCGCTGTTCCTGCGCCACACGCGGGCGGTGGAGCTCACCAGCGCCGGCGCGCAGCTGCTGCTGGCGGTGCAGCAGTCGCTGCCGCGCATCGACACGGCGGTGCGACAGATCAGGCAGAGCGCGGGGCGCAAGAGCGTGTCGCTGACCACCTTCGCCTCATTTGCGTCGATGTGGCTGATTCCCCGGCTGGAAGCCTTCCAGCGCGACAACCCCGAGATCGACATCCGCATCGACGCCAGCGACGTGGCGGTCGACCTCGAAGTGGCCGATGTCGACATCGCGCTGCGCTACGGCCCGCGCGAGGTCATGCCGGCCGGCGCGGTGCGCCTGTTCGGCGAAACGCTGACGCCGGTGGCCAGCCCCTGGCTGCTGAAGAGCAGCCCGCCCATCAAGACGCCGGCCGACATCACCCGCTTCACGCTGATCGAGGCCGGCGACGCCCACCGCACCCACCTAGAGTGGCTGACCTGGCGCCGCTGGTTCGAGGTGAACGGCCAGGAACGCGCGCAGCCCAAGCGCTGGCTCTATTTCAACTACGCCTACCAGATGGTGCAGGCCGCCCTCACGGGCCAGGGCGTGACGCTGGCGCGCAGCTCGCTGATTGCAGAGAGCCTGGCCAACGGCGACCTGGTCGAGGTGCTGCCGCAGCACCGCATGGACTCGCCGATGGCCTACTGGCTCATCGCCGGCCCGCGCAACGCGCTGCGGCCCGAGATCAAGGCGTTCTGGGACTGGCTGCAGACGCAGGCCATAACCACGCGCGAGACCATCGGCGAGGTGCCCGACCCGGACACGGTGGACAACCTCGACTGAGCCGGGGGCTCAGCTGGTCGGCCAGACCACGCCGTTGTCGTTCAGGATGGCGTCGAGCGGCAGGTCGTGCGCCTCGGGCTCGAAGTCGTCCAGGAAGCCGTGGGTGAAGCCCAGCCCCACCGTGAACGGCCGCGGCTCCAGCGCCGCCAGCGTGCGGTCGTAGAAGCCCCCGCCGTAGCCCAGCCGGTACCCGCCCGCGCTGTAGCCCACGCAGGGCACGAACAGCAGCGTCGGCACGATCAGCTCGGTGTCCTTGGGCTTGGGGATGCCGTAGGCGTCTTCTTCCATCTGGCAGCCCGGATACCAGGCATGGAAGGTCAGGGTCTTGTGAACTTTGTCGATCACCGGCAGTCCGATGCGGCGGCGCTGCGGCTCTTCCATGAGCTCGCCGTCCTCCTTCCAGCGGTGCAGAGCGGGCAGCGGATCGAACTCGCCCTTGATCGGCCAGTAGGCGCCGATCACGGTGTCGGGCCGGCCGACCAGCCAGATCCGCATCACGCGCTGCAGGAGATCGGCGCGCGCCAGGCGGTCGGGCATTGCCAGTCGCTGCTCGATCAGTGCTTTTCGCAGCTGATCCTTAAGAAAACTCGCGGTCGCCGAGGTGTCGGCATCCTTTGACTTGTCCATAATCCCCCGATGCAGTTCCCAAGCATTTTGGCATCCAAGCGCCGCCGCCCGCGCGGCGCAACTCCCGCACTCGTCTTTTCTGCTGTCCTGGCGCTCGCCGCGTTGCTCTCCCAGCAACCCGCCGCGGCCCAGAACAACACCAACGACGACGTGCTCATCCAGATGAAGCAGGCCTTCCAGCGCGGCGACAAGGCCCGCCTGTCGGCCCTGCTGCCGCAGGCCCGCGGGCATGCACTGGAACCTTGGGCCGCCTACTGGGAACTCAAGGCGCGCCTGCAGGAAGCCTCGCCCACCGAGGTGCAGGACTTCTTCGCGCGCTACGCCGGCACCTACCAGGAAGACCGCCTGCGCAACGACTGGCTGCTGCTCACCGGCCAGCGCCGCGACTGGGACAACTTCTCTGCCGCCATCGCCGGCTTCCGCATGGGCGACGATGCGCAGGTGCGCTGCTACGCCACGCTGGTCGACACGCTGCGCAGCGGCACCGCCACGCAGGCGCAGGCCGACGAGGTGCGCCGCAACTGGTTCGCGCAGAAAGACGCCGACGACGGCTGCCTCACCGCGGCCGACCGCATGGTCGCCGCCCGCCTCATGACGCCGGCCGACGCCTGGAAGAAGGCGCGCCTGGCCATGGAGGCCAACCGCCCGCAGGCCGCGCGCGGCGCGGTCACCATCGCCGCGCCCGACGCGCTGCCGCTGTTCGAGGAGGTGAACGCCAGCGCCGCCAAGTTCCTGGCCGGGCGCGCCTTCGTGGCCGCCAAGTCGCGCAAGGAGCTGGTGGTGCTCGCGCTCATCAAGGTGGCCATCGCCGACCCCGACATGGCCGCGTCGCAGCTCGACGGCAAATGGGGCCCGATGCTCTCGGCCGAGGAGCGCAACTGGCTCTGGGGCACCATCGGCCGCCAGGCAGCGAACAAGCTGTCGCCGCAGGCCGGCACCTACTTCGCCAACGTCACCAAGAACAGCGACCTCTCGGACGACATGCTCGGCTGGCGCGTGCGCGCCGCCTTGCGCGCCGGCCAATGGAAAGAGGTGGCGCCCGCCATCAACGCCATGAGCGAAACCGCCCAGCTCGACCCCACCTGGGTCTACTGGAAGGCCCGCGCGCTGGCCAACAGCGGCAGCGAAGAGCGCCGAGCCCAGGCCCGCGAGCTCTACCAGAGCATTGCCGGCTCGCGCGGCTTCTACGAAATGCTGGCGCTCGAAGAGCTGGGCCAGCGCACCGTGGTGCCCACCCGCCCCGCCCCGCTCACGCCCGAAGAAAAAGCCGCCGCCCGCGCCAACCCGTCGCTGGCCCGCGGCCTCTATGCCATCGCGATCGGCCTGCGCCCCGAAGGCACGCGCGAGTGGAACTACGCCACCAACCTGCACGACAAGGGCGGCATGGACGACCGCGCCCTGCTGGCCGCGGCAGACTTCGCCTGCCAGCGCGAGGTGTGGGACCGCTGCATCAACACCAGCGAGCGCACCAAGGGCGTGGTCGACGTCGATCAGCGCTTTCCCATGCCCTTCCACGACACGGTGCTGCGCAAGAGCCAGGACATCGGCCTCGACCCGGCCTACGTCTACGGCCTGATCCGCCAGGAAAGCCGCTTCATCATGGATGCGCGCTCGGGTGTCGGCGCCTCCGGCCTGATGCAGGTCATGCCCGCCACCGCGCGCTGGACGGCCCGCAAGATCGGCCTGACCGACTTCTCGCCCAACCAGATCAACGACCGCGAGACCAACATCACCATCGGCACCAACTACCTGAAGCTGGCGCTCGACGACTTCGACGGCTCCATGGCGCTGGCCGCCGCCGCCTATAACGCCGGCCCGGGCCGCCCGCGCAACTGGCGCAACGGCCCGGTGCTCGACGCCGCCATCTGGGCCGAGAACGTGCCCTTCAGCGAGACGCGCGACTACGTGAAGAAGGTGCTGGCCAACACCACCAACTACGCCGCCATCATCAGCGGCCGGCCGCAGTCGCTGAAGGAGCGCCTGGGCCGCATCGGCCCGCGCGACGCCGCCGAGCCCGAACCCAACAAGGACCTGCCTTGAGGCGTACGGCATGAGCTGGCGCGACGAGGTCCTGGACACCATCGCGTCCGAGTTCTCGGACGTGACCGACGTCGCGCAGCTCACGCGCATCGTGCTGCGCCTCACGCTGGCCGCCGCGCTGGGCTTCCTGCTCGGCTTCGAGCGCGAGCAGGCGGGCAAGGCGGCCGGCGTGCGCACCCACATGCTGGTGGCCATCGGCTCGGCGATGTTCGTGCTGATACCGCAGCAGACCGGCATCGTGCCGGCCGACATGAGCCGGGTGATCCAGGGGCTGGTGGCGGGCGTGGGCTTTCTCTGCGCTGGCACCATCCTCAAGCAGGGCAAGGACGAGAGCCACGTGCAGGGCCTGACCACCGCCGCCGGGCTGTGGATGACGGCCGCCATCGGCATGGCCTGCGGCCTCGGGCGCGAAGCCACCGCGCTGCTGAGCGCACTGCTGGCGCTGGCGGTGCTGTCGCTGGTGCCGCGCCTCGTGGGGCTGATCGAGCGCGTGACCGGCCCTCAGAAGGGCGGCGAAGACGGCACCGCGCCGCGCGTGATCGCCTCGGCCGACGACACGCCCGCGCGCTGAAGGCGCCGGCGCATCAATTCGCGCCGCGTTCGTCATCAATCGGGCCGTGGCGCGCAGCTAGCATTTAAAACTTTGCACCCAACGCCCGGGAGACTCTCATGCGCAAGCTCTACATCGGCAACAAGAACTACTCGTCCTGGTCCATGCGCCCCTGGGTGCTGATGAAGCAGGCCGGCATCCCCTTCGAGGAAGTGATGGTGCGCTTCGACTCCTTCGAAGCGGACTCGAAGTTCAAGAGCGCCATCGCCGCCATCAACCCGGTGGCCAAGGTGCCCGTGCTGGTCGACGGCGACCTGGTGGTCTGGGACACACTGGCCATCGCCGAGTACCTGGCCGAGACCTTCCCTGAAAAGCAGTTGTGGCCCCGCGACGCGGCAGAGCGTGCGCGCGCGCGCAGCGTCTGCGCCGAGATGCACTCGGGCTTCGGCGGCCTGCGCGGCCATTGCGGAATGAACCTCGAAGCCTCGCTGCCCGAAGTGGGCGCGCGGCTGATGAAGGAAGAGCCCACGGTCGCCAGCGACCTCGCGCGCATCGTGCAGATGTGGAGCGGCCTGCTCGACGCGCACGGCGGCCCCATGCTGTTCGGCGAGTTCGGCATCGCCGACGCCTACTTCGCGCCCGTGGGCACGCGCATCAAGACCTACGGACTGCCGGTGCCGCCGCACATCACGGCCTACATCGAACGTGTGCAGGCATTGCCGGGCGTCAAGGCCTGGATCGACGGCGGACTGGCGGAGAAGGATTTCCTGCAGTTCGAGGAGCCCTACCGCACGGGGCGGTAAGGTCCTCGAAGAGGATGGCGGTCAGAACCGGTAGGTTGCCGCCAGGTAGGTGACGATCGGGTTCAGCTTCAGACTGGCCTGGCTCGTGGCCACCGGCAGGCCGGTGATCGAGGTGGTCGTCAGCTTGGCCGTGGTCTTCAGCGGGATGTACGACACCGAGAACGAGACGCCCCAGTGCTTGTCGAACTGGTAGGCCACGCCGGCGTTCAGCACGGGTGCGAACTTGCTGTCGAGCTTGGCCGTGGTGTTCACGCGGAACGGCGACACGCCGAACTGCTGCGCCAGCGCACCCTGCAGGTTCGACGTGAGCTGCACGTCGCTGTACCAGACGTAGGTGGCGCCCAGGCCCACGAAGGGGCGAAACGCCGAGTTGCCGTCGTTGAAGAAATACTTGCCCAGGATGGTCGGGCTCCACTGGCGGGCCTCGCCCAGCTGGCCGACGCGGCCCAGCGTGCCGGTACCGTTGAGCTTGAACTTCGGCGGCACGCCGAACACGCCTTCCACGGCCCAGTTGCTGTCGAGGAAATAGGTGGCATTGAGACCCAGGGTGTCGGAGTCGCTCACGCTGGCGCCCGAGCCGGGCAGCACCGCCGGAATCGGGGAGGTCACGGTCAGCGGCTTGCTCGAGTCCTGCGGCGAAAGATGGAACCAGCCCGTGCCGATGACCCAGTCGCCCCCCTGTTGCGCCATGGCGCTGCCGGACGCCAGAGCGCCCAGAGCGGCCAACGCAAACACTGTTTTCTTCATGATGTGAAAGCTCCTTTGATTGAAAAATCCCTCTGCGCAGCGCAGCCTCGGCTTGTAGCCGCCGCTGACATTCGCCCGCCGGACGAATGGTGGCCCGCTCCGCGCCGGAAATTATCGAACGACCGTTCTATTTTTGAGGTACGGAGTATCCCTACACTGCATTCATGAAAATTTTTCTCGTCGGCGGCGCAGTACGCGACAGGCTGCTAGGGCGCCCCGTGTCCGACCATGACTGGCTGGTGGTCGGCGCCACGCCCGAAGCCATGGTGGCCCGCGGCTACCTGCCCGTGGGGCGCGACTTTCCGGTGTTCCTGCACCCCGAGACGCGCGAGGAGTACGCGCTCGCCCGCACCGAGCGCAAGAGCGCGCCGGGCTACCGCGGCTTCACCGTGCATGCCTCGCCCGACGTCACGCTGGAACAGGACCTCGCGCGCCGCGACCTGACCGTCAACGCCATCGCGCTGCCCGCCGAGCTGGTGAATGCCGACGGCAGCTTCGACCCCACGCCCGGCACGCTGGTCGACCCCTTCCACGGCCAGCGCGACCTGCGCGACAAGGTGCTGCGCCACGTGACCGACGCCTTCCGCGAAGACCCGGTGCGCATCCTGCGCGTGGCGCGTTTCGCCGCGCGCTTCCACGACTTCGGCGTCGCCCCCGAGACCATGGCGCTGATGCGCGAGATGGTGGCGGCCGGCGAGGCCGACGCACTGGTGCCCGAGCGCGTGTGGCAGGAGCTGTCGCGCGGCCTCGCCGAAACACGGCCTTCGCGCATGTTCGACGTGCTGCGCGGCTGCGGCGCGCTGGCCGTGCTGCTGCCCGAGGTCGACCGGCTCTGGGGCGTGCCGCAGCGCGCCGAGCACCACCCCGAGGTCGACACCGGCGTGCACCTGATGATGGTGCTCGACACCGCCGCGCGCCTGCAGGCCTCGCTGCCGGTGCGCTTCGCCTGCCTGATGCACGACCTGGGCAAGGGCACCACGCCGGCCGACGTCTTGCCGCGCCACACCGGCCACGAGAAGCGCAGCGCCGAACTGCTGCAGCAGGTGTGCGAACGCTGGCGCGTGCCCGTGGACGTCCGCGAGCTGGCCGAGGTGGTGGCGCGCGAGCACGGCCACATCCACGCCAGCGGCTCGCTCGATGCGGCGGAGCTGGTGCGCCTGCTGGAGCGCTGCGACGCCTTCCGCAAGCCCGCGCGCTTTGCCAAGGCGCTGCTGGCCTGCGAGTGCGACGCGCGCGGGCGGCTCGGCTTCGAGGACACGGCCTATCCGCAACGCCCCCGGCTGCTGGCCGTGCTGGCCACCGCGGCGGCCGTGCCCACCGACGTGGTGGCGCGCGCCGCGCAGCAGGCCGGCGCCACCGGCCCGAAGATCGGCGAGGCGATCCACCAGGCCCGGGTGGATGCCGTGGCGGCCGTGGCGGCATCGGCGGGCTGAAAGCGCCCAAGGCCCTGCCGCACAGCCGGTTTTGGCCGACACGGGAGGCCGGGCGCCCGTGCTATGGTTTTTCCCAATGCCAAAGTCCTCCAGCAACTTGCAGTTGCCTCCTCCGCTGGGCCGGGATTCAGCCCTTTTTCTCGACTTCGACGGAACACTCGTCGGGCTCGCGCCCACGCCTGAAGCCATCGAGATCCCGCCTGCCCTTGTTTCCCTCCTGAGCGACCTGCGCGACCAGCTCGGCGGCGCGCTCGCCGTCGTGTCGGGCCGCCAGATCGACTCCATCGACCGCTTCCTGGCGCCGCTGCGCCTGCCGGCGGCCGGCGAGCACGGCGTGCAGCGCCGCGACGCCGAGGGCCACATGCAGGAGCAGCGCCCGCCCGACCTTGCCTCCATCCTGGACGTTGCCAACGAGCTCGCGCGCGTGCACGAAGGCCTGCTGGTGGAGCGCAAGCATGCCGCCATCGCCCTGCACTACCGGCTCGCGCCGCAGCTCGAGGCGGTGTGCCGCGACGCCATGTCGCGCGCCATCGCGCACGACCCGCAGATAGAACTGATGCACGGCAAGTTCGTGTTCGAGGTGAAGCCCGCGGGCATCAACAAGGGCATTGCCATCAATGCCTTCATGGAAGAGGCGCCGTTCACCGGGCGCACGCCCGTCTTCCTCGGCGACGACACCACCGACGAGAGCGGCTTCGCGGTGGTGCAGCCGCGCGGCGGCGTCGGCGTGAAGGTGGGCTCGGGCCCCAGCCTGGCGCTGCACCGGCTCGAATCGCCGCGCGCAGTGTACGAATGGCTGGTACAGGCACGCGACCTGCTGGCGGCGCCCGCGGCACGCAAGACAACAGACACCGAATCCCCGAGGAACCCCGGATGAGCGAACAGCAACTATCGACGGCCCCCGAAGCGCACGCCGGCGCAGCCGTGGCCGGCGCCGGCGGTCCCGACGACCGCGCACCGGTCGACTTCAAGGCCGCGGCCGCCCCTGGACCGCGCGGTTTCGCGCCGCCAGCCGAGCCGTCGCTCGATGTCGGCGTGATCGGCAACTGCGCCTACAGCGCGCTCATCGACGGACGCGGACGCGCCGTGTGGTGCTGCCTGCCGCGCTTCGACGGCGACCCGGTCTTCAATGCGCTGCTGCACCCGGGCGAGGAAGCCGGCGCGTGGAGCATCGACATCGAGGACTTCGCCGAAGCCAGGCAGTGGTACGAGCCGAACACCGCCGTGCTGCGCACGCAGCTCTTCGACAGCGCGGGCCAGGGCATCGAGATCACCGACTTCGCGCCGCGCTTCTACAGCCGCTCGCGCTACTTCCGCCCGCTGATGATGGTGCGCCGCGTGCGGCCCATTGCCGGTGCGCCGCGCATCCGCGTGTCGCTCGATCCGCGTTTCCAGTGGGGCGCCTCGGCGCCGGTGGAAGTCACGCGCGGCAGCAACCACATCCGCTACGTAGGGCCCGACCTCACGCTTCGGCTGAACACCGACGCATCGATCTCGCACATCCTCTCGCGCCAGCCGTTCGTGATCTCGCGCGAATACAACTTCATGTTCGGCGTGGACGAGACGCTGACGGACGGCATTGCCGACACCGCGCGCAAGTTCGAGCAGGAGACCATCGCCTACTGGCGCACCTGGACCAAGCGCCTGGCGATTCCCTTCGAGTACCAGGACGCGGTGATCCGCGCGGCCATCACGCTGAAGCTCTCGCTGTACGAGGACACCGGCGCCATCGTCGCCGCCATGACCACCAGCATTCCCGAGGCACCCGGCAGCCAGCGCAACTGGGACTACCGCTACTGCTGGCTGCGCGACGCCTTTTTCGTGGTGCGCGCGCTCAATTCGCTGAGCGAAGTGGGCACCATGGAAGACTACCTGCGCTGGCTGGGCAACGTGGTGATCGGCTCGCACGGCGAGCACATCCAGCCGCTGTACGGCATCGGGCTGGAGCGCGAGCTGCCTGAATCCTTCGTCGAAGGCCTGCCGGGCTATCGCGGCATGGGCCCGGTGCGCGTGGGCAACCAGGCGCAGGAGCACTTCCAGCACGACGTGTACGGCAACATCGTGCTCGGCGCGGCGCAGGCCTTCCACGACCACCGGCTGCTCAGCCGCGCGGGGCTGGCGGAGTTCCCGCACCTCGAGGCGGTGGGCGAACAGGCGGTGCGCGTCTACGGCACGCCCGACGCCGGCATGTGGGAGCTGCGCACGCGGGCCCGCGTGCACACCAGCTCGGCGCTGATGAGCTGGGCCGCCTGCGACCGGCTCAGCAAGATCGCCCGCGCGCTGGACCTGCCCGAGCGCGCCGCCTACTGGCACGGCCACGCCGCGCGCATGAAGGAAGAGATCCTCACCAAGTCGTGGTGCGAGGAGCGGCAGGCCTTTGCCGAGAGCTTCGGCGGGCACGAGCTCGACGCAAGCATCCTGCTGATGGTGGAGGTGGGCCTGATCGACGCGCGCGACCCGCGCTTCATCTCCACCGTCGACGCCATGGAGAAGTCGCTGTGCGACGGCCCGTACATGCGCCGCTACGAGGCCGCCGACGACTTCGGCAAGCCCGAGACGGCCTTCAACATCTGCACCTTCTGGCGCATCGATGCGCTCGCCAAGATCGGCCGCAAGGCCGAGGCGCGCCAGATCTTCGAGACCATGCTGGCCGCGCGCAACCCGCTGGGGCTGCTGTCGGAAGACACGCACCCGGTCACCGGCGAGATGTGGGGCAACTTTCCGCAGACCTATTCGATGGTCGGCATCATCAACGCGGCGGTGCGCCTGTCCGCTCCGTGGGACTCCGCCATATGAGCCGCCTCGTCGTCATTTCGAACCGCGTAGCCGACCCACGCAAACCGGCGGCCGGCGGCCTGGCCGTGGCACTGGGCGAATCGCTGCAGCAAAGCGGCGGCCTGTGGTTCGGCTGGAGCGGGCAGATCATCGAAGGCGGGCCGACCGGCGAAGGCGAGCTGCACCGGCAGCAGGCCGGCAAGGTGACGCTCGCCACCATCGACCTGAGCCGCGAGGACCACGACAGCTACTACCTCGGCTACAGCAACGACGTGCTCTGGCCGGTGTTCCACAACCGGCTCGACCTGGCGCACTTCGACGCCGGCTTCATCGGCGGCTACCGGCGCGTGAACCAGCTGTTCGCGCGCAAGCTGCTGCCGCTGCTGAAGGAAGACGACATCATCTGGGTGCACGACTACCACCTGATACCACTGGCGGCCGAGCTGCGCGCGATGGGCTGCAAGCAGCGCATCGGCTTCTTCCTGCATATTCCGCTGCCGCCGCAGATCATCATCGCGGCCATTCCGCAGCACGAGTGGCTGATGCGCTCGCTGTTCGCCTACGACCTGATCGGCTTCCAGGCCCAGCAGGACGTGCAGCACTTCGAGCACTACGTGCGCAACGAGGCGCGCGGCCAGTACCTGGGCGACGACATGTACCGCGCCTACGGGCAGACGGTGCGCTGCAGCGCGTTCCCGATCGGCATCGACGTGGACGAGTTCGCCGCGCTCACGCATGCGAAGGAATCGCGCGACATGTACGAGACCATGAAGCGCGAGTATTCGCAGCGCCGGCTGCTGCTGGGCATCGACCGGCTCGACTACTCCAAGGGAATTCCGCAGCGCGTGCGGGCGTTCCGGGAGTTGCTGGCGCACTACCCGGAGAACCGGCGCAGCGCGACGCTGATACAGATCGCCTCGCCCACGCGCGAGACGGTCGACGCCTACGCCGACATCCGCCGCGAACTCGAGTCGCTGTGCGGCGCCATCAACGGCGACTACGGCGAACTCGACTGGATGCCGGTGCGCTACATCCACCGCATGGTGGCGCGCAAGCGCGTGCCGGGCCTGTGCCGCGCGGCGGCCGTGGGGCTGGTGACGCCGTTGCGCGACGGCATGAACCTGGTGGCCAAGGAATACATCGCGGCGCAGGACCCGGCCGACCCCGGCGTGCTGGTGCTGTCGCGCTTTGCCGGCGCGGCCGAGCAGCTGAAAGAAGCGCTGCTGGTGAACCCGTACGACACGCACGGCACGGCGGAAACCGTGCAGCAGGCGCTGCACATGCCGCTGGAAGAACGGCGCGAGCGGCACCAGAAGCTGCTGTCGCGCATCCGCGACCAGGACATCCACTGGTGGCGGCGCACCTTCCTGGATGCGCTGCGCGAGGTGGACAGCGAGCGCTGATCTTCTGCTTTTGTTCGTCGGGCATTTTTCGGGGCGAGCTCGCGCCGACGGTGTACCTTGCTCCGCGAATGTCCCCCGCGGCTGCGCCGCTCCTCCTTTATTTCGCTGCGCAAGGCACCCCGCCGGCGCGATCGTTCGGAGCACTGCTTGATCGGCCGAGAACCGGCAGCGTGGCCTGTGCACGCGCCATGAAGGACAGTCGCCCCAGCCTCACCAGCCCGTCAGCAGGCGCATCAGCCGCATCACGGGCCGCAGTTCCGGATCGGCCTGCGCGGGCACATGCGGCTGGTACGGCGCGTGAATGCGCAGCGACACGGGTGCGTGCAGCGCCGTCACCTCGATCCAGCCGCCGCGGTCCAGCCGGTGGACATCGCCTTCGTCCAGCGCGGCTTCCGTCATGAACAGCGATTCGCCGAACCAGCTCGGGGGCGACACCAACCGCACCCGGCCCTCGGCCACTTGCAGCGACGTGCCGGCATCGACGGCGGTGCGCAGGGACTGGCCCGGCTCGAGGGTGACCAAGGCGGGGGCTGAAGAGAGCGTGGTGATCATGGCGTGCCTTTGAAAAAAGCGGTGGTCGGGCACTGATCGTAGGAATTCGGCTGCCCAAAAAACAGGCACACGCACCGGCTATTGCGGCCATAACAGCCGACGTCCGGGCGCATCTGTTATGGTGGTTTTCCCGAGCAACTGCATCTGTTTTCCAGTGCCCGATCGGTGGAACATCTGCCCCATGGACTCGCTACCGCTCTACCGCCAGCTTGCCGCCCACTACGTGGACGCGATCCACACCGGCTCGCTCAAGCAGGGCGACAAGCTGCCGTCGCTGCGCAGCCTCATGCGGCTGCACGACATCAGCCTGTCGACCGCGCTGCAGGTCTGCCGCGCGATGGAAAGCGACGGCTGGGTCGAGGCGCGCGACCGTTCGGGCTACTTCGTGCGGCGGCCGCAGCGCATGGCCATCGCGCCCATGGAAGAGCCGGTGGCCGACGTGCCGCCAGACCCCGCGCGGTTCGTCAGCATGCGCGAGCGCATGGCCAACTTCATGGCGCGCGGGCGGCACACGGGCGTGAAGCTCAACTTCGCCATCGCCCGCGCGGCCCCCGAGCTGTACCCGGCCGAAGCGCTGCGCAATTCGATGACGCGCGCGCTGCGCCAACGGCCCGAGCTGCTGACCACCGCCTCGTCGCAGAAGGGCCACCTGCAGTTCCGCGAAGCCGTGGCGCAGCGCAACCTGCGCATCGGCATGACGGTGGCGCCCGACGAGGTGCTGGTCACCAACGGCTGCATCGAGGCGCTGAACCTCGCGCTGCGCGCCATCGCCAAACCGGGCGACACGGTGGCCGTGGAGTCGCCCACCTTCTACGGCCTGCTGCAGGTGCTGGAGAGCCTGGGCATGCGCGCGCTCGAGATCCCGACCAGCCCGCAGACCGGCATCTCCATCGAGGCGCTGGAGCTGGCCATCCAGACCTACGACGACATCAAGGCCGTGGTGGTGGTGCCGCACCTGCAGAACCCCATCGGCAGCGTGATGCCCGACGCCCACAAGCAGCGGCTGGTGCACCTGTGCGAGAGCCACGGCATCGCGCTGGTCGAGGACGACACCTACAGCGACCTGGTCGAGAGCGACACGCCGCTGCGCGCGCTGAAATCATGGGACCGCACCGGCAACGTGATCTATTGCGCCTCGCTGCACAAGGTGCTGGCACCCGGACTGCGGCTGGGCTGGATCACCGCCGGGCGCTGGCATGCGCAGGTGGAAATGCTCAAGTACGCGCAGACCCGCAACAACGAGGCGCTGGCGCAGATAGCGGCGGGCGAGTTCATCGCGGGCGGCGCCTACGACCGCCACCTGCGCCGGCTGCGCGAGCGGCTGCACGTGCAGCGCGACCAGACGGCGGACGCCATCGCCCGGTATTTTCCGCAGGGCACGCGGCTGAACCTGCCGCGCGGCGGGCTGCAGCTGTGGGTGGAACTGCCGCAGCGGCTGTCGTCGGTCTCGGTGTTCGATGCGGCGCTGCGCGAGCACATGCTGGTGGCGCCGGGCGCGCAGTTCTCGAACTCGCCGCGCTTCGACCACTACCTGCGCATCAACTGCGGCTGGCCGTATTCGGACGCGGTCGATGCCGGGCTGCGCCGGCTGGGTGCCATCGTGGCCGAGGGCTGCGGCGTGGCGCCGCCGGCCACGGCCGAGCGGCGCAAGACGCCTTCTTCCCCGGCTCAGTCTCAGTCGAGCAGCGCCAGGGCCGCGTAGTCGCCGACCTTGTCGCCGAGGCCGGCGGGCACCAGCAGCACGCCGCGCGTGAGCGGCAGCAGCCTGCCGTCGATCTGCGCCTGCAGGCGCGGCAGCACGAAGTCGCTGTTGTGCGAGAACACGCTGCCGCCCAGGCTGATGCGCTGCAGGTCGAGCGTGATGACCATGTTGTAGAGCATGCGCCCGACGATGCGGCACAGCGCCTCGGCCGTTTCGACGGCCTTGGGCTCCCCCGCCGCGGCTGCGCTGAAAAGTTCGGCCGCCGACTGGCCGAAGCGGTGCTCGATCGAGCTGCCGCTCACCAGCGCCTCGACGTCGCCGTGGTTGCCGCAGCCGCACAGCGCGCCGCTGGCGTCGTCGACCACGAAGCTGTGGCCCGCGTGGCCGGCGTTGCCGTTCTTGCCGCGCAGCGCCCGGCCGTCCACGCACAGGCCCACGCCCACGCCGGTGCTCCAGGTGGCGTAGGCGCAGTTGTCCAGGCCCTTCAGCGCGCCCCAGTGGCGCTCGGCCTCCAGCGCAGCGACGGCGTCGTTCTCGACGCGCACGCTGCCGAAGCGCTTGACCAGCGGGGCTTCGATGATGGCGGTCATCCAGGAATTCGGCAGCCCGCGCGAGGGGCCGGCGATGCCGCCGCAGATGTTGGGAGTGGCCAGCTCGACCAGGCCGTCGCGCAGCTCGAACGGACCGGTGGACGACACGCCCACCCGGTCGACCGTGGCCGGGTCGACGCCCTGCTCCGCGCACACCTCTTCGATCATGCGGATGATCTGCACCGCCACCGCGTCGTTGTCGCCGGTCTTGGCGGTCGGCTCGCTGCGGCGGCCGACCAGCGGCTTGTCGCTCGAAGGGGAAAGGCTCACGGCCACCTTGGTGCCACCGATGTCTACGCAGGCTCTCATTGCGGGGGTCTTCTCTCTCTCAGGTCAGGGGCGCCGCTACAGCAGGCGCGCGACCAGCGCCGCGATCATGCTGAGCACCACGGTGCTCGCTATCGGCAGCTGCCACTCGCGGCCGAAGGCGCGAAACTCGAAATCGCCGGGCAGCCGCCCGAACCCGAAGCGGCGCAGCCAGGCGGTCAGGCCGCTCATGAGCACCAGGGCAAGGACGACGACGATCAGCCAGCGGAACATGCCGGACAGTCTAGGCCGAGAGCAGGGCCATCGCTTGTCGGTGAAGTTCGGGCGTTGCGGCGGCAATGACCCTTCCGTCGGACTTCAGGCCCAGCGGCTGGCCCTGCCAGTCGGTGATGACGCCGCCCGCCGCCTCGATCAGCCCGGCCGGGCCGAGGTAGTCGTAGGGCTGCAGGCCGGTCTCGACCACCAGGTCGATGGTGCCGCCCGCCAGCTGGGCGTAGCCGTAGCAGTCGCCGCCGAAGCGGCGCATCGCGCACTGGCGGCTGAGCCTGTCGAAGGCCGCCCAGTCGGCGGGCGCGAAGATGTCGGGCGATGTGGTGACGATGCGGGCCTTGGCCACTTCGGTGCAGTTGCTCGCGCGCACCGGCTGGCCGTCGCGCGTGGCGCCCTTGCCGCTGCCGTCGTTGCGGCCGATCCAGCGTTCCTTGAGCACCGGCATGTCGACCATGCCGAACACCACGCGCCCGCCCTGCAGCACGCCGATCAGCGTGCCCCACAGCGGCGAGCCGGTGATGAAGCTGCGGGTGCCGTCGATCGGGTCGAGCACCCAGACGCGTTCGGCCTCGAGCCGCTCGGGGCCGTGTTCCTCGCCGTAGATGCCGTCGGCCGGCACGCGGGCACCGAGGATCTGGCGCATCGCCGTCTCGGCGGCGCGGTCGGCCAGCGTGACGGGGCTTTCGTCGGCCTTGGTGATGATGTCCAGCGGGGTGCGGAAGTAATGCATCGACTGGGCGGCGGCGGCATCGGCCAGCGCTTCGGCGATCGGCGAGAGGTCGGAAGAGGAAGAACTCATGGGAGAGGAGGAAACGCGTGCCAAAACCTGCGATTAGACCCGAGCCGGGGCCGCTTTGGCACGCCGGGGGCCGGCGCCTGAATCCACCGACTGCTAGCGCTGCTGGCCCCAGCGGCGCACCGTCAGCCGCTCCAGCGTCTTGAAGCCGAGGCTCTCCACCAGCAGCCCGATGAGCACCACCATCGCCAGGCCCGCGAACACGCGGTCGGTATAGAGCTCGTTGCGGTTCTGGAAGATGTACCAGCCCAGGCCGCCCTTGCCCGACGAGGCGCCGAACACCAGCTCGGCCGCGATCAGCGTGCGCCAGGCGAATGCCCAGCCGATCTTCAGCCCCGACAGGATCGACGGCAGCGCGGCCGGCACCAGGATCTGCAGCACGTAGCGAAGGCCCTTCAGCCCGTAGTTGCGCCCGGCCATGCGCAGGGTTTCGGGCACGCCCTGGAAGCCCGCATAGGTATTGAGCGCCAGCGGCCACAGCACCGAATGGATCAGCACGAACACCAGGCTGCCCCGGCCCAGCCCGAACCACAGCAGCGCCAGCGGCAGCAGCGCGATGGCGGGCAGCGGGTTGAACATGGACGTGAGCGTGTCCAGCAGGTCGCGGCCGACCTGCGTCGACACGGCCAGCGTGGTGAGCGCAAAGGCCAGCAGCACGCCGGCCAGGTAGCCCTGCAGCAGCACCGCGAGCGAGATGCGCACCTTCTCGATCAGCTCGCCGCTGGCCAGCCCCTCGAACAGCGCGCGCGCCGTGGCGGTGAAGGTGGGCAGCAGCAGGTCGTTGTCCTGCCAGCGGGCGGCCAGCTCCCAAAGCACGGCGATGGCGACGAGGATCAGCCCCTTGCGCAGCCAGGCCTGCGACCAGATGCGCGTGCCCAGCGGCAGCGTGCGTTCGACCGGCAGTTCGGTGAAGGGCTCGAGCGTGCGCTCGTACTCGGGGCGGATGGGAGGCGTGAGAGTGCTCATGTATTGCTCCTTCCTCCTTCGGGGGAAGGTCGGGATGGGGGCAGGCGGGGCGCGCGATGGATACGCTGCTTGCCCCCACCCCTGCCCTCCCCCGGAAGGGGAGGGAGAAAGACCGGGATCATGGCGCGGCCACCGCTTGCTGCTCTTCCTCGAAAAGCATGTCGTGGATGCGCTGCGCCGTGCCCTGGAATTCGGCGCTGCCCAGGCTGTCGAGCGAGAAGCCGTGGCTGTTGATCTCCGCGCGCATGCGCCCCGGATGGGGCGACAGCAGCGCGATGCGGTTGCCCACCACCAGCGCCTCCTCGATCGAATGGGTGACGAACAGCAGCGTGAAGCGCACCTCGTCCCACAGTTCGAGCAGCTCCTGCTGCATCCTGCGGCGCGTGAGCGCGTCGAGCGCGGCGAAGGGCTCGTCCATCAACAGCACGCGCGGCTGCATCGCCAGCGCACGCGCAATCGCCACGCGCTGCTTCATGCCGCCCGACAGCTGGTGCGGATGCACGTCGGCGAACTTCGACAGGCCCACCTTGTCGAGGTAGTGCAAAGCGCGCTCGGCCGCTTCCTTCTTGCCGAGCGTGCGCGAGGCGAGCAGCGGGAACATCACGTTCTGCTTGACCGTCTTCCACGGCGGCAGCTGGTCGAACTCCTGGAACACGACGATGCGGTCAGGGCCGGGCTGCGTCACGCGCTGGTCTTCGAGGCGGATCTCGCCTTCGACCGGTGCAATGAAGCCGGCCACGGCCTTCAGCAGCGTGGACTTGCCGCAGCCCGATGGGCCGAGCAGCACGAAGCGGTCGGCGGCATGGACGTCGAAGCTCACGCGGTGCGTGGCGCGCACCACGCGCTCGGGGGTGCGGTATTCGAGGCTGACGTTGTCGACCTGGAGCAAGGGAGCGAAGTCTTCCTGCTCCCGGTCTTGCTCCCTCCCCTCCCGGGGGAGCGCTGGGGTGGGGGCAGACAGCGCCTGCTTCGCCACCGCCCTGCCCACCCCCATCCCTGCCTTCCCCCAGAGGGGGAAGGAGTCAAACCCCGAACGCGCCTTCGCCGTGCCCATCAGTTCCCCGAAACGTTTTGCGCATCGTCGAAGAAGTAATCCTTCACCGAGGCCGGCTTGTTCCTGATCGCGCCCACCCGGTGCATGAACTCCGCCAGCGGATAGGTGTTCTGCGGCGTGGTCTTGAACTGCACCTCGGGGTTCTTGATGATCTTCAGCAGCAGCTCGCGGTCGAGCTTGGCGTTGCTCACCTTCAGGTAGATGTCCGCCGCCTTCTCCGGATTGGCGGTGACGAACTTCGCGGCCTCGTCGAGCGCGTCGACGAAAGCCTTGTAGGTCTTCGGGTTCTCGCTGCGGAATTTCTCGGTCGCATAGAGCACCGTGGCCGACGAAGGACCGCCCAGCACCTGGTACGAGTTGAGCACGATGCGCGCATTCGGATTGCCCGCCAGCTCCTGTTCCTGGAACGGCGGATTGCCGAAGTGGCCCGTGATCTCGGTGCCGCCCTTGATGATGGCCGCCGCCGCGTCGGGGTGCGGCACCGCCACGCTGATCTTGTCGAGCCGGTTGAATTCCTTGTCGCCCCACAGCTTGGCAGACGCGAACTGCAGCACGCGCGACTGCACCGACACGCCCACCGCGGGCAGCGCGATGCGGTCCTTGTCGGTGAAGTCGGCGATCGACTTCACGTTCGGATTGTTGGTCACCAGGTAGTACGGGAAGTTGCCCAGCGAGGCCACGCCCTTCACGTTCTGCTTGCCCTTGGTGCGGTCCCACAGCGTGAGCAGCGGCCCCACGCCGGCGCCGGCGATCTCGATGTTGCCGGACAGCAGCGCGTCGTTCACCGCCGAGCCGCCCGAGAGCTTGACCCATTCGACCTTGGCGTCCACACCGGCCGCCTTGGCGTGCTTCTCGATGAGCTTCTGATCCTGCGCCACGTTGAGCAGCAGGTAAACGATGCCGAACTGCTCGGCGATGCGGATCTGGCCCTCGGCATGCGCGGCCAGGCTGCCGGCCAGGAGACTGAGGCCGGCGGCGAGCGCGGCGGCTTTGCGGGTGAAGCGGTTCATTGACTGTGGTCCCGGAAGAATCAGAAAGGCGTGTCGCCGACAATGGTGGTGCGGTTGAGGCGGCGGCGCAGGTGGTCCGGCGTGCCGGCTGCGAGGTGCATCAGCGAGCGGTTGTCCCAGAACACGAGGTCGTGCGGAGCCCACTGGTGGCGGTACACGAACTCGGGCTTCACGCTGTGCGCAAACAGCTCGGCCAGCAGTGCGTCGCTTTCGTCCTGCGGCAGGCCGACGATGCGCGTCGTGAAATGCTCGCTGACGAACAGCGCCTTGCGGCCGGTTTCCGGGTGCGTGCGCACCACGGGCTGCACGGCGGGCGCGACCTGATCGATCTGTTCTTGCGAGAGCTTGGGCCGCCACGGGTTCTTTGCGCGCAGCTCTTCGTACTTGGCGAGGTAGCTGTGCTCGGCCTTGAGCGGCAGGATGCGCCGCTGCAGCTCGGGGCTCAGCGCTTCCCAGGCCAGATGCTGGTCGGCGAACAGCGTGTCGCCGCCCTCGCTGGGCAGCTCCTGCGCATGCAGCAGCGAACCGAGGCTGGGCTTGGGCTTGTACGAGATGTCCGAATGCCAGTAGACCCCCGCGTCGCCCAGGCCGATGGGCTCGCCGTTCTCCTTGATGTTGGAGACGATCAGGATCTCCGGGTGGTTCTTCAGCTGGAACTGATGGAGCACGTGGATTTCGAGCGGGCCGAAGCGGCGGCTGAAATCGATGTGCCGCTGCGGGGTGATCTGCTGGTTGCGGAACACGACCACATGGTGATCCAGGTGCGCGCGGTGGATGCGCGCGAAGTCTTCGGCGTTGATCGGCTTCGAGATGTCGAGGCCGACGATTTCGGCGCCTACGGGGGCGTCGAAGGGGCGCACTTTGAAGTGCTGGGCGGCGGCTTCTGGCACGCGGCTGGACAGGACGGCAGTCATGTCTGCCAATGTAGGGGGCGGGGTGGTATTCCCAAACGAACTCTTCGTTGATAGCTTATGACTTTGGAATTTTGAGGTTGAGGGTTTGGTTGTTTTCCGGGGCCGGGTCTCGGCCCGGCGGCCGACCTACTTTTCTTTGCTTCGCCAAAGAAACGTAGGCAAAAGAAAGGCGACCCTGCTGTCTGCGTCCCTTCGCTTCGCTACGGGCAACCTGCGGTGCTCGACTCCGGCGGGGGCCGCAGAACTCGCTTCGCTCAAACAGCTGCGGCCCTGATCCCGCCTACGTCTGCGCTCCTCGGCGCAGCCAGAAGGGATTGGGAAACCAAACGCGCCATCGCTGCGCTCGGCGCGGGCCGAGCGAAGCAAAGGCCCGGCCAGTTTCCCCTCCCCTCTGGCTGCGCCGAGGAGCGGAGCGTTTCGCGGATCAGGGCTCGCAGCTGTTTGAGCGAAGCGAGTTCTGCGAGACCCCGCGAAACGCGAGCACCGCAGGTTGCCCGTAGCGAAGCGAAGGGACGCAGACAGCGGGGTCGCCTTTTCTTTGCTTACTTTCTTTTGGCGAAGCAAAAGAAAGTGAGTCGCCCGCCGGGGCGAGACCCGGCCCCGGGAAGCAAGCAACTCTCAAAGCGTATGGCTTCGATCCCCCTCAACAAACCCCATCGCCTCCCAAGCCTCCCCCACGGCAAACCCGACAACCTTGAACAACTCCCCCATCTCATGCTCATGGATCAGCCGCGCAGCCATAGCCCGCTCGGCAGTGCTACCAAGTTCCATCCTCCCCAGCAACCCGCAGTTCAACAGAAACCGCGCCTGGCTCGCATAGCCCAGCACCTCAAGCCCCGCATCCTGCCCGGCAAGCGCAATCCCCGTGAAGTCCACATGCGCGGTGATGTCCTTGTAGCCCACGTCGGACAGCGGATCACCATCGGCCTGGTGCGCGCGGTGACACATCACCGTGCCCATGTGGCGTTGCGGGTGGTAGTACTCGGCCTCGGGGAAGCCGTAGTCGATGAGGAAGGCCGCGCCTCTCTTCAGACGGTCCGCCAGCGTCGCGATGAAGGCCCTGGCCTGGGGATGGATCTCGGTGAGGTAGTCGTGCTCGCCGGGCACGTCGCCCGGCGGCCGCAGCTCGGTCGGGCGGTCCGCCCAGGCCCAGCCGTCGTCCTGCGCGTTGCGCACCACGCCGCGCTCGAACCACTGGCCCCCCACGCGTGCCAGCAGTTGCACCGGCATCGCGTCGAGCACTTCGTTGCCGACGACCACGCCCTCCATCGACTCGGGCAGTTCATTGAGCCACTCGACGCGGTCCGCATAGCGCACCAGCGCCTGCTGCTGCCGCTCGCGCAGGGTGCCGGACAGGTCGACGATGCGGTAGCGCACGTCGGTGCGCCCCATTTCGTCGAGTGCATGCAGCAGTTGCACGGCCAGCGCGCCGGAGCCCGCGCCGAATTCCCAGACCGTGGAGGTGCCGGTCTTCTCCAGCGCCTCGGCCACCTGCGCGGCCAGCGTCTGGCCGAACATCGGCGTGAGTTCGGGCGCGGTCACGAAGTCGCTGCCAGAAGAAGGCATGTGGCCGAACTTGGCGGAGCTGTTGGCGTAGTAGCCGAGGCCGGGTGCGTACAGGGCCAGCGCCATGAAGCGGTCGAACCCGATCCAGCCGCCCGCGCGTTCGACGGAACGCGCGATGAGGTGATCGAGGGCGGTGGGTAAACTGCTGGGGGTTGTCTTTGTCGTCACGGCGCCATTGTCTCTCTCCTCCCATTTCCCCTCCGCATGAGCACCGCATCCTCCTCCCCCGCCCGCCGAACCGTTCTCGTCACGGGTGCCGGCCGCAGGCTGGGCCGCGACATCGCACTGGCGCTCGCCGCCGGCGGCTGGCAGGTGGCGGTGCACTACCGCAACTCGCGCGCCGAAGCCGAGCAGACGGTGGCCGACTGCGCAGCGCTTTCGGGCGACTCGGCCCTCTTCGCCGCCGACCTCGAGGACGAGGCCGCCACGCGCGCCCTGCTGCCCCGCGTGGTCGCGCGCTTTCGCAGCGTCGACGCGGTGGTGCACAGCGCCGCGCTGTTCGAGCACGACGAGGCCGCCACCTTCAGCTACGCGCTCATGGAGCGCCATGCGCGCAGCAACACCGGCGCGGCCATCCTGCTGGCGCAGACGCTGAACGAACACGTGAGCGCGCGCGATGCGCAAGGCGCGGTGGTCCACATGCTCGACCAGAAACTCTGGAACCCGAACCCCGACTTCCTGAGCTACACGCTCTCGAAGGCCGCGCTGGAAGCCGCCACGCCGATGCTGGCGCTGGCGCTGGCGCCGCGCGTGCGCGTGGTGGGCGTGGCGCCCGGCCTCACGCTGGCGAGCCACATGCTCGACGACGACAAGTTCGCGCAGCTGCACAAGCTGTCGCCGCTGGGCCGCTCCTCCACCCCGGCCGACGTGAGCGCCACGGTGAAGTTCGCACTGGAAAACAGCTCCATCACCGGCACCACCCTGCTGGTGGACGGCGGCCAGCACCTGATGAAATTCGAGCGCGATTTCTCGCTCATGTGAGCACCACCACCATGTCCACCGCATCTTCCCAGCCCGCGGCCGCGCCCACGCAGGGCCGCCAGACACTCACCCTCCAGGGCCTGCGCTTCGACGCCAACCTGGGCATCCTCGACCACGAGAAGACGGCACCGCAGCCGATCCTGGTCGATGCCGAACTCAGCCTCGGCCCGCAGCCGCTGCTGCCGCAGGACGACGACATCTTCCACGTGCTCGACTACCGCAAGGTGCGCCGCATCATCATCGACGAGTGCACCGCCGAGCACGTCAACCTGCTCGAAAGCCTGATCGGCAAGCTGGTGCAGCGGCTGCTGCAGCTGCCCGGCGTGGTGGGCGTGCGCGTGAAGATCGCCAAGCTCGAAATCTTCGACGACTGCGAAGTCGCGATCCGCATGGAAGCCGGCCAGTGGTAGCGGGAAGAACCACGGCTTTTCCCGCCGCGTAGCGCGTGGCATGGGGATCTGGGACAATCACCCCCTCCCCCGACTCCCCGAAGTAGCCTGCCCATGAACGCCGTCTGGATCGACGAGGCGCCCGCCGCCGCCGACGCCACTGCCAATTCCCTCAAGATCGAACGCGAGACGCACAAGCTCGAAAAGCGCCTGTGCCGCCAGGTCGGGCAGGCCATCGTCGACTACAACATGATCGAGGAGGGCGACAAGGTCATGGTGTGCGTCTCGGGCGGAAAGGACAGCTACGCGCTGCTCGACATCCTGCTCAAGCTGAAGGCGCGCGCGCCCATTCACTTCGACATCGTGGCGGTCAACCTCGACCAGAAGCAGCCCGGCTTTCCCGAAGAAGTGCTGCCCAGGTACCTGAGCGAGCTGGGCGTGGACTTCCACATCGAGAACCAGGACACCTACAGCATCGTCAAGCGCGTCATTCCCGAGGGCAAGACCACCTGCGGCCTGTGCAGCCGGCTGCGCCGCGGCATCCTGTACCGCGTGGCCGACGAGCTGGGCGCCACCAAGGTCGCGCTGGGCCACCACCGCGACGACATGCTGCAGACCTTCTTCCTCAACATGTTCTTCGCCGGCAAGCTCAAGAGCATGCCGCCCAAGCTGGTGAGCGACGACGGCAAGCACGTCGTGATCCGCCCGCTGGCCTACGTGGCCGAGAAAGACACCGTGCGCTGGGCCCAGCACCGCGAGTTCCCGATCATTCCTTGCACGCTGTGCGGCAGCCAGGAAAACCTGCAGCGCAAGCAGGTCGGCGAAATGCTGCGCGAGTGGGACAAGAAGTACCCCGGCCGCGTCGAGAACATGTTCACCGCACTGCAGAACGTGGTGCCTTCGCACCTGCTCGACGGAACACGGCACGATTTCAAGGGTCTCAAGGCGACCGGCGTGGCGGATGACGACGGCGACAAGGCCTTCGACACGCCTTCCTTCGACTTGCTCTCCCAGGCACCCTCAGCACTGCGCATCGTCCAGGGCTGATTCGGGCAACCCAGGGGAATTTTGGGCAGCCTTGCCCGGAGACCCTCATGAAACGTGCGCTTTCAGCTCTTCTTCTCATAGCAAGCCTGACCGGCTGCGCCACCTCCTGGGTGGTCGACAGCGATGTGAAGAGCTTCTCATCCCTCGGCCCGGTGCCACCCGGCGCCACCTACCGCTTCGACCGCCTGCCCTCGCAGCAGGCCGATGGCGCCCGGCAGGATTCGCTCGAAGCCATGGCAGCCGCCGCGCTCGACAAGGTCGGCCTGCGCCGCGACGACACCCATCCCCAGTACAACGCGCAGATCGGCGCCCGCGTGACGGCCGGCCTCTCGCCCTGGGCCGACCCCTGGCTCTACGACGGCCCCTGGGGCTACGGCTGGGGTGGCGGCTACGGCTACTACGGGCGCCGCTGGTACGGCGGCGGCTGGTACGGCGGGCCGGTGTTCGCCCAGCCGTCGAACCCCTGGTACGAGCGCGAAGTCAGCATCGTGCTGCGCGAGGCCGGCTCCAACCGCGTGGTCTACGAGACCCGCGCGCGCAACGACGGCCCCTACAGCTCGAGCGCGGCCGTGCTGCCCGTGATGTTCCAGGCCGCGCTACAGGGCTTCCCGAACCCGCCGCAGGGGGAGCGCCGGGTGAACATCGAACTGCCGACGGCTCGAAAGTAGCGCCTTCTAGAATCCCGCGGATGGAAGAAGCCACCCGTCTGATCGCCGTTCGCCACGGCGAAACCGCCTGGAACGTCGACACCCGCATCCAGGGCCACATCGACATCGGGCTCAACGCCACAGGGCTCTGGCAGGCGCAGCGTGCAGGTGCGGCGCTGGCCGACGAGCCCATCGGCGTCGTCTACGCCAGCGACCTGTCGCGCGCCTGGCAGACCGCCCAGGCCATCGCCGAGCCCCACGGCCTGGCCGTGCAGCCCGAGCCGCGCCTGCGCGAGCGGGCCTTCGGGAACATGGAAGGCCTGAGCTTTGCCGAGATCGAGGCCACGCTGCCCGCGCAGGCCAAGCGCTGGCGCGAGCGCGACCCCGAATTCGAGCCCGAGGGGGGCGAGAGCCTGCTGACGTTCCGCGACCGCGTGACCGGCGTGGCCGCCGAGCTGGCGGCGCGCCATCCGGGCGAACTGGTCGTGCTGGTGGCGCACGGCGGCGTGATGGACGTGCTCTACCGCGCCGCCACCCGCCAGGGGCTGCAGGCGCCGCGCACCTGGCAGCTGGGCAACGCCGCCATCAACCGCATGCTGTGGACGCCGGAAGGCTTCAGCCTCGTGGGCTGGAGCGACACCACCCACCTCGCGGTGGGCGACACGCTCGACGAAACCACGACCTGAGCGGGCGCGCGCCTCAGGCGTGCGAGGCCGCCGAATGGCCTGGCGCGCCGCCGGCTTCGGCCTTGGCCTCGCCCGGCAGATCGACCATCGGCCCGGTGCCGCTGTAGCGGTCCAGCGCCAGGTAGATGGCCGGCGTGATGTACAGCGTGATCACCTGCGAGAAGATCAGCCCGCCCACCACCGCCACGCCCAGCGGCTGGCGCAGTTCGGCGCCGGCGCCCAGGCCCAGCGCGAGCGGCAGCGCGCCCATCAGCGCGGCCAGCGTGGTCATCAGGATCGGGCGAAAGCGCAGCCGGCAGGCTTCGCGGATCGCCTCCACCGGGCTCAGGCCTTCGGTGCGCTGCGCGTCGAGCGCGAAGTCGATCAGCATGATGGCGTTCTTCTTCACGATGCCGATCAGCAGCAGGATGCCGATGGTGGCGATCAGCGTCAGGTCGAAGCCGAAGATCTTCAGCGAAATCAGCGCGCCCACCGCCGCCGAGGGCAGCCCCGCCAGGATGGTGATCGGGTGGATGTAGCTCTCGTACAGCACGCCCAGCAGCACGTAGATGACCAGCACCGCCAACACCAGCAGCACCGCCTGGCTCGACTGCGAGCTCTGGAACACCGCCGCGTCGCCGCCGTAGGTGGTGATGATCGACTGCGGCATCTTCAGCTCGTCCTTGAACTGGTCGATCTTGGCGGTCGCGTTGCCCAGCGGAACGTCGGGGCCGAGGTTGAACGACACCGTCACCGCCTGCAGCTGCCCCTGGTGGTTGACCGAGGTCGGCCCCACGGTGCGCTTCACGGTCGAGAAGGCCGACAGCGGCACCAGCTTGCCGGTGGTGCTGCGCACCGACAGGCGCGCCACGTCTTCCTCGAACTGGCGGTCGCTGTCGGCGGCCGAAAGAATCACCTGGTAGGTGTTGCTGGCGCCGTAGATGCTGCCGATCTGGCGGTCGCCGTACGCGTTGTAGAGGGCGGTGCGCAGGTCGCCCACCGCCACGCCCAGCACGCCGGCCTTGTCGCGGTCGATGTCGAGCGTGGCCTGCAGGCCTCGGTTCTGCGAGTCGCTGGTGACGTCGCGGAAGGCCGGGTCGGCGCGCATGCGCTCCATGAGCCTGGTGGCCCAGGGCACCATCTCGCCCGCGTTCACGCTCTGCAGCGTGTACTGGAAGCGCGCCTTGCTCTGCCGGCCGCCCAGGCGCAGGTTCTGCACCGGCTGCATGTAGACGGCGATGCCCGGGATCTCGCGGAAGCGCTGGCGCAGCGACTCGAGCACCTTGCCCATGGCCGGACGCTCGCCGCGCGCCTTGAGCACGGCGAACAGGCGGCCCGAGTTCTGCGTGGCCGTGGGGCCGCCCACGCCGACGAAGGAGCTGACGTAGTCGACGCTCGGGTCGGCCTGCAGCGCCTCGGCCACGCGGTCCTGCAGCGCCTTCATGGCGGTGAACGAAATGTCCTCGGCCGCCTCGGTCGTGATCTGGATCTGGCCGATGTCCTCTTCCGGGAAGAAGCCCTTGGGGATGGTCGCGAACAGCCAGCCGGTGACGACGAAGGTCAGCCCCGCCATCAGCAGCATCAGCTTGCGGTGGCCCAGCGTCCAGTCGAGCGAGCGCATGTAGCTGCCGTGCACCGAGCGGTAGCCGCGCTCGAAGGCACGGCCGATGGCGGTGCCGGGCTCGGGGTGCTCTTCCTCGTGGTCGATCGCGCCTTCCTTGCGCGGCACCTGCTTGAGGAGCCGGCTCGCAAGCATCGGCACCAGCGTGAGCGACACCACGGCGGACACCAGCACCGCCAGCGCCACCACCACCGCGAACTCGTGGAACAGCAGGCCGATGACGCCGGGCATGAAGAAGATCGGGATGAACACGGCCACCAGCGAGATCGAGATCGACACGATGGTGAAGCCCACCTCGCGCGCGCCGCGCAGCGCCGCGGCGAACGGGTCCATGCCCTTTTCGACGTAGCGCATGATGTTCTCGAGCACCACGATGGCGTCGTCCACCACCAGGCCCACGGCCAGCGTGATGCCCAGCAGCGAGATGTTGTCCAGGCTGTAGCCGAAGGCGTAGAGCAGCGCCACCGCGCCGATCAGCGAGATGGGAATGGTCGCGGCCGGAATCAGCGTGGCCACCAGCCGGTGCAGGAACAGGAAGATCACCAGCACCACCAGCGCGATGGTGCCCAGCAGCGTGAGCTGCACGTCGTGCACGGCTTCGCGGATCGACAGCGAGCGGTCGTTCACCATCTGGATCTCGACCGACTGCGGCAGCTCGGCCTTGAAGCGCGGAATGAGCGCGCGCACCGCGTCCACCACCTGCACCGTGTTGGCATTGGGCTGGCGCTGCACGGCGAGCGAAATCGAGTCTTGCCCGTTGAAGCTGCTGGCGGTCTTGACCGACTCGAAGCTGTCTTCGATGGTCGCCACTTCGTCGAGCCGCACCGGCGAGCCGTTGCGCTGGCCGACGATGAGCTTGGCGAAGTCGGCCGCCTTCATGAGCTGGCGGTTGGCCTGGATGGTGAGCGTCTGGCGCGGGCCGTCGAGGGTGCCGACCGGCGTGTTGGCGTTGGCGGAGTTCACCGCCTTGGCCAGCTCGTCGAGCGTGATGCCGCGCGCGTTGAGCAGGTCGGCATTGGCCTTGATGCGCACGGCAAAGGCCTTGCGCCCGTACACGCCCACCTGCGCCACGCCGTCGATGGTCGAGAGCGTGGGCGAGATCAGGTTCTCGGCGTAGTCGTTGAGCTCCGACGGGTTCATCGACGGCGAGATCAGCGCGATGAACAGCACCGGCGCGTCCGCCGGGTTGACCTTGCGGTACGAGGGCAGCTGCGTCAGTTCCTGCGGCAACTGGCGCTGCGCCCGCAGCAGTGCGGCCTGCACGTCGACGGCGGCGGCATCGATGTCGCGGCTGCTGACGAACTCGAGCGTGAGCGAGGTCACGCCCTGCGTGTTCACCGAGCTGATGGTCTGCAGGCCCGGGATGGTCGAGAACTGCTTTTCCAGCGGCAGCGCGACCGACGACGCCATGGTGTCCGGACTCGCGCCCGGCAGTTGCGCATTGACGTTGATGACCGGCGTGTTGTAGCTGGGCAGCGCGGCAACGGGGATGCTGAAGTACGCGAAGATGCCGATGACCACCACGGCGGCGGACAGCAGCACCGTCATCGCGGGACGACGGATGCAGAGCTCGGAGATGTTCATTTGGCAACCTCCGCGCTTCGCGCTGCGGTATTCGCCTTGGGAGCGGCCCGGCGGCTCATGCCCGTTCCTGCTTCGGCGGCTTGACGTCGGTCCCGTCCGAAGACGCGGCGCTGCCGGGCGTGACGCCCGTGGTGCCCTTGGCCGGAGACTCGGGAGCCCCAGGCGCAGCGGCCGGCGGCTTCACGTCGACGCGGACCTTGCCGCCGGGGCGCACGTTCTGGCTGCCCTCGATCACCACCTGCTCGCCGGGCTCCACGCCGCTGACGGCCACCTTCGTGCCGAAGGTGTGCAGTGTCTTCACCTTGCGGCGCGTGGCGGTCTTGGCTTCATCGACCACGTAGAGCGACGTGCCGTCGGCCAGCATCATCAGCGCCGCGGCGGGCACCACCGTGACGCCGTTGAGCGTGCGCACCGTGATGCGCGTGCCGACGAACTGCCCGGGCCACAGGCCCTGGTCGGCGTTGGCGAACACCGCCTTGGCGCGCACCGTGCCGATCAGCGGATCGACCGTGTTGTCGACGAAATCGAGCGTGCCGGCCAGCGGCTCCTTGCGGCCGGTGACGACCGCCTCGACCTTCGAGCGCGAGCGCGCGGCCTCCAACAGGTCCTGCAGGTTGCCTTCGGGCACCGGGAAGCTCACCGCGATCGGGTCGAGCTGCGTGACCGTGACCAGCGACAGCGTCGGCTGCACCAGCGTGCCCGGATAGATGTTGACGGCGCCGATGCGCCCGGCAATGGGCGCGCGCAAGGTGGCGTAGCCCAGCGCCACCTGGGCCGACTGCACGGCGGCGCGGTCGGCGGCCACGGCGGCGCGCTGCGCCTCGAGCTGCGACAGCGTGGCGTCGGCGGCGCTCTTGGCGATGAAGTTCTGCGCCACCAGGTCCTGGCTGCGCCTGTACTGGCGTTCGAGGTCGGCCAGCGTGGCCTCGTCCTTCTGCTGCTGGGCCCTGGCGCGCGCCAGGTTGGCCTGGTCGTTGCGGTCGTCGAGCGTGAAGAGCAGTTGTCCCGCCTTGACGAACTGGCCTTCCTTCACGTGCACCGCGCTCACCGTGTTCGTTACCTGCGGGCGCAGGTCGACGCTGTTGAGCGAGACCACGCTGCCGTTGACCTGCACCGTCACCGGCACGTCCTGCTTCTGCGCGGTGGCCAGCGTCACGAGCGCCGGTGCACCATTCCCGCCGCTGCCGCCGGGCGCGCCGCCGGCACCCGGGGCCTTGGCGCTCTTCGCGGCCGGCTTGTCTGCGGACATGCTCCACCAGCCGCCCGCGACGGCTACGATCAACACGCCCGCAAGGGCGACAGCGACATTTTTTTTCATGGGGTTCTTGTGCACTTTGGGCTGACAGCGACTATTGGATCAGCGGTCGTGCCGCGGTGGTCACGGGCACCGTAAAGAAATGTAAAGCAAGTCAACCCGAAGCCCGAACACCCACCTGCCGTCGACCGGTCGGACGAACACCCCCTCGTTAAAATCCCCGGTCCACAGCCTCTGGATAAACCCCATGAACCGCTGCAAGAACCCCACGAATGCTCTCACTTTCATAGCGCTCTGCGCACTCGTCGCAGGCGCTGCCGGCGTTTTCCCGCTCGCGGCCAGCGCCCAGGACGAAGTCCCCCGGCCGCAGACGCAGAACGAATCGCTGGTCGGCGGCCGCAACTTCCCCATCGGCACGCTGCGCGGCAAGTTCATGGTCACCAATGCGCCCGATGTCGAACTCGACGGCAGGCCCGACCGCCTGGGCGCCGGCGCACGCATCCGCAGCGCGCAGAACATGCTGGTCATGCCCGGCGCCATCATTGGCCAGAAGTACCTGGTCAACTACACGCGCGACGCCGCCGGGCTGCTGCGCGAGGTCTGGATCCTCACGCCCGACGAAGCCTCGGCCAGCCGCGAATCCCTGAACAAGCCGTTCTTGAACATCTGGCCGTTCACCTCGAACGACACCGTCAACACGCAATGAGCCCGGGCGGCGCGACGCTTTCTTTCTTCTTCGCGCGCCCGCACCGCCCCCGCCCCCGCCCTGCGCAAGAAGCGCGCAGGGCCACGAGAGATTTCCCATGAAAAAAGTATTCATCAAGACCTTCGGCTGCCAGATGAACGAGTACGACTCGGACAAGATGGCCGACGTGCTCAACGCCGCGCAGGGCTACGAGCCCACGCAGAACGTGGACGAGGCCGACCTCATCCTGTTCAACACCTGCTCGGTGCGCGAGAAGGCCCAGGAGAAGGTGTTCTCCGACCTCGGCCGCGTGAAGCACCTGAAGGCCAAGGGCGTGAAGATCGGCGTGGGCGGCTGCGTGGCCAGCCAGGAGGGCCAGGCCATCATCGCGCGCGCGCCGTATGTCGACATCGTGTTCGGCCCGCAGACGCTGCACCGCCTGCCCGAGATGCTGAACGACCGCGAGCGCCTGGACCGCCCGCAGGTGGACATCAGCTTCCCCGAGATCGAGAAGTTCGACCACCTGCCGCCCGCGCGCGTGGAAGGCGCCACCGCCTTCGTGTCGATCATGGAAGGCTGCTCCAAGTACTGCAGCTACTGCGTGGTGCCCTACACCCGCGGCGAGGAAGTGAACCGCCCGCTCGACGACGTGCTCGTCGAGATCGCCGGCCTGGCCGACCAGGGCGTGCGCGAGATCACACTGCTGGGCCAGAACGTGAATGCCTACCGCGGCAGGATGGGCGACACCGCCGAGATCGCCGACTTCGCGCTGCTGATCGAATACGTCGCCGAGATCCCCGGCATCGAGCGCATCCGCTACACCACCAGCCACCCCAACGAGTTCACGCCCCGCCTGATCGAGGCCTACGCCAAGGTGCCGCAGCTCGTGAGCCACCTGCACCTGCCGGTGCAGCACGGCAGCGACCGCATCCTGATGGCCATGAAGCGCGGCTACACCGCCATGGAATACAAGAGCACGATACGCAAGCTGCGCGCCATCCGGCCCGAACTTGCCCTGAGCAGCGACTTCATCGTCGGCTTCCCCGGCGAGACCGACGACGATTTCAACAAGATGATGAAGCTGATCGACGACTGCCAGTTCGATGCCAGCTTCAGCTTCATCTTCAGCCCGCGCCCCGGCACGCCGGCCGCCGCGCTGCACGACGACACGCCGCACGAGGTGAAGCTCGCGCGCCTGCACACGCTGCAGTCGGTCATCGACGCCAACGTCAAGCGCTTCGGCCAGGCGCTGGTCGGCACCACGCAGCGCGTGCTGGTGGAAGGCGCGTCGCGCAAGGACGCGAACGAACTCATGGGCCGCACCGCCTGCAACCGCGTCGTCAACTTCGAGGGCGACGCACGCCTGGTCGGCCAGATGACCGACCTGCGCATCACCCGCTCGCTGGCCTACACGCTGCGCGGCGAGGTGCTGACGAGCGAGTCGCCCATGTCCCCAGCCCACACGGCGCTCGCCCACTGATGGCGAAGCGGCCATCCATCCGGGGTTCGTTCCAGCAGCTGCTGCTGTTCGCGTTCCTGCTGATCACCGCGCTGCTGGTCGGCGTGGCGCTGCGTTCGGTGCTGCAGTACGACGCGCTGATGACGCAAAGCCGCGACGCCGCCGCCCGCGCGCTGCGCCTGTCGGGCGCGTCGCAGTCGCTGGCGGAGCGCAGCGCGGCCATGGAGCGCGCCGGGCGCCAGTCGCTGGTGCTGAACGACGCGGTGCTGCGCCGGCGCTTCGACGACGCGGCGCGCGAGGCGCACCAGGTGCTCGAGCGGCTCGAGAAGAACGGCCTGCCGCCCGCCGGCATCGAGATGTGGCGCACCCAGCTCGGCGTGATCGAGGGCCTGATGAGCGGCAGCGCCGACAGCGCCCTCGCCCGCGAAAGCACGATGGCGATGCAGTTCCGCGAGCTCGACGCGCTCAACACCAACATCGCGCAGCAGGCGCAGTTCCTGATCGAAACGCAGAACGACGCGCTGGCCCAGCGCATCGAGAACGCCCGCCGCCGGCTGATGCGCGAGGTGGTGGCCGCCAGCGTGCTGGCGGTGTCGCTGGCGCTGGCTTTCGGCATCTGGCTGGCGCGGCCTTTCAAGCGGCTGGAGCACGCCATCGTCGGCCTCGGCCAGAACCGGCTCGACGAACCCATCGACATCCGCGGCCCGGCCGACATACGGCGCGTGTCGCAGCAGCTCGAATGGCTGCGGCTGCGCCTGACCGAGCTCGACGCCGACAAGGCGCGCTTCCTGCGGCACGTGTCGCACGAGCTGAAGACGCCGCTGGCGGCGCTGCGAGAAGGCGTGTCGCTGCTGGAAGACGGCGTGACCGGGCCGCTGAACCCGGCGCAGCTCGAGGTCGCGCAGATCCTGCAGCAGAACACGGTGGCGCTGCAGGGGCAGATCGAGGCGCTGCTGCGCTTCAACGCCGCCGCCTTCGAGGCGCGCGAACTGCGCCGCGAGCGCACCGAGCTGCTGCCGCTGATCGAGGAACAGATCGAGGCGCAGCGGCTGCAATGGCAGTCGCACGGGCTGCGCGTGCGCGCCGAGGGCGAGCCGATCGCCATCACGGTGGACCGCACCAAGCTCGGCACGGCCATCGCCAACCTGCTGTCCAACGCGATCCGCTTCTCGCTGCCCGGCGGTGTGATCACGCTGGCGGTGTCGGGCACGCCGGAGGCGGTGCACATCGACGTGAACGACGCCGGCCCGGGCATCGCCGAGGGCGACCGCGACCGGATCTTCGAGCCCTTCTTCCGCGGCGAACGCCAGCCGGAGCACACGGTGAAAGGCACCGGCATCGGACTTTCCATCGTGCAGGAGTACATTGCAGCCCACGGGGGCCGCATCACCCTGCAGCCCGGCGGTCCCGGTGCTCGCTTTCGCATCGAACTGCCGCGCACGGCTTGACACCGCGGGCCCCACTCCAACACTGCCTGACCGCCCCGCGTCCTCTTTTTCGACCCATGTCTTTTTCGTTCGTCCGCAGTTCCATCTTCGCCGGGGCCATGGCCGTGCCATTCGCCCTGCTGCTGACCGCCTGCTCCACGCAACCCAAGCCGCCGCCGGAAGCCGATGCGCTGCCGCCGCCCGTGGTCCTGCCGCGCGTGATGCCGGTCGAGGCCGAACCCAAGGCGCCCGCCACGCAGCCGGCCTCGCTCTTCACACTGATGACGCAGGGGCCCGTGGCCGCCATGCTGTCGTATGCCGACAAGGTGCGCCCGCTGAACGGCGCCGACCTGAGCGCCGAGATCGCGCGCATCGGCGACCCCGGCGATTCGCCCACCACCCAGATGCAGCTGGCACTGCTGCTTTCGCAGACGCGAACGCCGGCCGACCTGGCGCGCGCCCTGGGCCTGCTGCAGCGCGTGAACGCCAACCCGTCGCCCGAGGCGCAGGCCCTGCAGCCGCTGTCGCGCGCCCTGGCCGCGCGCTACGTGGAACAGCGCCGCGTCGAGGACGACCGCGACAAGCAGGCGCAGCAGCTGCGCGACAGCCAGCGCCGCATCGACCAGTTGAACGACCGCATCGAGGCGCTGCGCGCCATCGAACGCAGCTTCGCCCGGCCCAACACCCTGCCGGCCAACCCACCTCCCAACGGAAGCAGATCCAGCCAATGAGCACTACCGGCGCCCGCCTCCTCGTGGTCGACGACGACCCGGACATGCTGCGGCTGCTCTCGATGCGGCTGAGCTCGGCGGGTTACCAGGTCACGGCCGTGACCTCGGCCGAAACCGCGCTCACCCAGCTCGAGATCGAGCATCCGCAACTGGTGCTGAGCGACGTGCGCCTGCCCGGGCGCGACGGCCTCCAGCTGTTCGACGAGATCCGCAAGCGCCATCCGTCGCTGCCCGTCATCCTGCTGACCGCGCACGGCACCATTCCCGACGCGGTCGAGGCCACGGCGCGCGGCGTGTTCACCTACCTCACCAAGCCCTACGACGGCCGCGAGCTGCTCGACAAGATCTCCCAGGCGCTGGCCCTCGGCGCGCCGACCACCACGCCGAGCAAGACCGGCGACGACAGCTGGCGCTCCGAGATCGTGAGCCGCAGCAACCGCATGGCCGAGCTGCTGGCCGAGGCGCGCATGGTGGCCAAGTCGGATGCTTCGGTGCTGCTGCGCGGCGACTCCGGCGCCGGCAAGGAACTGCTGGCGCGTGCCATCCACAAGGCCAGCGCGCGCGCCGACAAGCCTTTCGTGGCGGTCAATTGCGGCGCCATCCCCGAGGCGCTGCTCGAGTCGGAGCTGTTCGGCCACATGAAGGGCGCCTTCACCGACGCCCATGCCAACCACAAGGGCCTGTTCCAGCAGGCCGACGGCGGCACGCTGCTGCTCGACGAAATCGGGGACATGCCGCCCGCCCTGCAGGTCAAGCTGCTGCGCGTGCTGCAGGAGCGCGCGGTGCGCCCGCTGGGCGCGAGCCAGTCGATCCAGGTCGACGTGCGCATCGTCTCGGCCACCCACCGCGACCTCGACGCGGCGATGGAAGCCGGACAGTTCCGCGAAGACCTCTATTACCGCCTGAACGTGGTGACGCTCACGCTGCCGCCGCTGTCGGCGCGGCGCGAAGACATCCCGCTGCTGGCCAACCACTTCCTGCAGCGGCTGTCGACCAAGTACGGCAAGCGGCTGTCGGGCTTCGCGCCCGAGGCGCTGAAGGCGCTGACCACGGCCGCCTGGCCGGGCAACGTGCGCCAGCTGTTCAACGTGGTGGAGCAGGTGTGCGCGCTGTCGAGCTCGCCGCTGATCCCGCTGGCGCTGGTGCAGCGCGCGCTGCGCGTGCCCAGCGTCGAGGTCCAGACCTATGCCGAGGCCAAGCAGCGCTTCGAGCGCGACTACCTCGTCGGCCTGCTCAAGCTGACCGACGGCAACGTGGCCGACGCAGCCCGCCTGGCCGACCGGAATCGCACGGAGTTCTACCGGCTGTTGCAGAAGCACGAGCTCACGCCCGGGCACTTCAAGGCCGACGCTGTCGCTGGGGGTAGCGACCCTGTCGCCGAGTAGCGACGCAGCTAAGTCGTTGATTTGTATAGCCAAACCGCACGAGCCCGGCAGGCTTGTCGGGATTCGGCGACAAATTCGGGGGTTTTGGGGGCCGCCAGCCCGCCTCCACCGTCAAAACGACATCCAGATCGCCCCAAGTCATTGATCTGAAAGCGTTTTTCCAGCCTGGCACAGGGTTTGCCCCTGTACAGGCATGACAGCACTCACCAGCCCATCTTTCGCACTGCGCCAGCAGCGCGACGGCCTGCGTCAAAAGCAGTTTTCCCCCTCGCGGCCCCGCGCCGCGGGTCATTCGCTGGCCGCGCTCGCAAGCGCAGGCGGCGCCGCTACCGATTGCGTCTTCAAGCGCCTTCCGGCCATTGGCGACACCCCTTCCCTCGACAAGCAACGTTGGTAAATCACATGAAACCAAACGACTTTTCGCATCTGAATGTTCTGGCGGAGACCGACTTCGCACACCGCAGCCCGGTGCGCGAGGAACGCCACCCCAACGCCGTCACCGCGCCTCCCATCAACCGCGGCTCGATGGTGCCCCGCCCCTGGCGCGGTTTCTGGAACAGCCTCGGCACCGCCGCGCTCGTGAAGCTGGGCGCCGGCCGCGACGCCGAAACCCAGGCCGCCACTGAAACCAAGCAACCCTGGCAACGTGCCGCCGCCCGGCGCCGCCTCGCCTTCATGATGCTCACCCTGCTGAGCACCGTGATCGCGTCGTCGCTGTTCGCCAGCGTGCAACCCGACTACGACAACGTCTGGCTCGAATACGGCCAGATCGGCCTGTACGGCCTGCTGTCCGGCTGGGTCGTCACCGGCTTCGTGACCGCCCTCATGGGCTTCTACGTTTCGGTGCGCGGTGACAAGCACGCGCTGTCGGCCAAGCAGGTCGCCAACCATCCGATGAACCCCGAGGCACGCACGGCGATCATCATGCCGATCTGCAACGAGGACGTGGCCACCGTGTTCGCCGGCCTGCGCGCCACCTGCGAATCCGTCGCTGCCACCGGCCACGCCAGGCAGTTCGACGTGTTCGTGCTGTCCGACAGCTACAACCCCGAGACCGCCGCCGCCGAACGCGCCGCCTGGGAAGACCTGCGCGCCGCGCTGGCCGAAAGCCCGAACCAGCCGCAGGTCGAGGTGTACTACCGCCTGCGCACCCGCCGCACGCACCGCAAGGCCGGCAACGTGGCCGACTTCTGCCGCCGCTGGGGCAAGGACTACCGCTACATGGTCGTGCTCGACGCCGACTCGGTGATGAGCGGCGACTGCCTGACCTCGATGGTCAAGCTGATGGAAGCCAACCCGACCGCCGGCATCATCCAGACCGCGACGCAGGCCATCGGCCACGTCACGCTGCACGCCCGCGCACAGCAATTCGCTTCCCGCGTGACGGGCCGCCTGTTCACGCTGGGCATGCAGTTCTGGCAACTGGGCGAATCGCACTACTGGGGCCACAACGCCATCATCCGCGTCGAGCCCTTCATGAAGCATTGCGCGCTGGCCCCGATCAAGGGCACCGGCGGCATGTCGGGCGGCATCATGTCGCACGACTTCGTGGAAGCCGCGCTGATGCGCCGTGCCGGCTACAACGTGTGGCTGGTGTCCGACCTGGTCGGCAGCTACGAGCAGCAACCGCCGGACCTGCTGGCCGAGCTGCAACGCGACCGCCGCTGGTGCCAGGGCAACCTGCAGAACGCCCGCCTGATGGCCGAACCCGGCATCCACTCGGTGCACCGCGCAATGTTCGTGACCGGCACCATGGCTTATGTCTCGGCTCCGCTGTGGCTTGCCTTCCTGACGCTGGGCACCGCCCTGTGGCTGAGCGGTTCGAGCATCGTGTCGAGCTGGAACGTGCTGCCCGCCGAACTGGCCGGCCTGTGGGTCTGGACCCTGTGCCTGCTGTTCCTGCCGCGCGTGCTGGGCATCGCCGCCGTGCTGATGCGCGGTGAACAACGCCAGTACGGCGGTGTGTGGGGCCTGGTGAAGAGCTCCGCGCTCGAAAGCTTCCTGGCCATCGTGCAGGCTCCGGTCCGCATGCTCGCGCACTCGCTGTTCGTGGTGGTGGCCCTCACCGGCATCAAGCTCGACTGGAAGTCGCCCCCGCGTGAAGCCGCCGCCGTGCCGTGGAAGATCGCCGCCTCGCAGCTGGCTCCCATGACGCTGGTGATCGCCGCCCTGGCTGTCGGCGTCGCCCTGATCGACCCGAGCGCGCTGATCTGGCTCATGCCGGTCGGCCTGCCGCTGCTGCTGGCGATTCCGCTGACCGTGCTGACCAGCCAGATCGCGCTGGGCACCACGCTGCGCGACCGCGGCTTCCTGCTGATTCCCGAGGAATCGCGCTCGCCGGCCGTGCTGCGCCGCGCCTGGATGCACGCGGTGCGCCTGGCCCGTCCGGCCGCACTGGCGACCGCATGATGCGCTGAAGCGTCCAAGCCTCCCCCCAAGAAGCCGGCCATTGCGCCGGCTTTTTTCATGGCAGACTGGAACGTCAGGCCAGCACAAGGGGTTCGGTTCCATGGAACAAAGACGAAGGCCGCTCGCGGCGTCGATCGGGCTGATCGCGCTCGGTGCGCTCACGATGCTGATGGGCGCCTTCCTCGCGGTCGGCGGCGCCTACCTCGCGGCCCTGGGCGGCAGCTGGTACTTCGTCCTGGCCGGCCTTGCGCTGCTGGTTTCGGGCCTGCTCGTTGCAAGGCACCGGCCGACCGGCGCCTGGCTCTTCGCATTGACACTGGCGGGCACTGCGGTGTGGGCCGTGCGGGATGCGGGTTGGAATTTCTGGCCGCTGGTGTCGCGGCTGGTGGCGTTCGGCGTGCTGGGCGTGCTGGTGGCGCTGGCCTACCCGGCGCTGGTGCGCGTGCCAGGCGCCAGGGTCGTGCGCGGGGCGCGCGTCGTTGCGGCGCTGCTGGCTGTTGCCTTGGTGCTGGTCGGCGGCTATGCCTTCGTGCCGGCCGCGGTGGTCGTCGCGCAAGGCCCCGTGCCTGCGGTCGTGCCGGTCAAGCCCGAAGCCGCGCAGAAGGAATGGCGCCACTGGGGCAACACCACGGCGGGCGACCGCTTCGCGGCGCTCGACCAGATCACCAGGGACAACGTCGACCAGTTGCAGGTCGCATGGACCGCCCACACCGGCGACGTGCCGCAGAGCAACGGCTCGGGCGCGGAAGACCAGAACACGCCGCTGCAGATCGGCACCACGGTGTACGTGTGCACGGCCTACAGCAAGATCGTCGCGCTCGACGCGGACACCGGCGCCGAACTCTGGCGCTACGACCCCAAGGCCACCGCCCCCAACTGGCAGCGCTGCCGCGGGCTCGGCTATCACGACCAGGATGGGCTCGCGGCCGGCGCGACGCCCACGCCCGGCAGCACGCCGGGTGCCTGCCGCCAGCGCCTGCTGCTGCCCACCATCGACGCCCGCCTGATCGCCGTCGATGCCGCCACCGGCAAGCCCTGCGCCGATTTCGGCAGGCAGGGCGTCGTCGATCTCAAGGCCGGCATGGGCGACGTGAAGGACGGCTACTACCAGCAGACATCGACACCGCTGGTCGCTGGCGACCTGGTGGTGGTGGGCGGCCGCGTGGCCGACAACTTCTCGACCGACGAGCCGCCCGGCGTGGTGCGGGCCTACAACGCCGTCAGCGGCGAACTCGCCTGGGCCTGGGACCCGGGCAACCCGGCGGTCACGCGACTGCCGCCGCCAGGCCAGACCTACACGCGCGGCACGCCCAATGTGTGGTCGGCCATGTCGTACGACCCGAAGCTCGGGCTCATCTACCTGCCCACCGGCAACGCCACGCCCGACTTCTGGGCCGGCGAGCGCACGCCGTTCGACGACAAGTACAGCTCGTCGGTGGTCGCGCTCGACGCGAAGACGGGCAAGGTGCGCTGGAGCTTCCAGACCACCCACCACGACCTCTGGGACTTCGACCTGCCCGCGCAGCCGCTGCTCCACGACATTCCCGACGGCAAGGGCGGCACGCAGCCCGCGCTCGTGCAGGTCACCAAGCAGGGCGAGATCTTCATGCTCGACCGCGAGACCGGAAAGCCCATCGCCGAAGTGCAGGAGCGCCCCGTGCCGCAGGGCAACGTGCCCGGCGAGCGCTATTCGCCGACGCAGCCCTATTCGGTGGGCATGCCCTCGATCGGCAACAAGACATTGGCCGAATCCGACATGTGGGGCGCCACGCCCTTCGACCAGCTGCTGTGCCGCATCGCCTTCAAGGGCATGCGCCACGAAGGCGTCTACACGCCGCCCGGCCTCGACCACGCGCTGCAGTTCCCGGGTTCGCTGGGCGGCATGAACTGGGGCAGCGTGTCGGTCGACCCGACCAGCAGCTACATGTTCGTGAACGACATGCGCCTCGGCCTCGCCAACTACCTGGTGCCGCGCGCGCAGATTCCGGCCGGCGCCAGCGGCATCGAGATGGGCGTGGTGCCGCAGGAAGGCACGCCCTTCGGCGCGATGCGCGAACGCTTCCTGTCGCAGCTGGGCATACCGTGCCAGGCGCCGCCCTTCGGCACGATGTCGGCCATCGACCTGAAGACGCGCAAGCTGGTGTGGCAGGTGCCGGTGGGCACGGTGCGCGACACCGGCCCGCTCGGCATCCGCATGCACCTGCCGATACCGATCGGCATGCCGACGCTGGGCGCGTCGCTGGCCACGCAGTCGGGCCTGCTGTTCTTCGCGGGAACGCAGGACTTCTACCTTCGCGCATTCGACACCGCGAGCGGCAAGGAAATCTGGAAAGCACGGCTGCCGGTGGGCAGCCAGTCGGGGCCGATGACCTATGTGTCGCCCAAGACCGGCCGGCAGTATGTCGTGGTGGGCGCGGGCGGCGCGCGGCAGTCGCCGGACCGCGGCGACTATGTCATCGCCTACGCGCTGCCGGAAAAGAGCAAGGGCAAGTAAACAACAGGCCGCTTCGCCGGCGGCGCTGTGTGCTTATAGAATCCGCGCCTTCCTTCAACCTCAGCCTTCACTGGAGCGCCAAGTGCCCCGATTCGCCGTCATCACCCTCTGACGCCGACAACACCACTTCATTGCTGGTCATGTCGGGCGCCAAGCTGCGTACCCCGCTGACCAGACACGGCGTCTTCACCGCCGTGGAAGTCGCTCCCGATCCCCCGGTCTCTTCCAGCTTCGCTCCCGCACGTTGTCGGTCCTTCCTGATTCGCATCCGGAGAACCAACGTGTTTACTCTCTCTTCCCTTTCATCGATCCCGCTGCTCAAGTACCCGCGTACTGCGCACCTGGAAGGCTCCCGCCTGCAGGCGGGCGACACCGACGACGGCCAGACGCCGCTGTCCGGACTGCACGGCATGGACGTCGTCATCGAGGAAAAACTCGATGGCGCCAATGCCGCCGTGTCGTTCACCCCGGCGGGCGAACTGCTGCTGCAGTCGCGCGGCCACTACCTCGCGGGCGGCGCCGGCGAGCGCCAGTTCAACCTGTTCAAGCACTGGGCCGCGGCGCATGAAGCCGCATTGCTCGAGCGGCTCGAAGACCGGTACGTGATGTACGGCGAATGGTGCTTTGCCAAGCACAGCTGCTGGTACGACCGGCTGCCGGCGTTCTTCCTGGAGTTCGACCTCTACGACCGGCAGGCGCAGTGCTTTCTGTCGACGCCGGCACGGCATGCGCTGCTCGATGGCAGTCCGGTACTGCCGGTTCCTGTGCTCTACGAAGGCGAGATGCCGCGCCATGCAAAGGCACTGCAAGCGCTCGTGCGGCCTTCGCTGGCGCGCAGCGCGCACTGGAAGACGGCATTCGAGCAGGCCGTGGCGCATGAAGGCCAGCCGCTCGATCTCGTGCGGCAGCAGACCGACCTGTCCGAGCTTGCAGAGGGCCTGTATCTCAAGACGGAATCGGACGGCCGGGTGACGGGCCGCTACAAGTGGGTCCGCCCGGACTTCGTGCAGACCATCCTGGACTCGGGCTCGCACCACAGCCGCAGGCCGGTGCTGCCGAACCGACTGGCGCCGGGCGCCGACCTCTACGCGCCGACGCCGCAAATAACGTGGCAAGACCTGGGCCTGCGCACCTTGCGCGACCCCGCCGAACTCGCAACCGCAAGGAGGACGCGATGACTCACGACGACCTGCGCGCCCTGGTGCCCGCGCCCGGCAACGGCGCCGACTGGGCGCAATGCTGCGAACTGCTGCCGGCCTTGCTGCGCCTCGAAGAGACGCCGCAAGACCCGTACTACCACGCCGAAGGCAACGTCGGCATCCACACGCGCATGGTGCTCGACGCCCTGATGCAGGACGCGCACTACCAGCGCGCCGATGCCGACGGCCGCTTCGTGCTGTTCATGGCCTGCCTGCTGCACGACATCGCCAAGCCCGACACCACGGTGATCGACGAAGCCAGCGGCCGCATCGGCCAGCCGGGCCATTCGCGCCGCGGCTCGGTCGATGTGCGCGTGCTGATGTGGAAGGCCCACGTGCCGTTCGCGTTGCGCGAAGCCGTCTGCCGGATCATCGCCGTGCACCAGCTGCCGTTCCATGCCTTCGCCTCGCGCAAGGGCGTGCGGCCTGAATGGCTGGTGCACAAGCTTTCGTGGGAGCTGAGCCTGTCCGACCTGTGCTGCGTGGCGCGCTGCGACATGCTGGGGCGCCACTATGAAAAGCGTGCCGACAGCATGGCCGACATCGCGCTGTTCGAAGAACTGGCGCAGGAAGAAGGCTGCTGGCAAGGCCCGCGCCAGATGGCCGACGCCCACACGCGCCTGGCCTACTTCCGCGGTGCCGACACCAGCCCCGACTACCCGCTGTTCCAGAACCCGGGCTCCCGGGTGACGGTGATGTGCGGCCTGCCGGCCAGCGGCAAGAACCACTGGGTGGCGCAGCACCGCAAGGGGTTGCCGGTGGTTTCCTTCGACGATGCGCGGACCGAACTGGGCCTCAGGCACTGCGAGAACGACGGCATGGCGGCGCACCATGCGGTCGACCAGGCCAAGGCGTTGCTGCGCAGGCACGAGCGCTTCGTCTGGAACGCCACGCACCTGAGCCAGCAGATGCGCACCAAGACGCTCGATCTGCTGTGGGCCTACCACGCGCAGATCGAGCTGGTGTACCTGGAGGTGCCGCACGCCGAGCTGATGCGCCGCAACCGAGAGCGCGACACGACGCTGTCGAACGCGGGCATCGAGCGCATGCTGCACCGCTGGGAGCTGCCGGCGCCGGTGGAAGCGCACGAGACGGTCTACGAGGTACAGACCTGAAATGCAGACCTGAAAGACAGAGGGCCCGCCGGTGCGAACCGGCGGGCCCTCTTATATATATGTGTGCGTGGAGTGCGCCGCTCAGAACGGCAGCTTCGGCCCGCCGGGACCACCCATCCCGCCCATGCCCTTCATGCCGCCCATGCGCTTCATCATCTTCATGAGGCCGCCGCCCTTCATCTTCTTCATCATTCCCTGCATCTGCTCGAACTCGTTGAGCAGGCGGTTCACTTCCTGGACCTGCACGCCGGCACCGGCGGCGATGCGGCGCTTGCGCGTGGCCTTCAGCAGCTCGGGCTTGCGGCGCTCCAGCGGCGTCATGCTGTTGATGATGCCTTCCTTGCGGCGGATGTCGCGCTCGGCGCGGGTCATGTCGGCTTCGGTGGCCTTGGCGGCCATCTGCGCGGGCAGCTTGTCCATCAGGCTGGAGAGGCCGCCCATCTGCTTCATCTGCTGCAGCTGGCCGAGGAAGTCGTTCAGGTCGAAGCCCGCGCCGCTCTTGACCTTGGCCGCGAGCTTCTGCGCCGCCGCCACGTCGACGCCGGCCGTGACCTGCTCGACCAGCGCGACGATGTCGCCCATGCCCAGGATGCGGCCCGCGTGGCGCTCGGCGTCGAACACTTCCAGGCCGTCGATCTTCTCGCTCACGCCGGCGAACTTGATCGGCACGCCCGTGACCTGGCGCACCGACAGCGCCGCACCGCCGCGCGAATCGCCGTCGGTCTTGGTCAGGATGATGCCGGTGAGCGGCAGCGCCTCCTTGAAGGCCTTGGCGGTGTTGATCGCGTCCTGGCCCTGCATGGCATCGACCACGAACAGGGTTTCGACCGGGTCGAGCGCCGCGTGCAGCTGCTTGATTTCGGCCATCAGCACTTCGTCGATGGCCAGGCGGCCGGCCGTGTCGACCAGCAGCACGTCGAAATAGTGGCGCTTGGCGTGGTCGAGCGCGGCGCGCGCGATGTCCAGCGGCTTCTGGTCGGGCGTGCTCGGGAACCACTCGGCGCCGGCCTGCTTCGTCACGGTCTTGAGCTGCTCGATGGCGGCGGGACGGTACACGTCACCCGACACGGTAAGCACCTTCTTCTTGCGCTTCTCGATCAGGTGCTTGGCCAGCTTGGCGGTGGTGGTGGTCTTGCCGGCGCCCTGCAGGCCGGCCATGAGGATCACCGCCGGCGGCTGGGCCGCGAGGTTGATGTCGGACACGCCCTCGCCCATGGTGGCGGCAAGCTCGCGGTTGACGATGCCGACCAGCGCCTGGCCCGGCTTGAGCGAACCCAGCACTTCCTGGCCGAGCGCCTTTTCCTTCACGCGGGCGACGAAGTCGCGCACCACGGGCAGCGCCACGTCGGCTTCCAGCAGCGCCATGCGCACTTCGCGCAGCATGTCCTGCACGTTGCTTTCGGTGATGCGCGCCTGGCCGCTCATCGTCTTGACGAGGCGGGAGAACTTTTCTGTGAGGGCGGTGGCCATGAAAGAAATACCTTGTTGTCCGCTAGCGCGAACCGATGAAAAGTCGGGGAACCTGAAGCCGGTCGCGGGCGCTGCCCATTCGCGAAACACCGCGGAACCGGCTTCGCCGGGCCGCTGGTGTTGCCCCCGGTAGGGGGGAGGCGCAGCAACGCGAAGCCTGGGGGCGAGCCATTACACTTCACCGATGATTTTAGCGATCCCCTCTCCACTCGGCGTGGCGCTGGGCATCGCCACCGCCGTGGCCTACGGATTCGTCGCCGCCGCCGGGGCCCGGATGAGCCGCCAGGCGACCCAATGGGCCCTCGGCATTGCGTGGCTTTTGCACGCCCTGGCACTGGCTCACGGCCTCATGGGCAGCGAGCCGCGCTTCGGTTTCGCGCCCGCGCTGTCGGTCACGGCGTGGCTGGTGCTCACCGTCTATGCGATCGAAAGCCGCATGTATCCCCAGCTCAAGGTGCGGCGCGCGCTTGCCTGGCTGGGCGCGGCCGCGGTGCTGCTGGCCATACTGTTCGCGGGCACGCCGCTGCACGTCTCGGCCTCGCCCTGGCTTCCGCTGCACCTGGCGCTGGGCATCGCCTCGTACGGCCTGTTCGGCGCCGCGGTGGTGCATGCCTGGCTGATCACCCGCGCCGAAAAGCAGATCCGCCTGGCCACCGCCGAACCCCATCAGGGCGGCGTGCCGCTGCTCACGCTCGAACGCCTCACCTTCCGTTTCGTCACCGCCGGCTTCGTGCTGCTCTCGGCCACGCTGCTGGCCGGCCTGCTGTTCAGCGAGCAGCTCTACGGCACCGCCGGCCGCTTCTGGAAGTGGGACCACAAGACCACCTTCTCGGTGCTCGCCTGGCTCACCTTCGCCGTCCTGCTGATCGGCCGGGTCCGCTTCGGCTGGCGCGGCCGCACCGCGCGCCGCGTGCTTTATGCCGGCTCCGCCCTGCTGCTGCTGGCCTACGTGGGCTCGCGCTTCGTGCTCGAAGTGGTGCTCGCGCGTCCTCCTGTATGAAATACCTCCTTGTCCTCGCGGTGCTCTGGGTCGCGATCTGGCTCTGGCGCAAGAACCGGCGCGAAGAAATGCGCGACGCGATGCGCGAGCGCGCGGCCAAGGCGCAGCAGCGCCCGCCCACCCCGGTCGGACCGCCCCAGGCCATGGTGCGCTGCGCCCATTGCGGCCTGCACCTGCCCGCGACCGACGCCATCGCCGGGCCGGGCGGCGCTGTCTACTGCAGCACCGCTCACCGCGACGCCGCCACCGTGAGCCGCTGACCACGCAGCGCCTTCGCCAATGAGTTCTCCCCTCTGGTCGCGCGGCGAGCCTGTCACCGACTGGGACGTGCTCGAGCTCGGCGGCAGCGAAAGCACCGCCCTCATCCGGCTGTGGCGCGGCTTCATGGCCGCGCGTTGCTTCGTCGCGCTGGTGCTGGTGCTGCTGCAGGGCGTGGCCTTTGCGCTCGGACAGACGATGCAGCCGCTGGCCATCGGGATTTCCGCCGTCTACCTGGTCACTGCCTGGCTGACCATGCGCTACACGCGCCTGCAGCCGCCGATCCGGGGCTTCACCGCGCCGTGGCTGCTCACCGTCGGCGTCGACCTGGCCGCCTTCACCACGCTGCAGGTGATGCAGGGCGGCAACGTCAACTACACGCCGCTGTTCGCGCTGCCGGTGCTCATGAGCGCGGTGCTCGGCACGGTGGTGGTGGGCCTGGGCACCACGTCCACCGTCACGCTGCTGCTGCTGGCCGACGCGGGCTGGCACTGGCTGCAGCAGCCCGTCGACTCATCGGGCCGCTTCGTGCAGGCGGCACTCACCGGCACCGGGCTTTTCGTGGTGGCCCTGCTGGCGCACGAACTGGCACGCCGGCTCGCGCGCGAGGAGGCGGTGGCGCAGCGCAACCGCAGCAGTGCGCAGATGCAGGCGCAGGTCAACGACCTGGTGATCGAGACGCTGAGCGAAGGCGTGCTGGTGATCGACGCCGAAGGGCTGGTGCATGCGGCCAATCCGGCGGCCGACGCGATCCTCGGGCAGGGGCTGGCGAAGCTGACGCTGCCTTTCCCCCTGCACGCACAGCCCGCCTGGCACGCGCTGGCCGCGCTGGCGCGCCAGACCTTCGCGCGCCGGGCGCCCCAGTCGGAAGAAATTCCGGTGGCGCAGGCGCGCGGCGCGGCGCGCGAGGTGCGCGTGCGCACCCGGCTCACACCGGCCGACGACAAGCGGCTCGACAGCCTGTGCGTGATGTTCCTGCAGGACTTGCGTGAACTCGAGGCCCGCATCCGCACCGAGAAGCTGGCGGCGATGGGCCGCATGTCCGCCGCGGTCGCGCATGAAATCCGCAATCCGCTGGCCGCCATCACGCAGGCCAGCGCGCTGCTCAACGAAGACCTGACCGACCCCGCGCACCGCAAGCTCACGAGCATGGTGCAGCACAACGCGCAGCGGCTCGCGCGCATCGTGGACGACGTGCTCGATGTTTCCCGGGCGCGCCAGCAGCGCGTGCTGTCGCTGGGCGAGCAGGTCGTGCTCGACCCCGCGGTGCAGGTGCTGGCCGAGGAATGGATCCGCCAGACGCAACGCAAGGGCGTGCAGGTGTCGCTCGATGCGGCCGGCAGCGACGTGCGTTTCGACGCCGAGCACCTGCGCCGGCTGCTGGTGAACCTGCTCGACAACGCATCGCGCTACGCCGGCAAGCGCGAAGGCTCGATCCAGGTGCTGACCAGCCTTCAGCGCGGCACCTCGGGCCGCCCCGCCCTGATGGTGTGGAGCGACGGCGCGCCGCTGGAGCCCGCGGTGCAGCGGCACCTGTTCGAGCCGTTTTTCTCGTCGGAAAGCCGCTCCAGCGGACTCGGCCTGTTCCTGTGCCGCGAGCTGTGCCGGCGCCACGGCGCCACCATCGGCTACGAGCGGCGCGCGCTGGTCCAGGGCGGCCCGGAGGGCAACGAATTCTTCGTGAGCTTCGCCGCCAGCGAAAACCGGCTGACACAATAGCGCCGTGAGCATTCCCACCCCTTCCACCCAGCGGCCGGCGCAGATCCTGGTCATCGACGACGAACCCGACCTGCGCACGCTTTACGAGCTGACGCTGCTGCGCGAGGGCTATCGCGTCGAGGCCGCGGGCAGCGTGTCCGAGGCATGGCAGCACCTGGAGGCGGGCCGCTTCGACGCGGTCATCACCGACATGCGGCTGCCCGACGGACAGGGCATGGAAATCATCCATCGCATACAGAAGGAGCAGCGCAGCGAGCGCTGCGTGGTGATGACGGCCTACGGCTCGGCCGAGAACGCGGTCGAGGCGCTGAAGGCCGGCGCCTTCGACTACCTCACGAAGCCGGTCGATCTCAAGCAGTTCCGCGCCGTGGTCGCTTCCGCCGTGCAGGCGCGCAATGCCGCGCAGCAGCCGGCCAGGTCGGCGCCTGCCGCGGCGGCGGGCAACAACAACGATGCGCCGGTGGCCATGTCGGACAGCGGCGCCGCCGCGCTCGAGCGCCTCGTCGGCGATTCGGAGCCCATGCGCCTCGTCAAGTCGCGCATCGCGAAGGTGGCGCGCGGCATGGCGCCGGTGCTGGTGCGCGGAGAGTCCGGCACCGGCAAGGAACTGGTGGCGCGCGCGGTGCACGCCTGCAGCCAGCGCAGCGACGGCCCGTTCGTGGCCGTCAACTGCGGCGCGATTCCCGAGAACCTGCTCGAGGCCGAATTCTTCGGCGCCCGCAAGGGCTCCTACACCGGCTCGGCGCAAGACCGCGACGGCTACTTCCAGGCCGCGCGAGGCGGCACGCTGTTCCTCGACGAAATCGGCGACCTGCCGCTGGCCATGCAGTCGAAGCTGCTGCGCGCGATCCAGGAGCGCAGCGTGCGTTCGATCGGCTCCACGCAGGAAGACGCGGTCGACGTGCGCATCGTCAGCGCCACCCACAAGGACCTTCATTCAGAGGTGCAGGCCGGCCGCTTCCGGCAAGACCTGTTCTACCGGCTCAACGTGATCGAGATCGCGGTGCCCGCGCTGCGCGACCGCCGCGAAGACCTGCCCGCGCTGTGCGCCGCGCTGCTCTCGCGCATTGCGCACGAGGCCGGAATGCCGGTGCCGCACCTGTCGGACGACCTGCTGCGCCGGCTCGGCATGCACCCGCTCGACGGCAACGTGCGCGAACTCGAGAACCTGCTGCACCGCGCGGTCGCACTGAACGACGGCGACGAGCTGCACCTCGACCTGATGGGCGGCTTCACCGCCTCCGCCGAAGCCGCCGCGTCCGCGCCGGCGCCGCTGATGCCGGAGATCACGACGCCCGCCATGCTCATGCCGGCTCCCGCGCCGGTCGCGCCGCCCAAGCCCGCGCCGCCGCCGCTGCCGTCCGACCTGCAGGCCTACCTCGACCAGCAGGAGCGCGAGATTCTCGTGCGCGCGCTGCACGACAGCGGCTTCAACCGCACCGCCGCCGCCGCGCGGCTCGGCATGAGCCTGCGCCAGATCCGCTACCGCATCGCGCGCCTGGGCATCACCACGCCCAACGGCGACGATGGCGCGAGCAGCCATGCCGACGACTGAAGGCACCGCAGGCGGCAACGACGACGGTGCGCTCTGGCAGGCCGGCTGGTACCGCTTCGCGAAGGCGCTGCCCTCTCCGAACTTCGGTCCCCGCCCCGCGGGCGCGAATACCGACCTCGTCGTGATCCATTCGATCAGCCTGCCGCCCGGCGAGTACGGCGGCGACGCTGTGCAGCGGCTCTTCACCAACCGGCTCGACTGGGACGCGCACCCCTACTTCCAGTCGATCCGCGGGCTCGAGGTGTCCTCGCATTTCTACGTGCGCCGCAACGGCGAACTCTGGCAGTTCGTGAGCTGCGACGACCGCGCCTGGCATGCCGGCGTGTCGTCGTGGCGCGGCCGCGGCAACTGCAACGACGACTCGGTCGGCATCGAACTCGAAGGCCTCGAGGGCCAATTGTTCGACGAGCCGCAATACGAGACGCTCGCGAGCCTGTGCGCCGCGATCGCGCAGCGCTATCCCATCGCTCACATCGCCGGCCACGAGCACATCGCGCCGGGCCGCAAGCAAGACCCCGGCGCCGGTTTCGACTGGCGCCTGCTGCGCGAGCAATTGGGCTGGAGTCCACAAATGTTTCCTGCACAGGTGGTGCAGCGCTAATTTTTTCAATCGCGCGGCGGCTCGCGATGCGCGGATCGTGCGTCGCGGCAATGCGAAAATGTCTGTCGCTCGATCAAGCAACCATGCGCCTTGCAGGCCCAAATCGGCTCGCAAGCCAAGCCCCATGCGGCTTGCGCGACCATAGCCCAGTATTCACGCGGCATCTCTGCTGTTGTCCTACGCCGAAAGAGCTGCCGGCAAGGCTTGTATCGAGACGAAAACGCTACATCTAGTGGGTTGTACACCCCTCGCACCCTAGATATAGTGTCCAACGTCCGGTCATCAACACCGGCGCGACGCCCGGCCCAGGCGTCGCCATCCAACAAGAATTGCCAACCGAGAGGAAGCGAATGCAAACTGCCCTGACCCCCCAATCGACCCCGCGTGCCGTTCCCTCGACGTCACCGCAGCAGCAGCGAGACACTGCCGGCTCCCCCAACGTCCAGAACCTGGCCCACTACCAGATCATCCGCCGCAACGGCGCCGTGGTGCCCTTCGAGCCGAACAAGATCGCCATCGCGATGATGAAGGCCTTCCTCGCCGTGCACGGCACGCAGGGCGCGGCTTCGGCCAGCGTTCGCGAGACGGTCGACGTGCTCACGCAAGGCGTGATCCGCGCGCTGGTGCGCTCGCGTCCGGGCGGCGGCACCTTCCACATCGAAGACGTGCAGGACCAGGTCGAACTCGGCCTGATGCGCGGCGGCCATCATGAAATCGCGCGCGCCTACGTGCTGTACCGCGAGCGCCGCACGCAGGAGCGTTCGAAGCAGGGCGAACAACAAGCGCTGGCCACGCCCGCGCTGCACGTGCTGGACAACGGCGAGCTGGTCGCGCTCGACATCAACGAGCTCAAGGGCCTGATCGAATCCGCCTGCGAGAACCTGGGCGAGAGCATCACCGCCGCGCCGATCGTCGCCGAGACGATGCGCAACCTGTACGACGGCGTGCCGCTCGACGAGGTCTACAAGGCCTCGATCCTGGCCGCCCGCACGCTGATCGAGAAGGACCCCGACTACACCTTCGCCACCGCGCGCCTGCTGCTGCATACGATCTTCAAGGAAATCATCGGCCGCGAAGTGATGCCCGCCGAGCGCGCCACCGCCTATGCCGACTACTTCCCGCAGTTCATCAAGAAGGGCGTGGACAACGACCTGCTCGACGAAAAGCTGCTGCAGTACGACCTGCCCCGCCTGGGCGCCGCCCTGAAGGCCGAACGCGACAACCAGTTCGACTACCTCGGCCTGCAGACCCTGTACGACCGCTACTTCCTGCACGTGCGCAAGACCCGCATCGAGCTGCCGCAGGCCTTCTTCATGCGCGTGGCCATGGGCCTGTCGCTGAACGAAATCGACCGTGAAGCCCGCGCCATCGAGTTCTATGAAGTGCTGTCGTCGTTCGACTTCATGTCGAGCACGCCCACACTGTTCAACGCCGGCACGCTGCGCTCGCAGCTGTCGAGCTGCTACCTGACCACCGTGCCCGACGACCTGGACGGCATCTACGAGTCGATCAAGGAAAACGCGCTGCTGTCGAAGTTCGCCGGCGGCCTGGGCAACGACTGGACCCGCGTTCGCGCACTCGGCAGCCACATCAAGGGCACCAACGGCGAATCGCAGGGCGTGGTGCCGTTCCTGAAGGTGGTGAACGACACGGCCGTGGCCGTGAACCAGGGCGGCAAGCGCAAGGGCGCCGTCTGCACCTACCTGGAAACCTGGCACCTCGACATCGAGGAGTTCCTGGAGCTGCGCAAGAACACCGGCGACGACCGCCGCCGCACGCACGACATGAACACCGCCAACTGGATCCCCGACCTGTTCATGCGCCGCGTGATGGAAAAGGGCACCTGGACGCTGTTCTCGCCCTCCAACGTGCCCGACCTGCACGACCTGTTCGGCGCCGAATTCGAGAAGGCCTACGTCGCCTACGAAGAGAAGGCTGCCCGCGGCGACATCAAGCCCGCGCGCACCATCCAGGCGACCGACCTGTGGCGCAAGATGCTCACGATGCTGTTCGAGACCGGCCACCCCTGGATCACGTTCAAGGACGCCTGCAACGTGCGCTCGCCGCAGCAGCACGCCGGCGTGGTGCACTCGTCGAACCTGTGCACCGAGATCACGCTGAACACCAGCGACACCGAAACCGCCGTGTGCAACCTCGGCTCGGTGAACCTGCTGCAACATCTGAAGGACGGCAAGGTCGACCAGGAAAAGCTCAAGAAGACGATCTCCACGGCGATGCGCATGCTCGACAACGTGATCGACATCAACTACTACGCCGTGAAGAAGGCGCGCGACTCGAACCTGCGCCACCGTCCGGTCGGCCTGGGCCTGATGGGCTTCCAGGACGCGCTGTACGAACTGCGCATTCCCTACGCCTCGCAAGAAGCCGTGCAGTTCGCCGACGAGTCGATGGAAGCCATCTGCTACCACGCCTACTGGGCATCGACCGAGCTGGCCCGCGAACGCGGCAAGTACTCGAGCTACAAGGGCTCGCTGTGGGACAAGGGCATCCTGCCGATCGACTCGCTCGACCTGCTGGAAAAGGCACGCGGCGGCTACGTCGAGGTCGACCGCTCGGCCACCCTCGACTGGGACGCGCTGCGCCAGAAGATCAAGGCCGACGGCATGCGCAATTCGAACTGCGTGGCCATCGCTCCGACCGCGACCATCTCGAACATCATCGGCGTGGACGCATCGATCGAACCCTGCTTCGGCAACCTGTCGGTCAAGTCGAACCTGTCGGGTGAATTCACCGTGATCAACCACTACCTGGTGCGCGACCTGAAGCGCCTGGGCCTGTGGGACGACGTGATGGTCATGGACCTGAAGCACTTCGACGGCTCGCTGCGTCCGATCGACCGCGTGCCGCAGGACGTGAAGGCGCTCTACGCCACCGCGTTCGAAGTGGAAACCACGTGGCTGGTGGAAGCCGCCGCGCGTCGCCAGAAGTGGATCGACCAGGCGCAGTCGCTGAACATCTACATGGCCGGCGCATCGGGCAAGAAGCTCGACGACACGTACAAGCTCGCATGGCTGCGCGGCCTGAAGACGACCTACTACCTGCGCACGCAGAGCGCGACGCACGCCGAGAAGTCGACGGTGCAGTCGGGCCGGCTCAACGCGGTGTCGTCGGGCAGCGATGCACCTTCGGGCATGAGCGCGCTCGAAGCCGCTGCAGCAGCGGCAAAGGCGCAGATGAACGCGATTCCCGCCACCGACATCGCGTTCTGCGGCGTGGACGATCCGACCTGCGAAGCCTGCCAGTGATGAGTGAATCGAAGCGCCGATCGGCGCTTCGTTGAATCAGCGAGGCGCATGCGAAAGTCGTGCGACGGTCACTCGATGAAGCCATTGACTGACATCGCACGATGCATGCGAGCAACATAACAACCACATAAATGGCGTGCGATGTGAACGAGCACTTTGCAACTCACATCGTTACTCCGATAATTTGAGCATTGGATTTTTCTATGTTGACCTGGGACGAAGAAGTCAAGCCCTCCTTACCAAAGGATATGCAACAAGGATTGCAGCAGCACCACGCATCGACCGGCGGTTTTTCCGCGGGCCGTTCGGTGGATGCTCCGACTTCGTCGATTGCACAGCCCGCAGCAGCAACGCCCGCGGCCACCCAGCGCGTCAAGGCCTCCGACAAGCGCATCATCAACGGTCAGACCGACGTCAACCAGCTGGTGCCCTTCAAGTACAAGTGGGCGTGGGAAAAGTACCTCGCCACCTGCGCCAACCACTGGATGCCGCAGGAAGTGAACATGACGCGCGACATCGCGCTCTGGAAAGACCCGAACGGCCTGACCGAAGACGAGCGCCGCATCGTCAAGCGCAACCTCGGCTTCTTCGTGACTGCCGACTCGCTGGCCGCCAACAACATCGTGCTGGGCACCTATCGCCACATCACGGCCCCCGAATGCCGCCAGTTTCTGCTGCGCCAGGCCTTCGAGGAAGCGATCCACACGCACGCGTACCAGTACATCGTCGAGTCGCTCGGCCTGGACGAGAGCGAGATCTTCAACGCCTACAACGAAGTGCCGTCGATCCGCGAGAAGGACCAGTTCCTGATCCCGTTCATCGACGCCATCAGCGACCCCAACTTCAAGACCGGGACCCACGAGACCGACCAGACGCTGCTCAAGTCGCTCATCGTGTTCGCCTGCCTGATGGAAGGGCTGTTCTTCTACGTCGGCTTCACGCAGATCCTCGCGCTGGGCCGCCAGAACAAGATGACCGGCGCCGCCGAGCAGTACCAGTACATCCTGCGCGACGAGTCGATGCACTGCAACTTCGGCATCGACCTGATCAACCAGCTCAAGCTCGAGAACCCCGGCCTCTGGACCCCCGAGTTCAAGGCGGAGATCAAGGCCCTCTTCATGAAGGCCGTCGAGCTCGAATACAAATACGCCGAAGACACCATGCCTCGCGGCGTGCTCGGCATGAATGCCTCCATGTTCAAGGGCTACCTGCGCTATATCGCCAATCGGCGTGCACAGCAGATCGGCCTCGAAACGCTCTTCCCGAACGAGGAAAACCCGTTCCCCTGGATGAGCGAAATGATTGACCTGAAGAAAGAGCGCAACTTTTTCGAAACCCGCGTGATCGAGTACCAGTCGGGTGGTGCGCTCTCCTGGGATTGAATCTTTCGACAAGAATTAATGAATTCAAGAATTGCCCTTGCCACCGATCGCGCCATAGAGCGCGGCATGGACGAGGGCTCAGGTGTTCATGGTGCTGGGGCTCAGATTCCAACGCCATGAATCGCTTCACGCTACCCAACGTGCGTGGAGTGCTTCAATAGGTTGATTTTTTCAACTTGATCAAGGAGAAATAGAAATGGCAACTGCAAAGAAAGCGCCGGCTAAGAAAGCCGCTGCAAAGAAGGCTCCGGCAAAGAAGGTCGTGGCCGCCAAGAAGGCACCGGCAAAGAAGGTAGCCGCCAAGAAGGCACCGGCCAAGAAGGTCGCTGCCAAGAAGGTAGCCGCCAAGAAGGCGCCGGCGAAGAAGGTAGCGGCCAAGAAGGCAGCACCGGCCAAGAAGGCCGCCGCCAAGAAGGCGCCTGCCAAGAAGGCCGTAGCGAAGAAGGCCCCGGCCAAGAAGGCTGCTGCGAAGAAGGCGCCTGCCAAGAAGGCCGCCGCCAAGAAGGCGCCTGCGAAGAAGGCTGCTGCCAAGAAGGCGCCTGCGAAAAAGGCCGCGGCCAAGAAAGCCGCGAAAAAGCCCGCTGCCAAGCCTGCCGCTGCTGCCAAGAAGCCTGCTGCGAAGAAGGCTGCCAAGGCAGCAGCGCCCGCCAAGGCTGCCGTAGCACCCGCTGCTGCTCCTGCTGCACAGACGACGCTGAATCCTCAAGCTGCATGGCCGTTTCCCACGGCCAGCAAGCCCTGAGTATTTTCAGCGGCCCTGAAGGCGCAAAAGCCCGACACCTCACGGTGTCGGGCTTTTTTATTGGGCGAATCAGAGGCCCAGGGCCTTGCGGTCGACCTGGTAATTCTGCGGGCCGCGCTGCGCGATCTTGAGCGCGCCGATGCGATTGCCAAGGGCCGCGCACTGCGCCAGCGGCCATTCCTTTTCCAGGCCGAACAGCAGCGCACCGCGCCATGCATCGCCGCAGCCGGTGGGCTCGACCACCTCCGTCGGCACCACGCCGGGCACGTGTTCGCGCACACCGTCGGTCCACACTTCGCAGCCGTCGGCCGCCAGCGTGACCACGAGGCCGCGCACGCGCTGCGAGATCTCGGCCAGGCTCCAGCCGGTGCGTTGCGACAGCATCTTGCCTTCGTAGTCGTTCACCACCACCCAGCTCGCAAGCTCGACGAAGTGGCGCAGCGCCTCGCCGTCGAACATCGGCAGGCCCTGGCCCGGATCGAAGACGAACGGAATGCCGGCAGCAGCAAACTGCTCCGCGTGCTGCAGCATGGCGTCACGCCCGTCCGGCGCGATGATGCCGAGCTTGATGTCCTCGCGCGCCGCCACCTTGGTGACGTGCGCCTGCTGCATCGCGCCGGGGTGGAAAGCGGTGATCTGGTTGTTGTCGATGTCGCTCATGATCATCGCCTGCGCGGTGAAGGTGTCGTCGAGCTGGCGCACGAACTCCGTGCTGATGCCCAGCGAGCGCATGCGCTCGAGGTACGTAGCACCGTCGCTGCCCAACGTGGCCATCGGCAGGGCCGTGCCGCCGAGCGCATTGAGGCTGTAGGCGATGTTGCCGGCGCAGCCGCCGAAGTCGCGCCGCAGGGTCGGCACCAGGAACGACACATTCAGGATGTGCAGCTGGTCTGGAAGAATCTGGTCGGCGAACCGCCCCTCGAAAGTCATGATCGTGTCGAACGCGAGGGAACCGCAAATTACTGCTGCCATGGGTGAGCCGTTGGTTGAAGGAATGGAAAAAGCTGAGGACGCGTGCGAGCGCCCCGCTCAAGGATAGAAGGCCTCGACACGGTAGCCCGCGATGGGCGGCAGGGCCGCTGCTTCCGAGGCCGACAGCGTCAGCGGCAGCGAAGCCGCCCTGTCGGACCGCGCAGCCAGCACGGAAGGAGCACCGTAGTCGGCCGGCATGAGCACGCGGCGCACCACGGCACGTTCCTGCGTATCGAGCAGCGACAGCTCCACGGCAGGCATCGCGAGCGGCACCGTGGCGCCGTTGCGCAAGGTGAAGCTCAGGCGGTAGTCGTTGCTGCCGCTCTTCTCGCGCGCGAAGGCGGCGCCCTCGATCACGATGTCGCCGATCTGGCGCAGCGCCGCGAGCTCGCAGCCGGTGTACTGGCACAACGCCGCCAGCGCGGGACGCAGATTGGGCTGGCGCGCGGCGATGCCGTCACGCTCATGGCGGATGACCTGCACCACGAGCAGCAGCACGGCGAGCACCGCCAGCAGCACAAGCACTGCACGCACGCCCCTGCGCTGCCAGAAGCCCGGCGATGGGTCGTCGGCCGGATCGTCTTCTTCGGACAGCGGATGCCCCGGCGGCGGCTCGAAGGTGGAAGACAAAGAAAAGTCGGGCTCGGTCTCGGTCTCCACGGCCTGCACCACGGCAGCCGAACTCGCAGCCTTTGCGGCCGCGCGCTCCTCGCGGGCCTTGGCGCTCGCGATCTTGGCCGACTTGATGCGGGCACGGCGCAGCGCCTTCTGCATCTGCACCTGGTCGTGGTCTTTTTCTTCCTGCTCGCGCTCGCCCTCCCCGTCGTCGCTGGCGCGCTCGACCAGCGTGCGCATCCTGGCCTGCGGCTTCACGGGCAGCGGCGGCGCCGGCGGAGGTGGAGGCGGCGGCGCAGACTCGAGGTTGAGGTCGATGCTGGGGAACGGAGGCAGCGTGCTCTGCGGCGGCCTCCACGCAGGCTCGGTGGTGTCGACGTCGGACCAGGGCTCGTCCGCGGCGATGCCGTGTTCGGGAAGCTCCAGGGAAAAGTCGAGCGGCGACGGCAGCGGAGGCATGACGGCCGGCGGCGGGGAACGCTCATGTCGCGACTGGTGCTCGGGCTCGTCGTCGAAGAAATCGGCGTCTTCCGCCGGCTGGACGGGCGCAGCGGTCGGCGGCGGAGGCACCGGCACTGGCACCGGTGACGGCGCAGTCTTCGGCTCGCTCGACGATTCGACCAAGCCAGGCATGTAGCCACCCTGCATCGCAGGCGACGCACCCGCCGGCGCGCCATCGGGCGCTTCGTGCAGGTCGAGCGTGGCGTCGAACACATGGCTGCAGCGTCCGCAGCGCACCCAGCCGTCGGAGATGCGAAGCTGGTCGCGCACCACCTTGAAGGTGGTGGTACAGGCGGGGCAGCGCGTGACGAGGCTCATGACGGGGCGATTGTAGGGTCGGGCCCTCGCCGCGTGAGGGGCGCGAAGCGGCGGTTCAGCAGCGCGCGGTCATGAGGATCCAGCCATCCTCGGTGTCGCTGACTTCGAGCGCGGCGTACGGTGCGTAGGCCTCTTTCAATTCGTCCGCCTGGCGCTCGAGGATGCCGGCCAGCACCAGCGATCCGCCGGCCTTCACGTGGCTGCGCAGCAGCGGCGCGAGCACCTTGAGCGGCGTGGCCAGGATGTTCGCGAGCACGGTGTCGTAGGAGCCCTTGGCTGCATCGGGCAGTCCGGCCTTCAGCTGGACGCCGTTGGCCTCGGCATTGAGCCGGGTCGACGAAACCGCGGCTTCGTCGATGTCGACGGCATCGATGTCGCTCGCGCCGAACTTCGCCGCGCCGATGGCCAGGATGCCGGAGCCGCAGCCGTAGTCGAGCACGCGCTGGCCGCCCAGGCCGCCCTGCCGCGTGGCGATCCAGCGCAGGCACATGCGGGTGGTGGGATGCGTGCCGGTGCCGAAAGCGAGCCCCGGGTCCAGCCGGATCACTTCCCTGGCCTGTTCGGGGGGCTCGTGCCAGGTGGGCACGATCCAGAACTCGGGCGTGATCTCGACCGGCGCGAACTGCGACTGCGTGAGCCGCACCCAGTCCTGCTCGGGAACGACGCCGATGCCGAGCACCTCGCAGCCTTCGAAGAAGTCCTGCAACGCCAGCACGGAAGCCGCATCCTTCGCGGCCGCCTCGTGGGGAAACAGCGCGATCACGCGCGAACGCTGCCAGCCATCCTTGGGCGGCGGCATGCCGGGTTCGCCGAACAGCGCCTGCTCGGCGTCGGTCTGCGCGTCGGCGTCTTCCACCGACACGCTCAGTGCATCGAGTGCATCGAGCGCATCGCTGAGCGTTTCGACCCGGTCTTCCGGCGCCATCAGGCGGAGTTCAAACATCGCGGTCTTTCCAGGTCAGCGCTTGTGTGCAGCCAGCCACTCTTCAAGATAGTGGATGTTGGTGCCACCGGTCATGAACTTGGAATCGACCATCAGCTCGCGGTGCAGCGGGATGTTGGTCTGGATGCCTTCGATCACGGTTTCGTTGAGCGCCGTGCGCATGCGGGCCATGGCCTGCTCGCGCGTGTCGCCGTACACGATGATCTTGCCGATCATCGAGTCGTAGTTCGGCGGCACGAAGTAGTTGGTGTACGCATGCGAATCGACGCGCACGCCAGGGCCGCCCGGCGGGTGCCACATCGTGATGCGGCCCGGCGACGGCGTGAACTTCCAGGCGTCTTCGGCGTTGATGCGGCACTCGATGGCGTGGCCGTGCATCTGGATCTGGCGCTGCGTGAACGGCAGCTTCTCGCCGGCGGCGACCATGATCTGCGTCTTGACGATGTCGATGCCCGTGGTGAACTCCGTCACCGGGTGCTCCACCTGCACGCGCGTGTTCATTTCGATGAAATAGAACTCGCCGTTCTCGTACAGGAACTCGAAGGTGCCGGCACCGCGGTAGTTGATCTTCTTGCAAGCGGCCGCGCAGCGTTCGCCGATCTTCTCGATCAGCTTGCGCGGAATGCCAGGCGCGGGCGATTCCTCGATCACCTTCTGGTGGCGGCGCTGCATGGAGCAGTCGCGCTCGCCCAGGTAGACGGCGTTCTTGTGCTTGTCCGCGAGGATCTGGATCTCGATGTGGCGCGGGTTCTGGAGAAACTTCTCCATGTACACGGCCGGATTGTTGAAGGCTGCGCCGGCTTCCGCCTTGGTCATCTGGATCGCGTTGACCAGTGCCGCCTCGGTGTGCACCACGCGCATGCCGCGGCCACCGCCGCCGCCCGCCGCCTTGATGATGACCGGGTAGCCGATGGCACGCGCGATGCGCTTGTTGGTGGCTGCGTCGTCCGACAGCTCGCCTTCGGAGCCGGGCACGCAAGGCACGCCGGCCTTGATCATGGCCTGCTTGGCCGAGACCTTGTCACCCATCGTGCGGATGTTGTCGGGCGTCGGGCCGATGAACTGGAAACCGCTCTGCTCCACGCGTTCAGCGAAGTTGGCGTTCTCGCTGAGGAAGCCGTAGCCGGGGTGGATGGCCTCGGCGTCGGTCACTTCGGCGGCCGAAATGATCGCCGGCATGTTGAGATAGCTCTGCGCCGACGGGGCCGGGCCGATGCACACCGCTTCTTCGGCCAGCTTGATGTACTTGGCGTCGCGGTCGGCCTCGGAATAAACCATCACGGCCTTGATGCCGAGTTCGCTGCAGGCGCGCTGGATCCGGAGGGCAATCTCCCCCCGGTTTGCAACCAGGATCTTCTTGAACATGGTCACTCGATGATGAACAGCGGCTGGCCGTATTCGACCGCCTGCCCGTTTTCGCCGAGGATCTGGGTGATCGTGCCGGACTTGTCGGCCTCGATTTCGTTGAGGATCTTCATCGCTTCGATGATGCAGACCGTGTCACCCTCGTTCACCTTGCTGCCGACTTCGACGAAAGCCGGTGCGCCGGGGCTGGACGAACGGTAGAAGGTGCCGACCATCGGCGACTTCACCGCGTGGCCTGCACGGGCCGCTTCGGCGGCCGGCGCTGCGGCCGCAGCGGGAGCCGGGGCTGCACCCGCGGCCGGCGCGGCTGCTGCCGCGGCAGGCGCCGCCAGCGTTTGCACGTACTGCACCGGGGCGGCGCCGCCGCCCTTGACGATGCGAACCTTGCCTTCGGTCTCGGTGATTTCCAGTTCGGAAATATTCGATTCGGACACCAGATCGATCAGTGTCTTGAGTTTGCGCAGATCCATGAGACTCCAGTGCCGGCTTTGCCGGTCTTTGGGATATAACTTGTCCGAAAATCGGCGATTTTCGGCGTTTGGCGGCTAACGCCAGCGGAGGGACGGGATTCTAACCACGAACCAGTTCGCGCCGCCAAGTATCCAGGTCGGTGGTTTCCAGCTTGCCCATTTTACGAGCCGCCACCGAACCGTTCGAATTCAGGACCAGTGTGAAGGGCAGCCCGCCGCCCGTATTGCCCAGGTTCTTGACCAGTTCCGTCCCCTGAAGGCCGGCCAGGCCTGTGGGGTAGGTGACAGGCGTGCGCTGCAGGAACTTGCGCACGGCGCTGGGCTGATCGATGGCCAATCCCACCACTTGCCAGCCGTTAGCGCCATGTTCGCGGAAAAAGGCGTCGATCATGGGCATTTCCTCCACGCAGGGAGGACACCAGGTCGCCCAGAAGTTCAGCAGCAGCGGCTTGCCGCGCAGGCTCGACAGGACGAGGTCACCGCCCTCCGGCCGCTCGAAGCTTTGCCCCCAGAACGCGGCATCCAGCTGCTCGCCGCCAGTCGAACCGCTGCCTCGCTCCTTCCACCAGGCACCGCCGAGCCCGGCGGCTGCCGCGGCAGCCGCCACGCCGGCATAGAGCATGCCGCGTCGGGTGGGCGAAGAAGTCATTCACTTGTCCTTTTCTCGTTCAATCAGCCGTCGCAATGCCGGCAGGTCTCCGCGCGGCGTGCGCCCCTGGGCGTCGGGCTTTAAGGCCCCGCGCAGGTCGTCGAGGTCGTAGACCAGCAGATGCACGCCGATTTCCTCGCCGAGCGCCCGGCTCGGGGCATGCACGCTCAGCGCCTCGACCTGCTCGCCATGAAAGCCGGTCACCATGCGGGGTTCGTAATCCACGTGGTGATCGATCAGGGCGATCTCGGCCGACTTGGAATCATCGCAGAACAATTGAATATAAATGTCTGACAGCCGGGTGGCCGTTCCGTGCCACACGGCGCCGCCGACATGCGGGCGGAAAGCGGCCATGCGCTCCATCCACTCGAGCGCCAGCAGGCGCAGCGCGTGCAGCTCCTGCGGCTGGGTGTCGGCGCAGAACAGCTCGATGTACTCGCGCACCTCGGCCTCGACTTCGTCGTTGTTCGGCAGCGGGGTACGCGCCGACAGGCCGAGGTCGCGCAGTGCGCGGCGCTTGGCGGGGCCGTACTCCAGCCCTTCCTCGACGACGAGACGGGCTGCGGAAGCGGCGATTTCACGCTTGGACGTGTCCATTCGGGCATTTTGCCCCCAGTGGGCTGCCCTTGGATGAACATCAGTACGAAGCGCAGGCCAAAGGCACCGCGGCCGGCCGGGCACCGCACCTCGCTTCCCTAGAATCGACCGATGCACATTCATATCCTGGGTATCTGCGGCACGTTCATGGGCGGACTCGCCGCCCTGGCGCGCGAGGCAGGCCACCGGGTCACGGGCTGCGACGCCGGCGTGTACCCGCCCATGAGCGACCAGTTGCGCTCGCTCGGCATCGACCTGATCGAAGGCTTCGGCGCCGACCAGCTTGAACTTTCGCCCGACATGTTCGTGGTCGGCAACGTGGTCTCCCGCGCCCGGCTGTCCGACGGGAGCCCCAAGTTCCCGCTGATGGAAGCGATCCTCGATGCTGGCAGGCCCTACACCAGCGGTCCCCAATGGCTGGCCGAGCACGTGCTGCAAGGCCGCCACGTGCTGGCCGTCGCCGGCACGCACGGCAAGACGACGACCACTTCGATGCTGGCCTGGGTGCTCGAAAAAGGCGGCAAGGCGCCAGGCTTCCTGGTGGGCGGCGTGCCGCTGGACTTTGGTGTGTCGGCCCGGCTGGGCGACGGTACGTCCTTCGTGATCGAGGCCGATGAATACGACACCGCCTTCTTCGACAAGCGCAGCAAGTTCGTGCACTACAGGCCGCGCACCGCGGTGCTGAACAACCTGGAGTTCGATCACGCGGACATCTTCGATGATCTTGCCGCCATCGAACGGCAATTCCATCACCTTGTGCGCACGGTGCCCGGCACCGGCCGGCTGGTGGTGAACGCCACCGAAGAGAGCCTGCGGCATGTGCTGAGCCAGGGCTGCTGGAGCGAGCTCGCACGCTTCGGCGCCGGCGGTGAGTGGCAGGCACGCGGCTCGCACGACGCCTTCGACGTGTTGCGCCAAGGCGAAGTGGTCGGCCGGGTCGAGTGGGAGCTCTCCGGACTGCACAACCAGATGAACGCGCTCGCTGCCATCGCCGCGGCCGACCATGTGGGCGTGCCGCCTGCCGAAGCGGCGCGCGCGCTCGGCAGCTTCCGCAACGTGCGCCGGCGCATGGAACTGCGGGGCACCGTCGAACGCGAGGGCGGAGCCATCGCCGTCTACGACGACTTTGCCCATCACCCGACGGCCATCCGCACGACGCTCGACGGCCTGCGCAACAAGCTCGATGCCGCCGGCAAGAAGAGCGAGCGCATCCTTGCGGCCTTCGAACCGCGCAGCAACACGATGAAGCTGGGCGTCATGGCGGCGCAGTTGCCCTGGAGCCTGGAGTCGGCCGACCTGTCGTTCTGCCATACGGCCGGGCTCGACTGGGACGTCGCCGCCGCGCTGGCGCCGATGGGCGAGCGCGCCCGGCTGGCAGGAGCCATCGAACCGCTGGTGAAGCAGATCGTGGCCGAGGCGCGGCCGGGCGATCACATCGTCTGCATGAGCAACGGCGGTTTCGGCGGCGTGCACGACAAACTGCTTGCGGCGCTGAAGGCCGCGGCGGCATCATGAGCCCATGGCCCTCACCGCTCCTCCGTCCCGCGCGCACGAACTGATCGAGACCCTGAAGCTTCAGCCGCACCCCGAAGGCGGCTGGTACAAGGAAGTGTTCCGCTCGGCGGCGATGGTGTCGCCAGCCGACGGCCGTGCAGCCCGCAATGCGCTGACCAGCATCTACTTCCTGCTGGAAGCCAACCAGCAGTCACGCTGGCACCGGGTGCTGTCGGACGAGGCCTGGGTGTATCTGGAGGGCGTGCCGCTGGCGCTCTGGACCTGCGACGTCGCGATGCGGACCGCACCGGCCCACGTGAAGCTGGGCCCGGTCGATGCCCACGGCACGCGGCCGCAGCACGTGGTGCTTGCCGGCCAGTGGCAGGCCGCGCGCCCGATCCAGAGCCACTCGGCGGGCGACTACACGCTGGTTGCGTGCATGGTCGGACCGGGCTTCGACTTTGCCGACTTCTCGATGGTGCCGCCCGACAGCGACGAGGCTGCGTCGATGCGGCACCACTGGCCCGACCTGGCCGGCATGCTCTAGCAGAGCGCGGCGCCCCTCAGCCCCGGCGCCGCTTGACCGCCTGCGACAGCGTGTCGAGCACCTGCATCGAATCTTCCCAGCCCAGGCAAGCATCGGTGATGCTCTTGCCGTATTCGAGGCCCGACAGCTCGTCCTTGCCCGGCGTGAACTTCTGGGCTCCGGCCTGCAGGTGGCTTTCGACCATCACGCCGAACACGCGATTCGAACCGCCGGCGATCTGCGCGGCGACTTCCTTCGCCACGTCGATTTGCTTCTGGTGCTGCTTCGAGCTGTTGGCGTGGCTGCAGTCGACCATCAGCGTGGGCGGCAGCTTGGCGGCCTGGAGGTCCTTGCAGGCGGCCTCGACGCTGGCGGCGTCGTAGTTGGGCGCCTTGCCGCCACGCAGGATCACGTGGCAGTCGGGGTTGCCGTTGGTCTGCACGATCGCGACCTGGCCGTTCTTGTGCACCGACAGGAAGTGATGGCCGCGCGCCGCCGCCTGGATGGCGTCGGTGGCGATGCGGATGTTGCCGTCGGTGCCGTTCTTGAAGCCGATCGGCGCCGACAGGCCCGAGGCCAGCTCGCGGTGCACCTGGCTTTCGGTGGTGCGCGCGCCGATGGCGCCCCAGGCGATCAGGTCGCCGATGTACTGGGGCGAGATCACGTCGAGGAACTCGCTGCCCGCCGGCAGGCCCATGCGGTTGATGTCGATCAGCAGCTGGCGCGCGATGCGCAGGCCTTCGTCGATGCGGAAGCTTTCGTCGAGGTACGGGTCGTTGATCAGGCCCTTCCAGCCGACCGTGGTGCGCGGCTTCTCGAAGTACACGCGCATCACGATTTCCAGCGTGCCGGCGTATTTTTCGCGCTCGACCTTCAGGCGGCGGGCGTATTCGAGCGCCGCGGCCGGGTCGTGGATGGAGCACGGCCCCATGATCACCAGCAGCCGATCGTCCTTGCCCGCCATGATGTTGTGGATGCTGCGGCGGGTGCCTTCGATCAGGGTTTCGACAGGCGTGCCGCGGATCGGGAAGAAGCGGATCAGATGTTCGGGAGGGGGCAGCACGTTGATGTCCTTGATGCGTTCGTCGTCGGTCTTGCTGGTTTTTTCGACGCTCGCATACCAGCTGTCGCTGGCGGGGGCAGTGTTCGTGCTCATGGGTGCTTCCTTGTTGGAGTGGGTTTCGTCAGGCCATAAAAAAACCGCCGGGGGCTTGAGGCCACCGGCGGTTTTGGGAGGGTGTTCGTTTGCTTTACGCGCTCGCCTCTCGTCCGCCGGAAACCGGGAACCAAAAGTAGGCAAAAAAGTAAGCGCGGAGGGCGGACATGTGGGCGAAATGTAGCACGGAAAGCAAAAACCGGGTCAAGCGGGCGAGCCCAGCCTTGCTTACCGGTAGCCCGATTCGTTGGGGTTGTGGATGATCCAGATCAGGTTGCCGCTGGAAAAATCGCCCATGCCGCCGCCCGCGAAGATCAGCCGGCCCTGGCCCTTGTAGGTCATCTCGAAGCGATGGCGGTCACTGCCGAAATAGAACGGAATGAAGGCCTTGCCGGTCACGTAGGCGCCCTGGTCGGTCGGCTGGCCGGCAAGGTCGGTGACTTGCCGCGCGCTCATGCCGATCTGCAGCCGCGCGAACTTGCTGTTGCGCGCCGGGTTGCCGGTGATCTCGCCTTCGTAGCCGTTCAGGCCCTTGACCGTCTTGCCGCTGCCGGCCTCGACCTTCGACGAGTCGACGACGTTGCCCTGGGCGTCCATGCCGGCCTTGGCGCCGCCCCGTGCCGCAGTGGCTGCGGCCGCGGGCGCTGCCTCGGGCTGGCTGCCCGAACCACCGCGCGATGCGCAACCAGCGCAGGCCAGCGCCACCACGGCGGTCGCGGCCCACAGCACGGCGGATGAATTGATCCTGCTCCCCATCGAGTTGCTCCTTGTGTTCTGTCGTTCGCAAAAGGGACGCAGCTTAGCAACCGGAGGAAGCAGTCCACAAGTGACGAAAGGCCTAAGCCGTTCCACCTACCGTCAGGCCGTCGATGCGCAGGGTGGGCTGGCCCACGCCCACCGGCACGCTCTGGCCTTCCTTGCCGCAGGTGCCCACGCCGGAGTCGAGCGCCATGTCGTTGCCGATCATGGTCACGCGGGTGAGCGCGTCGGGGCCGTTGCCCACGATGGTCGCACCCTTCACCGGGTATTGGATCTTGCCGTTCTCGACCCAGTAGGCCTCGCTGGCCGAGAACACGAACTTGCCGCTCGTGATGTCGACCTGCCCGCCGCCGAAGTTGGTGGCGTACAGGCCCTTCTTGATGCTCGCGACGATTTCCTTCGGGTCCTTTTCGCCGCCGAGCATGTAGGTGTTGGTCATGCGCGGCATCGGCACGTGGGCGTAGCTCTCGCGGCGGCCGTTGCCGGTGGGCTTGACCTTCATGAGGCGGGCGTTGAGCGAGTCCTGGATGTAGCCCTTGAGGATGCCGTCCTCGATCAGCACGTTGCGCTGGCTGGCGTTGCCCTCGTCGTCGACGTTGAGCGAGCCGCGGCGGTCGGCGATGGTGCCGTCGTCGAGCACCGTCACGCCCTTGGCGGCCACGCGCTGGCCGATGCGGCCTGAGAACGCGCTCGAGCCCTTGCGGTTGAAGTCGCCCTCGAGGCCGTGGCCGATGGCTTCGTGCAGCAGGATGCCGGGCCAGCCGGAGCCGAGCACCACGGTCATTTCGCCGGCGGGTGCCGGGCGCGCGTCGAGGTTGGTCAGGGCCGCCTTCACGGCGTGGTCCACGTACTCGGCGATCTGCTCGTCGGAGAAGTAGGCAAGGCCGAAGCGCCCGCCGCCGCCGCCCGAGCCGATTTCGCGGCGGCCGTTCTGCTCGGCGATCACCGTGACCGAAAGCCGCACCAGCGGCCGTACGTCGGCGGCCAAGGTGCCGTCGGCGCGCGCCACCAGCACCACGTCGTATTCGCTCGCAAGGCCGGCCATGACCTGCGCCACGCGCGGGTCGCGCGAACGCGCCAGTTTCTCGACCTTCTCGAGCAGCTTGACCTTGGCGGTGCTGTCGAGCGTGGAGATGGGGTCGATGCCGTCGTAGAGCGAACGGCTCGAAGCGATCTTGCGGGTCGCCGTCTTCACGCGGGCGGTGCGGCCCGCCGAAGAAATCGAGCGCACCGTGCGCGCCGCGTCGAGCAGCGAGGCTTCGGAAATGTCGTCGGAGTAGGCAAAGGCAGTCTTCTCGCCGCTGACCGCGCGCACGCCGACGCCCTGGTCGATGCTGAAGCTGCCGGTCTTGACGATGCCCTCTTCGAGGCTCCAGCCTTCGCTTCGGGTGTACTGGAAGTACAGGTCGGCGTCGTCCACCCGGTGCGCGGTGATCTCGGCCAAGGCCTTGCTCAGGTGCGATTCGTCGAGCCCGAACGGCGTGAGAAGGAGCTGTTGCGCCGTGGCGAGGCGCTCGATGGTGGGTTCGCGAGAGATCATCGTCGGATTCTATGGCTCGCCCCCAGGCCGCGCGCACTTCGTGTCGCTTCGCCTTCCCCCTACCGGGGGCAACACCAGCGGCCCGGCAAAGCCGGTTCCGCGGTGTTCCCGGCATCCTCAGTTCTGCGCCAGCTTCCTGGCCCGGGCGATCGACATCAGGATGCCCAGCCCCAGCCCCAGCGTCACCATGGCCGTGCCGCCATAGCTGATGAACGGCAGCGGCACGCCCACCACCGGCAGGATGCCGCTGACCATGCCCATGTTCACGAAGGCGTAGGTGAAGAAGATCATCGTCACCGCCCCCGCCAGCAGGCGCGAGAACAGCGTGGTGGCGTTGGTCGCGATGGCCAGCCCGCGGAAGATCAGCAGGATGAAGGCCGCAATGAGCGCCAGGTTGCCCATGAGCCCGAATTCCTCGGAATAGGCCGCGAAGATGAAGTCGGTGGTGCGTTCCGGAATGAACTCGAGGTGCGTCTGCGTGCCCTGCATGAAGCCCTTGCCGCCCACGCCGCCGGAGCCGATGGCGATCATGCCCTGGATGATGTGGAAGCCCTTGCCCAGCGGGTCCTTGCTGGGGTCGAGCAGCGTGCACACGCGCTGCTTCTGGTAGTCGTGCAGCACGCGCCAGTCGACGCCGTCGGCGCACAGCCGCGATTCGAAACTCACGATCAGCGTGATGGCCACGGCGCCGATCACCACCGGCGGCACGATCAGCTTCCAGGGCAGCCCCGCGAAGAAGATCACCGCCAGCCCCGCCGCCAGCACCAGCAGCGAGGTGCCCAGGTCGGGCTGCTTCATGATGAGCCCGACCGGCACCGCCAGCAGCACCGTCGCCACCACGAAATCGAGCGGCCGCAGCTGGCCTTCACGGCGCTGGAACCACCACGCCAGCATCAGCGGCATCGCGATCTTCAGGATTTCGCTGGGCTGGATCACCATGCCCAGGTTGATCCAGCGCTGGGCGCCCTTCTTGGTGATGCCGAAGAGCGCCACCGCCACCAGCAGCGCCACCCCTGTCGCATAGAGCGGCACGGCCGCCAGCATGAGCTTCTGCGGCGGCACCTGCGCCACCACGAACATGATGAAACCGGCGAGCAGCATGTTGCGGCCATGGTCGACGAAACGGGAGCCATGGTCGTAACCGGACGAATACATGGTCAGCAATCCGGCGAACGCGAGCAGCAGCACGGCAAAGGCCAGAAAGCCGTCGAAGCCCTGGAAGATGGGCGCGATGCGACGCGCCAGGGAGGGCTGATTGAACACGGCAGACATGGGGGCGGATTATCCCCGCCCCGGCGTCCGCCTCAATCGAAAGCCAGCTGAACGACCGTGCGGCCCGGTCGGCTTTCGACCGCCAGGCGCGCGCCGATGGCCCCGGCGCGCTCCGCCAGGGCCCTCGGCACCTGGGAGGCGTCATAGCCCTTGCCGTTGTCGATCACCCGCACCTGCACCGTCTTGCCACGCATGTCGGCCTCGAGCCGCAGCACCGTGGCCTGGGCGTGCTGCAGCACGTTCGATATGGCCTCGAACAGCAGGAACTGCAGTTGCCGCATGGTCTGGGCGTCGAGCCGGTCCACGGGGTCCACCTCGTCCACCGCCCATTCGAACTCGATGCCGGCGGCCGCCAGCCGGGGCTCCAGCCGGTAGCGCAGTGCCGCGAGCAAGGCGCCGACGTCGCCCGGCGGCAGGTGGATGGAGTCGATCGACAGCTTGAGCTGGTCGAGCGAATCGCGCAGCGTGCGCAGCAGGTCGCCCGGGCTGGTCTGGCCCGACTGAAGCTGGCGGATCGCCGAGCTGATGTGCGAGCCCACGCCGTCGTGCATGTCGCGCAGGATTCGCTCGCGCTCGTGGGTGCGCGCCTGGTCGCGCGCCGCGGCTTCGAGCTCCGCATAGGTCGCGGCCAGTTCGCGTTCGCGCTGGGCCACCTGCTCGGCCAGCGCCGCCACGGAACCGCGCGCCTGCGCCGTCGCCGCATGGAAGCGCCGCAGCACGATCAGCAGCAGGGCCACGCCGAAGAACACCGACGAATAGCGCACCCACGTGGTCTCGCCGTAGGCGTCGCTCAGCCGTATGACCAGCCAGTCGCGCGCGGCGAACGCCACCGTCACCAGCGCGGCGCCGGCCACCAGCAGCTGCTCGGTGTTCGGGCGGCGCACGGTCGCGATGGCGAAGGCGCTCACCAGCGCGACGACCAGCACGATTTCCACCGCGAGCCAGCCGGTGAGCCACATCGGCTCCTCGCGCTGCAGCGCCAGCGTCGTGAAAATCGCCGTGCCGGCCACGATGGCGGCCATCGGCCAGCGCACCCAGCGGAAGCGGCGGTCGCTGCCCCAGCCGGCGATGTGGCAGCCGAACATCATCACCGAGACCACCCAGCCCGCGTAGCAGATGGCCATCAGCACGCCCCAGACGCCCCAGGTCAGCGGCGGCTCGGCGATCACGCCGTCGGCCACCCGGACGGCCCAGCAGAACTCGGCCAGCGCGGCCCAGAAATAAATGCCTTCGCGGCGCGGCCGGCCGTCCGCACCGGTCTCGACCTGCGTGAGCCAGAGCGCCAGCGCGATGCCGCCGACGATCAGGCTGAACGCGGCCAGCAGCACCGAGCCGGTGAAGCGCCAGGCGTAGGCGCTCTCGAACAGCTCCGTGCGCACCTGCGCGGCCGGGCCGATGGTCACGTGCGAGAGGCCCGCGCGCCGGCCGCTGTCGGCGCGAAGGCGGATCTGCAGGTGGTTCTCGCCCGGCTTCAGCAGGCGGCCCGGCACGGGAATGTAGATCGGCGCCTTCGCGTAGTCGGCATCGTTGCCGCGGTCCAGGTCGCCGTAGACCTGCAGCAGCGCGTCGTTGAGCTGCACGTCGAACACATTGCCCACGCGCGGAATGAAGATGCCCCACGGGGTCTGGGGCGCGGCCTCGAGCGTGAACGGCAGGTCGAAGGTCGCGAAGCCAGGGCGTCCGGTGTGCTGCCGGTCCCAGTGGTAGGAAAGCTCGACCGACCCGGTGCGCTTGACGCCGTCCACCGAGGTCGTGACCGAGCCTTGCGTCAGTTCGAGCGGCTGCTCCGGCGCGCTCGCGGCCGCCACCGTGGCGATGCCCGACAGGAGCAGCGCCAGGAAAAACGAAAGCAGCGACGACACCAGCTTCGGCACCATCCGCGCTCAGCCCGGATGAGACAGCAGGCCGAGGCGCGTCGCTTCGAAGACAGCCTCGCTCTTGGAATGCACCGCGAGCTTCCCGTAGAGGTTCTTGATGTGAGTCTGCACCGTATGGACGCTCAGCCCCTTGAGCCGGGCGATCTCCGCATAAGAGAAGCCGCGCGCGATCAGCGTCAGCACCTCGTGTTCACGTCCCGACAGCAAGCCGCGGTCGGACTCCTCGGCGGGCGCCTCGGGCGCGCCGCCCGGCACCTCGGCGCCGCCGACGGCGCTCGCCGCCGACGACTGCAGGCTGCGGTACTTGGCCAGCACGCGCCGCGCGATCATGGGCGAGATCGGCGACGCGCCGGCCTTCATTTCGACGATGGTCTGCGCGATGTCCTCTGGCGCGGCGTCCTTGTGGATGTAGCCCACCGCACCGGCCTCGATGCTGGCGAGCACGTTCTCCTCGTCGCCGAAGACCGACACCACCAGCGGCTCGCAGCCGGGAAAGCGCGCGACCGCGTCGCGGATCACGTCCAGCCCGGTGCCGTCGGGCATGCCGAGGTCGACCAGCAGCACGTCGGGAATCGTCGCGGTGCGCGCCAGCCAGGCCCGCGCCTCCTGAACGCTGCCTGCGCTGCCGAGCCAGAAAAGGCGTGGGCTGCGCTGCACGCTGGCCTCGAAAAAAGCGCGCGCGCGGCTGTCGTCTTCGACGACGAGCACGCCCCACCGGCGTAGCGCCCCGTCGTCCTGAGCCTCGATGTTCATATGTCGAGCATAAGGCTCGGCGCAAACTGTTAATTCAACAACGCCTACCCAGTTCATGGGATGCGCCCGGGCAGCCGCCCCCACGACACTTGCGCCGCTTTTTTGCCCTGGGCGCCGAATGTCGAGTTAACCCGAACGTAGCCATTCGCATCGCGGCAAAGAGCAACATGAATACTTTAAGTATCGATTCGTGCAAGCCCTTGCGCGCAGGGGCGGCCAAGAGGTTTGCACACGTCCGGGCACGACAGGCCGAAGGACCCCGCTCGCGGGGTTTTTTGTATGTTGGAAGCGGCCTCGCAAGAACAGACCTCATGCAAAATTGCCCGGTCACGGCAAGCGTGGCGCGCCGCACGCCCCTCCCGAATCTTCATCGCATGGATCCGCAAACCACTCACCTGCTGTATCTGCACGGCTTCCGCTCCTCGCCTCAGTCCACGAAGGCCCGGATCATGGCGGACCGCGTGGCGCGGCGCCACCCGAACCTGCAGTGGTGGTGCCCGCAGCTGCCGCCTTCTCCGCACGATGCGATCGACATGGTGATGAAGGGCATCGCGCACTGGCCGCGCAAGTCGATGGCGGTGGTGGGCTCTTCGCTCGGCGGCTTCTATGCCACGTACGTGGCCGGCATGACGCGCTGCCGCGCCGTGCTGCTCAATCCTGCGGTACACCCCGCGCGCGACCTCACGCGCTACATCGGCGACCAGACTGTCTGGCACGACCCGGCCGAGCACTTCTACTTCCGCCCCGAATACATCCACGAGCTGCGCGCCATGGAAGTCGGCCAGCTCACGCGGCCCGAGCGCGTGTTCGCCATCATCGCCAAGGGCGACGAAGCCCTCGACTGGCACGAGATGTCCGCGCGCTACCCGGACAGCAACATCAAGCTGCTCGAAGGCAGCGACCATGCGCTGTCGGACTTCGAGAAGGCGCATCTCGACGACGTGATGGCTTTCATCAATCCGGTCTAGGCACACCCCCAGACTTCGCGCACTTCGTGTCGCTTCGCCAACCCCCTTGCAGGGGGCGATGCCTGCGGCCCGGCGAAGCCGGTTCCGCGGCATCCTGGTATTGGATCGCATCGGTTTTCCGCGTGGGAGAATCGGGGACTATGTTTGTATTGTTTGAAGAAGCCGGCAAGTACCTCGGCGGCCGCGTGCTGTCGGAGGCCGAAGCATCGGCACAGGTCGAGCTCGACACCGGCAAGCGCGTCAAGGTCAAGGGCGCCAACATCGTGCTGCGTTTCGAGAAGCCCGCGCCCGCCGAGCTGATCGCCGAGGCGCGTGCGCTCGCCGCCACCATCGACCTCGACCTCGCCTGGGAATTCGCCGCCGAAGGCGAATTCGGCTTCGCCGAACTCGCAGCCGACTATTTCAGCGACAAGCCCACGCTCGCGCAGCAGGCTGCGGCGCTGTTCGCGCTGTTCGAGGCGCCGCACTACTTCCGCCGCGCCGGCAAGGGCCGCTTCAAGAAGGCGCCCGCCGAAATCGTGCAGCAGGCGCTGGCCGCCATCGAGAAGAAGAAGGCCGTCCAGGCGCAGATCACCGAGTGGGCCGGGCAGCTGGCCGAGGGCGTTTGCCCCGCGCCGGTGCGCGAGCAGCTCTACAAGATCCTGTTCAAGCCCGACAAGAACGCACCCGAATACAAGGCCGTGGTCGACGCGGCGCGCGCCACGCAGCGCCCGCCGCTCGACCTATTGGAGCGCGCCGGCGCCATCGATTCGCCCTATCAGTTCCACTGGCGGCGCTTCCTGTTCGAGAACTTCCCCAAGGGCACCGGCTTCCCCGCGCTCGCGGCGCCCGCCATCGTGGACGACCTGCCCGTGGCGTCCGGCGTGCAGGCTTTCTCGATCGACGATTCGCAGACCACCGAAATCGACGATGCGCTCTCGGTGCAGGGCCTGGGCAGCGGCACCGTCACCGTGGGCATCCACATCGCGGCGCCGGCACTCGCACTGACGCCGGGCAGCGCCATCGACAACGTGGCGCGCGCGCGCATGTCGACGGTCTACATGCCCGGCTACAAGATCACGATGCTGCCCGACGACGTGGTCAACACCTACACGCTGCTCGAAGGCGGCGACCGCCCAGCGGTGTCGCTCTATGCGCGCTTCGACGAAGCCACGCTGGAGCTGCAAGGCACCGAGACCAGGCTGGAGCGCGTGCCCATCGTCGCCAACCTGCGCCACGACCAGCTCGACACCGTCGTCACCCAGCCCTGGCTCGAAGACGCCTCGTTCCAGAGCGACAACACGCCCGAAGCCGCGGCCACGCTGCGCGCCCCGCTCTCCTTCCTGTTCCGCCTCGCGAAGCAGCTGAAGGCGCAGCGCGAAGTGGTGCGCGGCAAGCCGGAGAACTTCAACCGGCCCGACTACAACTTCCGCCTCGTCGGCAACGAGGGCAACGAGCCCACCGGCAACGAGCAGGTGCAGATCAGCACGCGCCAGCGCGGCGCGCCGCTCGACCTGATCGTGTCCGAAGCCATGATCCTGGCCAACAGCAGCTGGGGCGGCTGGCTCGGCGAGCTCGGCGTGCCCGGGCTGTACCGCAGCCAGGCCAGCCTCGCGCCGGGCATCAAGGTGCGCATGGGCACGCGCGCGCTGCCGCACGCGGGCCTGGGCGTGAAGAGCTACGCCTGGAGCACCTCGCCGCTGCGCCGCTACACCGACCTGGTGAACCAGTGGCAGATCATTGCCGCCGCGCGCCACGGCAAGACCGCCGCGCTGGCCGCGCCCTTCAAGCCGAAGGACGCCGACCTGTTCTCCATTCTCTCGGGCTTCGACGCGGCCTATGCCACGTACAACGCCTACCAGGGCGGCATGGAACGCTTCTGGACGCTGAAGTACCTGCAGCAGCAAGGCATCACCGAGCTCGAAGCCACCGTCATCAAGGACCTGCCCAACGGCGCGCTGGTGCGTGCCGAGACGCTGCCATTGGTGTTCCCCGTGGCCGGGCAGCAGGAGCGCGGGGCGCGCCTGCGCGTGAAGCTCGGCGAAATCGACGAGATCGCGCTCGACGTGACGGGCACCGTGCTCGAGCGCCTCGACACGCCGAAGGCCGATGCGGCCGCCGACGAGGAAAGCGACGAAGAAGAAGTGGTTGCAGGCCCGATCGCCATCGCGGTCGACCTGACGGACAGCGAGGCCGCGCCCGAGAACACGCCCGCATGAGCCACGGGCCGGTCACATGCGCCCCTCTGGAGGAGTTTAGAGAATGAACTTCAAGGACCTCAGCACGCTGCAGATCGCCCTGGGCGTGTCGGTCATCGCGCATGCAGCGCTGCTCGCGGTGCGCTTCGTCGACCCCGAGTCGTTCAACAAGGTCTTCAGCGAAACGCCGCTCGAAGTGATCCTGGTCAACAGCAAGACGCAGGACAAGCCCGACCCGAAGGCCAAGGTCATGGCGCAGACCTCGCTCGCGGGCGGCGGCGACCTGGAGCAGGGCCGCGCCACCAGCCCGCTGCCTCCTTCGAGCTTCACCTCGGTGGGCGACTCCTTCGAGGACTCGCGCCGCCAGGTCGAGGCCATGCAGGCCCAGCAGATGCAGATGCTCGCGCAGCTCAAGCGCGATCTGGCCGCCATGCCGGTGCCGGACCCGCGCAATCCGGGCGACCCGACCGAAGCCGCCGCGCAAGAGGAAAAGCGGCGCCAGATGGTCGAGATCCTCGCCCAGATCGAACGCCGCGTGAACGAAGAAAACGCGCGCCCCAAGAAGCGCTACATCAGCCCGACCACGCGCGAAGCCGCCTTCGCCGTCTACGTCGACAAGATGCTTCGCCGCATCGAGGCGCGCGCCGCCGAGAACTTCCCCCAGATCGCCGGCCAGAAGCTGTACGGCGAACTCAAGATGACCATGACCGTCAACTTCGACGGCAAGGTGCTCGCGGTCGACGTCGACCAGAGCTCGGGCAACATCGCGCTCGACCGCCGGGCGCAGGCCATCGTGCGCAGCGTCGGCAGCTTCGGCAAGTTCACCGACGCCATGCGCCGCGAACAGGCCGACCAGATGGTGATCCAGGGCCTGTTCCGCTTCGCGCGCGACGGCACGATGGAAATCACCTCCCAATAGCCCGGAGACCCGAGACGGCCGCGCCGCCCCACACCATGGACCTGTACTGCGTCATAGGCAACCCCGTCGAGCACAGCCGCTCGCCGCACATCCACGCCCGCTTCGCCGAACTCTGCGGCCAGCGGATGGACTACGGCCGCAGGCTCGTTCCCATCGGCGCCTTTGCCGAGGGCATCGCGGCCTTTCGCGCCGAGGCGGCAAAACGCGGCGACACCGCGTGCGGCTGCAACATCACCGTGCCCTTCAAGTTCGAAGCCGCCGCGCTGGCGCAGCACACCAGCGAACGCGCCACGCTCGCGCAGGCGGTGAACACGCTGCGCTTCGAGGCCGACGGCAGCATCCATGCCGACAACACCGACGGCATCGGCCTGGTCAACGACATCGTGCGCAACGCGGGCGTGCCGCTGCAGGGCAAGGCGCTGCTGCTGATCGGCGCGGGCGGTGCGTCGGCCGGCGTGCTGGGCCCGCTGCTCGACGCGGGCGCGTCGCGCGTCGTGGTGGCCAACCGCACCGTCGACAAGGCCATCGAACTGGTGCGCCGCCATGCGGCGGTTGCGCTGCGCCACGGCGCCTCGCTCGAAGCCTGGGCGCTCGACAAGGTGCCGGGCACCTTCGACGTGGTGGTCAACGCCACGGCCTCCAGCCTCGCGGGCGATGCGGTGCCGGTGAGCGCCGGCGTGCTGCGCCCCGGCGGCCTCGCGGTCGACATGATGTACGGACCCGCCGCCGCCGGCTTCATGGCCTGGGCCGAGGCGCACGGCGCGGTCGCGCGCGACGGGCTGGGCATGCTGGTCGAACAGGCGGCGGAGGCGTTCGAGATCTGGCGCGGCGTGCGTCCGCCCTCGGCCCAGGTGCTGGCCGAACTCCGAAGCTCGCTCGCCTCCTCGAAAGCATGAAAGCCGTGCTGCGCCTGATCGCCTGCCTCGTGGTGGCGGGCGTGGCACTCGAGCTGTTCTTCGTCGCGCGCATCGCGGCCATGGCCGTGGTCAACCCCGAGAGCACGGCGTTCCAGCGCTCCGAGGCCTTCCAGATCGCCATTCACAAGGGCAGCGGCGGCGGCTGGCGTCAGGAGTGGGTGCCGTATGCGCAGATCAGCGACAACCTCAAGCGCGCCGTCATCGCGAGCGAGGACGCGGGCTTCGTCGACCATAACGGCGTGGAGTGGGAAGCCATCGAACGCGCGCGCCAGCGCAACGCCAAGGCCGAAGAGCTGGCGGCCAAGCGCTCCGCCCGTGCGGTGGCGCGCGGCAAACCGATGCAGCCCGTGCGGCTGCGCGGCGGCTCGACCATCACGCAGCAACTCGCGAAGAACCTGCTGTTGTCCGGCGAGCGCACCATGCTGCGCAAGGGCCAGGAGCTGGTGCTCGCCACGCTGCTGGAACTGGTGCTCGACAAGCAGCGCATCCTGGAGATCTACCTCAACAACGTCGAATGGGGCGAAGGCGTGTTCGGCGCGGAGGCCGCTTCGCAGTACTACTTCCGCAAGCCGGCTTCGCGCCTGAGCGCCAACGAGGCCGCGCGCCTGGCCGTGATGCTGCCGAGCCCCAAGTTCTTCGAGCGCCGTCCCGGCTCGCCTTACCTGAGCGGCCGGGCCTCGACGGTCATGGCGCGGATGCCCGCGGCCGCGCTGCCCTGAAACCGCCGCGCAGCCGCTCGATGCCGAGCACGCCGAAGAAACCGAGCACGTAGGCCGCCACGTCCCACCAGTCGGCCGTGCTGCCGAGCACGATGCGCAGGGCCCGGTTCGGAATGCGCAGCTGCAATGCCGACGCAAGGTACTGCCCCAGCTCCACCGCGCAGCCCACCGCCAGCGCGGCCAGCGCCAGCGGCAGCACGCGCGCGCCGATGGCCGTCTTGAAGACGAAGTACACCCACACCACGGCCAGCACGTCGCCGAAGAAACTGCGCACCCAGCCCCAGCGCGCGCCGACGGTGGCCAGCAGCACGAGAACGAAGAACAGGGCCACCGCCCACGCCAGAGAAAGAGGATCGAAACGCCATCGCATGGCCCGTATCATCGCGCCCTATGCTGGCAAAGCTCACGGGTTGGTTGTTGTTGGGAATCGTCCGGTTGCTCACTGGCGCGCAGGCGCGCTGGTACGGCTGTCCGCCGAAGGCCGAGCAGCGCATCTATTTCGCCAACCACCAGAGCCACGCCGACCTCGTGATGATCTGGGCCGCGCTGCCGGAGGAGCTGCGCAGCATCACCCGGCCGATCGCGGCGCGCGACTACTGGGCCAACACCCCGGTCAAGCGCTGGATCACGACCGAGGTGTTCAACGCGGTGTATGTGGAGCGCGCGGCGACGACTGCGCCCGCCCCCGCAGCATCCGTGGAAGTACCGCCGCCAGTGGCCGCCGAACCGGCACCGCCGGCCGAGCGCATCGAGCCTTCGATGGAGCCGCTGCTGCCGATGTCCCTGCCTTTCGCCGATGCCTCGGCGGAGGTCTTGCGCGAGGCCCAGGGCCAACTCGATCTCCCGGCCCCGCCACCGCCTCCTCCGGCGCCTCCCCCTGCTGCCCCGGAACCCGAGGCCGCTGCGGCCGCGCCCGCAGCCGATCCGCTGGCCCCGCTCATCGAAGCCCTGCGCAGCGGCGACTCGATCATCATCTTCCCCGAGGGCACGCGCGGCCACACCGGCGAGCCGCAGAAGTTCAAGTCGGGCCTCTACGCGCTCGCCACCATGTTCCCCGAGGTGGTGCTGGTGCCGGCCTGGATCGACAACGTGCAGCGCGTCATGCCCAAGGGCGAGATCGTGCCCGTGCCCATTCTTTGCTCCGTCACCTTCGGCGCGCCGATCCGCGTCGAGGAAGGCGAGGAGCGCCGTCCCTTCCTCGACCGTGCACGCGCCGCGGTGATCGCTTTGCGCGATGTCTGACATGAAGCACTTCTCGATCGGCCTGCACAACAGCCGCGCCTATTGTGTGAAGGGCGCCGGGTGGCTCCCGCAGCGAAATAAAGGAGGAGGCCGCAGGCCGGGGGACATTCGCGGAGGGAGCTACCCGGTGGCCTTCACACACGCCCTGAACAAACCCGAAGCGCAGTAAAAAATGAACCAGTTCCTGCGCAACCTGACCCCGACCCAGCAGGTCGCCGCCCTCTTCCTCATCGTCTTCGGCGTGCTCGCGATCGTGAGCGCCACCGCGTTCTTCCTCACCTTCAGGGAACGCCGCAACCCCGTGCACGACGCCGCCTGGCAGGCCGAGCTGGCCCACTTCCGCGGACTGCTCGGCACCACCTGGTTCATGGCCGTGATCTTCTGGATCGGCTGGGCGCTGGGCGAGACGGTGGCCACCGTGCTCTTCGCGCTGATCGCCTTCTTCTCGCTGCGCGAGTTCATCACCCTCTCGCCCACGCGGCGCGGCGACCACCGCAGCCTCATCCTCGCCTTCTTCGTCGTGCTGCCGATCCAGTTCTGGCTCGTAGCCACCGCGCGCTTCGACCTTTTCACCGTCTTCATCCCGGTCTACGTGTTCCTCGCCATCCCGGTGGCGAGCGCGCTGGCCAACGACCCGAGCCAGTTCCTCGAACGCAACGCCAAGCTGCAGTGGGGCATCATGGTCTGCGTCTACGGCATGAGCCACGTGCCGGCGCTGCTGCTGCTGAGCTTCCCCGGCTACGAAGGCAAGAGCGCCTTCCTCGTGTTCTTCCTGGTGTTCGTGGTGCAGACCTCGGTGCTGGTGCAGCACCTCATCTCACGCCGCACCCAGCGTGCGCCCTTCGCGCCCAACGTGAGCCGCAGCTTCAACTGGACCAGCTGGGGCGTCGGCATCGTGGTGGCCAGCCTGGTGGGCGCGCTGTTCTCCTTCATCACGCCGTTCAAGTTCGCCCAGGCGCTCGCGGTGTCGGTCATCGCATGCATCGCCGGGTCGATGGGGCACCTGGTGATGAAGGCGCTCAAGCGCGACCGCGGCATTCCCAACTGGGGCAAGAAGGGCGTGGGCGTGACCGGGGCCAACGGGCTGCTCGACCGCGTCGACGCGCTGTGCTTCGCGGCGCCGATCTTCTTCCACTCGATCCGCTGGTACTTCAACGCCTGAGGCAGCAAAGGCCTCCTTCCTGTTCATGCGAATTCTCGGCATCGACCCCGGCTTGCAGACCACCGGCTTCGGCGTGGTCGACGCGGACGGCCATGCGCTGCGCTACGTGGCCAGCGGCACCATCAGCACGCGGCACCTGGGCACCGGCAACCTGCCGGCACGGCTCAAGGTGCTGTTCGACGGCATCGCGGAAATCACGGCGCGCTACCAGCCCGATGCGTCGGCGGTGGAAATCATCTTCGTCAACGTCAACCCGCAGTCGACGCTGCTGCTGGGGCAGGCGCGCGGCGCGTGCGTGACCTCGCTGGTCAACAGCAACCTCTCGGTGGCCGAATACACGGCGCTGCAGATGAAGAAGGCCGTGGCCGGGCACGGTCAGGCCGCCAAGGCGCAGGTGCAGGAGATGGTGAAGCGCCTGCTCGACCTGCCGGGCCTGCCCGGCGCCGACGCGGCCGATGCGCTGGGCATCGCCATCACGCATGCGCAGGTGGGGCGTTCGATGGCGCGGCTCGCGCAGGCGGCCGAGCTTTCGAAGACGCATGCCGGCACCTACCGGCAGGGCCGCTCGCGCTGACTCAGCGCACGATGTAACGCAACTCGCCCAGGCGCTTGCGGCGCTCGCGCACTTCGGCCGCCACCGAGGCGGCGTCGCCTTGCAGGGCGCGCGCGATCCACGACGCCAGCTGCGGCATGTCCTCGGCCGTGAAGCCGAGGCGCACGATCTCCGGCACGCCGAGCCGCAGGCCGTTGATGTCGCCATCGACCGGCGCAACAGGCAGCCCGATGCCGCAGGCCAGCAGGCCGCCTTGCGCGAGCAGCTTCGCGGCTCGCTGCCCGCCGCCCCAGCGCGCGGCCTCGACCGCCAGCTGGTGCGACTGCGTGAAGCCGCGCGCCTTGGCAAACACCGGCAGCCCCTGGGCATCGAGCGCGCGCGCCAGTGCCTGCGCGGTCTCGCGCATCGCAGCCGCATAGGCCTTGCCGTGCACCTTCCAGTCGAGCAGCCCGCGGGCCAGCGCGGCGGTTCGGCCCGCGTCCGAATTGGCCGTGAGGCCGGGATAGGCGATGGCGTCGATGCGCTCCATCAGCGCCGCGTCGTTCGACACGATCAGCCCGCCCGCCGGGCCGCCCAGGCTCTTGTAGGTGCTCATGGTGATGGCATGCGCGCCTTCTTCGAGCGGCTGCGGCCATGCCTTGCCGGCCACCATGCCCGACAGGTGCGCGGCGTCGAACAGCAGCTTCGCGCCCACGCTGTCGGCAATCTCGCGAATGGCGGGCACGGGGTGAGGAAAGAGATTGAGGCTGCCGCCGATGGTGATGAGCTTCGGTTTCACCTCGCGCGCCAGCCGGGCCAGCGCGGCCACGTCGACGGTGTAGCCGTCGGCATCGACGGGCGCCGGCACGGTCTTCAGGCCGTAGAGGCCGGCCGCGCCCGCCGCATGGTGCGTGACGTGGCCGCCGATGGTGGCGGGTGGCGCGATGATCGTGTCGCCGGGCTGGCAGGTAGCCATGAACACATAGAGATTCGACAGCGCGCCGGAGCCCACGCGCACCTCGGCGAACTTGGCGCCGAACACCTCGGCCGCCAGCTCGGCGGCGACCACCTCGATGCGCTCGATGGCTTCCAGCCCCATCTCGTACTTGTCGCCGGGATAGCCGAGCGACGGGCGCGAGCCGAGCCCGCGCGACAGCAGCGCCTCGGCCGCCGGGTTCATGACGTTGGTGGCGGGGTTGAGGTTCAGGCCGTCGACATCGTGGATGCGGTGGTTGTCGGCCACCAGCCGCTCGATCTCGGCGGCGACGCCGGCCGCGTCGCGCGCAGCGGCATCGGCGGCGATGGAGAGCACGTGGTCTTCGCTGGCGGCGGGAACCCAGGGGCGGCGTTGCAGGGCGGCAGGCATGCGGCGTATCTCGCTGGAAGTGGTGTGTGGCCGCATCGTCGCGCGCCGCACGGCAGCGGGCAAACCGGATAATCTGTGCCCCAGCCTTAGAAAAACTTGGCCTGATCTTCCTCGTTCTCGATGCCGCTCGCACCGCCCCGCCCCCGCCTGCCTCCGCACACCGCCGTGCGTGCCTTCGAAGCGGCCGCGCGCCACGGCAGCTTCGCGCGGGCGGCGGAAGAGCTGTTCGTCACCCCGGCCGCCGTCGCGCAGCAGATCAAGGCACTGGAGAGCTGGGCCGGCGGCGCGCTGTTCGAACGGCACAGCCAGGGCATACGCCTGAGCGCGCACGGGCGGCGCGCCCTGCCTGCCCTCAGCGCCGCCGTCGACCAGCTCGGCCTCGCGGTGCAGGCGCTGCGCCACGAGACCCAGACCGCCGCGCGCCGCAGCACGCTGCAGGTGGCGGCCCTGCCTGCCGTGGCGCAGCTGTGGCTGTCGCCCCGGCTCTCGCGATTGAAGGCCGCGCTGCCCGGCGTGCAGGTGTCGGTGACTGCGCTCGAGCAGCCGCCGAACTTTCGCCGCGAGCCCTTCGACCTGGGGTTGTTCTATGCGCGGGCCGGTGAGCACATCGAGACGGCAGTCGGCGCGCAAGCCATTCCTCTGGCGCGAGACCGGCTGCTTCCGGTCTGCAGTCCACGCCTGCAGCAGCCGTTGCCCAGCGGCCGGCCCCGATCGCTCGACGACCTGGCGGAACTGCTGGCCCGCTGTGGCGGCCTGCACGACACCGTGTGGCAAGACGACTGGCGGCGCTGGCTGCAAGCCACGCGCGCAGGCACCACGGCAGCCGAGGCCGATGCGCTGGCCGCGGGGCCGGACTTCTCGCTCTACAGCCTCGCGCTGCAGGCCGCGGTCGACGGCGAAGGCGTGCTGATGGGCCGTGAACAGCTCGTCGCGCCGCTGCTCGCCCAAGGCAGGCTGCATGCGCCGTGGGGACGGCCGAAGGCGCTGGGAGATACGGTCATGCTGCTGGTGCCGGCGCATCGCAAGGGGCCGCTGCTGGCGCGGCAGGTGCAGGCGCTGCAGGCGTTGGCCGCCTGAGTGCCAAGGGGCCTGGGGCGTCGGCTAGGCCACGCGCTCGGCGATCAGCACCGCGAAGAAGCCGAACGCCGCCAACAGCGTCCACTTCAGCACGATCCAGCCGAAGCGCCGGTACTTGACCTGCCCGGTGCCCGCATAGAACGCAAAGGACACGCCCGCCACCAGCAGAAGCAGCAGGATGGCCCAGCGGAAAAGAAGCATGTGTGAACGTGGCCTGCGCCGGCTCTACCAGGCGCGGGCGACTTCGCCGAAGCCGCGCGGTGCGCGCTTCTCGTCTTCGAAGGTCACGACTTCGTAGGCGTCGCTGTGCGAGAGCAGCTCGCGCAGCAGCTTGTTGTTCAGCGCATGGCCCGAGCGGAACGCGGTGTAAGCGGCCAGCAGCGGCTTGCCGATGATGTACAGATCGCCCATGGCGTCGAGGATCTTGTGCTTCACGAACTCGTCGTCGTAGCGCAGGCCGCCTGCATTGAGCACCTTGGTGTCGTCCATCACGATCGCGTTGTCCAGGCCACCGCCGAGCGCGAGGCCCTTGCTGCGCATGTACTCGACCTCTTTCGTGAAGCCGAAGGTGCGCGCGCGCGCGATGTCGCGGCTGTAGGAGTCGGTGCCCAGGTCGAACTCCACGCGCTGGCCGGTGGAATTGACGACGCGGTGGTCGAAGTCGATCTCGAAGCTCAGCTTGAAGCCGTGGTACGGCTCCAGCCGCGCCCACTTCTCGTTGGCGCCCTCGCCCTCGCGCACCTCGACCTTGCGGGTCACGCGGATGAAGCGGCGCGGCGCCTTCTGCAGCGCGATGCCCGCGCTCTGCAGCAGGAACACGAACGAAGAAGCCGACCCGTCGAGGATCGGCACTTCGTCGGCCGTGATGTCGATGTAGAGGTTGTCGATGCCGAGGCCCGCGCAGGCCGACATGATGTGCTCGACGGTCTGCACCTTGGCGCCGCCGGTGGAGACCGTGGACGCCAGGCGCGTGTCGGTGACCGACTCGGCGGTCATGCGGATGTCGACCGGCTCCGGCAGGTCGACGCGGCGGAACACGATGCCCGTGTCGGCCGGGGCCGGTCGCAGGGTCAGCTCCACGCGTTGGCCGCTGTGGAGCCCCACGCCCACGGCGCGGCTGATCGACTTGAGGGTTCGTTGTTGCAGCACGCCGGCGATTTTAGGCGCGCCACGGGCGTGGCGGCCTATGCCCCTGGCTATGGCACCGATAGACATGGGTTCTATGCAATCCCGCCGGATGCGCGCGAAATGGACGCGGTCCGTCGATTCGCGGGACACCGCGGAACCGGCTTTGCCGGGCCGCAGGTGTCGCCCCCGGCAGGGGGTTGGCGAAGCGACACGAAGTGCGCGCAGCCTGGGGGCGAGCCAGGTTCAGTCGGCCTGGCGGCGCAGGAAGGCCGGAATCTCGAAGTCGTCCATGCCGCCCGACGACAGCGCGTCCACCTTGGCGGCGGCCATCGTGCGGTTGGTGCGCCACACGCTGGGCACGGCCATGCCGTCGTAGTTCGGCTGGCTGCCGCTGCTGTGCGCGTGGCCGGTGCCGCCCAGCGTGGGCACGGTGAAGCCGATGTTGTCGGTGCCGGTGCGGATCACTTCCAGCGTCGGGGCCTGGCGGCGTGCGTCGGCGCGCGACAGGCCGGTGGCCACCACGGTGACGCGCATCTCGTCGCCGAGGCTGTCGTCGTAGGCGGCGCCGTAGATCACGTGCGCGTCCGGCGAAGCGTAGGCGCGGATGGTGTTCATCGCCAGCTTCGACTCGTTCAGCTTCAGCGAGCCCTTCGATGCCGTCACCAGCACCAGCACGCCCTTGGCGCCCGAGAGGTCGATGCCTTCGAGCAGCGGGCAGGCCACGGCCTGTTCGGCGGCGATGCGCGCGCGGTCGGGGCCCGCGGCCGCGGCCGTGCCCATCATGGCCTTGCCGGGTTCGCCCATCACGGTGCGCACGTCTTCGAAGTCGACGTTCACGCCGCCGTACTCGTTGATGATTTCCGAGATGCCGCCCACGGCGTTCTTCAGCACGTCGTTGGCTTGCGCGAAGGCTTCGTCCTGCGTGACGTCTTCGCCCAGCACGTCGAGCAGCTTCTCGTTGAGCACCACGATCAGCGAGTCGACGTTGGCTTCGAGCTCGGCCAGGCCGGCGTCGGCGTTGGTCATGCGGCGGCCGCCTTCCCAGTCGAAGGGCTTGGTCACCACGCCCACGGTCAGGATGCCCATTTCCTTGGCGACGCGCGCGATCACGGGAGCCGCTCCGGTGCCGGTGCCGCCGCCCATGCCGGCGGTGATGAACAGCATGTGCGCGCCGTCGATGGCCGCGCGGATGTCGTCCACCGCCGCTTCGGCCGCGTCACGGCCCTTCTCGGGCTTGCTGCCGGCACCCAGGCCGCTGGTGCCGAGCTGGATGATCTTGTGCGCGCTGCTGCGCTGCAGTGCCTGGGCGTCGGTGTTCGCGCAGACGAACTGAACGCCCTGCACGCCGCGCTCCATCATGTGGGCGACCGCATTGCCGCCGCCACCGCCGACGCCGATCACCTTGATCTGCGTGCCCTGATTGAACTCTTCGACTTCGATCATTTCGATGGTCATTTCTAACTCCTTGAATCTTGCAGTTGCCGTTATGTGTCTATGAATATTTCTTGTGCCGCGACTGGAACAACGATGCGCTCGTCATGGCGGTGGACCTGTTCGTCGCCATCGCTCGTTGAAGTGCAATGGAGGGCTGCCGCGCGCGAGCCAGAGTGGAGACTTGATCATCGTCAGAAATTCCCCACTATGAAGTCCTTGAAGCGCCCGAATGCGGTTTTCACCGACCCGTTCTTCTGCGCGACCTTGAAGCCGCGCATGCGCGCGAAGCGTGCCTCTTCGAGAAGGCCCATGACTGTAGCGGCGCGAGGCTGCGCGACCATGTCAGACAACGCGCTGGAATACTTTGGAATGCCGCGTCGCACCGGCTTGAGGAAGATGTCCTCGCCGAGTTCGACCATGCCGGGCATCACCGCGCTGCCGCCCGTGAGCACCACGCCCGACGACAGCACTTCTTCATAGCCCGACTCGCGCACCACCTGCTGCACCAGCGAGAAGATTTCCTCGATGCGCGGCTCGATCACGCCGGCCAGCGCCTGCTTGCTCAGCATGCGCGGTCCGCGGTCGCCGAGGCCCGGCACTTCGACCTGCGTGTCGGGGTCGGCCAGCAGTTGCTTGGCGAAGCCGTTCTCGACCTTGATGTCTTCCGCGTCCTTCGTCGGCGTGCGCAGCGCCATCGCGATGTCGCTCGTGATGAGGTCGCCCGCGATCGGGATCACGGCCGTATGGCGGATCGCGCCGTTGGTGAAGATCGCCACGTCGGTGGTGCCCGCGCCGATGTCGACCAGCACCACGCCCAGTTCGCGCTCGTCCTCGGTCAGCACCGCCTGGCTGGAGGCCAGCGGGTTCAGCATCAGCTGGTCGACCTCCAGGCCGCAGCGGCGCACGCACTTGATGATGTTCTCGGCCGCGCTCTGCGCGCCGGTCACGATGTGCACCTTGGCCTCGAGCCGCATGCCGCTCATGCCGATCGGCTCCTTCACGTCCTGGCCGTCGATCACGAACTCCTGCGGCTCCACCAGCAGCAGGCGCTGGTCGCTGGAGATGTTGATGGCGCGCGCCGTCTCCACCACGCGGGCCACGTCGGCGGGCGTCACTTCCTTGTCCTTCACCGCCACCATGCCGCTCGAATTGATGCCGCGGATGTGGCTGCCGGTGATGCCGGTGTAGACCCGGCTGATCTTGCAGTCGGCCATCAGCTCGGCCTCTTTCAGCGCCTGCTGGATGCTCTGCACCGTGGCGTCGATGTTCACCACCACGCCGCGCTTGAGTCCGTTGCTCGGCGCGATGCCGAGGCCGGCCAGCTTGAGCTCGCCGCCGGGCAGCACCTCGGCCACAACCACCATCACTTTGGCGGTGCCGATGTCGAGTCCTACGACCAGGTCTTTGTATTCTTTGGGCATTGATATGTCCTCGATTCCTCGGTATTCGCTACTTGATTTTTCTTGGGGCCTCTGGCGAGACCGTGGTGACGCCGCGCAGCCGCAATGCATACGCGTCGTTGTGGCGCAGATCGGCGCCTTCGACATCCGCCACCGTGCGGTGGTACTGGCCCGCGACCTGGGTCACGGTCTTCAGGAAGCGCTGCAGGCGGGCCGACACTTCCTCGCCCTGGCCTCGGCCCAGCTCGATCTCGGCGCCGGTGTCCAGCACGACCTTCCAGCTGCCACGGCTCGACAGCGTGAGCTCGTCGATGCTGAAGTCATACGGCTTGAACTGCGGCTGCAGCACGCGGTACATGCCCAGCACCTGGCCGGCCTGCTCGATCGGGCCGTCCAGGCGCGGCAGGTTGTCGTCCACCTCGGCCACATTGGCCTCGAACACGTCGCCGAAGCCGTTGATCAGCTTCGAGCCCGCTTCGTCGCCCCAGATGGCCACCGGCACCTGCTCGGTCAGCGTCACGCGCAGCTTGTTCGGGAACTCGCGCCGCACCACCGCGCTGCGCACCCACGGCACCGACTCGAAGGCCGCGCGCGCGCGCAGCAGGTCGATGGTGAAGAAGTTGCCCTTGAGCTGCGGCGCCACGTTGGCGCGCAGCGTGACCGCGTTGTTGTGCGTGACCTCGCCGTCCACCTTGATGCCGACGATCGGGAAGAACGGCTGGCGCAGCACCCACCAGGCGCCCGCCGCAAGCAGCATGAGCGCCACCGCCGCGAACGCAAGGTTGGCGACGATGTTCATGAGCTTGACGTCGAAGGGCGCGGGGATGCTGTCAGCCATGGCTATAACGAGCCTCCCGTGGCGTCGAGCGTGGCCGAGGCCAGCACCCGCACGCAGAGTTCTTCGTAGGCGATGCCCGCGGCGCGGGCCGACATCGGCACCAGCGAGTGGCTGGTCATGCCGGGCGAGGTGTTCATCTCGAGCAGGAAGGGCTTGCGGTCGCTGGCGCGGATCATCACGTCGGCACGGCCCCAGCCGCGGCAGCCGAGCGTGCGGTAGGCGGCCAGCGTGATGCGCTGGATCTCGTGCTCTTCCGCCTCGGGCAGGCCGCTCGGGCACTGGTACTTCACGTCGTCGGTGAAGTACTTGTTCTGGTAGTCGTAGGCGCCTTCGGGCGCGGCGATGCGCACCACCGGCAGCGCACGCGCATCGAGCCCGTGGCCGAGCACGGCGCAGGTCACTTCCTCGCCTTCGATGAACTCTTCACACAGCACGTCGGCGTCGTACTTGGCCGAGAGCGTGATCGCGTCCTGCATCTGCGAGTAGCCCTCGACCTTGGTCACGCCGATGGACGAGCCCTCGCGCGGCGGCTTCACGATCAGCGGCAGGCCGAGCACGTCAGGCACGGCCATGACCTGCTCGCGGCTTTGCTGGTCGAAGGCCAGGCGCACGTACTTGGGCGTGGGCAGCCCGTCGGCCTGCCAGATGCGCTTGGTCATGACCTTGTCCATGGCCACGCTGGAGGCCATCACGCCAGAGCCGGTGTAGGGAATGCCAAGCAGCTCGAGCGCGCCCTGCACCGTGCCGTCTTCGCCGTGGCGGCCGTGCAGCGCGACGAAGCAGCGCGCGAAGCCTTCGCGCTTGAGATCGGCCAGCTCGCGCTGCGAGGGGTCGAAGGCATGCGCGTCCACGCCGCGCGAGCGCAGGGCTTCGAGCACGCCGGTGCCCGACATCAACGAGATTTCGCGTTCGGCGGAACTGCCGCCGAACAGCACGGCGACCTTGCCGAAGAGTTTGGGATCCTGAAGGCTCATGCGGCCCTCCCTTGGCGCGAATCGCGCTGCGATGTTGAGGGCGTGGCGCCCAGTTCGACCACCTTGGCCGGCACCGCGCCGATGGACCCGGCGCCCATCGAGAGCACCACGTCGCCCGGGCGGGCGTTGTCGAGAATGGCTTGCGGCATGGCGGCGATGTCGTCGACGAACACCGGCTCGACCTTGCCCGCCACGCGCAGCGCGCGTGCCAGCGTGCGGCCGTCCGCGGCCACGATGGGCGCCTCGCCGGCGGCATAGACCTCGCCGAGCAGCACCGCGTCGGCCGTGCCGATGACCTTGACGAAGTCCTCGAAGCAGTCGCGCGTGCGGGTGTAGCGGTGCGGCTGGAAGGCCAGCACCAGCCGGCGCCCCGGGAAGGCGCCGCGCGCGGCCGCGATGGTGGCCGCCATTTCCACGGGGTGATGGCCGTAGTCGTCGATGACGGTGAAGGTGCCGGCAGCAGCAGCGGCGTCACCGCCCTGCACCGCCACGTCGCCGTAGCTCTGGAAGCGGCGGCCCACGCCCTTGAAGCTCGCCAGGCCGCGCTGCACGGCCTCGTCGGGAATGCCGAGCTCGACCGCCACCGCGATCACCGACAGCGCATTGCGCACGTTGTGCTCGCCGGGCAGGTTCAGCACGATGGGCAGGTCGGGCAGCGTCACGCCGTTGCGGCGCTGCGCGGTGAAATGCATCTGGCCGCCGACGGCGCGCACGTCGATGGCGCGCACCTGGGCGTCTTCGCCGAAGCCGTAGCTGGTCACCGGGCAGGTCACGCTGGCGACGATCTCGCGCACCGCGGGGTCGTCGGTGCACAAGATGGCCACGCCATAGAACGGCATGCGGTGCAGGAAGTCGACGAACGCCTTCTTGAGCTTCGCGAAGTCGTGCCCGTAGGTCTCCATGTGGTCGGCGTCGATGTTCGTGACCACCGCCATCACGGGAAGCAGGTTCAGGAACGAGGCGTCCGATTCATCGGCCTCGACCACGATGTAGTCGCCGCTGCCGAGCTGCGCATTCGCGCCCGCGCTGTTCAGGCGTCCGCCGATCACGAAGGTCGGGTCCAGGCCGGCGGCGTCGAGCACGCTCGCCACCAGGCTGGTGGTGGTGGTCTTGCCGTGCGTGCCGGCAATGGCAATGCCCTGCTTCAGGCGCATCAGCTCGGCCAGCATCAGCGCGCGCGGCACCACCGGAATGCGTTTCTCGCGCGCGGCCAGCACTTCGGGGTTGTCCGGCTGCACCGCGGTGGAGGTGACGACCGCGTCCGCGCCGTCGATGTGCGCAGCCGCATGGCCCACGAAGGTGCCGATGCCCAGGCCCGCGAGCCGGCGCAGCGTGGCGCTGTCGGCCAGGTCGGAGCCGGTGATTTTGTAGCCCAGGTTCAGCAGCACTTCGGCGATGCCGCTCATGCCCGAGCCGCCGATGCCGACGAAATGGATGTGACGGATCGCGTGCTTCATTTGGCAAGCTCCTCGCAAGCGCGGACGACCGCCTCGACGGCTTCGGTCTTCTGCATGGTCTTGGCCTTCGCGGCCTTGTCGATCAGCGCGGTGCGCTCTGTGTTCTGTAGCAAGTCAGCCAGCAATTCAGGAGTGAGGTCGGCCTGCTGCACCAGCCAGCCGCCGCCCGCGTCCACGAGGAAGCGCGCGTTGGTGGTCTGGTGGTCGTCGACCGCCGAAGGGAAAGGCACGAACAGCGCTGCTGCGCCGACGGCCGCGATTTCTGTGACGGTGCTGGCACCTGCGCGCGCGACGATGATGTCGGCGTCCGCATAGGCCTGCGCCGTGTCTTCGATGAAGGGCGTGAGTTCGCCTTCGACGCCGGCCGCCGTGTAGTTGGCGCGCAGCTCGTCGATCTGCTTGGCGCCGCTCTGGTGCAGCACCTGCGGGCGCACGGCCGGCTCGATGCGGGCCAGCGCCTTGGGCACCACGGTGTTGAGGCCGCGCGCGCCCAGGCTGCCGCCCACCACCAGCAGCTTCAGCGGGCCGGTGCGGCCCGCGAAACGCGTGGCCGGATCGGCCTTGGAGGTGAATGCCTCGCGCAGCGGATTGCCCACCCATTGCGCCTTCTTCAGCACATTGGGGAAGGCGGTGAACACGCGGTCGGCCACGCCCGCCAGCACCTTGTTGGCGAGGCCGGCGACCGAGTTCTGCTCGTGCAGCACCAGCGGCTTGCCCATCAGCACGCCCATCATTCCGCCGGGGAAGGTGATGTAGCCGCCCAGGCCCACCAGCACGTCGGGCTTCACGCGGCGCACCACGCCCAGGCTCTGCCAGAAGGCGCGCAGCAGATTCAGCGGCAGCAGGAACAGCGTGAGCGGACCCTTGCCGCGCACGCCGCCGAACTGCACCGGCTCGAAGGCGAAGCCACGCGGCGGCACGAGTTTTTCTTCCATGCTGCCGGGCGCGCCCAGCCAGTGCACCTGCCAGCCGCGCTCGCGCAGGGCCTCGGCCACCGCGAGTCCGGGGAAGATGTGGCCGCCGGTGCCGCCTGCCATGACCAAGGCAGTGCGCGTCATACGCGGCCTCCCCGCATCAGCACGCGGTTCTCGTAGTCGATGCGCAGCACCACGGCCAGCGCCACGAGGTTCATCAGGATGGCCGAGCCGCCGAAGCTCATCAGCGGCAGGGTCAGGCCCTTGGTCGGCAGCGCGCCCAGGTTCACGCCCATGTTGATGAACGCCTGGAAGCCGAGCCACACGCCCACGCCCTGCGCCACGAGGCCGGAGAACACGCGGTCCAGCGCGATCGCCTGGCGGCCGATGTGCATGATGCGGCGCGTGAGCCACAGGAACAGGCCGATGATCAGCAGCACGCCGATCAGGCCGAACTCCTCGCCGATCACGGCGAGCAGGAAGTCGGTGTGCGCCTCGGGCAGCCAGTGCAGCTTCTCGACGCTGCCGCCCAGGCCCACGCCGAAAATTTCGCCGCGCCCGATGGCGATCAGCGAGTGCGACAGCTGGTAGCCCTTGCCCAGCGCATGCTCTTCGCTCCACGGATCGAGGTACGCAAAGATGCGCTCGCGGCGCCACGGGCTGGTCGCGACGATGGTGCCGAAGGCCACCACCACCAGCGCGGCAATCACGAAGAACATGCGCGCGTTCACGCCGCCCAGGAACAGGATGCCCATGGCGATCACCGCGATCACCATGAACGCGCCCATGTCGGGCTCGGCCATCACCAGCATGCCGACCACCACCACCGCGATGCCCATCGGCAGCACGGCGCGGAAGAAGCGCTCCTTGATCTCCATCTTGCGCACCATGTAGCTGGCGGCGTAGAGCACCATCGCGAGCTTGGCCAGCTCCGAGGGCTGGAAGCGCATGAAGCCCATCGGCAGCCAGCGGCGCGCGCCGTTCACGTTGATGCCGATATGCGGAATGAGCACGGCCACCAGCAGCAGCAGCGACGCGACGAAGAGCCAGGGCGCGGCGCGCTCCCAGGTCTTCATCGGGATCTGGAAGGTCAGCAGCGCGGCGACGAACGCGAACACCACCGAGGCCGCGTGCCGCGTGAGGAAGTAGGAAGCGCTGTAGCCGGCGCGCGCGAAGCGCGGGTTGTCGGGCAGCGCGATGGAGGCCGAATACACCATGATCAGGCCCCAGGTCAGCAGCGCGACCGTGACCCAGACCAGCGCCTGGTCGAAGCCCAGCACGCGCATGGGCGTGGCCTTGGTCTGTGCGATACCGGCGCCGCCCAGCCGCACGGGCAGGTGCACCGGCAGCGCGTCGATGCCGCTGCGGGCGCGCCTGAACCAGCCGCCGAAGCGGCTGGTGCGTGCGTTGGGCGTGGCGCCCGATGCGGCAGAGTTCAAAGCTGCTCCTCCGTCGTCGAAGAATCGCCCAGTCCGCGCGGGCTGTCCGCCCAGGCCTGCACGGCCTCGCGGAAGACATCGGCGCGGTGCTCGTAGTCCCTGAACATGTCGAAGCTCGCACAGGCCGGTGACAGCAGCACTGCATCGCCCGGATTGGCGCGGGCGGCGGCGGCCTGCACGGCTTCGTCCATGGAGCCCGCGTGCATCAGCGAGACGCCGGTGGAAGCCAGCGCGGCCTCGATGATGGGTGCGTCGCGGCCGATGAGCACCACGGCGCGCGCGTACTGGCGCACGGGCGCGGCGAGCGGCTCGAAGTCCTGCCCCTTGCCTTCGCCGCCGAGGATCACGACCACGCGGCGCTCTTCGCCCAGGCCGGCCAGCGCGGCCACGGTGGCACCGACGTTGGTGCCCTTGCTGTCGTCGAAGTACTCGACCTCGTCGACGATGGCGATGGCTTCCACGCGGTGCGGCTCGCCGTGGTATTCGCGCAGGCCGTAGAGCATGGGGCCGAGCGGGCAGCCGGCGGCGCTCGCCAGCGCAAGGGCGGCCAGCGCGTTCATGGCGTTATGGCGGCCGCGGATGCGCAACGCATCGGCGGGCATCAGGCGCTGCAGGAAGATTTCTTCTTCCACCACGGCGCCGCGCTTGCGCTTCTGGGTTTCGTCGGCTTCCAGCGCGCGCACCAGCCAGGCCATGCCGTTGACGCGCTCGATGCCGTAGTCGCCCGGGCGCAGCGGCATCGCGGCGCCGAAGGTGACGTGCGCGCGGATCTGCGGACGCTGCAGCTTGACCTTGACGGGCGCGGGCAGCATCGCCATCACGCCGGCGTCGTCGCGGTTGAGGATCATCAGCCCGCGCGCGCCGAAGATGCGCGCCTTGGCCGCCGCGTAGGCCGGCATGTCGCCGTGCCAGTCGAGGTGGTCCTGCGTGAGGTTGAGCACGGTGGCGGCGGTCGGCTCGAAGTCCTGCACGCCGTCGAGCTGGAAGCTGGAGAGCTCGAGCACCCACACGTCGGGCAGCGTGCCGGCGTCGATGTGGGCCCAGAGCGTGTCGAGCAGCGTAGGGCCGATGTTGCCGGCCACGGCCACGGTCTTGCCCGCGCGCTCGACCAGCTGGCCGGTGAGCGAGGTGACGGTGGTCTTGCCGTTGGTGCCGGTGATGGCGAGCACCGCGGGCGTGTAGCCCTTGGGCGCCTCGGGCTCGACCGGCGGGGCCAGTTCGAGCTGCGGCGATTCTTCCTCGACGGCGGCGGAGGCCGGGTTGGTGGCGGAAAGCTCGGCGATCTTGGCGACGAACTCCGCGGCTTCCTTGGCGGCCGTGGGAACGTAAGGCTTGCCGGTGGCGGGCAGGCGGGAAACGGTGGCGGGCGCCGGCGCCGGGATGGCGACGGGAAGCTCGGCGGCAGCAGTTTCGACAGTTTCTGCGCTTGCCTCAGGGGCGGCAGCAGGTGCGTCGGCTTCCGGAGGCTGCGGCACGGCAACGCTGAGCGAAGGATCGCGCGGCATGGCCTCGGCTTGCGCGGGAACGATCGGCTCGGGCTCCGGCTCTGGCTCCGGCGCGGGTTCGGGCTGCTGCACAGGCTCCGCCACGGCCTCTGCCGGCTCGGCGGGCGCCGGCTCTTCCAGCGGCAGTTCTGCCTGAGGCTGCGACTCGGCGGCTTCCACGGGCGCTTCGGGCACGGCTTCGGGTTCGGGCTCGGGCTCGGCTTCCGCCACCGGCACCTCGACCGTCCGCAGGTCCAGCAGCGCGCGCGCGAACAGGTCGAGTTCGCCGCCGACCGGCAGGCCCATGGCGCGTGCGGCATCGGCCACCGGCGCGATGGTCGCGGGCGACAGCCCCGGCGAGCGATAGACCGCGCGGATCGGCGTGCCTTCGACCAGCGCGGCCGTGAACGGACCGCCGACGAAAGCAACCTCGGGCCATTCCGCCTTCAGCGTCGCCAGCGAGGCGGGCGCCTCGCGGGTGTCGGCCACGGTCACGACGGCGCCGTGCCGCGCGCACCAGCGCGCCATCGCCAGCCCGGACGCGCCGAGGCCGAGGATGAGAACGTGGAGGTCTTTCAGGTGCCGCATGTGTCCGTTACCGCAGCTTCAGCGTCGAAAGGCCCACGAGGCACAGCAGCATCGTGATGATCCAGAAGCGCACCACGACCTGCGTCTCGCGCCAGCCGCTCTTCTCGAAGTGGTGGTGCAGCGGCGCCATCTTCAGCACGCGCCGGCCTTCGCCGTAGCGCTTCTTGGTGTACTTGAAGTACATCACCTGCGCCATCACCGAGATCGCCTCGACCACGAAGATGCCGCCCATGATGAAGAACACGATCTCCTGGCGCACGATGACCGCGATGGTGCCCAGCGCGCCGCCGAGCGCCAGCGCGCCCACGTCGCCCATGAAGACCTGCGCCGGGTGCGTGTTGAACCACAGGAACGCGAGCCCCGCGCCCGCCATGGCGGAACAGAACACCAGCAGTTCGCCGGAGCCCGGGATGTTGGGGAACAGCAGGTACTTGGAATACACCGCGCTGCCCGTCACATAGGCGAACACGCCCAGCGCCGAGCCGACCATCACCACCGGCATGATGGCCAGGCCGTCGAGGCCGTCGGTCAGGTTCACCGCGTTGCTCGCGCCCACGATCACCAGGTAGGTCAACACCACGAAGCCGATGCCGCCCAGCGGATAGCTCACTTCCTTGAAGAAAGGCACCAGCAGGTTGATCTTGGGCGGGAAGCTGAGGTCGAAGCCCGACTGCACCCACGCGAAGAACAGCTGCAGCACGCGCCAGTTGGAGCTTTCCGAAATGCTGAACAGCAGGTAGAAGCCGGCGAGCAGGCCGACCACCGACTGCCAGAAATACTTCTCGCGCGAGCGCATGCCTTCCGGGTCCTTGCGCACCACCTTGCGCCAGTCGTCGACCCAGCCGATGGCGCCGAAGCCCATCGTGACCCACAGCACGATCCACACGAAGCGGTTCGACACGTCGAACCACAGCAGCGTCGACAGCGCGATGGAGAACAGCACGAGCACGCCGCCCATGGTCGGCGTGCCGCTCTTGGTCAGGTGCGTTTCCATGCCGTAGCCGCGCACCGGCTGGCCGATCTTGAGCGCGGCCAGGCGGCGAATGACGTACGGCCCCGCCACCAGGCCGACCACCAGCGCGGTCAGCGCGGCCATCAGCGCGCGGAAAGTCAGGTACTGGAAAACGCGCAGGAACCCGAACTCGGGTGAGAGCGTCTGCAGCCATTGGGCCAGGGTCATCAGCATGTGGTTTCGCGCGGCTCATGCGTCATGACCGGCCTCCTTTTGTTGTTGTGGTTGTCGTGCCTGGGCCGCGATGGCCTGGACCACGCGTTCCATCTTCATGGAGCGCGAGCCCTTGACGAGCACGCTGCCGACATGCGGCAGCCGGGCGAGCACGGCGGCGCCGAGCGCGTCGAACTCGTTGAAATGACGGCCGTCGGCATCGCCCCGGAACGCGGCGACGGTGTGGGCCGTGGCGCTGCCGAGGGTGTAGACGGCCTCGATGCCGCGCTGGCGCGCCCAGTCGCCGACCTCGGCGTGGAACTCGGTCGAGCGCTCGCCCACCTCGGCCATGTCGCCGAGCACCAGCAGGCGCGGGCCCGGCAGGGCGGCGAGCACGTCGATGGCGGCAATCACGGAATCGGGATTGGCGTTGTAGCTGTCGTCGACCAGCGTGACCGCGCGGCCGCCGTCCACCACGATCTCGCTGGCGCGCGAACGGCCCTTGACCGGCTCGAAGGCGCTCAGGCCCGCGGCGATGATGTCGGTGGACACGCCGGCCGCGAGCGCGCAGGCCGTGGCCGCGAGCGCGTTGACGACGTTGTGGCGGCCCGCGATGTGCAGGCGCGCGTCGAAGCCGCCGATGGGCGTGCGGATGCGCACGGCCCAGGCGCCCTGCTTCCATTCGGCGCTGTCGAGCGAGATGTCGGCGTCTTCCGATTCGCCGAAGGTCATGCAGCGGCGCGAGCCGCCGGCGTGCGCCATGTCGGTCCACAGCGAGGTGAAGGCGTCGCCGTGCGGGAAGACGGCCGTGCCGTCGTCGGGCAGCACCGCGAACACCGAGGCGTTCTCGATGGCCACCGCCTCGACGGTGGCCATGAATTCCTGGTGCTCGCGCTGCGCGTTGTTGACCAGCGCGATGGTCGGGCGCGAAATGGCGGCCAGCCGCGCGATCTCGCCCGGATGGTTCATGCCCAGTTCGAGCACCGCGCGCTGGTGCTGCGCGCGCAGGCGCAGCAGCGTGAGCGGCACGCCGATCTCGTTGTTGAAGTTGCCGGCCGTGGCCAGCGCGCGTTCGGCCCGGAAGGCGAACAGGATGGCCGCGATCATCTGCGTGACCGTGGTCTTGCCGTTGCTGCCGGTCACGGCGATCAGCGGCAGGTCGAACTGTGCACGCCAGCCAGCGCCGAGCGCGCCCAGCGCTGCCAGCGTGTCGGGCACCTCCAGGCCGGCCAGCCCCGCGGCCTCGAGGCCGTGGTGGGCGATGGCGGCGACGGCGCCCTGCTTCTTCGCCTCGGCGAGGAATTCGTTGGCGTCGAAGCGCTCGCCCTTGAGCGCGACGAACAGGTCGCCGGCCGCGAGCGTGCGGGTGTCGGTGTGCACGCGGGCGATGCCGGTCGAGGCGTCGCCCACCAGGCGCGCGCCGGGAATCCATTGCTGCACCTGTGCCAGCGTGATGCCGAGCGGCGTGGTGTCGGTCATGCGCCACCTCGCTCTGCCAGCGCCTGCAGCGCATGCGCCTTGTCGGAGAACTCGATGCGCTGCCCGGCGATTTCCTGCCATGCCTCGTGGCCCTTGCCGGCGATCAGCACCACGTCCTGCGGGGCGGCCTGTGCGATCGCGTCGGCGATGGCGATGGCGCGGTCCGGCTGCACCTGCGCTCCTTCAGGGCGCGAGAAACCGAGCAGCACCTGGCTGATGATGGCGTCGGGCTTTTCGCTGCGCGGGTTGTCGCTGGTGACGATCACGCGGTCGGCCTGGCGCTCGGCGACGGCGGCCATCATCGGGCGCTTGATCGGGTCGCGGTCGCCGCCGCAGCCGAACAGGCACCACAGCGCACCGCCGCGCTGCTTTGCCAGCGGGCGCAGGCCGGTCAGGGCCTTGTCCAGCGCGTCGGGCGTGTGCGCGTAGTCGACCACGGCCAGCGGCGCGCCTTCGCCGGTGCCGGCGCGGTCCATGCGGCCCGGCACGCTGGTGAGGTTGGCGCAGGCGGCCACGGCCTGCGCCAGCGTGAGGCCCAGCGCGCGCAGGGTGCCGAGCACGCCGAGCAGGTTGGCCACGTTGTACTGGCCGATCAGGCCGGTCGACAGGCGCTCGACGGCGTCGGTGCCGTGCTCGGCCACCGAGAACTGCAGGCCCTGCGCGTCGTAGCCGATGTCGCGCGCCACCAGGCGCGCCGGCTTGCCGCCGGCCGAGACGGTCCAGACGTCGAGCGCGCCGATGCCGGCGTCGATCAGGTTCGCGCACAGGCTGGCGCCGTGCGTGTCGTCGATGTTGATCACCGCCGCGCGCAGGCCCGGCCAGCGGAACAGCTCGGCCTTGGCCTGCCAGTAGGCGTCCATGCTGCCGTGGTAGTCGAGGTGGTCCTGCGTGAAGTTGGTGAACACGGCCACCGCGATCCGCGCGCCGTCGAGCCGGCGCTCGGCGATGCCGATGGACGAGGCCTCGATGGCGCAGGCGCCGAAGCCGCGCTCGACCAGCGCGCGCAGCTCGCGCTGCATCATCACCGGGTCGGGCGTGGTCAGGCCGGTGTAGGTCAGCTCGGGCGGCACGCCGATGCCGAGCGTGCCCATCACCGCGCAGGGCGATGGCGCGTCGCGCTGCATGGTGCCGTCGGGCTTCATGGCGCGCACGCCGCCCGCCGCCCGCAGCGTGGAGAGCGATTCGGCCAGCCACCAGGCGGTGGAGGTCTTGCCGTTGGTGCCGGTCACGGCCAGCACGTCGAGCAAGGCCGAGGGGTTGTCGTAGAAGGCCGAGGCGATCGGGCCGGTGGCGGCCTTGAGGCCGGGGTAGCTCACGATGCGTTCATCGCCATCGAAACCGAAGGGCTCGACGCCCTCGTGCTCGACCAGGCAGACCGCGGCGCCCTGCGCCAGCGCGGACGCCACGTGCTTGCGGCCGTCGGTGGCGGCGCCGGGCCAGGCGACGAAGATGTCGCCCGCGCCCACGGCACGGCTGTCGGCATGCATCGCGCCCTGCGGTGCACGCTCCTTCAGCCAGGCGGCCACCAGTTGGGGGGAAGTGAAGGTCAGCATGTTCAGAAACTCTCGTCGACGCCCTGCGTCATCACAAGCGGTTTGACCGCCAGGTCGGGCGGTACGTTCATCATGCGCAGGGTCTGCTGCACGACTTCGCTGAACACGGGAGCCGCTGCCAGGCCGCCGAAATACTGGCCATCGCTGGGCTCGTCGATCATCACGGCGACGATGATGCGCGGCTTCTCTATCGGCGCCATGCCGGTGAACCACGCACGGTATTTGTTGCTGGCGTAGCCCTTGCCGACCTGCTTGTGGGCCGTGCCCGACTTGCCGCCGACCGAGTAGCCCACCGTCTGCGCGCGCGTGCCGGTGCCGCCGGGGCCGGCGGCCATCTGCAGCATCTTGCGAACGGCCAGCGCGTTCGACGGCGAGAACACCCGCACGCCGGCCGGCGGCTCGGAGTTCTTGAGGATGGTGACCGGAATGAGCGAGCCGTCGTGCGCGAACGAGGTGTACGAATGCGCCATCTGGAACAGCGAAGCCGACAGGCCGTAGCCGTAGGCCATGGTGGCCTGCTCGACCGGCTTCCAGGTCTTCCACGGGCGCAGGCGGCCCGTCACCGCGCCGGGGAACTGGATCTGCGGCTTCTGGCCGTAGCCGAGCGCGGTGTAGGTGTCCCACATCTCGTGCGGCGTCATCTTCTGGGCGATCTTGAGCGCGCCCACGTTGCTCGACTTCTGGATCACGCCCTCGACCGTCAGCGCGCCGTAGTTGTGGGTGTCGCTGATGGTGAAGCCGCCGATCTGGTAGCGCCCGGGCGCGGTGTCGATCACCGTCGACGGCTTCACGCGGCCGGCTTCCAGGGCCATGCCGACCGTGATGGGCTTCATGGTCGAGCCGGGCTCGAAGGTGTCGGTGAGCGCGCGGTTGCGCAGCTGCTCGCCGGTGAGGTTCTGGCGCTTGTCGGGCACGTAGCTCGGGTAGTTGGCCAGCGCCAGCACCTCGCCGGTGGTGGAGTCGAGCACCACCACGCTGCCGGCCTTGGCCTTGCGCGCGATCACGGCGTCGCGCAGCTTCTGGTAGGCGAAGAACTGCACCTTGCTGTCGACGCTGAGCTGGATGTCCTGGCCGTCGAGCGGCGGCACCAGTTCGCCCACGCCCTCGACCACGCGGCCCAGGCGGTCCTTGATGACGCGGCGCGAGCCGGCCTTGCCCGCCAGTTCCTTGTTGAACGCGAGCTCGATGCCTTCCTGGCCGCTGTCTTCCACGTTGGTGAAGCCCACCACGTGCGCGGCGGCCTCGCCCTCGGGGTACTGGCGCTTGTATTCCTTGCGCTGGTAGAGGCCCTTGATGTTCATCGCGGCGATCTGCTTGGCGATGGGTTCGTCGACCTGGCGCTTCACCCAGACGAAGGTCTTGTCCTCGTCCTCGAGCTTCTTGTCGAAATCCTTCTGCGGCATCTCGAGCAGCTTGGCCACCTGCTTGAGCTTGGCGCGCACCTCGGGGTCGTCGCGCTCGATGTCTTCGGGAATGGCCCAGATGCTGGGCGCCACCACGCTGGACGCGAGGATGAGGCCGTTGCGGTCGAGGATGCGGCCGCGGTTGGCCGGCATCTCGAGCGTGCGCGCGAAGCGCACTTCGCCCTGGCGCTGGAAGAAGCTGTTGTTGAACACCTGCACGTACGCGGCGCGGGCGGCCAGCATGACGAAGCCGAAGGCGATGCCGGCCACGATGAACTTGCTGCGCCAGACCGGCGTCTTGCTCGCGAGCAAGGGGCTGGTGGTGTAGCGCACGCTGCGGTTGCCCCGGGTCATCGTGCGGCCCTCGCTGCGGTGGCGGGCTTGGCGGCCGGCTTGGCGCCCGCGGGCGTGGCCGGCGGCAGCGGCGCCACGGCCGGGATCACCGAGCCGTCGGGCCGCACGTACTGCGTGATGGCCGGGGAGGTGGTGCGCATCTGCAACTGCTCCTTGGCAAGCTTCTCGACGCGCAGCGGCGTGGCCTGTGCGCGCTTCTCGACCTGCAGGCGGTCCCGGTCCAGCTCCAAGCGGCGGGCTTCCTGCTGCACGCGGTCGAGCTCGGTGTAGAGCTGACGCGACTGGTACTGCGTGTGAACGAGGTACAGCGCCGTGGCAATCACAGCCAGCAGCAGCAGCAGATTGATACGGGCCATGGTTAAAGAAGCTCCCCCAGGCTGCGCCACTGCGTGGCTGCGCCTTCCCCCTCGCGAGCGAGGGGGCGAGCGCCTTCGGGCGGCCGGGCGGCGCTCATGCAGCCTCCGTGCGTTCGGCCACGCGCAGGATGGCGCTGCGCGAGCGCGGGTTGCCGCTCACCTCGGCCTGGGACGGCTTGATGCGCTCGAGCGCGTTCAGCTTCATCACCTTGGGGGCGGCGAAGGGCGCGCGGCGGTCGTAGATCTCCTTCGAGTGCTTGGCGATGAACTGCTTGACGATGCGGTCTTCCAGCGAGTGGAAGCTGATCACCGCCAGCCGGCCGCCGGGCTTCAGCACGGAAAGGCTCGCTTCTAGCGCCTGTTGCAGCTCTTCAAGCTCGGCGTTGATGAAAATCCGAAAAGCCTGAAATGTGCGCGTTGCAGGGTTCTGGCCCTGCTCGCGGGTTTTGACCGTGCCAGCCACGAGCTCGGCCAGTTCGGTGGTGGTTGAAATTGGGCCCCGTTCTTGTCGGCGAGCAACAATCGCCTTTGCAATCTGAACAGCAAACCGTTCTTCGCCATAGTCACGGATCACCTCTGCAATCTGCTGGAGTTCGGCCGTTGCCAGCCACTCGGCCACGCTCTCGCCGCGCGTGGTGTCCATGCGCATGTCGAGCGGGCCGTCGAAACGAAAACTGAAACCTCGCACCGGGTTGTCGATCTGGGGCGAGCTCACGCCCAGGTCCATCAGCAAGCCGTCGACGCTCGCGTCGGGCAGTTCGCCCAGCGAGCGGAATCCCTGGTGGCGGATAGAAAAACGCGCATCGGAGATGCGCGCTGCTTCGGCCACTGCTTCCGCATCCTTGTCGAATGCGATCAGCCTGCCTTCCGGCGCCAGCCTGGAGAGGATTGCACGCGCATGCCCTCCCCGCCCGAAGGTGGCGTCCACGTAGGTGCCGGTTGCCGCCGTGCTGCCGGAAAGAAGGGCTTCCACCGCTTCGTTCAGCAAGACGGTCGTATGGGTCCATGGGGTAGTCACGTGAATCCTCAGAACGCGAAGTCCTGAAACACATCCGGCATCTCGCCCTGGGTGGCCTCGGCCTCCTTGGCCTCGTACGTGGCCTTGTCCCAGAGTTCGAAGTGGTTGCCCATGCCCAGCAGCAGCGTCTCGCGCGTGATGCCGGTGGCCGCGCGCAGCTCGGGCGACACCAGGATGCGGCCGGTGCCGTCCATCTCGACGTCCATGGCGTTGCCCAGGAAGACACGCTTCCACCACTGCGCCGACATCGGCAGCGCGGCGATGCGCTCGCGGAATTTTTCCCATTCGGGACGGGGGAACACCATCAGGCATCCGTGCGGATGCTTGGTGATCGTGAGCTGGCCGCCTGCCGTGGCGCTCAGGACGTCACGATGCCGGGTCGGCACGGAGAGCCGCCCCTTGGCATCCAGACTGAGCGATGAAGCGCCTTGAAACACGACCACGAAACCCCTGTGTTGGGAGTGCTGCGGCACCCGAAGGGGGCACTACCCGCACTTTTTCCCACTTAACTGCACTTTTTTGCACTGTAGCAGGAAACACTTCGGACGCAACTGGCCGTTCGGGGTATTTTTTGTAATGGAATCAACGACTTAGCACCGATTCCAAATCCGTGGAATCGGTGAATTTCGTTGAGAATTAAGTACTTAGCCCACGCAGTGAAAGTGATGCGTGAAGGATTCCCCCGTTACAGGGGGAACCAAAGGGCGGCTTCAGAGGATGAAGCGCGAAAGATCTTCGTCGTGACTTAGTGCCGCGAGGCGCTGGTCGACATAGGCGGCATCGATGCGGATCGACTGGCCTTCGAGGCGGGTCGCGTCGAAGCTTACCTCATCCAGCAGGCGCTCCATCACCGTCGACAGGCGGCGTGCGCCGATGTTCTCGGTACGCTCGTTCACCTCGAAGGCGATGGTGGCCAGCCGGTTCACGCCCTCAGGGGTGAAGTCGAGCGTCACGCCTTCGGTGGCGAGCAGCGCCTGGTACTGCTTCACGAGCGACGCGCGGGTCTGCGTGAGGATGCTCTCGAAGTCCGACACCGAGAGCGACTGCAGCTCGACGCGAATGGGAAAGCGACCCTGCAGCTCCGGGATCAGGTCGCTCGGCTTGCTCAGGTGGAAAGCGCCGCTCGCGATGAACAGCATGTGGTCGGTGCGCACCACGCCGTACTTGGTGGTGACGGCCGTGCCCTCCACCAGCGGCAGCAGGTCGCGCTGCACGCCCTGGCGCGACACGTCGGAGCCCTGCGCTTCGCTGCGCGTGGCGACCTTGTCGATCTCGTCGATGAAGACGATGCCGTTCTGCTCCGCATTGGCGATCGCCTGTGTGCGGATCTCGTCCTCGTTGACCAGCTTGGCGGCTTCTTCGTCGATCAGCAGGCGCATCGCCTCGCCGATCTTGAGCTTGCGGGTCTTGCGCTTGCCCTGCCCCAGCTGGCCGAACATGCCGCGCAGCTGCTCGGTCATTTCCTCCATGCCGGCCGGGCCCATGATTTCAAGCGGCGTGCGGGTCTCCGCGAGATCGAGCTCGATCTCCTTGTCGTCGAGCTGGTGCTCGCGCAGCTTCTTGCGGAAGGCCTGGCGCGTGGGATTGGGAGCGTCGAGCGCCGGGGTCGTGCCGTCGGCGCCGCGCGCCGGGGGCAGCAGCACGTCGAGGATGCGCTCCTCGGCGGCATCCTCGGCACGCACGCGCACCTTGGCGCTCTCGGATTCGCGCGTCTGCTTGACGGCGATCTCGGCGAGGTCGCGGATGATGGAATCGACGTCCTTGCCCACGTAGCCCACCTCGGTGAACTTGGTGGCCTCGACCTTGATGAAGGGCGCATCGGCCAGCCGCGCAAGGCGGCGCGCGATCTCGGTCTTGCCCACGCCCGTGGGGCCGATCATGAGGATGTTCTTGGGCGTGATCTCGTGGCGCAGCTTGTCGTCGACCTGCTGGCGGCGCCAGCGGTTGCGCAGGGCGATGGCCACCGCGCGCTTGGCGGCCGGCTGGCCGACGATGTGGTTGTCGAGCTCGGAGACGATTTCCTGGGGGGTCATGGACATGGTCAGAGCGCTTCCACGGTGTGGTTCATGTTCGTGTAAATGCAGATTTCTCCGGCGATCGCCAGCGATTTGCGCACGATCTGCTCGGCCGAAAGCTCGGTGTTCTCGATCAGCGCCTTGGCCGCCGACTGGGCATACGCGCCGCCGGAACCGATGGCGATCACGCCGTCCTCGGGCTCCAGAACGTCGCCGTTGCCGGTGATGATGAGAGAGGTGGTGGCGTCGGCCACGGCCAGCATGGCCTCGAGCTTGCGCAGCACGCGGTCGGTGCGCCAGTCCTTGGTGAGCTCGACGGCCGCGCGGGTCAGGTGGCCCTGGTGCTTTTCGAGCTTGGCCTCGAAGCGCTCGAAGAGCGTGAAGGCGTCGGCGGTGGCGCCGGCAAAGCCCGCCAGCACCTTGCCGTGATAAAGCCGGCGCACCTTGCGCGCCGTGCCCTTGATGACGATATTGCCGAGAGTGACCTGCCCGTCCCCGCCGATGGCGACCTGGTCGCCTTGGGGGGTCTTGCGGCGCACGCTCACGATGGTGGTGCCGTGAAACTGTTCCATCGAAGCCATCTGGGGATGGCAAGAGGCAATGCAACCCGCGGCAAGGCCGCCCGGCGCCTTAGTTTTTCCTAACCGCGACCGTGGCGTGATCGGTAATGCCTACCAGCGTGAACAGCGCGGCGACGAGCCGGTGCGCATCGACGAACTGCACGCGTTCGCCGTTGGCGTCGCGCGTGCGCACCCAGCTCAGCAGCGCGCCGGCGGCGGCCAGGTCCATGCGCAGCAGCGCGGCACAGGAAATGACGGGCGCCGAGGTGTGGCGCAGGTCGTTGTCGAGCCGCTCCCAGCTCGACAGGGACTCGCCCCGCAGGTCGCCCGCCAGCGCGGCGAAACCGCTGTCGGTGGACGGAAAGCTCTCGGAATCGCCCCCGACCGACAGCAGCGACCACACCGAGCTGGGGCGGCTCGCCGGCGGCGCGGCCAGCGAGGCGCATTCACCGCGCGGGTCTTGCCAGGAGGGCGGCGACACCTCGTAGGTGATGCAGTAGTTGAGCGCCACCAGCTCGAAGTCGTCGGGCAGGTGCATCATGCGCAGCGCCGCGAGGTGCAGCTGCCACCAGACGTCTTCGGTGCTGCGGTCATTGTTGGGCGCGGCCTCGGACAGCACCGCCAGCAACTGGGCGGAGCCCATGAAGCGCAGTTGCACCGGCGAATCGGCCCAGTGGGTGAACAGCACCCGCAGCGGCGCGGCGGCATCGGCGCCGATGGTGTTCAGCGCGCGCCAGTCGAGCGTCCAGACCGAGCCGGCCTTCGAGAGTGCGCGCGTGAGCTCCACCAGGCCTTCGCGCCCCAGGTGCGCGGGCGACACCCAATCGGCATACGCGGTGGCTTCGGAGACGGCGCCTGCCTCTTCGCTGGCGGCCACGGCCTTGACGCTGCGGGCCAGTTCTTCGAACGAAACCCAGTCGGGCCCCATGCGCCGCATGCGATGCGCATAGCGCATGCGGGCGGCGGCGAACTTGGCTGCATCGCCGGTTGCGCGGTACAGGTCGAACAGGGCACGCCAGCGGCTGTCGTCACGCTCGGCGGCGGGGCTGCCCTCGGCTTCCGTGGCGGGGGCGCTCTCGGAGGCCAGGGCCTGCAGCAGGATGGCTTCGGCGCCGGTGTCGTCGCCATGCGCGAATCGGATGACGGCCTCTTCGAGCGCGCCATCGTGCGCCAGCCGCGACAGGGGCGCTGGCGCCGCGCCCGCGGCCATCGCCGGCGCCTCCCCGGCCGGCGCCGCCGCGACGGGCGCGCCAACGCTGTCGGGCCGGTCGGTCTGCGTATCGGGCGCGTCGGAACCGACGGGCGGCAGGGTCTCGGCGCCGGCGTCGGGCGGCGGACTGCCCAGCGGCTCGCCGTTCGGGCCGCGCCCCTTCCACCACTGCTGCGACATCTGCTGCTCGATCTCGTCGATCTTCTTGAGCGTGAGCGCGCGGCCTTCGAGCTTTTCCGAAGAGCTGTTGAGATTGAACGACGACGGCGTGACGGTCGGGTCGAAGGCGTGGGCTGCAGCCTCGCGCTGGCGCAGCTTGCGCAGCATGTCGAACTCGCGGCGGCGCACGAAGTCGTTGCGCTGGCGCCGTTCGATCATCTCCTTGAGCATTTCCCTGTTGTAGGCCTGCTCGGGCAACGAAGAGTCCGACTGGGCGGGCTCGTCCAGTTCCGACCAATCCTTCAGCGGATTGCGGACAAACTTGGCCACCTTCGAAAAAAGGCGGCCCGACTCTTCCTTTGCCATTCGACGAAAGCTTGCGGACGGGGGGTTCTTGCGACCTTGTTCCCGATCAATCCCCGAACATCTTCTGCTTGAGTTCCCGGCGCTGCTGCGCTTCGAGCGACAGCGTGGCCGTCGGGCGGGCGAGCAGGCGGCCGACGCCGATGGGTTCGCCGGTTTCGTCGCAGTAGCCGTAGTCGCCGGCGTCGATGCGCTGGATCGACTGCTCGATCTTCTTGAGCAGCTTGCGCTCGCGGTCGCGGGTGCGCAGTTCGAGGGCGTGTTCTTCCTCGATGGTGGCGCGGTCGGCCGGGTCGGGCACGACCACGGTGTCCTCACGCAGGTGCTCGGTGGTCTCGCCGGCGTTCTCGAGAATGCCGCGCTTGAGTTCTTCGAGCTTCAGGCGGAAGAACGCCATCTGCTTTTCGTTCATGTACTCGTCGTCGGGCATGGCGATGACTTCGGCGTCGCTCAGCTCGTTGGCGGACTTGGTCTTCCAGTTGTTGACCAGCTTCGGGTCCTTCTTCACGGCCAGGGGCGGCGGCGGCACCAGCGCGGTGGAGGGCGCCTGCGAGAAGCTGGACTTGGCGGCGGTCGATGCCACCGATTGCGGCATCGAGGGAACGGTCAATTGCGACAGCCGGGACACGCGGCCACCACGCGCAGCGGGAGCGGGCGTGGCGGTTTGGGCGGGAATCGAGGGTGTCGCCGGGGCGGAAGTGGAGGCGGCAGCCGTTTTTTTCATGGGGATCGGGGAAGCAGAAGGAACGGCAGCAGGGCGGCCGACGGGTTTGGATGACGAGGTACCCGCGCCTGCGCTCTTGGTTGCGGCAGTTGCAGGCTTGGCGGATTTCTTGGCAGCGGTCACGGCTTTGGCCGGTGCTGCCGCGGTCTTTTTGGTCGGCGCGCTTTTCTCTTTCGCCGTGGGGTCCGGCACTGCGGCGGAAACCTTTTTTGCCGCAGGTGCAGCCTGCTTCGCAGCCGCCACCTTCTTTGCGGCGGGCTTGGTTGCTGGCGTGGCCTTGGCGGCGGGTTTCTTCACGGTGACTGGCTCCTTGGTCGAACTGGAACGCGCTTTCACTGGGTGTCTCCTCCCATGGGAACCGATTGCGGCTTTCAGGCCGCGCCGGCTCCACGTTGTCGGGGTGCCCGCCAACGGCGAACCCCGGGGTTATACCCCCGAAAGCCCACCAGAAACGTGCGGCGCCCCGTGCCGGATGCCACATCCTGTCCGCTGGGACGGGGTATGGCTGCCGGAACAGGCGCGCGATTGTATAGAGAACTCGAAAGCGCGGGCGATGTGTCCGGCTGCCGGTCGCGTCCATTAGCATCGCGCGGCGCCGCTGGAGGGGGTGGCGCTGGCCGGCCATTGCCCTTTGGGCGGCGCGGGCCATCCGATCATTCGACAAAAGAAAGCAAGTCTTGAGCAAGAAAGCAGCAGTATTGGGCGTCCTGGCCGCAGCCATCGCGGTCGCCTACGGTGGCAGCACCTGGTGGGCCGGTTCGCAGGTCAAGTCGCGTTACGACACCGCATTCGAAGAACTTCCGAAGCAGACCGCGCTGGTGCGGGTGGTCGAGCGCAGCTACGAGCGCGGCTTCCTCGGTGCCGTGAGCACCGTGACCCTCGAAATCGGCTGCGCGCCCGACGCCGCAGCGGCCGCCGCCGCGCAGAAACCCGCCGCCGGCGAGGAACCCGAGGAAGAGCCGGAGGAAGAAGCCGAAGCCGCGCCGCCCAAGCCGCTGCGCTTCACCATCCGCGACACCATCCACCACGGCCCGCTGGCCGGCGGCACGCTCGCCGCGGCCACCATCGACAGCGAACTGGTGCTCGACGCCAAGACCCAGGCCGACGCGAAGAAGCTGTTCGGCGAGGCCAAGCCGCTCACGGCCCGCACCAAGGTCGCCTTCAGCGGCGCCTTCACCAGCGACCTGAACGTGGCGCCCGCCAGGCTCGCCGAAGACGGCAAGGGCCAGATGGCATGGCAGGGCGCGCAGCTGCGCATGGACGTGAACGCCGCGCGCACCCAGGTGCGCTACGACCTGACGATGCCCGGCTTCGACTTCAACGACACCCGCAGCGGCCTGACCATGAAGATGGGCAAGCTCACGGCCAAGGCCGACATGGACAGCAGCGCCGGCTGGTTCCTGGCCACCGGCAAGACCGAGGGCCGCCTCGACACGCTCAAATTCGCCGCGCCCAAGGGCCTGGGCGCCGGCGACGGCGACGACACCACGCCGCGCAAGCCGCTGCCGACCGTGCTGCTGCAGGGCATCGACCTGGTGGGCGGCGCGAGCATCAAGGACGGGCTCTACGCGTCCGAAGGCACCCTCAAGGGCGCCGGCAAGATCGGCGCCACCAGGATCGACAGGTTCGAGCTGACCAGCAGCGCGCGCCGAATCCATGCCGCCGGCTACAAGAAGCTGGCCGACGCCTGGATGCAGTCGAGCGCCGCCAACGGCTGCGGCAAGGGCGGCAGCAAGGCTTCACAGGCCGCCATGAGCGCGCTGGTGGAGCAGCTCTCGCCGGACCTCAAGGCCATGGCCAAGTACGGCCCCGAAGCCGGCATCGACAAGGTGCTGGTCGAAATCGACGGCAAGCGCGGCGAACTCGGCTACACCGCCAGCATGGCCGGCGTGACCGACGAGGACCTGCAGCTGCCCGGCACCGCGCTCCTGCTCAAGCGCGGCGTGCTCAAGGCCAATGCGCGCCTGCCGATGCAGTGGATCGAGAAACTGGCCGCAACCGGCGCCGAGAGCGGCCAGACGCCCCCGCCCGAAACCGTGGCGCTGCTGGTCACACAGGGCGAGCAGAGCGGCTTCGTGAAGCGCGACGGCGACGACGTGACCGCCCAGGTCGAGTTCAGCGACGGCAACCTGAAGGTCAACGGCAAGCCGCTGGGCGGGCTGGGCAAGTAGCAGGGTATGTCTCCTTCCCCCAGCGGGGGAAGGAGCAAGTCAGGGCTTCAGACCAGGCACTGCTCCAGGCCCTGTTCCAGGATCTCGCGCGGCAGCTCGATGCCGATGAACACCATGCGGCTCTGGCGCGCCTCGTCCTTGCCCCACTCGGGGCCCAAGTCGCTGCCCATGAGCTGGTGCACGCCCTGGAAGATCACCTTGCGCTCGGTGCCCTTCATGTTCAGCACGCCCTTGTAGCGCAGCATGCGAGGGCCGTAGATGTTGACGATGGCGCCCAGGAAGTCTTCCAGCTTGGCCGGATCGAACGCACGGTCGGCCTTGTAGACGAAGCTCTTCACGTCGTCGTCCGTGTGGTGATGGTGGCCGTGCCCTCCTTCGTGCTTGTGCGAGGGATGGTCGCAGTGCTCGCCATGCGCGTGGTCATGGTCGTGATGGTCGTGGTCGTCTTCCTTGAGGAAGTCGGGGTCGATGTCGAGCTTGGCGTTCAGGTTGAAGCCGCGCAGGTCGAAGATGTCCTTCAGCGGCACATCGCCGAAATGCGCCTTCTGCTGCGGCGCGCGCGGGTTCATGTGCTTGAGGCGGTGGATGAGCGCCTCGGTTTCCTCGGCCGACACCAGCTCGCTCTTGCTGATGAAGATCTGGTCGGCAAAGCCCACCTGCCGGCGCGCTTCCTGGCGGTCGTTGAGCTGTTGCGGCGCATGCTTGGCGTCGACCAGCGTGAGGATCGAGTCGAGCAGGTAGCTCTCGGCGATCTCGTCGTCCATGAAGAAGGTCTGCGCCACCGGGCCGGGGTCGGCCAGGCCGGTGGTCTCGATCACCACGCGGTCGAAGTCCAGCAGGCCCTGGCGCTTCTTGGCGGCCAGCAGCTGCAGCGCCTCGCGCAGGTCTTCGCGGATGGTGCAGCAGACGCAGCCGTTGCTCATCTGCACGATCTGCTCCTTCGACTCGGTCACCAGGATGTCGCTGTCGATGTTCTCTTCGCCGAACTCGTTCTCGATGACCGCGATCTTCTGGCCGTGGGCCTCGGTCAGGATGCGCTTGAGCAGCGTGGTTTTGCCAGAGCCGAGAAAGCCGGTGAGGATGGTCGCGGGAATGAGGGCCATGTGGGGAGTGCTCCGGAAGCGGAAAACAGGAAAAGGGGCGGAAAAAGACTTGGCAGGCAGTTTAGCCAATGCCACTGAGTTGCGTTGCCGGCAGGGTCAAGCCGGCTTGCGGACCACCACAAGGCCCTTCAGGTACTCCCCTTCCGGGAACTCGATGGTCATCGGATGGTCGGGCGCCGCGCCCAGCCGCTCGGCGATGTAGCCGTCCACGCCCGCGTCGATCCCGGCCGAGGCCACGATCTTGTGGAACAGGTCGGCGCTGATGCCGCCCGAGCAGGAGAACGTGAGCAGCACGCCGCCCGGCTCCAGCAGCTTGAGCGCCAGGCGGTTGATGTCCTTGTAGGCCCGCGCCGCGCGCTCGGCATGCGCCGCCGTGGGCGCGAACTTGGGCGGGTCGAGCACGATGGCGTCGAAGGTGCGGCCCTGGTCGATGAACTCGCGCAGCACCGTGTTCACGTTGGCGTCGAGGAATTCGGTCTCTATGCCCTGCCCCTCGAAGCCGTTCAGCGCCAGGTGGCCGCGCGCGCGCTCCAGCGCCGGCAGCGACGAATCGACCGACACCAGCTGCGCGCCCTGCAGCGCGTTCGCGGCCTTCAGGCCCGCGAGCGCCGCGACGGTGAAGCCGCCCGTGTAGCAGAAGCAGTTCAGCACGCGCCGGAAGCGCCGGTGCTGCGCCAGCTCGGCAAAACGCTGGCGGCTGTCGCGCTGGTCGAGGTAGAAGCCGGTCTTGTGGCCGGTCGCGATGTCCAGCGACAGCTGCCAGCCGTGCTCGCGAATGACGATTTCGGTCGGCCCGTCGCCGCGCAGCCAGCCGGTGACGGGCTTCAGGCCTTCGCGCTCGCGGCCGCTGGCGTCGGAGCGCTCGTAGAGCTTGGCGAGGCCCGTGGCCTTGAGCAGCGCGTCGGCCAGCACGTCTTTCCAGCGCTCGACGCCGGCCGACAGAAACTGCGCCACCAGCGTGTCGCCGTAGCGGTCGACGATCAGCCCCGGCAGGCCGTCGGCCTCGCCGTGCACCAGCCGCACGCCGTCGCTCTGCAGGTCGAACAGGCCGCGCGCGGCCACGGCGCGGGCGCACACCGACGCGAGGAAGGCGGCGTCGATGCGCTGCGTCTCGACGAAGCTCCAGGCCCGCGCGCGGATCTTCGAGACCGGGCTGAACGCGGCCCACGCCAGGAAGGCGCCGTCGTGCGACTCGACGCGCACCGTCTCGCCGGAATCGGCACCGCCGCGCGCGATGGCGGATTCGAAGACCCAGGGGTGGCGGCGCTGCATCGAGCGCTCTTTGCCGGGTTTGAGGCGAAGGGTTTTCATTGTTTTTTGTTGCTTACTTGTCGTTCTCCGGCCTGGCCTTGGCGCGCGGATGCGCGGCGTCGTAGGCCTTGGCCAGATGCTGGAAATCCAGCCGCGTGTAGACCTGCGTGGTCGAGATGTTGGCGTGGCCGAGCAGCTCCTGCACCGCGCGCAGGTCGCTGCTCGACTGCAGCACGTGGCTGGCGAAGGAATGCCGCAGCATGTGCGGATGCACCGGCGCAGCGAGGCCGGCCTTGAGGCTGCGTTCGCGCAGCAGCTTCCACACCGCCTGCGACGACATCCGCACGCCCTTGGCGCTGATGAAGAGCGCGGCGGCGGCCTGCGGGTCGCGCAGGTGCGAGGTGGCCAGCGCGGCGCAGTCGCCGCGCACCGCGAGCCAGTCGCGCACCACCTCGGCCGCCTTGCTGCCCATCGGCACGATGCGGCGCTTGCTGCCCTTGCCGAGCACGTTGGCGTCGCCCGCATCCAGGTCGACCCAGCCGCGCGCCGTGCTGCTCGCCTGCGCGTCGAGCCCCGTGAGCTCGCTCACGCGCAGGCCGCAGCCGTAGAGCATTTCGACGATGGCGCTGTCGCGCGCCTCGGTCCAGGGGTCGGCCTCGGGGTCGTACAGCTCGGCCAGGCGCACCGCGTCGTCCACGCCCAGCGCCTTGGGCAAGGGCTTTCCGGCCTTGGGCGCATGCACGTCCTGCACCGGGTTGAAGCCGACCAGCCCTTCATGGCCGAGCCAGCGGTAGAAGCTGCGCCAGCACGACAGCACCAGCGCAATGCCGCGCGGCTCGCGCCCCGCGCCGTGCAGCTGCGCCATCCAGCGGCGGATGTGGGCGGTCTGCACGCGGTCCAGCGGCAGCTTCGCCTCGGCGGCGTGGTCGGTCAGCGACTTCAGGTGGAAGGCGTACAGCTCGACCGTGCGCGCCGCGAGCCGGCGCTCGACGCGCACATGCTCGAGGTATTTTTCGACCCAGCCGGAATCTGCGGAAACGGCCGGCGTCGCGGGCCCTGAGGGCTCAGAAGAGGAAGCCACGGAAGACATTGTTCACGATGGCCGCCGGCTCGCGCAACGCGCCTTTCGAAAACGGCCCCAGCGCATTCCAGCAGGACGTGGGCGCCGCCGCGTACTGCACGTCGAAGATGCGGTCGAAACCGCTCATCTTCACCAGGCGCTCGACGCGCCACATGTGGAACGGCTCCGACACGATGACCACGCTGCGCACGCCGGCCGCCTCCAGCAGCGGGCGCGACAGCGAAAGATTCAGGCGCGTGGAGGTGGAAGCGGGCTCCAGCAGCACCGGCCCGGCGTAGCCCGCGGCCACGGCGCGCTCCTGCATCGCGATGGCCTCCGTGCGGCCGTCTTCGGAATCCACGCCGCCCGAGAAGGCGAGCTGCTTCACGAGGCCGGTCCTGGCCATCGCCACCGCCGTGTCGACCCGCCCCGAGAGGCAGGGGTGCGGCTTGCCGTCCAGGTAGGCGCGGCTGCCGAGCACCAGGGCGGCGTCGGCCGCGCGCTGCGGCGGGTTGGCCAGCAGCGCTTCGGCCTGCCGCCAGAGGAACGCGCCGATGGCCGCGTACACCAGCGCCCCGGCCAGCAGCCCGCCGAACAGCAGGATCTGCCAGGGCCGCCGCAACCAGCGCGGGCGGCTCAAGGACGCAGCCGCGACAGCCCGCCCGACGCCAGCTCGGCGATGCGCTCGAGGAAGTCGGTGCCCATTTCGGAGTTGAAGCGCTGCGCGTCGGGCGACGCCAGCACCAGCATCCCGAAGGCCGGCGACTCGGCGTCGGCGCGCAGCGGGATCAGCGCGATCGACATGGCCGACTGCGGCTCCGGCAGCCAGTTCGCCGCCTCGAAGCCCGAGTTGAGCCCGCAGTACGGCGAGGTCAGCGAGGTGGCCAGCGCCTTCACGTCGTCGCTCACCCACTGGGCATAGGCCTCGTCGAGGTATTCGCTGCTGCAGTCCCACACCTTGATGGCCGTCTGCGGCACCAGGAACAGCGACTGCAGGTCGACCGCGATGCGGTACGGCAGGCTGCGCGGGTCGCGCGTGGTCAGCAGGCCGCTGGTCCAGCGCTGCAGGCGGTCGGCGATGACGACGTTCTCGGTGCCGTGGCGCACCATGTCCATCAGGCGATGCTCCAGCGCCTTGATCTTTTCGCGCAGCATCTCGGCCTGGCGCTCCTGCAGGCTCACGGCGCGGTTGCCGTGCGGGCTGGTTAGCTGCACCTGCGCCAGCAGCTGGGCATGGCGCTCGAAGAAGTCCGGCGTGTTCGCCAGGTAGTTGGCGATGTCGTCTTCGGTGATCGGGTTCATGGCGTTGGCGTCGTTGTTGTTCGTGAAGTTGGTCGTCATGGCAGCTCCGGCACCTCGATGTCGCCCTCGAACACCGTGGTGGCCGGCCCCGTCATGAGCACCGGCTGGCCTTCGCCCTGCCATTCGATGGTGAGAATGCCGCCGTGCGTCTGCACGTCGACCCGGCGGTCCAGCAGCCCCAGGCGAATGCCCGCCACCACCGCCGCGCAGGCGCCGGTGCCGCAGGCCAGGGTTTCGCCGGCGCCGCGCTCGAACACCCGCAGCTTGATGTGCGCGCGGTCGACCACCTGCATGAAGCCTGCGTTCACCCGCTGCGGAAAGCGCGGGTGGTGCTCGATCTTCGGGCCCTGCTCGGCCACGGGAGCGGTGTCGACGTTGTCGACCACCTGCACCGCGTGCGGGTTGCCCATCGACAGCACCGCCAGCGCGACGATGGCGCTGTCGGCGTGCGTGCCGAGCGCGAGGTGCCAGGTTTGCCAGCCGCCGTCGGGTTGCGGGTCGAGCCCGGCCGTGTCGAACGGCACGCGCGCGGTGTCGAAGACCGGGGCGCCCATGTCGACCGTCACGCGGCCGTCGGCGCCCATGCGCGGCTCGATGACGCCGGCCAGCGTCTGCACGCGCACGGTGTCTTTTTCAGTCAGCTTGTGTTCGCTGACGAAGCGCATGAAGCAGCGCGCGCCGTTGCCGCACTGCTCCACTTCGCCGCCGTCGGCGTTGTGAATGACATATTGGAAGTCGACCCCCTCGGCCGGCGAAGGCCGCACCGTGAGGATCTGGTCGGCGCCGACGCCGAAGTGGCGGTCGGCCAGAAAGCGGTATTGCGCGGCGCTGAGGCCCAGCGTGCCGCGCGTTTCGTCCAGCACGACGAAATCGTTGCCGGCTCCCTGCATCTTGGTAAAGCGGATTCGCATCCGGGGATTATCGCCACCGGCACTGTCCCTGACGACCGCGGGCCCAAGCCGCCTGCGCTACAGCGCCAGGAAGTGATGCACCTCGGGCTTCCCCGGCCCGATGTGAAAGCGCAGCGCCTCGCCCTGCAGGTCGGCGTCGGCCTGCGACACCCGGTGGTGCTGGCGCAGATGCTCCGCCCAGGATTCGACGAGGAACCACTCCATCACCCGCTCGGCGTCGGCCGTGTGCTCGTGCAGGCCCCAGGCGTAGGCGCCGTCGCGGCGGCGTTCGAGAGACAGGCGCTTCATCGCCTGCAGGAAGGCCGGGCGGTCGTCCTTGCGGATGCGGTATTCGATCTGGATCATCACCGGCCCGCGGTCGTGCGCCACCGGCTCGGCGAGCAAAGGCTCGGGCCAGTGGTTCGACGCCTGCAGGTCGGCCTCGCCGGAGGGCAGCCGCACGCGGTGGAACACCAGCCCGACCACCACCAGCCCCACGGCCCCCGCCACCAGCGTGACCGGCACGCCGACCTGCTGCGCCACCAGGCCCCAGCCCAGGCTGCCGGCCGCCATCGCGCCGTTGAACACCGTGAGGTACACGGCCAGCCCGCGTCCGCGCACCCAGTTGGGCAGGATCGACTGGGCCACGCCGTTGAGCGTGGTCAGCGCAATGATCCAGCCCAGGCCCAGCAGCAACAGCAGCAGCACCGCCAGCCACTTCGGCGGCGCGAAGACCAGGCTGCCCATCACGGCGGCCGTGAGCAGCGCGGCCAGCAGCAGCATGCCGTCGGCGTCCAGCCGGGCACGCAGGCGCGGCATCACCAGCGCGCCGCCGATGGCGCCCGCCCCCACGGCGCCGAGCAGCACGCCGTAGAAGCCGGCGCTGCCGCCGAGCATCTGGCGCGCCACCAGTGGCAGCAGCGCCCACACCGAACTGGCGAACAGGAAGAACACCGCCGCGCGCAGCAGCACCACGTGCAGCTCCTTGCTGGCCCGCGTGTAGCGCAGGCCGGCGCGGAAGGCACCGAGGAAGTTCTCCGACAGCCCGCTGTCGGCAGGCGCCGGGCGCTTCCACCACAGCAGCGCGGCGATCACGAACACATAGCTCAGCACGTCCACGCCATAGGTGGCCGCCGCGCCGAAGCTCGCAAGGATCAGCCCGCCAGCCGCCGGCCCGATGGAGCGCGCGATGTTGATGCCCAGCGAGTTCAGCGCCACCGCGCCCTTGAGGTCCGAACGCGGCACCAGCTCCGGCACGATCGACTGCCAGGTCGGCCCCATCAGCGCCGCGCCGATGCCGCCCACGAAGGTCAGCACGATCAGGTATTCGACCGTGAGCGCGCCGGTGTGCGAGAGCACCAGCAGCGTGCCGCTGACCGCCGCCAGCACCAGTTGCACGAAGATCAAAAAGCGGCGCCGGTCGAGGATGTCCGAGAGCACCCCCGCCGGAATGGCGAGCAGGAACACCGGCAGCGTGGCCGCCGTCTGGATGAGCGCCACCGCGGTCGGGTTGGCCGACAGGTCGGTCACCAGCCACGAGCTGGCCACGTCGCGCATGAAGCTGCCGATGTTGCCGAGCACGGTGGCGGCCCAGAGCACCGCGAACACCGGCTGGCGCAGCGGCGCGAAGGCGCCGGACCAGGCCGCCGGCGCAACCGCGCCGTGAGAGTTGTCAGACATGGGCACGCTCCTTCAGGTCATGCCAGGCAACCAGCAGGAAGCCGCCGGCCAGGCCCAGGTGTTCGAAGAAGGCGTTGGCCGCCATGAAGCGCTCCTGCCCGAGCGGCATCTGCCAGAAGCGCAGCGCCACGAAGGTCGCCATCAGCGTGAAGCCGCCGAGCGCCAGCGCGCCCAGCCAGCGCAGCCGCCCCGCGAGGATCAGCGCCGAGGCGCCCAGCTCCAGCACGATGACCGCCACGGCCAGCGGGCCGGCGGGCGACAGGCCGAAGTGGTTCATCTCGGCGAGGGCCGCGTCGAAGTCCATCGCCTTGTTCAGCCCGCCCTGCAGGTAGGCGGCGCACAGCAGCAGCAACGCGATCCAGCGCAGCGCGGGCGAGGTGGTCCAGCGCATCGCCATCACACCGCCCAGCAGGCGCAGCCGAGCGCGCCCCAGAAGCTCTTGAGGTCGGCCACGGGCAGCTTGCTGCTCCAGGCCGTGGCGTGGCCGTGGCCGTGCACGTTGCAGTTGTTGGCGCAGCCGCAGGACACAGCCGCGTTGCGCAGAACCTTCTGCAGCGGCGCGCCCTCCTTCTTGTCGGCCCAGCCGGCGTAGCCGCCGAAAGTGCGCGCGGGCGACCAGTCGGGCATGGCCGGGGGCACCGAGCCTTCGTCGTGCGCAGCGAACACGCCGGCGCCGTAGACCACCTTGCCGCCCACCATCGTGAGCAGCGCCGTGGTGTCGGCGATGTCCGATTCGGCGCAGGCGAAGAAATCGCGGTCGGGCACCACCAGGTCGGCGAGCTGGCCGGCCTGGATGCGGCCCTTCTTGCCCTCCTCGTTCGAGAACCAGGTGACGTTCTCGGTCCACATGCGCAGCGCCTGTTCGCGGTCGAGCAGGTTGCGCTGCGGCGTGATCTGCAGGCCGCCCACGGTCTTGCCCGTGACCAGCCACGACAGCGACACCCACGGGTTGTACGAAGCCACGCGCGTCGCGTCGGTGCCGGCCGAGACCTTCAGGCCGCGCTCCAGCATGCGCTTGACCGGCGGCGTGGCCTCGGCCGCGGCGGCGCCATAGCGCTCCGCGAAGTATTCGCCCTGGTAGGCCATGCGGTGCTGCACGGCCACGCCGCCGCCCAGCGCGGCAATGCGGTCCATCGACTTCTCCGAAATGGTCTCGGCATGGTCGAAGAACCAGTTCAGCCCGGCCAGCGGCGTGTCCTTGTTGACCTTCTCGAACACGTCGAGCGAACGGCTGATGGTCTCGTCGTAGGTGGCGTGCATGCGCCAGGGCCAGCGGTTCTGCGCCAGGATGCGCACCACGCCCTACAGGTCGCCTTCCATCTCGGGCGCCACCTCCGGGCGCGGCTGGCGGAAGTCCTCGAAGTCGGCGGCCGAGAACACCAGCATCTCGCCGGCGCCGTTGTGGCGGAAGTAGTCGTCGCCCTGCTTGTATGTGGAGTTGGCGGTCCAGTTCAGGAAGTCTTCCTTTTCCTGCTTGGGCTTCTGCGTGAACAGGTTGTAGGCCAGGCGGATGGTGAGCTGGCCGTCGTCGGCGAGCTTCTGGATCACTTCATAGTCGTCGGGGTAGTTCTGGTTGCCGCCGCCCGCGTCGATGGCGCCGGTCACGCCCAGGCGGTTGAGCTCGCGCATGAAATGGCGCGTGGAGTTGAGCTGGTAGTCGAAGGGCAGCTTCGGGCCCTTGGCCAGCGTGGCGTAGAGGATGGCCGCGTTCGGCTTGGCCAGCAGCAGGCCGGTAAGGTTGCCGGCGCTGTCGCGCACGATCTCGCCGCCGGGTGGCGCGGGCGTGTCCTTGGTGTAGCCCACGGCGCGCAGCGCGGCGCCGTTGAGCAGCGCGCGGTCGTACAGGTGCAGGATGAAAACCGGCGTGTCGGGCGCCACCGCATTCAGTTCCTCGATGGTCGGCAGGCGCTTTTCAGCGAACTGGTGCTCGGTGAAGCCGCCCACCACGCGCACCCACTGCGGCGCGGGGGTGATGGCCACCTGCCGCTTGAGCATGCCCATGGCGTCGGCCAGGCTGCGCACGCCATCCCAGCGAAGCTCCAGGTTGAAATTCAGGCCGCCGCGAATGATGTGCAGGTGGTTGTCGATCAGCCCCGGCAGCACGCGCTTGCCCTGCAGGTCGATCACGCGGGTGGCGCCGCCGGCCAGCGGCAGCACGTCTTCGGCGCGGCCCACGCGGGTGAAGCGGCCGTCCTTGATGGCCACGGCGTCGGCCACCGGGTTGGCGCGGTCCAGCGTGGTGAAGCGGCCGTTGTGCAGGATCAGGTCGGGCGGGGTCGTCATGTTCTCAGCCATGGCGGGTTTCCTTGTTGGGGGTTTCGGCGGCGGTCTGGGCGGGCAGGCACTTCGGCAGTTCGCCGAACACATGCGGCTTGACCTGGTGGTGCAGCCACGAGGTGGCCACGGCGTCGGGCTTGAACACGCTCTTGATGAGCGGGGGGATCTGCTCGCCGAGCAGTATCCCCAGAAGCCCCACCAGGGCGATGACCGGCGGCGCCGGCGAGCGCACCTGGAACAGTGCGTAGATCACGCCGACCAAGAGGCCGAGCGCAAGCGACAGGACATAGGGCTTCATCTGGTTCACCCCGGCTTTCAGCCTTCGTGCGCGCCGAACATGGTCTTGGCGTAGGTCACGCCCAGGCCGTAGGCGCCGCCCACCTTCTTGGCGATGCCGGTGGTCAGCTCATAGGTGTCGCCGCGCGCCCAGTCGCGCTGCAGTTCGAGCAGGTATTGCAGCGAGGTCATCGGCTGCGCGCCGGCCTGCACCATGCGCTCCATCGCGCGGTTGTGCGCCTCGGCCGACACGTCGCCGCAGGCATCGGCGATCACGTACACCTCGAAGCCCTGGTCCAGCGCCGACAGCGCCGGCCCGACGATGCACACGCTGGTCCACAGGCCCGACAGCACGATGCGCGGCTTGCCGATCTGGTTGACGCGATCGATCACGGCGGCGTCTTCCCAGGTGTTCATCGAGGTGCGGTCGAGCATCTTCTGGCCGGGGAAGGCGTCGGTGATCTCGCTGAACATCGGGCCCGAGAAGCTCTTCTCGGCCACGGTGGTGAGGATGGTCGACACGCCGAAGCCGGCCGCCGCCTGCGCCACCAGCGCGGCGTTGTTGCGCAGGTTCACGGCGTCGATGGAATGCGTGGCAAAGGCCATCTGCGACTGGAAGTCGATCATCACCAGCGTGTGATCGGTGGGCGTGAGCAGCTTGGAACCGGCGGTGGGGGTGGCTTTGATGGACATGGAAAAAGCTCCTGGGCTTGAGTTGACGTTCGATTGAATTCACAATTGCGTTCGGAGGGAATCTCCTTGGCATGGGCTGAATCATCGGGCTCCCACTCACTGTCATCGACGAAACTTTTCACTGTCAATGATCGAATTTTTCGATCTTTCTTTTTCGACAAGGACCGCCGCATGCTCAAACTCAGCCTGGAAGCCATCGAGGTGGTCGACGCCATCGCGCGCCACGGCTCCTTCGCCGCCGCCGCCACGCGCCTGAACAAGGTGCCCTCCACCATCTCGTATGCCGTGGGCAAGCTCGAGGAGCAGCTCGGCATGCTGCTGTTCGAGCGCAACGGCCCGCGCGTCACGCTCACCGCCGCCGGCGAGGAAATGCTCAAGGAGGGCCGCTGGCTGCTCAGCGCCGCGAACGACCTCGAATCGCGCATGCGGCAGATCGCCACCGGCTACGAGTCGGAGCTGCGGCTGGTGCACGACTCGCTCATTCCCACGCAAGCGCTCATCGACGACATCCGCGCCTTCGAAGACCTGCGCTGCGGCACGCGGCTGCGCATCGGCTGCGAGGCGCTCACCGGCAGCTGGGAGGCGCTGCGCGAGGGGCGCGCCGACATCGTCATCGCCGCGGGCGACGGGCCGGCCGGCGGCGGCTACCAGGCGGTGACCGTGGGCAGCCTCGACTTCGCGTTCTGCGTGGCGCCCTCGCACCCGCTCACGCGGCTGGGCCGGCCGCTGCAGCGCGGCGACCTGCTGGAGTGCAACGCCATCGTGGTGGGCGACAGCGCGCGCACGCTGTCGGAGCGCACCGTCGGCCTGCTGGCCGGCCAGCCGCGCATCACCGTGCCGTCGATGCCCGCGAAGATCGCCTGCCAGGTCGCCGGCCTGGGCCACGGCTTCCTGCCGCGCGCCTGCATCCTGGGCGAGCTCAAGCGCGGCACGCTGGTCGAACTGCCCACCGAGGAACCGCGCCCGCCCGAAGCCTTCTGGCTGGCCTGGAAGACCGGCGCGCAGGGCCAGGCGCTGCGCTGGTGGCGCGAGCGGATGAACCGCACGCTGGTGCCGGCGCTGCTGCCGCGCTCGGCGTTCTGAGGATGAAGCCGATCGGCCCGCGGCGCTCGGCTCGTCAGTTCCCGGCCTTTCTTTTCTCGCTGCTCGTCTCCAAGCTGGCCGACCAGATCCTGCTGTTCCTGGTGCCGCTGGTGGTGTTCCAGGTGACGCAGGACGTGGCGTGGTCCGGCTATGCCTTCGCGGCCGAGACCTTTCCGCGCTTCCTGTCGTTCCCCGTCTGCGGCGCGCTGTGCGACCGGATCTCGCCGATCAGGCTGCTGCGCGGCAGCCAGATCTTTCGGGCGCTGGTCTGCGTGCTCGGCGTGCTGGGCAACGAGGCGCTGGGCGGCATCGGCTGGCTGGTGGGCCTGTCTGCCGTGTGCGGCGTGCTGACCACGCAGGGCGTCATGGCGCGCGAGGTGATGCTGCCGCAGATTGCCGGCAACGGCCACGGCTTCGACAAGGTGCTGGCCTATGCGCAGACGGCCGAGCAGACCGGCATGGTGCTCGGGCCGCTCGTTGCGGCGGCGCTTTTTGCGTTCCTGCCCTGGCAGGCGGTGGTGGGCGCGGCGGCCGCCCTCTTCCTGCTGGCGGATGTCGCCACCGCGTACTGGCGGCGCGGCAACCCGATGCAGCTGCACGAACCGCAGGCCGCCAAGGGCCACTTGCTGCAGCCGATCAAGACCGCGCTCGGCCATCTGCTGCACCTGCCGGGCCTGCTGCGGCTGACCGGGCTCACGGCCGGCGTGAACCTGATGCTCGGCACCACGCTCGCTTCTTCCGCCGCGATGGTCACCGGGCTGCACCATCGCTCGGCCACCTACTACGCGGGGCTGCAGACGCTGGGCGCCGTCGCCACCATCGTGATCCTGCTGAGCATCATCCGGGGGTCGTTCGCGCTGAAGAAGATGGGGCTGACCGCCTACCTGCTGATCTTCGGCGGCGGCCTGCTCACCGCCGTGAGCACCAGCCATTGGGGCTATGCGGCCGGCTTCCTGCTGGTGATCGGGTTCGACAAGATGTTCAGCATCTACATCCGCATCCACCGCCAGCGGATCATTCCGGCGCACGACTACGGCAAGACCACCGGCGTGATCGTGCTGCTGAACAACCTGACGCAGCCGCTGGCGGGCCTGCTGGTCGGCGCCTTTGCCGACGCGGCGCAGACGCGCATGGTGATCTTCGGGCTGTGCATGCTGGTGGGCGCCATCGGCGTCGCGGCCGCCCTTGCCAGCCGGAGCAGCAGCGCTACAGCACCTTGACCGCGCGGCCGATGAACTGGATCGGCCCGGTCGGACGGTCGATGGGCGAGCCGTTCTCGGGTTCCAGCGTGAGCTCGAACAGCTGGTTCGGCTCCAGCGGCGGCAGCTTGTCGATGGGAATGCGCAGCGTCTGGCCCTGCTTGACCAGCCCCAGCGACACCGGGCCGCGCCACTGGTCGGCCTTGGTCCAGAACTGCAGCGTCTTCTGCGGCGGCACTTCGACGGTGCCCAGCGGCACCAGGCTCAGCTGGCGCGACGACGTGGTCTGGATCACCCAGCCCGGCGACTTGTCTTGCGGGGCGACCAGAACCACCATGTACTGCGGCGTGGGCGCCGGCCGGGTGATGAGCACGGCCACCATCAGCGCCGCGGCTGCAAAGCCGCCGGCGGCAAGGCCGCGCCAGAGCTTCAGGTTGTTCCACCAGCTCGCGAAGCCCGATGCGCGTGCCGGCTGCCCGGCCTTCGGTGCTGCTGCAGCTGCTGCAGCAGCAACACTGCCCAGCGTGCGCTCGATGCGCGACCACAGCGCGGGCGACGGATCGGCCGGCGGCGCCAGCGAGGCCAGCGGCAGCAGCCGGGCTTCCCACGCCTGCACCGCATCGCGCAGCGCGGGCTCGTCGCGCATGCGGGCTTCCACCGCCGCGCGCGCGTTGGCCGACAGCGTGCCCAGCACGTATTCGCCCGCCAGCGCGTCGATGTCTTCGAAATTCCCGAAACCGGAAGAAGCGGTGCCGCTGCTCATGCCATGCACTCCCGCAGCGCGCGCATGCCGCGCTGGATCCAGGCCTTGACCGTGCCCAGCGGCGTCTGCAGCCGCTCGGCGATCTCGCCGTGCGAGCAGCCTTCCACATACGCATAGAGGATGCAGTCGCGCCGCGCTGGCTCCAGGCCGCCCAGGCAGCCTTCAAGCCTGCCGAGGTCCGCGCGCAGCTCGAACGGGTCGGCGGCGGTGGCATAGGCCGCGAGCGCGGCCTGGTCGTCGATGGCCTCGGCCGCGTCTTCGCTCACGTCCACCTGGCGTGCGCCGCTGCGCACCATGTTCAGCGCGGCGTTGCGCACCACGCTGTAGATCCAGCCCCGGCCTTCGCCGCGCGCGGGGTTGAAGGTTTCCGCGCGCTGCCAGATGCTGATGAAGGCGTCGTGCAGCACGTCTTCAGCCTGCTGGCGCTGGCGCACGATGCGCAGCGCCACGCCCAGCAGGTAGCGGCTTTCGCGCTGGTAGAGCTGTTGCAGGGCCTGACGGTCACCGCGTGCGCAGGCCATGAGGGTGGCGTCGTAGTCGAAGGGCGAGGTGGGTGGCGGGTTCTGCACGGCCCGATGGTAGTGGAGCCGGCGGCCCCGCCGCCGAATCGCCCCCCGATCAGGACGCCTTCCAGAAGATGTAGTCGGCCTGGTACTGCACCACTTGCTTCTGGCCCTTGGTGGCCGGCGTGCACGGCACGGCCGCTGGCGCCACGCCGCCTTGCAGCGCCACGCGCTGGATGTACGTGACGCCCGTCATGGCGCCGCTGCCCGTGGCCGGGTTGGCCTTCACCAGCTGGTACGGCAGGCTGGTCGGGCCCGAGGGCGCGACCGCCAGCTGCGTGGCCGTGAGCTTCGAGCCGTCCATCGACTCCCAGGTGGCCGGCGGGCCGTAGTACTTGCCGACCTGCTTGCCGCTGCGGTCCAGCAGCTTGGCGTCGGGGCCGACGAACACCCACTCCGTCTGGCCCGGGGCATTGGCCTTGTCGCGGCATTCGTAGGTGATGTCGCCCTTGCCCACCGTTTCCATCGCGACCTTGTTGCCGGCCGGCACCTGGATGGTGGGGGGCAGGCTGGACTGGTTGAAAGCGGGCGTCATCGACATCGAACCGCAGGCGGTGAGCACCGCGGCAGCGGCGGAAACAGCGCCGAGAACGGCGAGCGAACGGGCGGGACGGGAGGTGTGCATGGAATTTCTCCTGGGGTTGTAGAGGGTCAGCAGCTCCTCGCTGCTGAGGGGTCTACACGCCAGGGGTGGGTTTGGATGCAGCCTCACGGAAAAAAATTTTCCGACGCGCCAACCCCACCCCATCCCGGCCCTCCGAGCGGCCGGCGCACGTTCAGCGTTCTTTCAGCATCGCTTCAGCTTGTGCCAAGCCTGGGTTTCTATCGTGCCCCGAGGGCTGCTGCGTGGTGCGGCAGCCGACTTCGATCAGGGACGACATGAACTTTCGGCATTTGCATTCCTCGCCTCCGGCTTCCAACCGTCCATGCGGGCTGCGGCGGCCCTGGCGGCTGGGCCTTTGCGCCAGCGCCACCGCGGCGTTGGCCGCATGCGGCGGCGGCAACAGCGGCAGCGACATTGGCATCGGCAGCTGGCTCAGCAGCAACGGCAGCAACAGCGGCAATGTCAGCAGCACGGGCGGCGGCCAGCAAGGCATCGCCCCGGGCGATGTCTACAAGGCCGAGATCCGCCGCACCGCCCATGGCATTCCGCACATCGAGGCCAGCGACGAGAAGGGCATCGGTTACGGCGTGGGCTATTCGTACGCGCAGGACAACTTCTGCGTGCTCGCAGAGCATTTCGTCACCGTGCGGGGCGAGCGGTCCCGCTACTTCGGCGAAGGGGCCTTGCCCGCATCGGGACAGGGCACCCTGCCCGCCAATGTGACCTCCGACCTGTTCTATCGCCATCACAACGACGAGGCCAAGGTGCGCGCGGCCTGGAACGCCTACAGCGAACCGGTCAAGGCGATGTTCAAGGGATTCGCCGCGGGCTTCAACCGCTACCTGCGAGAAACCGGGGCACAGGCATTGCCTTCGAGCTGCAAGGGCGCGACCTGGGTGCGTGCGGTGGAAGAAGCCGACCTCGTGCGACTGATGCGCGACTACGCGGCGCTCAATGGACTGGCCGACACCGCGCCCTTGCTGGCCCAGGCTTCGCCGCCGCAGCGCGGCGGCAATGCCGCACAAGGCGCGCCGCAGATTTCCGGAGCGACCGCGCTCCAGGCTCTGGTGCAAAAGCCCAGCACGGGCAGCAACGCCATGGCATTGGGCAGCGACGCCACCGCCAACGGGCGCGGCATGGTGCTGGGCAACCCGCACTTTCCCTGGGCCGGCGTGCTGCGCCTGTACCAGCTGCACCTGACCATTCCCGGCCGCATGGACGTGATGGGCGCCAGCCTGCCCGGCCTGCCGATCGTGGGCATCGGCTTCACACGCGACTTTGCCTGGACGCACACCACGAACACGGCGGCGCGCCTCACCTTCCACCAGTTGCGCCTGGACCCCGCGGACCCCACGCGCTACATGGTGGATGGGCAAAGCAGGCCCATGGAGCGCAAGGTGTTCAAGATCGACGTACGGGAGCCCGACGGGCGCATCGCGGCACGCGAACACGCCTACTACACCACCGACTTCGGCACCGTCATCGCCCATGGGCCGCTGCGCTGGGACAGCCAGCACGCCTACACCGTGCGCGATACCAATACGGACAACCACCGCCTGGCCGACCAGTGGCTGGCCATGAACCGGGCCCGCTCGCTCGACGAGATGAAAGACGCGGTGCTGCGCATCGTGGGCAACCCGTGGAACAACACCCTGGCGGCGGATGCCTCCGGACGCACGTTGTTCATGAGCGCAACGCCCACGCCGAATGTCTCCGCGCAAATGCTGGCCGACTGCCAGGCCACCGGCTCCGACGCGTTGAAGGACCTCCCCGCCCCCGTGCTGCGAGGCGACACGACGCGCTGCCAATGGGCGAACGACCCTGCCGCGCCGCAGGCGGGCATCTTTGCAGGCAAGGCTCTGCCGCTGCTGGAGCGCCACGACTACGTCCATAACTCGAATGACAGCGCCTGGCTGACCAACCCCCAGGCTCCGCTCGAGGGCTTCTCCCCGCTGGTGAGCATCGCGGGCTCCCGGCAAGGCTTGCGCACACGTCAGGGCCTGTCGTGGCTGCAGACCGCCCTGCAGCCGCGCAACGGGGTGCCCACCCGACGCGTATCTCAGGACCAGGTCGAGGCCATGGTGCTGGACAACCGCGTGTACCTGGCGGAGCTGGTGCTCGACGACATGCTCTCGCTATGCCCGGGCGGCAGCAGGTCGCCCGAAGCCACTGCCGAGATGAACCAGGCATGCGCGGCGCTCAAGTCATGGGACCGCACGGCAGGCCTGGATGCCGGCATCGGCTATGGGTACATGGAAGATTTCGCGCTGTCGTTCCTGCAGCAGGGCCCGGACGTCTGGCGCGTTGCATTCGATCCCTCCGATCCCGTGAACACGCCGCGCGGCCTGCGCGTCGAACAGCCCGAGGTGACGGCCCAGGTGCGTGCGGCCATGGAGGCCGCGGTGCGCAACGTCGCAGCCAGGGGCTGGACTGCGGACCGGCGCTGGGGAGACATCCAGGGCGCGACGCGGGGCGGACGGCGCATCCCCGTTCCCGGCGGACATGAGGAACTGGGCGTGTACAACATGATGATGAGCGTCGATGCCACCGGAAGCGGCCTGCGCGAAGCCGTGCACGGGACCAGCTACCTGCAGTCGGTAGGGTTCACGGCGGAGGGGCCGCGCGCCAGGGCATTCCTCGCCTACTCCCAGTCGACCGACCCCGGCTCCCCCTGGTTCGCCGACCAGACCGAACGGTTTGCCCGCCGCGAATGGGTGGAACTGCCCTTCACGCGTGCGGAGATTGACGCGCAAAGAGATGTGACACTCAAAGTGATCGCCGAGTGAGCCTGCGACCGTGGCCGGCCGGCTCGAGCGAACACGGCTGCGACGCAGTCCCAGAACTATAGAAGGAGGAACAGTCATGAATCGACGGATGTTCGCGGCAGCCTTTTGCGCAGGCCTTCCCGGGGTGATCGCCGTCGCATGGCTCGCAGTGCCCGAGATCCTGGCGGGCAAGGTACTGCCGCTGCCGATGTGGGTCGTGAGCGTGGCCTCGGGCATGCAGAGCGCCATGCTGCTGGCACTGGCGGCATACGCCGGTGCCAGGCTGGCACCCGGGGTCGGTTTGCAGGCGCCGGCATTGGCGGCGCTGGCCGGGTCGAGGCTGGCGTGGGGCATGCTCCGCGCACAGTGCCTTCCAGGCATCCTTGGCGGCCTGCTTGGCGCCGCGCTCCTCTGGTCCATCACGCGCCTCGCGGCCGATGCCGCCGAAGCGCTGCAGGGCGTGACGCTGCCGCCCGTCGTGCGCTTTCTCTACGGCGGCATCACGGAAGAAGTCCTCGTGCGCTGGGGCCTGATGAGCGCGATGGCCTGGGCCCTGTGGCGCGTTGCAGCACGGCGAGGGCGCGCCACGCCACCCGCGTGGATCTTCTGGGTCGCCATCGCGGGCAGCGCGCTGTTGTTCGGCGTGGGGCACCTGCCGGCCGCCTTTGCCTTGGCGGGCGCGCCGAGTGCCGGCCTCGTGGCCTACATCGTCGGGGCCAATGCCGCATTCGGCCTCGTGGCCGGATACCTCTTCTGGCGGCATGGCCTGGAGGCGGCAATGATTGCCCACGTGCTGACGCACGCCGTGCTCTTGGCCGTGCAGCCGTAGGGGTCTGCGCGACAGGCCGCCACTCCCGAACCGACCTGGCCTGCAATGCTGCAGGCCTTTCTTCGCTGACTCCGCGCCGCTCCAGGAATCGAAAAAAACCAAAGCCCGCGTGAAGAATTTCTAGCCAGTTGACAGTGGGCAACAGTGTCAACGCGCGCTTCCTCCTACAACTCCCGCACACAACAGGGAGGTTTCAGGATGATGCGCAGAGTTGTCTTGGTCGGTGATCCGCCGGCCGCCGGTGGAAGGGTGCTGCCGTACGACGGCCCGATGGTCGATTTCTTCGGGCACCGGCCCGCGCTGGTCGGTGGCAGGGCGTACTGCGAGGGATGTAACAGCGTCGGCATCATCGCCAAGGCAGGAGGGCCGCGGCGACCGCAGTTCATATCGGAGATGGCGCTGGAGGGGGACGTGGTGGTGTGCCATTGCCCTGTGCCGCAGCCGCTGCTGTCGGTGTTGCGGCAGTCGGCGGAATATGACGATGACGATTGGCATGCGGGCGGCGTGACACCGAGTCAGACTGCGCCACCCGCTACAACGGCCGTGGCAAAAGCTGCGGAGATGGCAGCCTTCAAGAAGACCGTCGACGCTCACGTCACACATCCTCCGGAAGCCGAGCAGACCGAGAACATCTGTCCGAATATGACAAACAAGGAATTTGCAACGCTGGCAATGAAGTTGCGCGACATGGCGGTCGACTACATCACGAAGAAGCGCTTGCCCGAACTGGAGCGTTGGGACAAAGCGGCGCAGGCTCATGTCAAAGCGTGGTTTGCCATCGCCGATCAGTACACCCGGGGGCACTTGCAGAAAGGCTTGGTCGAATGCGTGCGAGTGCTGAAATCTCTTGAGCCCAAGAATTTCGTCCGCTTTGTTGCGGGCGGCAAGCTGGCCACCTGCGTCATGGGCAGCACCTTCGGGGCGGATGCTGCCGCATGCAAATCGGACACGACAACTCACACCATCGCGATCGCCCTTCCCTTCTGCTACTACGAAGACAACGTGGTCAACTTTGACACCGGTGTAGTCATGGATGCCAACTCGCAGCTCGTGGTGCTGCTTCACGAAGTGACCCACTTCAACGACACCTTCGGATCGAATGACACCTGGAACGGGACGGCAAACTCAAGGCGGCGCGTGACCAGCGAAAACCACGCCGCCCTTCTTTCCAATGCCGACAGCATCGTGGCTTACACACTTGGAGTGCCATGAAAAGATATCGCCCAGCCATTTGGCGTATGACCGCAATCTTCTTGTCATTGGTTTCCACGCCCTCAGTTCACGCCTGCAGTCCGATGAAGGTCATTGGTGTGTACTTCGATCGCGACTCCGCGACCGTATCCGCAGCGCAGGTGTCGAGGCTTGCTAGCTGGATGGCCGACCTGCATGCGAGATATCCGAACCATGAATCTATCGACATCAGCGCTTCGGCAGAACCTGGCGAAAACTCTCCAAGCAACCTTGCAATGGCGCGAGCACGCAATGTTGCTCGTGTTCTCCGGGAAAACCTTCTGTTCGATGGAGCAAAGATCTATCTGCCGGAGCGAGGCCATGTACAAAAGTCTGCGTCCGCGTACCTCAAGGAGTTGGAGAAGAGCCAAGGCGTCAGGGCCGTGCAACTCGACTTTCTTCCTGCTTGTCCGCACGAATGTTCATGTCAGATAGGCGCCTTCGGAGAGCCGACAACACGACGCACGCGTTGAAAGGTCTTTTTCCCTTGCCCACCGAAGCCGAGCGGTTTGCACTTAGCTACCGAGAGAGGAAAAGTGCAGACCTCGTAGTCAACGACTTTGCGGCCATAAAGCTATGTCCGAACCTGAAGACCTCGAAACTGCCGGGCTGCAATCCCGGTCGGCCCGATGGTTGGAGCGTTGATGCGAGTGCAGCCCTACCTGGCTTCACACCGAGCACGGCGCCGAGCCGAGGCTTGAAAATGAAAGACTGCTGGCAATCCTTTCCGAGATGCCTCCTTGCATCTCTTGCTGTTCTGCTTGCGCCGACCACATGGGCTTGCAGCCCGATCAGAACCATCGGCATCGTGTTTGAGAGGAACTCGGCGACCGTTCCGGCCAAGGAGGTTCTCAAGCTCGCCAATTGGACGGCCATGCTCCGATTGCAGTATCCGAATCGAGAGTCGCTTTTTCTTTCAACGCAAGCGGCATTCGGCGAGCACGACGCGAGCAATCTAGGGGTGAAGCGCGCCAGGAACGTCGCGAGAGTCCTCAGGGAAGACCTGCAATTCGACGTGCGCGAAGTCGACTTGCCCACCAAAGGGTATGTCGCCGCCATCCCGGCCCCAGAGGGAAGCGACTTGGTGAAGCGCGTAAACATCGATTTCCTTCCGGCCTGCCCACACGAATGCCCGTGTCAAAAGGGTGACCCTCTCTACAAGCCGGCGGCCCTGCAAAGATGAAAGAGAAATTCGAGTGCACGCTGCCTCGCGCAAGATGGTTGTGTGCGGGCGTCGCCCTCATCTGCACCGTCGCCTTCAAAGGTGCCATCGCATGTTCTTTTGGTGGGCTCGAACACGAAGTGCAGGTCGCGCCGGCCAGCACGCGCCTCGGTTCGGAGCAGGTCATCTCTCTGACAAACTGGTTCATCGAGCAGAAGGACACAAGCAGAGCGACACACGGCATATACCGCGCTGACATCTTTGCGTTCGCGATCAAGGGCGATGCCGATTCGTCGAGAAAGGCACATCTCCGCCTTGCCGAAATCGCAGGCCTTCTGAAGACGCTCAGCGACGGGACTTCTTTCGAAGTGGAAACCCATGTCGATGAATTCGATAGCCCACCGACAAGACGACTCGAGCGCCTGGACAGGCTGCAAGCCACGGTTCAACCAGCTTGCGCCAAGACACGCTCATGCTGCAAGTGGATTGAAGGCCCCGCGGCATCGCCCAAGCAGCAGTGAGCGTTGCGCATTTGAAGCAGGCCAGGCTGCGCGCTCTCGATCTCAACACCTGCGCATCAAGCACCGAGCCGAGACACACCAGTGCCGAAGCTGTTGAGTTCCATGGAATCCTGACCCGCGATTTCCATCGAATATTGACCCACCCTCTTTGCGAGCCGGCCGGCTCACGGTGTGGATAAGTTTTTGGTTTTCTCCTTTTTAGGTTGGACTGCCTGAACGGGTTGAGCCGAGCTGTGCTTGAAGCGGAAGCTGTCGTTTCCAGTCTCCAGAATATGGCAGTGATGTGTAAGCCGGTCCAGCAACGCCGTGGTCATCTTCGCGTCGCCGAAGACGCTGGCCCACTCGCTGAAGCTCAGGTTGGTGGTGATCACCACGCTAGTGCGTTCGTAGAGTTTGGACAGCAGATGGAACAACAGCGCGCCACCTGATGCACTGAACGGCAGGTAGCCCAACTCGTCGAGCACCACCATGTCCGCGTACATCAGTCTGTGCGCGATGTGGCCGGGATTGCCACTGGCCTTCTCTTGCTCGAGTGCGTTGACCAGTTCTACCGTCGAGAAGAAGCGCACCCGACGGTGATGGTGCTCGATGGCCTGCACGCCCAGGGCTGTGGCGATATGAGTCTTACCCGTACCCGGCCCGCCGACAAGCACCAGGTTCTGCGCATCATCCATGAACTCGCATCGGTGTAGCTGACGCACCAGCGCCTCGTTGACCTCGCTGTTGGCGAAGTCGAAGCCAGCGAGATCGCGATAGGCTGGGAAGCGAGCGAGCTTCAACTGGTAGGCCACCGAGCGTACCTCCCGCTCGGCTGTCTCTGCCTTTAGCAACTGCGAGAGCATCGGTTGGGCCGCCTCGAAGGCCGGCGATCCCTGTTCGGCCAGCTCCGCGACGGCCTGGGCCATGCCGTGCATCTTGAGTTCGCGCAGCATGATCACGAGGGCGCCACTGGCAGGGTCATGTCGCATGGCGCACCTCCTGGCTGCTTGACTTGGAGTTCAGCGGCCCGCGCAGGCCGCCAGCAGCGCTGGCACGCCCCCTGAGCGTGTCGTAGCGCAGCACATCGGCCTTCGGCTCGTTCACCAGGCGCAGTGCCTGCGGTGCCGTGACGGGCGCGGGCGCAACGGGCTTGGCATCGAGCAGTCGGTGCAACACGTTTAGCACATGGGTCTTGCTGGCCACGCCGGCTTCCAGCGCCAGTTCGACCGCGGTCAGCACTGCCTGCTCGTCGTGGTGCAGCACCAGCGCCAGGATCTCGACCATCTCGCGGTCTCCACCCGGCTGCTTCAGCAACGCGGCCTGCAGCCGCCGGAAGCCCTGCGGCAGCTCGCTGAAGGGCGCTCCGTTCCTGAGCGCTCCTGGCTTGCGTTGCAGCACCGCCAGGTAGTGCCTCCAGTCGTAGACGGTCTGACCTGCGGTGTCGTGGCGACGGTCAATGATGCGCGTGTGCTCGCACACGATCTGGCCCTCGGCCGCCACGACAAGGCGTTCGGCGTACACGCGCAGGCTCACTGGCCGGTTCGCGTAGGAGGCCGGAACGCTGTAGCGGTTGCGCTCGAAGTGCACCAGGCAGGTGGGCGAGACGCGCTTGGTGTGTTCTACGAAACCATCGAAGGGTCTGGGGATCTGCATCAGTAGCGGCCGTTCCTGCGACCAGACATCGGCTACGGTCCCTGGCAGCTTGCCGTGGACGATCTCGCCCCACAGCGCCTTGCAGCGGTCCTCCAGCCAGTCGTTGAGCAGCGCCAGCGTGGCGAACGCCGGCACGGGTTGCC